>JAJPHV010000081.1 GCA_021325095.1 Chloroflexota bacterium | reverse complement strand
GATTCGCTTCAGTCCGCCCGGATCGGGCGGTCAGGCGTTAACGTGGCCCGTCGGGGCGAGCGTAGCCTGAGAAGCTCCCCGGTTTACCGGGGAGAGTGATCACAAGTCGCTACTACCTGGTCGAGCGCCCGGAACTGAGCGCACGGCGGCGGCTGAGAATGTATGTTGCCAGTTCCAGGTCAAGCTGCCGGTCATCGACCACATCCATGATCTGTTGCGCCAGCCGCTCCGGCAGGGCGCGATGACGGGCGCGCGTCACCCGTTCCAACATGATGAAATAGCGCGTCAGGCGGTTCAAGGTGGCATCCAGGAAGAACGTTGCCGCCGGACTGAGCGTGGCATTCTCCGCATACTGGCGAGCTTCGTCCAGATACTCCATCAGCGTGTTGACCCGCGCAATCAACTCGGCGGCGACGCTGTGAAAGGCGCGCAGTTCCCGATCCAGCAGGTCGCGCTGGGGGCGAATGCGTACCGCCAGGCGCAGGTATTCGAGCGCGTCCCGATCCTCCCCGGCATCGAGTGCTGCCTCCATCAACCCCTGCAACCGCGTAAGCTGCTCGACCACCTCGTCGTAATTGGCAGCCAGGTCGTCCTCGTAGGCCGCCGAACGTTCGGCATACGAGCACAGCACCTCGATCCGGCTGTCGAAGTTGGAAAGCGACAGTGCATCGTCTGTGTTTTCGGGCGCGGAGCGGGGCCTATCGACGATGCCACGCAGGGTGTGGAAGAGGCGGTTCATCAGGTACACCGAGTCTCAAGGGCCGGTTGTCAAGTGTATAAGGTCTCAAAGCGTGTGAAAAAGTCCGGGAACGTCTTGGCAGTGCAGCCCGGATTATTGATGCGGATACCGGGCACGACCAGCCCAATGACCGAAAAAGCCATCGCCATGCGGTGATCGTCGTAGGTGTCTACCGCCGCGCCATGCAGCGCGGACGGCTCGATGCGCACGCCGTCGGGGAACTCTTCGACACGAGCGCCCAGTTTGCGCAGTTCGGCGACGATAGCCCTGATGCGATCCGTTTCCTTGTAGCGCATGTGCTCCACGTCGCGGATCGTGACCGGCTGTCGGGCAAACGGCGCAATGGCTGCCAGCGTTTGCGCGGTATCGGAAATGGCGTTCATGTTGAAGTCGCCGCCGTCCAGTTGGCCTGGCCCGTGCACCTCAATGTACTCCGCCGCGCGCGTGACCGAACAGCCCATCTGCTCCAATATATCGACGAAATGCGTGTCGCCTTGCAGCGCGTCCGGCGAGAGGTGAGGCACGCGCACCCGTCCGCCCGTCAGCGCGGCAGCAGCAAAGAAGTACGTGGCGTTGGAGGCATCCGGCTCGATCACGTAGCGCTGTGCCCTGTACTTCTGCCCGGCACGGATAGTATACTTCCGATAATTACCCTTATCAGCCAGTATTCCAAACTGGGCCATCATGCGCAGGCTGATATCGATGTAGGGCCGAGACACCACCGTCCCAATCACGTTGATGATCACGTCGTTGGCGGCGTAGGGCGCCGCCTGCAAGATGGCCGAAAGGAGCTGGCTGCTTTCGCTGGCGTCCAGTTCCGTTTCGCCGCCGCGCAGCCCGTCGGCGTGGACGGTCAGCGGGAAACAGTCACCATCGCTGGTGAAGCGCGCACCCAGTCCGCGCAGCGCTTGCAGCAGGTTGCCGATGGGCCGCTGGCGCATACGCGGCACGCCGTCAAAGTGGTAATCCCCGTGTCCGAGCGTGGCCGCCGCCGTCAGGAAACGCGCCGTCGTCCCCGAATTGCCGACAAACAGATCGGCGGTCTTTGCCGGGAAATGCCCCCCCTGGCCCTTCACCGTAAAGCGTGCAGCCTCCTGGTCGGCCTCGATCTCGATTCCCAGGCGGGTCAGGCAGCCCGCGCACCAATGGCTGTCCTCACTGAACAGCGCATTTTCCAGTGTGGACGTGCCATCGGCCAGCGCGGCCATCAGCAGAGCGCGGTTGGTGATGCTCTTGGAACCAGGCACGCGGATTTCGGCGTCAACCGGACGTGATACGGGGCGAATCTCAATCTGGTCAACCTGGTTGGCCTGAACGGGCGGCATAAAGGAACCTCGAAGCAGGATGGCTTGCTCTTTACACCGCCAAGTGTAGCGAAAAGCTGCCCATCAGCCAACGACGATTTCTCACCCTGGCTTAGTACATTGATCCGGTCAAGAACGGCAGCGGGCCTACACCAGACGGTTAGGTGTCGTTGCCTTGATCCGGATCATAAAAACCGCGTTAAAACCGCTCGTCTCCGGCGTTTTCCCTTGTCATCTGGAACAGATGTGCTATAATATTTATGAGAGGCGTGACAGGCTAAACGATGTATTACCCCAAACTGCAATCATACTATCCACTAACTCGATGTAGTGTAAGTCGTTCGTCGAATTGAGGGACACATGCGACCCAAGAAGATCAAAGACCTCCAGGCTCGCAGCAAAAAACTGATGGTGCGGATCATGGATCCCCTTGAGCCGGATGATCCGTATGTGATGATCGTGAACAGCGGCACGAACCCGTACCTGAGCCGCGTCGTCACTATAAAGTTCGGGCGCGACGGCACGATCAGCGCGCGCTGCACGTGCCAGTGGGCGCAGCACGGGGGCATGGGCTGCACGCACGTCATCGCAGCGCTCTCCAAGCTGGCTGCCCGAAAGAAGCGAGCGCTGAGTTTCTGGCTGACGCCTGAGGAAGCACAGCGCCAGAAACAGCACCTGCTTCGGTTGAGCGATGGCCGGACAGAAAATATCTGGATCACCAGCCGCCAACCGGCCTGATCCGGTGCTGAACAGGCGGATCAGGCTCGACATCTGCTAAAGACTTGGTGAGAGTTGCTTATCGAGGGCCAACATCCTGCTAGAATGAAGGGTAGATATAAGGAGGATGCCGTGATGAGCGACCGTACCTACTACAGCCGAGAAGCGGAAGAGCAAGCGAGGCGCGAGCAAATGAGCAACGCGGCCCTCTTCATCATGCTGGGCCTGGTAATTGGTGCTGTTCTGGCGCTACTGTTTGCCCCAGAGAGCGGCGAGAAGATACGCGGCAGCATCGAAGATGCCATCAATGAACGTTTCCGTGACAGCCACGATGCGACCCACCCGGCCATTCGCCGCCTGGAACGGGAACTCGCCGATCTGCGCAAGAAGGTGGAAGACCGCCTGGCCGAAATGCGGTGAGTCTGGCTCGTCTCCCATGATCCACGCCAGGGCCGGGGCACGCTGCCCCGGCTTCTCGATTCTTTCAGCCGGGCGTTAACTCCACGATCAATCCGTCACTCCAATCGTATTTGGCGTCCATCAGCGCAGCAACGGCGGCGGCCAATTCCGGCTCCTGAGCCGGATCGACAGCACGTCCGCGGCCTTTGAAGGTCTCTCCTTCGACTCGGAACGTCACCGATGGATGGTGTGCGATGTTTTGCACCCAGTGCGAATGCTCCCGGTGTTCCGAGACAATGTAGTAGCGCCCTCCATGCGCAACGTACCAGATTTCGATCTCGTGCGGCTTGCCGGACTTCCAGCCTGTGGTCGTCAGGTACAGATATTCTGAGTGCGTCCTGTCCGTTTCCGACACTTCACCAACCTCCCCGCGATCACCTGACTTGATTGTTGATCTGAACGGCTTGCGGCACAATCAGAGAACTTGCCACAGTAAGGAGAGAAAAGACTTATGGACTACAAGATGTATATTGGGGGTCGCTGGGTCGATGCCAGTGATGGCGCGAAGGAGGCTGTCACAAATCCGTATGACGGGAAATCTCTCGGCACAGTGCCGATAGCGACGCAAGCTGATGTCGAAGCGGCTGTGAGCGCGGCAGTCGAAGCCGGGCCAATTATGGCGAAGATGCCCGCCTTCAAGCGCTCCGAAATCCTGCGCCGCACCGCCGAACTCCTCAAAGCGGCGGAACGAGACATGGCAAAGACTATCGCGGCGGAAGCGGGCAAAGCCTACAAATTCTCGCTAGGCGAAGTGCGCCGCGCCCAGGAAACGTTCACCTTCGCTGCCGAAGAAGCCAAGCGCATTCATGGTGAAACGATCCCGATGGACGCCGCAACCGGCGGCGTGAACCGGATTGGCTTCTACGTGCGTGCGCCGATTGGCGTGGTGGCTGCCATTTCACCGTTCAACTTCCCGCTCAACCTGGTCGCGCACAAGGTCGCCCCGGCCATTGCGGCGGGCTGCACGGTGGTGCTGAAGCCGGCTACGGCCACGCCCCTGACGGCGGTCAAACTGGTCGAAATGTTGATCGAGGCGGGGCTGCCCTCCGGCGCGATCAATCTGGTGACGGGTGGCGGTTCCACCGTCGGCACGTGGCTGACGCAAGACCCGCGAGTCTCCAAAGTCAGCTTCACGGGCAGTCCATCGGTGGGCCGGGCCATCATCAAGAACGCCGGGCTGAAAAAGGTGACGATGGAACTGGGCAACAACAGCGCCACCATCCTTGACCGCGATGCCGATCTCGATCAGGCCATCCCGGCCTGCGTGGTCGGCGCCTTCTCCAACAGCGGGCAGGTGTGCATCAGTGTGCAGCGCATTTACGTTCATCGGGACATTTATGACACCTTCCGGAATCGCTTTGTGGACGCGGTGAAGAAGTTGAAAGTTGGTGATCCACTTGAGGAAGATACGGACGTCGGGCCGCTCATCACCGAAAAAGAAGCCATCCGCGTCGAGGAATGGGTCAACGAAGCCGTTGCGCATGGCGCAAAAGTGCTGGTCGGTGGGCAGCGAACTGGCGGAGTCTATGCGCCGACGGTACTGGACAACGTGCAGCCGGAAATGAAGGTCGTGTGCGACGAGGTGTTCGGCCCGCTGGTCAGCCTTATTCCCTTTGACGACTTTGATAAGGCGCTCGATATGGTGGACGACTCGCAGTTTGGCCTGCAAGCCGGGGTTTACACCAACGACCTGAACAAAGCGCTGCGCGCCGTCGAGCGGCTCAACGTGGGTGGCGTCATAGTCAACGATGTGCCGGCCTTTCGCGTCGATCACATGCCATATGGGGGCAACAAGGAGAGCGGCATCGGGCGCGAAGGCCCACGCTTTGCCGTCGAAGATATGACGACGATCAAAATGGTGGTGTTGGCAAAACGCTGACAGTGAAACCTGGTTTCAAGCGGCGCTTGTCCGAAACCAATCAGACCTTGTGCCGTAGAGCAGGAAGATCGTAACTTGAAGACCGCAAATGCCCGGAACAATGGAACCGCCCGACCTGTTTGAGTCGGGCGTGTTACTTTTCCTGCGGGCTTGTCAGGCCGGCGTTGCATCACAGCGCTTAAACCAGTCTGAGCGGCAAACAGCCACAACGCTGGCGCACAAACGGGATGACTGGCGGGCCGTCAAACCCTGGCCCGATGCGCTTCAGCCGGACTGCCCAACCCCTTTAGCCGCACATTTTTGGCTTTTTCCAATCGCGTGCTTCCCAGGCCAGCCAGGCGGCTTCTCCGGATGGCTCATGTTGTGTTGATTCAGCCTGGCGCTTTGACGCCGGGCACGACTCATCACATGAGTGCACGATTGTGCAATTCTGAACATTGTTGACATGCCCCTCAAACCCTCCTATAATCGCCAGTAATCAAACGAATATTTAATTAAATCTTGTGTTGGGAGCGTGTTTTGGCCCGCAAACCTGCCGATCAGACCGTCCAGCGTGACGACATTTTGCTGGCTGCGGCTGCCGTTTTCCAGGAGCGCGGCTACCAGGGCGCGACGATGGCCGACATTGCGCAGCGCCTCAACCTGACGGCGGGCAGCCTGTATCACCACTTCCCGGCTGGGAAGCGCGATCTGCTGCTGGCGGTGTTGAACATGGGCCTGGATATTGTCCTCAAGCAGATCGATGACGTGCTGGCGCAGAAGCTTCCGCCCGCCGATACGCTGCGCTGTATGATCGAAATCCACGTCAACGGCGTCACCTCGCAGCAGGCCATCGGCGCGGCGATGGTCTTTGAGATTCGCACCGCGCTGGATTTGAGCGAGGACGTGGAAGGACGCGATGCCTTCCTACGCCGCCGCGACGAGTTCGAGCGCCGCTTCCGCACGGTGATCGAACAGGGGATCGCGGCGGGCGTGTTTTGCCCGGTGGACGTGGGCATCTTCACCAAAGCGTTGCTCGGCGCGAACAACTGGGTCAGTGTGTGGTATCGGCCCGATGGTCGGCTGTCCGGCCAGCAGATCGCGTCGCGCATGGCCGACACGTTTCTGGCGGCGCTGCGATGTGCGACGTAGAAGAAACGCTTGCAGCGCGCACTGCTACCGCGCGGGCTAGGCGCTAACGACTCGACTATTCGAGGGATTGGAGTGAATATGCTGTCGTTTACCCCCACCGAAGAGCAACAGATGTTGGTCGATGCGATCTCGAAGTACGCCCTCAACGACGTGCGGAAGGTCGCACACGAGGCCGACGAAGCCAGCGAACTGCCCGCCGATGTGGTTCGCAAAGGTTGGGAGATCGGCGTGCTGCCGGCTGGCATCCCGGAGGCTTACGGCGGCTTTGGCGAATACAGCGCCGTGACCAACGTCCTGGCTGCCGAAGAACTGGCCTACGGCGATCTGTCGGTGGCGATGGCGCTCATGACGCCGGGCCTGCTGGCGCTGCCTGTCCAGTTGAGCGGCACGGAGGAGCAGAAGCAAAACATTCTGCCCCGCGTGGCCGAGCCGACTCCGCCTGCCTTCACCGCCGCGCTGCTTGAGCCGGGCATTTCCTTCGATGCGACCTGCGTCAAGACGACGGCCAGGCGTGAAGACGGGCGCTATATCCTGAACGGTGCTAAGTGCTACGTGCCGCTGGCCGCCGATGCCCGGCTGATGCTGGTCTATGCCCGCGATACGGAAACGGGCCAGACCGACGGCTACCTGGTCGAGGGCGGCGCGGAAGGCTTAAACATCGGCCAGCGCGAGAAGTTGATGGGCATTCGCGCCCTGCCGACCTACACTGTCAACCTGAGCAACGTCAGCGTCGGCGCGGGCTGCAAACTGGGCGGCGAACAGGGCACGCGCTATCAACGCATCCTGAGCCACAGCCGCGTGGCGCTGGCGGCGCTGGCGGTGGGCGTGGCGCGCAGTGCCTACGAGTACGCCAGGAACTACGCCAAAGAGCGCGTGGCCTTCGGCGGGCCGATTGCCCAGAAGCAGTCCATCGCCTTCATGCTGGCCGAGATGGCAATCGAGGTAGACGCTGCCCGCTTGATGGCCTGGGAAGCGGCCTGGCAGCTTGATACCCAACCCGACGCCGACCTGACCGCCGAGTCAACGCTGGCGAACGAGTACGCCGACAAGGCTGTGATGTTCGTGACCGATTGCGCTGTGCAGATTTTAGGTGGGCACGGCTACATCCGCGAGCACCCGGTGGAGCGCTGGCTGCGCAACGCACGTGGCTTCACCACCTTCGACGGCATGGCGATTGTCTAAACGTTGGTGTGCAGGGTGCTTATGAAGATGATTTACCTCACCCTAAATCCCTCTCCACCAAGTGGAGAGGGACTTGCAAGCCAATGTCAACTCCCCCTGTCTACAGGGTGGAGAGGGGGCTGGGGGGTGAGGTTCTTACGCCCGTCAGGCCCGGAGCGTATCTTCGGTGTCGTCGGGCAGGAGCGGTTGTGGCGCGGCGGGTTCCGTTGCCCTGCGCAGATGTGTGGCGCGGGCGAAATCTTCATCCACGACCTCGACGGCCACGACCTTATGAATGGTCGGCACGAAGTACACATTGGCGTACAGACCGGGGTGCAGCGACTCGTACTGCTCGCGGGTCAGGACAAACTCCTGGTCGCCCACGATCATCGAGTACGAACCCATCCAGCCAAAACGGAAGCGGCGCGCCTTGCGCGCCTGCTCGGCCTCGAGGGGCGGAACAGGCGGCGTCAGGCCGAAAGCCAGGTGCACCTGGCCGCTGCGCTTGCTGACGACACGCGGCGAAATTGCTATCTCCGTCAGGCCGACAGACACAGCCAGCGTGAACAGCGCCGGAACGATCAGGCACAGCAGCAGCAGCGGCACTTCGTCGGTGGAGGGCTGCGCCGAAAGGATGGTCAGGATGCCCAACGCGCCGATGATCGCCAGCACGATCAGGGCAATTTGCCCGGCGCTGCGCCGCAAGCGATCCACCTGGGCAGCGGAAAGATCGCCCTGGCGGTTCTGGGCGAGATCGTCGGGCGTGAAGCTGAACGCCTTTTCGAGCGGGGTTTCCTGGCGCACGTTTAAGCTATTCATACCCGCATTATAGCGCATCGGGGTGTGCCCCGGCGCATTTTGTAAGCAGATATTCAGGAAGTCCGGCTGGACTCAGGGACGAGAGGGAACGAGACATGGCGATCAGTTTTGACATACCGGAGCGGATTGAACAGGAACGCCAGATGCTCCGTGCAGTGGCGGAAAATATCATGCGGCCCATTTCCCGCGAGATGGACGAGAACGAGCACCAGCGGCCTACAGCGTTCATCAGCGCCATGTGGCCGGTGGCCCGTGATACACAGGCCCGGGCACTGGAACGACTGCGTGGTGATGGCGGGGACAGACCCAAACGCGAAGGGCCGGGCATTGCTAACCTGCGCCTGATCTACACCGTCGAGCAGTTATCGTGGGGCGACGTGGGCATTTACCTGTGTATGCCCTCGGCAGCGCTGGCCGGGTACGCCATCGACGCCGCCGGGACGAAGGAACAGCGGCTCAAGTTCTTACAGCGTTTTGCCGAGGGCGACAAGCCAGTGTGGGGCGCGATGGGCATGACCGAGCCAGGCGCAGGCTCGGATACGTCCGCCATCCAGATGACGGCCACACTCGACCCCACCACGAATGAATGGGTTCTTAACGGTGAGAAAATCTTCATGACCAGCGGCAAACTCGCACTCGAAGAGTCGAACGGGTTGATCGTCGTCTGGGCGACACTGGATCGCAGCGCCGGGCGGGCCGGGATGCGGGCTTTCGTGGTCGAGTCAGGTACGCCCGGCGTCAAGGTGACGAAAGTCGAGAAGAAGCACGGCATCCGCGCCAGCGACACAGCAGCAGTCGTGTTCGACAATGCGCGCGTGCCCTTCGACCATCTACTGGGCGATCCGAACATCCAGCAAAAGACGGCTGGCGGCGGCGCCTTCAAGAACGCGATGGCGACCTTCGACGCCTCCCGCCCGATGGTGGCTGCCTCGGCAATCGGTGTGGGCCGTGCGGCGCTGGAATTCGTCAAGGAAACGCTCAAGAAAGAGGGGATCGACATCCCCTATGGTAAGCCCAAGCACGCCATGTCCGCTGTCCAATGGGACGTGATCGACATGGAAGCGCAGTTGAAGGCGGCCTGGCTGCTGACGCTGCGCGCCACCTCGATGCTCGATCACGGCCAGCACAATAGCCTTGAGGCGTCGATGGCGAAGACCAAAGCAGGGCGCGCCGTCACGCTGGTCTGCCAGAAAGCGGTTGAGATGCTGGGGCCGATGGGCTATTCTCGTGAATATCTGGTGGAGAAGTGGATGCGCGATTCCAAGATCAACATGATCTACGAAGGTACGGACCAGATCAACCTGCTGATCGTTGCGCGGCGCATCCTCAATTACAGCAGCAAAGAATTGTCGTGAGCCGACGCCCGGCGAAAAGAGGCTAGTGGTGGCCCTCACCCCCAACCCCTCTCCCGCAGGCGAGGGGCTTCCTTCCCCTGCGGGGGAAGGGGGATGAGGGCTGAATAGCCCGCAGGGGCTTCGTAATCTTAGCCCTGTGGCTTTAGCCCAGGGCCCCAGAGGAGCGCAACACTTAATGAGCTACAACATTCGCAAGGTCGGCGTGATCGGTTCGGGCACGATGGGCGGCGGCATCGCCACACTGGTGGCGGGAGTCGGGCTGCCCGTCGTGCTGCTGGACATCCCCGCGCAAGGTACGAAACCCGGCGATCCCTTTAATAAGCGTAACGGGTTGGTCATCGAGAACCTGAATAAACTCCAAAAATCCCGCATCCCCGCCATCTTCCACCCCGACGACCTGGAGCGGATCACGATTGGCAACCTGGACGACAACCTGGATTTGCTAAAAGATTGCGACTGGGTGATCGAGGTCATTGTCGAGCACCTTGAGGTCAAACAGAACTTGATGGCGAAGCTGGAAGGGGTGGTCAAACCCGGCGCGATTGTGTCCTCCAACACCTCTGGCCTATCCATCAACGCCATTGCCAGCGGGCGGCGTGAGGATTTTGCGCGACATTTCCTGGGCACGCACTTCTTCAACCCGCCGCGCCACCTGAACCTGCTAGAAGTGATCCCTGGCGACAAGACCGCCCCCGACGTGGTGAGCGCCATCACTGAGTTTGGCACCAAGATTCTGGGCAAGGGCGTGGTGCTGTGCAAGGACACGCCCAACTTCATTGCCAACCGTTTCATCAGCATCGTCGGCAATTTTGCTATCGCCTACGCCATCGATCACGGTTACACCGTCGAGGAAGTGGACAACCTGACTGGCCCGGTGATCGGCCACCCGAAGTCGGGCACGTTTCGCCTGAACGACATCGTGGGCAACGACGTGGCCGTCCACGTGGCCCGCAACCTGTACCCGGCCATCCCCAACGACGAGAGCCGCGAAATCCTCTGCCACGAGGGGACAACGCGCGTTTTTGACTTCTTGCTCAAAAACAACTGGCTGGGCGACAAAACCGGGCAGGGCTTTTACAAGAAGGTCGAAAAGGACGGGCAGCGCGAATTCTGGCCGCTTGACCTGAAAACGCTCGACTATGTGCCGCCGCAGAAAGTCCGCTTTGAGAGCGTGGGCAAGGTGCGCAAGATCGAGGACACCGGCGCGCGCATCAAGGCGCTGATTAGCGAGACGGATCGCGCTGCGCAGTATGTGTGGCATCTGCACGCCTTTTACCTGGCCTACGCTTCGCGGCGCATGGGCGAGATCGCCGACGACATCGTCTCGGTGGACAACGCCAACCGTTGGGGCTTTGCCCACGAACTGGGGCCGTTTGAAATCTGGGACGCGATTGGCGTGCGCGAGAGTGTGGCGCGCATGGAAGCCGATGGCTACCAGGTGGCGGCCTGGGTTCACGAGATGCTTGACAGGGGTATCGAGACGTTCTACCAGCGCGACGCCAACGGCATCGTGACCGGCCACTACGACCTGAAACAGAAACGTTACGTGCCGCGCATAGAAGATAAGAATGTCATCGTCCTCAACCATCTGCGGGCGGTGGGCAAGGAGATCGAGCGCAACGACAGCGCCAGCCTGATCGACCTGGGCGACGGGATTGGCCTGCTGGAATTCCACAGCAAGGTGAACTCCATCGACGAGGACATCTTGAAGATGGCCCGCCGTGCGCTGGAACGGCTCGATAGCGACTTCGATGGCCTGGTGATCGGCAACCAGGGCGAGCAGTTCTCGGCGGGCGCGAACATCTTCATGGTGGCAATGGCGGCGCAGTCGGGCCTGTTTGAACAGCTTGACCAGATGCTGCGGCTGTCGCAGGAGGTGTGCCAGATGTTCCGCTACAATGCCAAGCCTGTCGTGACTGCCCCGTTCGGCATGGCGCTGGCCGGGGGCGCGGAATTTGCGATGTCGGGCACACGCGCCGTCGCCCATGCTGAACTGTACATCGGGCTGGTGGAGATGGGCGTCGGGCTGATCCCGGCCTCGGGCGGCTGTAAGGAACTGCTGCGCCGTATCGTCAATCCGGTGATGCAGGTACAGAACGCCGATCCGCTGCCGCCGCTGCAAAAGGTCTTTGAGCAGATCGCGCTGGCGAAGGTCAGCGGCAGCGCCATGCAGGCCCGCGACATGGGCTATCTGCTGCCCGCAGACCGGATCGTTATGAACAAGGCGCACCTGCTGGCCGAGGCCAAGCGGACGGCGCTTGACCTGATCGCGGGCGGTTATACGCCCATGCCACGCCAGAAAATCTACGCGGCGGGGCGCGACGTGAAAGCGGCCATGCAAATGGCCGTCTTCACGCTGCAAGAGGGCCGTTACGCCAGCGAACACGACGCCAAAATTGCGTCAAAGCTGGCGAATGTGCTGACCGGCGGCGATCTGTCCGCGCCGGCCTGGGTGGACGAGCAGTACATCCTCGACCTGGAACGGGAGGCGTTCCTGAGCCTGGCCGGGGAGCCGAAGACGCTGGAACGCATTCAGTATATGCTGACGGTGGGCAAGCCGCTGAGGAATTGAAGGAGACGACCTGATGAACAACGGAAAACGTGAAGCGGTGATTGTGGTGGCGACGAGAACTGCCGTCGGCAAGGCCAAAAAGGGAACGACGCAGAACGAACGCGCCGACGAAATGGCCGCCGCCGTCATCCGGGAGGTGCTGCGCCAGACCGAGGGTAAACTTGACCCGGCGCTGATTGACGACGTGATCATTGGCTGCGCCATGCCGGAAGGCTCGCAGGGCTTGAACATGGCCCGCATTATCGCGCTGCGGGCCGGTCTGCCGGTTGACGTGTCTGCTCAGACAGTCAACCGCTTCTGTGCCAGCGGCTTGCAGACCATCGCCAGCGCTGCCGAACGGATCATCGCAGGCGGCGCGGACGTGGTCATTGCGGGCGGCGCAGAGTCGATGAGCCTGGTGCCGATGACGGGCTTCCGCTTCAGCCCGAACCCCTACATCGTCGAGAATCACCCGGAAAGCTACATGGGCATGGGCCTGACTGCCGAGCGCGTGGCCGAGGAATGGAACGTCAGCCGCGAGGATCAGGATCGGTTCGCTTACGAGAGCCACCAGAAAGCCGCTGCTGCCCAGGACGCGGGCAAGTTCAAGAGCGAGATCGTTCCGGTGGAGATCGAGGATGTGCGGATCGGTGAGGATGGCAGGCCGCAGCGTGTCAGAGTCACCTTTGACACGGATGAACACCTGCGCCGCGACACGACACTGGAAGGACTGGCGAAGCTCAAGCCCGTCTTCAAGGAGGGCGGCACGGTGACGGCGGGCAACAGTTCGCCGCTCAGTGATGGCGCGGCAGCAGTGCTGGTCATGGAACTGTCGATGGCCGAAAAACTCGGCCTGAAGCCGCTGGCTCGTTTCGTCGGCTTCAGTGCGGCGGGTGTCCGGCCCGAAGTGATGGGCATCGGCCCGGTCAAGGCCGTGCCGAAACTGCTGGATCGGCTCGGCATGAAGCTGGACGACATCGACTTGATCGAACTCAATGAGGCGTTCGCGGCGCAGGCATTGGCCGTCATCCGCATCCTGGAAATGGACCCGCAAAAGGTCAACGTCAACGGCGGCGCGATTGCGCTCGGCCACCCGCTGGGCTGCACGGGGACAAAGCTAACCGTGCAGATCATCAATGAATTGAAGCGGCGGAATGCCCGCTACGGCCTGGTGACGATGTGCATTGGCGGCGGCCAGGGCGCGGCGGGCATCGTCGAAAACCTGAATTGACTGGTATTGTCGTTCAGCGTACTAACGTGATGTTGTACGAGCCGCTTGTGCCATCCTTCGCCATGACCATCACGTAGTACACTTTGCCGCTTGTTTTTAGTTCAACTGACGCATCGCCTTCGTCACTTTTGGCCGTCGCAATGGGTTTGAGAGAAGCATCCAATACAGAAACGTCATACTCCAGATTGCCGTCGGTGCGTTTGATCTCGACCCGGTACGTATCTGGCCCGGTCATCGTGTAACGCCAGGTGGTGACATTCGGCTCCGAGCTACCGCTGCTGTGGCTGCTTTGCACTTCCACAAACGACAGACTTGGCATCCCTTTCCACAGCGTGATCGTGTAATTCCAGTCGCCGCTGGAAGTTGTCGGTGCGATCAGCAGTGAGTAGTTGCCGGCATCCGTTTTGGCTACCAGAATGCCCCGACCCTCGATGCTGCTCTGCGTCGTGGTGATGATGCCGCCTTTAGCATCGCGCAGTTCCATCTTGTACTGTCCGTCCCCAGAGCGGCGCTTTACGTCCACTACGTAGGCGTAATTGCGATCCAGTTGGAAGCGCCATACCTGTGCCTGGCAATTGGCGGATGCTGATTGTGTCCGAGAAAAGACGAGGGCCTCCATCGTTTGCGCCTTGTCGGGACCGCCTTGACTGCATTTGACAGCAGGGGCCGCCGACGGAGATGGCGTGGCCGATGGGACAGCCGGGGTGCGGGTGCGTGTGGGCGTGACTGTCTGCGGCAGCGGTGTGGAACACACTTGTCAACGTGAGGCTCACTACTGCCGAAGGAAAACCCGCCAAACGGCCTATACTCAGAGCGTAGCAGCCCGAAGATAATCTGCCTCACTTCACCCAGTAGAAGGAGGTAAGAGGATGAGACGTAAGTGGATTTTCTTCTGGATTTTGGTACTGTCTTTGGTTACGCTCACCAGGACTACCATTTTTGCTGCTTCGCCAGCAGATCGCAGCGCACGTGCCGAAGTGCGTTTTCTCGAAGGGATGATGGATCATCATCAGATGGCAGTTGATATGGCTAACGATTGCCTGAAAAAGGCTAAAACCGAGTCGGTTATAACCTTGTGCAAGAACATTATCACGGCTCAAAGCGCTGAAATCAAACAGATGCGCGATTGGTTGTTAGCCTGGTATCAAATTGAATACAACCCCATGCCAATGTCTCAAATGATGAGTATGATGGGCAAGAATCAAGGCATGGGCATGATGGGTGGAATGCACATGGGCGGCATGATGGCAACACCCGATATGCACGACATGATGGCTCAAATGCCTGACGATATGCCACTCATGATGGGCATGGCGGCTGGCCTTAGCAAACTTGAGGGTACCGAATATGAAATTGCCTGGGTCGAAGCTATGATCGACCATCACAGCATGGCAATCGGCATGTCAAATCAACTCCTACCGCACGTCCAACATCCAGAACTCAAACAACTAGCGCAGCGTATAATTACGGATCAAACGGCAGAAATTCAGGAAATGGAAAGCTTGCTGACGCAGTTCGGCGACAAATAACTCATGATGGGTTCAACGACGATACGGGTGGTATTGGCTGACGACCACAGCGTTGTGCGGCGTGGGATTCGGGATTTCCTGGTCGAAGCAGGCGATATTGAGGTGCTTGCCGAGGCCGAAAATGGCCGACAAGCCTTTAATCTCGCCCTCGAATACCAACCCGACGTTGTTGTCTTGGACATCCAGATGCCGGAGAGTAGTGGACTTGATGTTGCGCGGCGTCTTCGTGCCGAAGGATTACCCTTCGGCATTCTCATCCTGACGGCCTTCAATGATCTGCCCTACGTCAAAGCGGCGCTCGAATCAGGCGCCAACGGCTATGTGCTCAAATCCTCTGAGGCAGATGAAATTGTCGAGGCGGTCAGGGCAGTTTATGAAGGCAAACAGGCTTTCAGTTCTGTGCTGGGTACGCTGCCTTCCACCACAAGATCGCAGGCGGTGTCACCTGTTGAACTGACCGAGCGGGAACATGATGTCCTGCGTCTGGCAGCGCGCGGGCTAACCAATAAAGCCATCGGGTTCGAGCTATCCATCAGTGATCGCACCGTTCAAGGCCATCTCGCCAATATCTATGAAAAGTTGGGAGTATCAGGCCGCACCGAAGCCGTCATGCGGGCCGTCGAGTTGGGGTGGATAAAAGGGATCGCAGCGGAGTAAGATAACTCGTTAGCGATTGGGTAAATGCACTTCAATCCGCACCCCTTCGCCCGGTTTGGAATCAATACGTAATTGCGCCCCCATCTGCTCGGCACGTTCCACCATGCCCATCAAGCCAAAATGCCCGGCCTGCGCATATACATCAGGGCGTTCGGGGATGGCGAATCCTTTCCCATTGTCCTGAATCCACAGGGTAACACCTGCTTCAAAACGCAGCCCGATCTCGATCCGACTCGCGTTGGCGTGACGAATGGCATTGGTGACCGCCTCTTGAGCGATACGATACAGGCTGAGTTCCTGGTTCGCAGATAGGCGCTGAGGCTTCGGATCAGCCGAAAACGTTACAACCGTTTCTGGCGATGTGAGTTGTGTCCTGAGCATTTCCAGGGCAGGCGTCAACCCCAAATCTTCAAGGTATGAGGGGCGCATATCGCGGATCAGTTTACGCAACCCATCGATGGTTTCGTCAATCATTTGACGAAGTTGTTCCAGATAGTCAGCAGCTTTTGCTGGATCGCGTTCAAGAGCACGTTGTGCCATCTGCCGCTTCTGACCAAGTGCAATGAGCGATTGTAGAGTAACGTCATGTAGCTCGTGCGATAGCCGTCTGCGCTCCTCTTCTTGCCCTCGGATCATTGCGCCGACATAGCTGTGCATCCCGGATTGCATTTGCTGTACCCGCCGTGCCATGTGGTTTAAGGTCGTCTGCAAATCTTGAATTTCCTGTACGCCGCCTACAGGGTGCTGAATTACGGCATAGTCACCCCAAACCAGGCGTTGGGTTGCCAGCCCAAGTCGGCGCAGCGGCAGCACGACGCGGGTGAGTCCAAATATCAAGATCACAACAGCCAGCAAGATCGCAGGAGCCGTTGCCATCGGCGCGACAAGAGACATTTGCAGGCCAGGAGTAATCACTGCCATCCAGGGTTCTTGGACAAACAATATCCAATTCAAGCCCTCGACCTGACTTGAGACCGTGATCCAGTCCTGGCTGGACGACTCTCTTGCTTTTAAGGTTGGTATGTCGTTGATAGTCGTGCCAACGGCCGTTCCGGTAGAACTATCCAGCAAATGACCATCGTCGGCTATCAGATAGTAACGGGTCTGTGGGTTGTCGCGCAAAATGCCAATTGTCGCGGGAACGTTGAGGCTGGTCAGTGAGATGCCTCCGAACAAGGTCACCTTCCCCTCTGTACTGCGCGCATTCACAATCACCAACGGAGTTCCGTTCTCATGCAGGACAATCCAGGGTGCTGAGGTGGTGCGCAGTGTGAAAGCCCAACTTGTTCCCGGTTGCCAGAAGTCCGAAACGTTTCCGCGAAGATCGGTGACAATAAGCCCACCGTCGAAAATCAGCCGCAGTTCAGGCTCATCAGCCAAGAGACGTTGCATCGAAATACCATCAGCAACACGGTTGGCAATGCTCCGCAATATCAGCCGTCGCTCCGCGAAGCGATCTGCTAACCCGGCTGTCGCTGCACGCACTGCACGACCATCGCGCTCCGTAACCAAAGCGTGCATGTCGCGTTCATGAAGAGTAATACCCTCATAGGCGACAAAGACCAGCGCCAGCAGTGTTGGCAGTAAAATCCAGGTCACAAGCTGAATGGTCAGTCCGCGCAAACGTGTACGAGAAAGTGCCATCACTCTTTTCCTGTCATGGGCTGTACAGACTGAACAAACAGGACGTTCACTTCAAGGAGAGAGATAAAGCCTGGCGATACGGGTGGCGAACTTCGTCAGCGGCTGGTGGTGGGCTAAAGGCAATATCAAGTTTTACCTGGTGATGCAGCTTGACCCGAGTGCGCTGGTGGCGGTGTATGCGAGATACGTAAGCGGCGCCTGGGTGCACTTGCACTGGGGGCCGTTTAGCTTTCACGCGCTGGTGACGCTGCCCTACGAGCGGAAGGGCGGCGTCTTCACGGTCACGGACCTGATCGGACAGGAGCCGGCCAGCGTCTGGTTTTCGCGTATCGACTATCTCACCCAGGCTGCCCGTTATTTGCCACCCGGTTATTGTCAGAACCCGCCGCCCGACGAGTCGCAGCATGGGTGGAGGGTGGTCACGCGCCACACAGATCGGGCAGTTCCAATCGGATCGCACCCGCGACACCCACCTGATTTTACGCCTGAAGTGATAAGGGAAAGAGTCGCTTCCTAACGCCTATGCTGCCGCTTTGCCTGTGCCTGCACCAGTATCTGTCGGCGGCGGCGCGCCAGCCGGTAGTCGTTGATGGCGGGCCACGAAACCGCCAGGCACAGGACAATCAACAGCGCGATCTGGACTGCGGCAAAGACTGCATATTCGTTCATACGTGCATACGTGGCCTCCGTACCATTTTGCTGCCTTTAGCATAAAACCGCTCCGATTTGCTGTCCGGTAACGTCAGTCACCAGATAGGCGTGACGGATGGCATTCTCCTGCGCAGAACGCCGCTTCCGGCGACGCCCATCTCCAAAGCTGAAGTACACGCTGGGCGATGTCCTGTGTTATTTTAAGGGCAGCCATTCAGCGAGGGAGGTTCCTGACAATGCATGGGCAAGACGTAATCTTCATGAGCAACGGCAGCGAAGCGAACGGCTATCTGGCGCGGCCCGACGGTGACGATCCGCAGCCGGGTGTGGTCGTCATCCAGGAGTGGTGGGGGCTGAACGACCATATCCGGGACATCGTGCGGCGGTTTGCGGAGGCTGGTTTCGTAGGGCTGGCGCCCGATCTGTATCACGGGAAGGTCGTCAGGGAGCCAAACGACGCCCAGAAAGCGGCGATGGAACTGGATCGCGGGCGCGCCATGAAAGAGATCGACGGAGCAGTGACTTATTTGAAAACGCAGAGTTATGTGGTTCCCAAAAAGATCGGCGTGATCGGCTTCTGTATGGGTGGCGGGCTGGCGCTGCACGTGACGGCGCACAATGCCGACGTGGGCGCGGTGGTTGCCTTTTACGGCGGCGGCTCGCCCCCGGCGGAAGCGTTCGCCAACACCCAGGCTGCGATTCTGAACGTCTGCGGCGAGCGCGATACCCGCGTGACCACGACCATCCAGGCGCTTGACGACGGTTTGAAGCGATACGCTATGCCGCACCAACTGGTCATTTATCCCAACGCAGGCCATGCCTTCTTTAACGATACACGCGCCGAAGCCTATAACCCGGATGCAGCCAAAGACGCCTGGAAGCGCGCTGTCGATTGGTTCCGAAAGTATCTGGCTGCGTAGGGCATGAGCCGAGCTGTAAAAGCCTCGGAGGGCTAAGACTGAGCAAGAATGGCGTTGCTCGGTCCGGCTCACCTGCCCATCCAGCCGCCGTCAACGGTGATGACAGCGCCGTTGACGTAGTCTGAGGCACGAGAGGCCAGGAACACGACCACCCCCTTGAAATCATCGCTCTCGCCCCACCGCCCCGCCGGGATACGTGCCAAGATCGATGCGTTGCGCTGGGGGTCGTTGCGCAGCGCTTCGGTGTTGTCGGTATTGACGTAGCCTGGCGCGATGGCGTTGACCTGCACACCCTTCGACGCCCATTCGTTGGCGAAGGCTCTGGTGATCTGGGCGATGCCGCCTTTGGCAGCGGCGTAGGCGGGCACAAAGATGCCACCCTGGAAGGACAGCAGCGACGCCGTGAAGATGACCTTGCCCGATCCTCTGGCAAGCATGTCCCTGCCGATCTCGCGGGTCAGGATGAACTGCGCGTTCAGGTTGATCTCGATGATTCTGTCCCAATATTCGTCGGGATACTCGGCGGCGGGTTTGCGAAGGACGGTTCCCGCATTGTTCACCAGGATGTCAATCACCGGGAAATCCGCTTTGACCTGGGCGATAAACGCATACAGTGCCCTGCGATCCGCAAAATCGCAGGCATAGGCTTTGAACTTCCGACCAAGCGCCAGCACGTCCCGTTCAAGCGTGCTTCCGGACGTTTCCTGCGACGCGCTCACGGCGATAATGTCGGCGCCTGCCTCTGCCAGCGCGATTGCCATCGCTCTGCCGATTCCACGCCGGGCGCCGGTGACGAGTGCTGTTTTGCCGTCCAATTTGAAAAGCTCAAAAACGTGCATCTGCGACAACTCCGCGAGTAGATTATAATTTATGAAATATAATTTCTTCGGCACGGCTCCTCTCAATGGGGCCGTACCCATACCGGAATACACATGGAGCAAGCATGAAAATCGGCCTCCTCGGTCTCATCATGAGCGACCTGAGCGACGTAAACTATAACAAGATTCGCTGGGCTGCCGAACTCGGTTTTCACGGTGTCGGCGCGCACCTGACCGTGCCCGCCAGCACTATCTCCGACCAGACGGCGGAAAGAGTCAAGTCTGTCTTTGCCGATCAGAATATGCCGTTTTTGCAGTTATGGGGGCCATACCCGTGTATCGTGTCGCCGGACGAGAATGTGCGCCGGGCCGGGGTCGAAGGCGCACGCGACATCGTGAAACTGGCCGCACGGATGGGCGTGACAGAATCCGGCGTGCGTCCGACCAGCCTGAACCCGAACGGCGACTGGTGGCCGCACCCGGACAACTACAAACCCGAAACCGAGGATCGGCTGGTCAGGAGCCTGAACGAAATCCTGCAAACCGCCGAGGACTACGGCATCACGATTGTGTTGGAAACGCACGTGACGACGACGCTCAACTCAGCGCACAGTATCCGGCGCGTGATCGAGCGCACCGGGTCGAAGCGGCTCAAAATCAACCTTGACCCCTGCAACTTTGTGGGCGACCTGCCAACGGCCTTCAACCCGGCCCCGATGATTAACGAAATGTTTGACATGGTGGGGGAGTACATCGCTACGGTTCACGTGAAGGATTACTACCTCGAAGATCGGTTCGTCGTCCACATATCCGAGACGGTTATCGGCACAGGGATGATGGACTTTGCGACCATTTTTCGCCGCCTGCATGAGATCAAGCCCGATGGCTACGTCGTCATGGAACATCTTCCCGTCGGGCTGATCCCACTCGCCAAGCGCAACCTGACTCAGAAGATACAGGAATTGGGCTATCCTTTAGGGTGAGACCGCCTACGGGAGCGGTTGCCATGGCTGCACAATCGACTATTACCATTCCCACCACAACCGCTGACAAACTGGCGGTTCTTGGCCGTGCCCTCACCCAGCTCTATCCCAGGAGATAAAATAACAGAGCGGCAACCCGGTCCAGGCGAAGCTGGCAATTCCTCTCCCTGATCCGGCCTGCCAACGACTTGGATCTAAACTCCTCAGATTGTGCTCAACGTGCTGAAACGAAGATAAGGCGGATAACTGCCACTTAAATCGGGTTGCGATTTAAGTGGCAGTCTGCATACTACGCCCCATGCGTAGAACAAGCAATGACACCGAAGTTTTAAGGCGATTTGGCGAACGTTTACGGCAACTTCGGATAGCACGACACCTCACGCAAGAAGAGATGGCAGCTAGAGCAGGTTTCAGCCGGTCTTATTACAGCGAAATCGAGACAGGTAGACGAAACATATCGCTGCTCAACCTACACAAGCTAGCTCGATGCCTTGAAATCAGCGTGGACGACCTACTCAAATCGGAATGAACGCACGTGGTCTACATTCACAATGGGAAGCGCTACAGGTCATACAAACACCCAATCCTCGAATATATCTTCAATAAAGCAGTGGAAAATTCACCAGTACCACCGGACGAAATTCCCTTCACATATGAAAACATCCGCCAAGCTATGGCTGCACTACAAATAAAAAGAGACAGTCAAGCATCAATTTCCAACTTCGTTATTGATCTCCTGAGAAAGGCTAACACGATCGAGCAGCGCGTCCCTGACACAATCTCACAACAAGGCTATGACCTTGACAGAATGCCAGAGCGTAAAGTCCGCGAAGGATACGCAGGCAGACTGGTGCGGATTGAGCTAAAGGCCAGAGACCCGTGGATAATTTGGCAGGAAATACCTGATGAAGATGTAATTACTGTTCTGAACACTGTCCCAGAGAGCGTGAAACCTTACCTCGGCAACGACGAAGGCGCGCTGCTTTCTGTAATGGACTACTGCGACATACTCTCACAAGCTCTCAATGACGCGCCAGGAACGATAAAAAGAGTGCAACACCCCAAAAAATGGCAACCCGGTGAAGTTGATGGTCTGTACTTTTGCGACGCCGAAGAACCGGGTATCCTCTATCCTGTAGAAGCCAAAGCCCTCAGCACAGGCGATAGTGTCAATCGGGCACAGATTGAAGGCGCATATCAGACGATCAAAAATAAGATTTCAGACACAAAAATCATACCGCTTGCTGTCCAAATGATACCAGAGGGCATGTTCATCGCAGTCTTTGAAGAAACGCCGGAGGGCAGCCTCGTTATTACCCGCTCTCTCAAAGTCAAAATAGAGCCACCTATTCAATCCTGGCAGAAATCCAAAAGGGCAGGAGGGAAAAGTGGCAATCTGTAATTTTTACTGTAAAATGTCCGATAAAAGTGGCAACAATAAAGGACATGGACAGTAAATGCCGTTCTCGTTCCACCCGCCGACGGGAAGACCCTGCGACGTATGCGACGAACTTCATACACATGACACTACCCCACCCATCATTGACACGCACAATGGCAAAGCGTCTTCTGCAAACAACTTCCCCTTCCACAACTGGTACAACTTTGTCTTGGGATACTCACCTGAGTTTCCCGAATACATGATACGCAGAGAAAATCTACGGCAGACCGATTTAGTGCTTGACCCGTTCATGGGTACGGGCACTACTCTTGTAACATGTAAGCAGCATCAAATCCCATCGGAGGGCATAGATGCAAACGACTTCCTGGTGGATGCGGCCAGAGCCAAACTCAATTGGAACCTAGATACGAAAGCCCTAATCCACTACCGAGATGAGGTATTACGACAGGTTGAGGCAACCTTTCACAGCTACACCTGGGGACAAGACACGCAACCCGCACAACTTTCCCTCTTTGCCCCACAAGGCAGCAATGGCAAGCAGGACTATCAGCTTTACGTCACACCACGTCGGCCAGAAATGCTCCTGCAAAAATACATCTCAGACAAGCCACTCGCCCGCGCCCTAATGATAGACGATGCCATCAAGACAATAATCCCTGCTGGCCCGATCCAGGAACTCTTCAACCTGGCCCTCACATCAATCATCGTCCCTATATCAAACGTGCGGTACGGTCCTGGTTTTGGCATAGTGAAGCCACGTGACGACGTGCCAGTTCTGGACATCTTCATCGAAAAACTTAGCCGTATGATTAAAGACCTGAGACACATAAGCGAAGCGCAGCGAGCCACACCGTCCACCGTCAAGCTCGGCGACGCACGCCATCTTTCCAAATACTTTGACCACAATTCAGTATCACTCATGATGACCTCGCCGCCCTACCCCGGCGACCATGAATACACAAAGCACACGCGCTTAGAACTTACCTTTCGCGGCTACGCGACAACACACAACGAATTTCGGATCATAAAACGGAGAATGATACGGGCCTCAACAACGAACATTTTCAAAGAGGATAAGGACAAAGAAACCGTCATCAACCTTGAAAGCATCCGTACAATCACAAACCTCATTCAAGAACGCCTCACCGAAGACGGAGCAACTAGTGGATTTGAAAAGCTCTACACCAAACTCATTTGGGAATACTTCGGCGGAATGCACTTAGCACTACAAGAATGCTTCGCAGTTTTGCGCCCAGGCGGAAAAATTGCGCTCCTGGTGTCCGACAGCCACGCCTTCAAAATGGTTCACGTCCAGACAGCAGCAATCCTCCAAGAAATAGGGCTAAGGATTGGCTACGTCAGACCCGAAATAATCCTTTGGCAGCTTAAACCAAGCACATCTCACAAATACTGGCTCCGCGAGAACATTCTCATGCTCTCTAAGCCAGAATGATCCCAACAAACCCCTGAGCGGGAACCGATAGACATACTGAGTTTCCCAGAATGGGTCGCAATCACGGTATAGCTGCACTGGTCGGGCAGCAGGCGCTTGTCTCACGATGAACGCGCTCCATTGAAAAAGCATGGTAAACTTACCTCCTGCGCTGTGAAAAGTTTCCCCAGTGAGGCGTTAAGGTGCGAATTCTGATTACCGGGGGCGCAGGTTTCCTGGGTTCCCATCTGGCAGACCGATTTCTGGCCGAAGGTCATTCCGTGATCGCAATGGACAACCTGATCAC
Source organism: Chloroflexota bacterium (assembly GCA_021325095.1). Taxonomy (GTDB): domain Bacteria; phylum Chloroflexota; class Anaerolineae; order Aggregatilineales; family UBA2796; genus JAJPHV01. Next base: position 53,243 of record JAJPHV010000081.1, on the reverse strand, counting down.
GGGCAACACCGACAACATTGCTCACCTGGCGGGCCGTCCGGATTTCCGATTCATCCGGCACGATGTAACGCACTACATCTTCCTGGATGGGCCAATCGACGCCGTGCTGCATTTTGCATCGCCGGCCAGCCCGATTGACTACCTCAAGTACCCGATCCAGACCTTGAAGGTGGGCGCGCTCGGCACGCACAACGCGCTTGGCGTCGCCAAGCATAAAAATGCTCGTTTCCTGCTGGCCTCGACTTCGGAGATTTACGGCGATCCGCTCGTGCACCCTCAGCGTGAGGATTATCCCGGCAACGTCGTGACCATCGGGCCGCGCGGCGTTTACGACGAGGCCAAGCGCTTTGCCGAAGCCCTGACGATGGCCTACCACCGGGCGCACAAAGTCGATACGCGGATCGTGCGTATCTTCAACACCTTTGGCGAGCGGATGCGCCTGGACGATGGCCGGGTCGTGCCGAACTTCATCGGGCAGGCACTACGGCGGGAACCGCTGACCGTCTATGGCGACGGATCGCAAACCCGCTCGTTCTGCTACGTTGCCGACCTGATCGAGGGGCTGTTCCGTCTGTTGATGCTGCCACCCTCGGAAGATGCAGCTAACCCGGTCAATATCGGTAATCCCAATGAGATGTCGATCCTGGAATTTGCTAAGGTGGTTAATATGCTGACCGACAACCCGGCAGGTATTATCTTCAAAAAACAGGATCGCATTGAGGGCGATCCCCAGACGCGCCAGCCCGACATCACGCGCGCCCGCAAGCTACTTGGTTGGGAGCCGCGCGTGGCGCTGCACGAGGGCTTGCAGCGCACCATCCGCTACTTCGAGGGCCGCGTTTGACAGCGATTGCTCGTTACGGACAAGACACCCGCTGGCGGGGCCAGACAGTGGCCTGGGCGCTGCTCGGGCTGCTGGCAGGCGTATTGATCGGGCTGCTGCCACCTGGCGCGTCGGCGCTGGCGCTGCTGCTCGGGCTGCTCGGCGTACTGAGCCTGATCGATGTGCGGGTGGCGCTGGTCGTGACGCTGACCGTTGCGCCGCTTAAAGCCCTGATCGAGACCGAAAGCCGGATCGATTGGCCGCTCGACATCGGCCAACTGGCCTTCCTGACGCTGATCGGAATCTGGCTGGCGCGTTCCATTGCGGCACGGCGCAGGCTTGACCTGCCCTGGACGCCGCTGTATGTCCCGGTGGGGCTGTTTGTGCTGGCCGCGTCGTTCAGCCTGTGGGGGGCACTCTCGCCGAGCAGCGCCCTGACGGAACTGCTGAAATGGATCGAGATGCTGGCAATGATCGGGGTAGTGGTATCGTTGATAGTCGGGTGCGCCTTACCCCCTACCCCGCTTCGCGCTGGTTTCACACACCGCCTCACCCCCGACCCCTCTCCGCCAGCGTGGAGAGGGGAGTCTTCGCTTCGTGGTTTCTCCTCGCTGCTTGCGGAGAAGGGATCAGGAGGTGGGGTCAACAACCTGCACTGGATAGTCGGGGCGCTGATCCTTTCGGCGGTGATTCAGGGAGTGATCGGGCTGTACCAGTTCTTCGGTGGATCGGGCGCGGCGCACCTGTGGATTCTCGACTACCGCTATTTCCGGGCCTTTGGCACTTTCGGCCAGCCCAACCCGTTCGGCGCGTTTATGGGCCTGACGTTCCCTCTGGCGCTTGGTGCGGCTCTGGGCACGGCAGCCGAGGCGTGGACGGCTTACCGCCAGCGAACGTCGGTTCGAGGCGCGCTGATAGGCGCGGCATTGTACGCTGGCGGGGCGGCCATCATCGGGATCGGGCTGCTGATCTCGTGGAGCCGGGGGGCGTGGATCGGCTTCGGCGCGGCGGTGCTCGTGCTCGTGCTGTTCGGCCCTCGGCGGCGCTGGATCGGCGTCATGCTGGTGGCAATCGGCCTGTTCGGCGGCGCGGCGGGCGCGGCGGCGGGGGTGCTGCCTGCGTCGCTGGCGGCCCGCTTCAGCGACTTTACCCAGGATTTGTCGGGGTTTGCGGACGTGCGCGGACAGGTCATCAGCGACGCCAACTACGCGGTGCTGGAACGTTTTGCGCACTGGCAGGCCGCCCTTTCGATGGCGAACGACTCGCCTTGGCTGGGTGTGGGCTTCGGCAACTACGAGGTCGCCTACCCCCGCTATGCGCTGATGAACTGGCCGATGGCGCTCGGACATGCCCATAACTACTACCTGAACCTGCTGGCCGAAACCGGGATCGTCGGCCTGAGCGCCTACATCGCGGCCTGGATCACTATCTTCTGGCTGACGGTGCGCACCTTAAGACAACAATCGGGGTTCGGGCGTGGGCTGGCCCTGGGGCTGCTCGGCGTGTGGACACATCTGGCGGTACACAGCCTGTTCGACAAACTATACGTTAATAATATCTACTTGCATCTTGGTGCGATGCTTGGTCTAATCGGCGGCTTGTTGATTCTGGGCAACCTGGACACGCGCTATCAAAAGCCCAACTGAGGTGAAAATGTCCGAGTCTTTATCCGTAACGCCGGAGCGGGATGGAATCATCCGGCGTGTCAGCATTCGTTTCGGCGGCAGCAAGCCGAAGGAACTGGAACGCTTCCTGAAATTCGCAGTGGTTGGGACTATTGGCGCGGCTATTGACCTGGGCCTGACCAATCTGCTGATGCACTTCGTCTTTCATGTCCGAGAAGGCGACAACGCTCTGGTCATGCTCGCCGCCGGGATCGGCTTTGTGGTGGCGGTGTGCAGCAACTTCATCTGGAACCGGTACTGGACGTATCCCGAATCCCGTTCCCGGGCGATTATTGTCCAGCTTGCGCAGTTTTTTGTCGTCAATGTCTTCGGGCTGGTCATCCGGGAGATTGTCCTGGCGGTGCTCACCACACCGCTGACCGCCCTGGTGAAGCGCGCGGCAGGCGGCAGCATGGCCTCCGACCTTCAGGCCCAGATCGGCGCGAACCTGGCGATTATGGTGGCGCTCGTCATCGTCATGCTGTGGAATTTCTTCGTCAATCGCTACTGGACATACAACGATGTCCAGTAGCGGTTGAGCGCTTCAACTGCCCACGCGCTGGATGTCAGACCAGGCGGACTCGCCACCTACCAGATCAGCGCGGGCGCCACACTATCGGCGGGCAACGACCCTGAAATGACGCGGTTCAAGAACGGTGCCAGATCAAAAACGCTGAACGGCTTAGGCAGGTAGGCGTCAAAACCCGCCAAAAGGACATTGCCAAGCGTAGTTGTACTATCGTAGGAGGTTGTGGCGACAATCGGGCAGCCAGGGTTAAGTTCGCTCGCGCGAATCTGGCGCAGAATCTGGAAACCATCTGCGCCGAAAAGGTACAGATCAACAATAATCACATCCGGTGAGTACCGTTCAAGGATATTGAGGGCGCTTTCACCATCTTTGACTGCTTGAAGCCAGAGGCTGAAGTGCTCTGCGACCATCTTGAAGATGTTCTGAACGTGTTCGTCGTCATCGATGAGCAGTATCGAAAGTGTATGTTGTGGCACGACGTTGACCTTTCCCGATTCAACCTGTCTTAATTATACAGTTCATTGCAAAAACGTCCGTCAACCCTCAAGCTATATCGTTCGCGCCACGCAGCGCCGCAAGACCCGCCAGGCCCAGGCAGGCAACGAAGACAACAACGCCCACGCCCAGCGGCGCGGAAATATGGAACAATCTGACGACACTTTGGGCCAGGATTTCCCCGGCCAGCGCGCTCACCATTGCCAGCCCCGCAATGCCTGCCTCGACCCGGCGCAGAAGCGGCTTTGGTAGCCGCTGCCGGGACAGCCCGGCCAGGATGACCAGCCCGATCAGCGTGCCGAGGCCCAGGGCGAACTGCTGGCGGTAATTTGCATCGTCAAAGGTTCCCCGGAAGAAGTCCAGCGGTGGCATGAGCGTGAGCGCCAGACCCAGCGACAGGAAGGCATACAGCCCGCGCAGCCAGCCGGTGTGCTGCCCGGCGCGCAGGCCGAATAGCAAGGCCAGCAACCCCAACACGCCGCGCAAAAGAAAAGGTGCAAGCAGCGGGATTGAGCCGCCGCGCGCCGAAGGCGGCAGGCTCACCCACTCAGCCAGATCGTAGGCATTGAAGGTGAGTGCCGCCGCCGGGTTTACGATCCAGGGCAGGTAATAAGCCAGCACTGCACCCAACAGCCAGGGCCAGCGCAGCCAGCTAGGACGAAGCATGAACGTTTGGCGTGCCGCTGGCAGAACCGGCAGAACTAGCAGAGGGAGCGAGCAGTGTCTCGGCTGTGATGGCGTCAATTTGCTCGCGGATGGCGTCGTCTTCCTGCTGCTGCTGCCGGAAGAACTCGACCATGAAGGCGCTGCGGCGCTGCCGCAAAGCCATCGGCGCGACAGCCCGAATGTCACGCACATCGGCCCTACCGCGGCCATCGGCGGCAGCATAAGCGCGCGCCGCCTCGAACATGGCGTATTCGGCCCGGTGTGAGTCAATATCCAGACGCTGGATAAGCTGCAAGCCCAGGGCCAGTGCCTCGTCGGTCAGCGTCACCTCTGGCAGCAGTTCGCGGGCCAGGCTCACTTCCTCGCGTGCCTCGACCAGGGCACTGGCCCACTCGCGCAGAAAGGCGCGGCTGTTGGTACGGTAGGCACGAACGCGCCTGTACACCTCCAGGCGTTCGGACGAATCCATCAGGCCGCGCACTGCCACGCGCAGCCCGAAGCGATCCATGATCTGCGGACGCAAGTTGCCTTCCTCGGGGTTCATGGAGCCGATCAGGACGAAGCGCGAACGGTAGGTGCCGACCATCGCCCCGCGCCGCACAGTGTAATTGCCCGCCGCCGAAGCATCCAGGATCGCGTCGGCAATCGAGTCTTCCAGGAGATTCACTTCGTCGATGTACAGCAGGTTTTGATCGGCGCGCGCCAGAATACCCCGTTCCAGCCGGATACGGTTTTGCTGCACGGCGATCCGCTCGTTGATGCCACCGACCACGTCTTCGAGGCGTGCGTTGAGGGGCAGTTCGATCAGCCTGACCGGTTCCAGGCGTGTAATCGGGATGCCTTTCGCCAGCTTTTCGGCGCACTCCGGGCAGACTCCGGCGGCTCCCTCGCGTGCGAAATCTTCGGGCAGGCAGCCTTCGGGACAGGTGCTGACCTCGATGTCGGGCAAGATGCCCGTCAGGCTGCGCACAGCGGTGGTCTTGCCCGTGCCGCGCGGCCCGATGAGCAGTACCCCGCCCACTGCCGGGTTAATGACGGAGAGCAGGAGGGCGATCCGCATTTCCATCTGCCCGACCAGCGCCAGGAACGGGAACGGCATACTTTCCGCCAGGCCCAGGTCCTGGGGAGGCGCGGAAAGCACGGCGCGCGCGCCGGATTTGTTCAGAATGCGCAGCAGCGCCGATGGCAGATAGTCTTCGGGAACGCGGCTTTCCAGGTCGGGCAGAAGGTCAGACATGCGGACTCCCCGGCGCACCCACGTCGAGGGCCTGGCGGCGCTGCTTTTCGCGGGCGCGCTGCAATTTGCGATATTCCTGCCGCTCGCGGGCTTCTTGCATGTGGGCGCGCTCCTCGTCGTTGGCGGCGATCAGCGGCGGCACGGGCTGCGGACGCCCCTGGCTGTCCAGCGCTACGTAGACCAGATAGGCAATGTTGGTGGTCGTCGTCACGCCGGTCAGCGGGTTCTCCGCAATGACCACGACGCGCGTCTCCATGGATGTGCGGCCCACGTAAGTAACCTCGGCTTCCAGTGTGACGACATTGCCAACGTAGATCGGCTCCATGAAGGTCATCGAATCCATTGCCACCGTAACGACGTGTGAACGGGCGTGGCGCATGGCTGCCAGCGCGCCCGCCTCGTCGGCCAGCTTCATGATCTCGCCGCCGTGAACGTTCCCCTGGGCGTTGGCGTGCTGGGGACTCATGAACTGGCTGAGTCGCACGTGCGACTCGGCCATCGTTTTGCCCTGCATTTCATGGATTGGCTGGTTCTGGGTTGGCTGCACGGTCAAGACTCAGTCCATGTCCTCTTTGTGCTCGGAAACGCGCTTGAATACGTCGGGGTCTTCCTCAAGCACGTCAATCGTGTCATAGCTGATCTCGGCGTTTTGTGGGGGCAGCGGCGCGCGCGCTGGCAGGTTGGACGGCTTGACGGCGGGCTTTGCCAGCGGGTGGGGGTGCATGGGGCGTCGCTTCCCGGCGCGCTTGCGCAGGATGCGGCCATCCTTCGCCAGATCGCCGACCCATTCGCCATCGCGGGTGAAAACCGCCTGGCCTTCCAGAAACCCGATGTATTCACCGCGACTGTCGAACAGATATTGGCCCATCGCGGTGGCCTGCCAGTCGCCAGCCGTATTGTAGATAAAAATTGGTTTGTCCGGCATATGATTGCTCCGAAGCGGTGAAAGTTGTTCGATCATTATAGCATAGCGCACAGCCAGTTTATGGCTCGCAGACTTTCAGTTCTATAATATCCTGCGACAGCCGCCATTCGAGATTTTTGTGCCAAAAGGAGAGCGTTAATCGATGATTCCCGGAAAGCGCCTGGTGCGCCCTGAAGAAGAACCCTTTGCCGCGTTCAACTGGGGCAAACTGAAGTTTCTGTGTGAACCGTCGCTGACCAACGCCGAACACCTGACCGTTGCCCACGTGTACCTGGGACCAGGCCAGGGCCACCTGCGCCACAACCATCCTGGCTCGGAGGAAATCCTGTTCGTCATCGCGGGTGAAGGCGAACAGATGGTGGAAACCGATCTGGAAGAAAACGGCGGTCAACCGCAAACCTTCCACGTAAAGGCGGGCGACCTAGTGCATATCCCTGCCTCGGTCTACCACCAGACCGTCAACACTGGCAAAGATACGATGCAAATCCTGGCCGTGTACAGCCCATGTGGGCCGGAAAAAGTGCTGCGCGAGCTGCCGGACTACCGCCTGCTGACGGTGTGATGGATTGACCGGAGCACGGCAAGATATCAGGCAAGCAACTGCCCATAAAGCGCGTGAAGCTGCGCGGCTGCTTTGCCCCAGGTGAACAGGGCGGCCTGACGTAACCCGCGCTCAACCAATTCCAGGCGCAGCGCGTCGTCGGTCAGCAGGCGTGCCAGGGCAGCGCTGATCTGGGGAACGGACAGCGGATCGACCAGCAGCGCGGCATCCCCGGCCACTTCGACCAGCGACGAGACGTTGGAGGTGACGACGGGCGTCGCGCAGGCCATTGCTTCCAGCACGGGCAGGCCAAAGCCCTCGTAGAGCGACGGGAAGGCGAAGCAGCGGGCCGCGCTATACAGTGCCGGGAGGTCGGCGTCCTCGGCGAAGCCGATGAAATGCACGCGCCCTTGCAGCCCAAGCGCATCGACGGCTGCATGGATCGGCCCTTGCAGCCAGCCGCGCCCCCCGGCAATGACCAGGTGGATGTCACGCAGTGTAGCGGGCAAGGCCGCCAGGGCCTGCATCAATCGCTCGTAGTTTTTGCGTGGCTGTACCGTGCCGACGGACAGGACAAAGGGCGCGTCTCCAATGCCATAGCGTGCCCGTACCGACGCCAGCAAAGCCGGATCGCGCACCGGCTGGAAGCGCGGATGAACGCCACTGAGCAGCACCGTGACTTTGTCCGGCTGAACGCCGTACAATGCGATCAGGTCCTCTTTCGTGGCCTGCGAATCGGCCAGCACGTGATCGGCGCGGCGGACGGAGCGCGGCACAACCCGATCCAGGTAGCGCTTTAAGGCCGGGCTGGCCGCTTCCGGCGCGCGGACGAAAGACAGGTCGTGGACGGTCAGCACAGTGCGCGTGCCGGGATAGGTGGGCGGGAGGACGAAATCGGTGGCGTGGTACAGGGCCACGCTGCCAACCCACCACTCGACGGGCAGGGGCAGCCTGGCGCGCTGCCAGAGCCGGGCAAACCACACGGGCGAAAGGCGCGAAGCTGCCCAGGTAAAGTTGGGGCCGGGCAGCGGCGGCAAGGGTTTCGCGCCTGCGCCAGCGACAAAGAGGCGGTACTCGGTTTCCGGATCGCACCATGCCAGGGCCGCAACCAGTTCACGGACGTAGCGCCCGATGCCGCCGCCTTGTTCGTAAGCGGGCGTATAGTCGATGCCAATGCGGGCGAGAGGAGTCAACAGCAGCTACCTCAGCCTGGTCGTCTTTAACGTTGCTCAGAATCAACAGACCGCCAGCATCGCATCAACGCATGGCGGCCCGTCTATGTGCGAGAACTCGAAGTCTGGCGCGTCTACTTGCTCGGCTGCATCCGCGTGTCGATGTAATTGACCGCCTCACCCACCGTCGTGATCTTCTGAGCTTCCTCGTCGGAAATTTCCCCGCCGAATTCTTCCTCAATCGCCATGATCAGCTCGACCAGGTCGAGTGAATCTGCTTCCAGGTCTTCACGGAAACGCGCGTTGGTCACTACGCGGCTGGGTTCAACGCCGAGCAGTTCGACAATGATATCCCTAACGCGCTCTTCGGTTGATGCCATAAGGCCACCTCCATCATGCTGCCATAGGTAAACGGGCGAGATTATACACCGCGCGGGTGCAGGGCGCGATTAGTTGACACCTCTGGCTGCGACGGGTACTATCACGCTGCATAGCAAAGGAACACCCCTGTATGGCGAAAGTTGCGGACGGACAACCCACCGAACGGCGCAAGGTTGACCACATTCGCATCAACCTGGAAGAGAACGTCCAATTCCCTCACCTGACTACCGGCTTGGAACATTATCGCTTTATGCACCAGGCGCTACCGGAGCTCGATATCAACGAGATCGACACCAGCGTCGTGTTGTTCGGCAAGCGCCTTAAAACGCCGATCCTGATCTCCTCGATGACGGGCGGCACGGACATGGCCCGGCAGATCAACCGCAATCTGGCCGAAGCCGCGCAGCAACATGGCATAGCGATGGGCTTGGGTTCGCAGCGCGCCGCTATCGAACACCCCGAACTGGTGCATACCTACGCCGTGCGCGACGTTGCGCCGGACATTTTGCTGTTTGCGAACGTGGGCGTTGTGCAGCTTAACTATGGCTACGGCGTCGAGCAGATGCGCCGCGCCGTCGATATGGTGGGGGCCGACGCGCTGATCCTGCACTTTAACCCGCTGCAAGAGGCCGTGCAACCCGAAGGCGATGGCAACTGGAAAGACCTGCTGCCCAAGATCAAGACCGTGTGCCAGCAGGTGGGCGTCCCGGTCATCGCCAAAGAGGTCGGCTGGGGCTTCAGCGAGCAGGCGGCACGCCAGCTGGCCGAGGCGGGCGTGTCAGCGATTGACGTGGCCGGGTCGGGCGGTACGTCGTGGAGCGAGGTCGAATATCACCGCGCGCCGACAGCGTTCCATGCGCGGGTAGCGGCCTGCTTTGCCGATTGGGGCATTCCGACGGCGGACAGCATCCAGTACGTGCGAAAGGCCGCGCCGCATCTGCCGATCATCGCCAGCGGCGGCCTGCGCGACGGGATCGACATCGCCAAGTGCATCGCCCTCGGCGCGAGTGTCGGCGGGCTGGCCGGGCCGATGCTCAAGGCAGCGGCGCAATCCAGCGAAGCTGTTTCCGAACTGATCCGCGAACTGGATCGGCAGGTGCGTGTGGCGATGTTCGCGGCGGCGGCCCCGGACATCCGGGCGCTGCAGCGGACGGAACTGATTCGCGTGTAGCGGTCCTCAGCCTGTGGCAACCAGCCGAACCTCACCCCCGGCCCCTCTCCGCAAGCAGAGAGGGGCATCATGCGGTTTCTCCTCTCCGGTTGGAAGGGGGTAAGGTCAATCACATCCGCATGTTGCAGCCCCTCTCTCGACTGCATGCAACCTTCACTGAGAGACCATCTGACCAACTCCTGCGGATTCGGATAGTCAGGCGGGCCGCCCGGCCTGGATGCGCTCGTAGACCGACTGGTTAAGCGCCAGTGGATCATCGCATTCCTTATGAAATAGCTGGCGATGCAGGCAGTACGGAAAAAATCTGCAAGACTACAGGCTGCTTTGTGGGTCATGCAATCGAGCCAGGTCTTGGTCATGTGAACACTGCGCGAACTGGTACGAAACCAAGTCTCCAGAGTTGTGCGATACCTGCTATTGGGCGCACCCCGAATCCTATAAGCACACTGCGTTAAAGCCGATCAGAAGGCTCGATTTGGTCTGGCCGAAGCTGAAGTAGAGATTTACGAAAAGCTGAGGCATCAAACTGACCAGGTCGGTGAAGCTATGCTGGATTGCGTCAAAAAGGTCATCAGCAAACATCTTGAAGAAACCTGAAAAATGTGCATAATTCCTACTATTGTTGCAAACCGTTTGTGTATGCAGCGTGTAGGCGCGCTCGGCCAAGATGGTACGTCCGACTCTGGCGTTTGTTGGGGCAGGCCGGGTAGGCTCTACACTGTCACAGACGCTTCACTGGCGCGGCTACGTGGTCAGCGCCGTTTACAGCCGCTCACCTGCGTCTGCCCAACACCTCGCTGAAAAACTCAACACGCGCACGGCTGCTTCCCCTGCTGAAGCAGCACTCAGCGCGCAGCTTACCTTTCTGACCGTTCCCGACGATGTGATTGCCCAGGTCTGTCAGACGCTGGCCCATGACCAGGATTTGACCGGGCGTGCTGTCGTCCACACGTCGGGCGTGTCAAGCGTCGAGTTGCTCTCGGCTGCCAGGGCCAGCGGCGCCTGGATAGGCGGCCTTCACCCGATGATCCCTATCCTCAACATGGAACTCAGCCAGCGCATGGCCTTCTCCGTTCCCTGGGTCAGCGAAGCGCCGGACGTTACGTTTGGCGTCGAGGCCGAAAGCGAACCGCTGCGCTCCTGGCTGGCGGACATCGTTCGGGCGCTGAATGGCGTGGCATTGTGGCTGCATCCCCAGGACCGGGCGCGCTACCACGCGGCAGGAGTCATCGCCAGCAACTACCTCGTCACGCTGTTCGACGAAGCCCTTCACCTGCTGCAATCGCTCGGATCGGGGGCGGATGAAAGACTCGTCCGCCAAACCCTCGTCCATCTGGTAGAGAATACGCTGCAAAACATCAAAACTGCCGGGACGGTCCAGGCGCTTACCGGCCCGATAGCACGGGGCGACGCGGGAACCGTGCGCAAACATCTTGAGGCGCTAGAACAGGAGGATATGGAATTAGCGGCACTTTATCGCTTGCTTGGGCGGCGAACAACGCGACTCGCTGCCGAGCGAGGGTTAGACGCGGAGAAGCTGGAACGGATTCGCCAGAGTTTGGAGGAAAGTCATGCGAACGACGATTCTAAACATCCAGAAGATGAAGGACACGGGGCAGCGAATCCCGATGCTCACCGCGTATGATGCCACCAGTGCCAGACTCGTGGAAGCGGCGGGCGTGCCGATCATTCTGGTCGGCGATTCGCTGGGGATGACGATCCAGGGCCACGAAACGACTGTACCCGTCACCCTCGAAGACATCATCTACCATACGCGGGCTGTGGTGCGCGGGACGAGCAAGGCTATGATCGTCTTCGATCTGCCCTTCATGACCTACACCATCAGCCCGGAGCAAGCCCTAACCAGCGCGGGCCGGGCTATCCAGGAAGGCGGGGCCAACGCCGTTAAGATGGAAGGCGGCGCGCACATGGCCCCGACGGTGGCGCGAGTAGTCGCCGCCGGGATACCGGTTATGGCCCACATCGGCCTGACGCCGCAAAGCGTGTACCAGCTTGGCGGCTGGCGCATCCAGGGCCGCGATGCCCAATCGGCGCAACGTTTGATCGACGATGCGCTGGCGCTTGAACAGGCGGGAGCATTCGCCATTGTGCTGGAAACCATTCCTGCGCCTGTCGCCAAAGAGATCACGGCCCGCCTGCACATTCCGACCATCGGCATCGGCGCGGGGCCGGACTGCGACGGGCAGGTACAGGTCTTCCACGATCTGCTCGGCCTGACCGAGGATCACCTGCCGAAGCACGCCAAGCGTTACGCCAACCTGGCCGAGACGATCCGGCAAGCTGTTGGAGAATACGTCGCAGAGGTCGGTAACGGCAGCTTCCCGACAGAGGCGCAGAGCTTCAAGATGGACGAGGCGGCCCTTGCCGCGCTCTATAGCCACGCTGGCGGAAGCAACGGCGGTGTGAAGCCGTAGACCTCATGCTCTGCCCCGCCCCTCTTCGCCTTGCGTGGAGAGGGGCCGGAGGTTTTCTTACGGAGCACGTAGGGATTGCATACAATAATCTGATAGAGCCGTGATAAACTATATTCAGGTAGTGTCGCACCGTATTGTATTAAGGCATACGGATAAGCGTATAACAAGGTGGAAGAAAGTCTATGATGCGTTTTGATCGATTCACTGAGCGTGCGCAAGACGCCGCCGCCCGCGCCTACGAAATCTTGCAGCGCTACGGGCATAATCAGGTGGATACCGAACACATCTTGCTGGCGCTCCTGGAACAGCCAGAGGGTGTGATACCGCAGATTCTCGAAAAAATGAATGTTGACCAGGACGCGCTGCGCTTCAAGCTGGACGAAGTCTTGAAGGCCAGCCCGAAAGCGGCGATCTATGGCGGCGGCACGGGACAGGTGTTCATGACGCCCCGCGTCAAGCGCGTGATCGATCTGGCCCAGGAAGAAGCCAATCGCCTGAAGGACGAGTACATCAGTACTGAACACATCTTCCTGGCGATTCTGAGCGAGACCCGCACAGCCATTGCCCGCATCATGAAGGAAGCAGGCGTGACCAAAGAGCGCGTCCTGGAGATCATCAAGGACTTCCGGGGCGGGCAGCGCGTCACCGACCCCCAGGCCGAAAGCCGCTACCGCACGCTCGAAAAGTACAGCCGCGACCTGACACGCATGGCGCAGGAGGGCAAACTCGACCCGGTGATCGGGCGCGACGACGAAATCTTGCGCGTGATCCAGATTTTGAGCCGGCGCACCAAGAACAACCCGGTGTTGATCGGCGAGGCGGGTGTTGGCAAGACCGCCATCGTCGAAGGGCTGGCGCAGAAGATTGCCAACAATGACGTGCCCGAGATTCTGCTTGGCAAGCGTGTGATCAGCCTTGACCTGGGCGCGATGATCGCCGGGAGCCGCTTCCGGGGCGAGTTCGAGGAACGCTTGAAGGCAGCCATTGAGGAAGTACAGCGCAGCGCTGGCGACATCATCCTGTTCATCGACGAGCTACATCAGGTCGTCGGGGCGGGCGCGGCGCAGGGCGCGCTGGACGCCAGCAACATGATGAAACCTGCACTGGCACGCGGCGAACTGAACTGCATCGGCGCGACCACGCTGGACGAATACCGCCAGTTCATCGAGAAGGACTCGGCACTGGATCGACGCTTTGCGCCGGTGTTCGTCGACGAACCGAGTGTTGAGCAGACCATCGAAATGCTACACGGCCTGCGGGATCGCTACGAAGCGCACCACAAAGTCCACTTCAGCGAGGAAGCGCTGGTGGCGGCAGCGCGGCTCAGTCACCGTTACGTAACGGATCGCCGTCTGCCGGACAAGGCCATTGACCTGATGGACGAGGCAGCGGCCAAGCTGCGCGTGGCGCTGTACAGTCTGCCGCCAGAACTGAAGCACCTCAAGAGCGAGCTGGATCGGCTGACCGCGGAAGAAGAAGCGGCTGGTCTGGCCCGTGATTATGAACGCGCAGCGCAGTACAAGATGCAGCGCCTGCAGGCTGAAGAAGCCTACGAACGGGGCCGCGAAGCATGGCAGCGCGAGCATACGCTGGACGAGATCGTGGATGCCAATGACATCGCGGAGGTAGTCTCCCGCTGGACGGGCATTCCGCTGAACCAGATGCTCGAAACTGAACAAGACAAGCTGCTGCGCATGGAAGAGGCCCTGCACGAACGGATCATCGGGCAGGACGAAGCCGTGGCTGCCGTTGCCGATGCCATTCGCCGCGCTCGCAGCGGTCTGAAAGACCCGCGTCGGCCCATTGGCTCGTTCATCTTCTTGGGGTCGTCGGGCGTCGGCAAGACCGAACTGGCGAAAGCGCTGGCCGAGTTCATGTTCGACGACGAGGATGCGCTGGTCCGCATCGACATGAGCGAGTACCGCGAACAGCACACGGTCAGCCGTTTGTTCGGCGCACCGCCCGGCTACGTTGGCTACGAAGAAGGCGGTCAGTTGACCGAGGCCGTGCGCCGTCGTCCATACAGTGTGATCCTCTTTGATGAGATCGAGAAGGCACATCCCGATGTATGGAATGCCCTGCTGCAAATCCTGGAAGATGGTCGCCTGACCGATGGACAGGGACGCACTGTGGATTTCCGCAACTCGGTGATCATCATGACCAGCAACCTGGGCACGGAATATGCACGTAAGGGCGGGCCATTGGGCTTTGTCACCAGCAACGATCCTGAACTGGCTGCCGATCACAAGAAGATCGAGCGAGCTATGCGTGAGACGTTCCGGCCAGAATTCCTGAACCGGATTGACGAGGTCATTATCTTCAGCCCGCTGACCCTGGAACAGGTGCAGAAGATGGTGGACTTGCAGATGCGCTCGGTGGCCGAACGGCTGGGTGAACAGGGCCTGGTGGTCGAACTGACCGACAACGCCCGTGCCTGGCTGGCGAACCAGGGTTACGATCCGCAGTTCGGAGCGCGTCCGCTGCGCCGTGCCTTGCAGCGCTTCGTCGAGAGTCCGCTCTCAGTGCAACTGCTCAAGGGGACTTTCCGTCGCGGCGACGTGGTGCTGGTCGATGCCTCCGAGACAGAAGGGCTGACCTTTACCCGGCAGGAAGGCACTTCCTTCGAATTGCCGAATGCGAGCGTAGAAAGCCACACGCGGCAGTCGGAAAACTAACTGCCCGAATACGGCTGTGACGCACTGGCCCGGAAAGTCCTTTCCGGGCCAGTGCGTTCTTTTCTCAACGCGACATACGATTTTCCAACCATTTCTTAATAATTTAATACCTCTATTTATGAAATCTTCCCGAATTCTGCGATTCCTGGCCGGGACATCGTGTATGATTATAACTAAGCCAACCTGGGCTTCGCAGGAGTATCCCACGCCATGACCGCAAATGCGCTGCACTCGTACATTCCGTTGACGGGCGGCTTGCAGACCAGAACGCTCAGGACAGAACGTCTTGAATACTATTGCCGTCTTTTGATAGAGGCTACCCAACTCGCCGGGAGTTCCAGCAATTTTTATGAAGTCCTGTACGGCATCCTGGACAGTATGCTGAGGATTACCCAGGCCGATGCCGCCGTCATGGTGCTGAACGACGAGGACGGCAATTTTCAGTATGTTGGCGGGCGCAATGCCAACGGCAAAGAGTTTGTCGAAAACGACATGCGCTTCGTCCCGGCTCTGGCCGGGCGCTTGCGGGGCAGCCACCACATCACGGTCATCCACAACCTGGCGCAGGACAGCGCACTGCGGGACGATAAAAGCGCAGGCACGCAGTATCTTCAGGCTGTCATCGCTCTGTCACTGACACACGGCGCCGCCACGTTGGGCTTTGTCCAGCTTGGCAGCCACTCTGCTTTACCTGCCCTCGAAGATTTCGAGCTGTCTATCTTAAAAAGCCTGGCGGCTGTCCTCAGCCTCAAGACCGATAATGCACTGGCGGCCAGTCAGATCGAGCAACTTAAGGAGAGCACTGAACAAGAATTACGGGATCGCACGGAACAGCTTAACGCGGCCAACAACTGGCTGGCAAACGCGCTTGAAAAGACCGAACGCCAGCTTGCCGCCAAGCGCGAACGTGAAAATGCGCTGCTCCGTTTCCTGACCAGTATGTCCCACGAACTGCGCGCGCCTGCCCAGCTAATTATGGGCCACGCGCATCTTGTACTGGAGGACGGTACGGCGCACCTGAGCAGCCCGCAGCGCAGTTCGCTCGGTTCCATCGTGCGGGCCAGTGAACACGTGAGTCAGCTTGTAGATCGGTTGGTCGAGCCGTCACCATCGGACGAGGGTTGTTTCGCTTTCGATCCGGTGTCGTTTGATGTGCGGCCTCTCATCAACGAAACGCTGGCTTTGTGTCGCGGCCTGACGAAAAATCAGCCAATCCAGCTTCTATATTATTACCCGCCTGAACTCCCCAATGTTCTGGGCGATGCAACCTGTGTGCGTCAGGTATTAATCAACCTGCTGGCGAATGCGTGCCGATTCACCCGGGAGGGCAAAATATCAGTCAATGCGTCCCTGCAACCAGGCTATGTCGTGATCAGCGTGGCCGATACCGGTGTCGGCATCGAACCCGACAGGCTGAACACGATTTTCGACCAGGATGCCCATTCAGAGGATAAGCCTGCCACGAGCAGATCGGGCCTGGGCCTTCCGATCAGTAAGCAGTTAGTCGAACTGCACGGCGGGCGGTTGTGGGCACACAGCGCGCCAGGCAAAGGTTCGGTCTTTTCCTTCAGCCTGCCTGTAGTGATGGACTAAACGAGAGCCACGCTGCCCGGCCTGGAACACTATTCCCGCCTCACCCATCGAAGGCTAACCAGTCCTCGCCCCACTGACACTTGCCACCTGCATCGCAATGTCGCACTGCAATACAGATCAGCGTATGGGATCATGCAGGGCTGAGGTATCCTTGATCGGGTAAAGCCATTCTCGATCTTTGGAACAGCACAGGTCGCAGACATGAATGAAGTGCTCATTGTGAGCGCGGTGCGAACGCCCGTTGGCAAGTTGGCGGGCGCGCTGGCGACGGTTCGCCCTGATGATATGGCAGCCCTGGTCATTCGGGAAGCGGTCAGGCGTGCGAATATTGATCCCGGCGCTGTCGAAGAAGTTTACATGGGTTGTGCCAACCAGGCGGGCGAGGACAACCGCAACGTGGCGCGCATGGCAGCGCTGCTGGCGGGCTTACCGCAGCACGTGGCCGGGGTGACGATCAACCGGCTGTGTGCCAGCGGGTTGAACGCCGTCAACCAGGCGGCACGGGCAATTCGCTGCGGCGAAGGGGACATTTTCGTTGCGGGCGGTGTCGAGTCGATGACACGAGCGCCTTATTCGCTGCCCAAAAATCCGCAGGCGTGGGGGCCTTCGGGCAACATCACCGCCTACGACACGTCGCTTGGCTGGCGCTACCCGAACCCCAAAATGGAGGCGCTGTTTCCGCTGGAAGCGATGGGCGAAACCGCTGAGAACATCTACGAACTCAGTTGTGCAGGCCAGATCAAGGGCGGCCCGATCACGCGAGAGGAGCAGGATCGTTTTGCGCTCCAGAGCCAGCACAGAGCGATAAATGCGATTAGCCAGGGCCACTTCAAAGCGGAGATCGTCCCGGTAGCTATCCCGCAGCGCAAGGGCGATCCGATCCTGGTCGATACCGACGAACAACCGCGCTACGCCAGGACTGCCGATGGTTACCAGGCGGCGACGGACATGCAGGCGCTCGGCAGCCTGCGCCCGGTTTTCCGTCAGGGGGGAACGGTCACGGCGGGCAATTCCAGCAGCTTGAACGACGGCGCGTGCGCGCTGGTATTGATGTCGGAAGCGAAGGCGCTTGAACTGGGCATCGAGCCGCTGGCCCGGTGGGTGGCTTCCGCCGCTGTCGGCGTCGATCCGCGCACAATGGGCCTGGGGCCTGTCGGGGCAACGCGCAAAACGTTGCAAAGGGCGTCTCTCGGTCTGGAAGATATCGATCTGGTGGAACTGAACGAAGCCTTTGCGGTGCAGGCCCTGGCCGTGCTGCGGGAACTTGACCTTAGCGAGACGATCACGAACGTGAACGGCGGAGCGATTGCACTTGGACATCCGCTCGGCTGTTCCGGCGCGCGCATCCTGACCACCCTGCTGTACGAAATGCAGCGCCGCGCCAGGGCGGGTGAAAGGATGCGCTATGGGCTGGCGACCCTGTGCGTGGGCGTTGGGCAGGGTGAAGCGACTATCATCGAGAGGCTGTAGAGCGGAAGCGATATGAAAGCAGTATGAAAATCGTTCCTCAGATCAGCGCAGAGGAGGCGGCCCGGTTTGTCCAGGACGGCGCGGTGCTGATGGCCGGCGGGTTTGGCATGACGGGCAATCCGGTGCATCTGCTGCACGCACTGGCGGTGCGCCCGGTGAAAGATTTGACGCTTATTTCAAATAATGTGGGCGAAGAGGGCCTCGGTGGCGGAAGGCTGCTGGCAAACGGCCAGCTCAAAAAGGCCATCGGCTCCTTCTTCACCTCCAACCCGGCTGCGGTGGCGGCGGCGCAGTCCGGCCAACTGGTGGTAGAACTGATGCCGCAAGGGACACTGGTCGAGGCTATTCGCGCCGGTGGGGCAGGTCTGGGTGGTTTTTACACCCGGACGGGGCTGGGCACTGTCCTGACCCAGCACAGCGAAACCAAAGTGATCGACGGCGTTGAATATGTCTTTGTGCCAGCGCTGCGCGCTGACGTAGCCTTCATCCGCGCCTACTGTGCCGATACGGCTGGCAACCTAATCTATCGCATGACCGAGCGGAATTTTAACCCGGTGATGGCAACAGCCGCCGATGTGGTCATTGCAGAGGTCGAGGAGATCGTGCCTGTGGGGGCGCTCTCGCCGGACGAGGTTGTGACCCCCGGCAGCTTCGTCGATTATCTGGTGCAGGCGCATACCACGCTGGAAGAATTGGGGAGTTCGGCTGCTGTTGACTCCGGTGGGAAACAAGTCGGCGAGGCACGGATGAATATGGCGCGCCGCGCACTCGCGGAACTGAAACAAGGGGACGTGGTCAATATCGGCGTGGGCATCCCGACGCTGGTCGCCAATCTAATTACACCGGAGCACGGCATCGTCCTGCACACCGAAAACGGTATGCTGGGCGTCGGCCCCGCGCCCAGGCACGGCGGCGCGATGGAGCACCCGGTCAATGCGGGCAAGCAGCCGGTGACTGCACTGCCGGGCAGTTCCTACTTCGACAGTGCCCTTTCATTTGGCATGATTCGCGGCGGCCACATCGACGTTGCCATCATGGGCGGCTTGCAGGTCGATGAAGCCGCAAACCTGGCGAACTGGGCTGTGCCGGGCAAGCCGCTGCTCGGCGTGGGTGGCGCGATGGACCTGGCTTCCGGGGCGAAGCGGCTGATCGTGACCATGACGCACACCGACGATCAGGGCCGCCCCAAGATTGTGCCCCAAATTACCTTGCCGCTGACGGCCCAACGCGCAGTGAATACCGTGATCACCGATCTGGCCGTGTTCAGGTTTATCCAGGGCAGGTTGACACTCACGGAGTTGATGCCCGGCGCGTCGCTTGAACAGGTTCGATCAAAGACTTCTGCGGCATTTGCGGAAGCGCTGGCCTGAACCAGTTGTCAGGCAATCGGCAGGGCCGGTCAGGCGCGTCTGTCTGGCAGTGTGCCAGTTTGTGCCCTTGCCTGTCCTGCAATCTTCGTTGACGTTCAGATTCGCGAACGGATATACTTGGTGAGGGTCAGGCGCAAACGGTCTACAATGGCTTGGGCACAACTGCGGTTGCTGTACCTGATTGAGTTCGCCGACTGCGAACCTGGTGTCGGGCTGCAATTCGTTGACACCCCGCCGGATCGCCATATAATTAAGAATAAGTGTCCAGAAATCGATTTCTCACCCTGATGGGTGCTAAACGCGACCAGCACCACTAAAAGGATGTCGTTACTTAGAGAACTGATAGGTAGATATGACGCAGCCCCTATTACAACTGCGCGGAATTTCAAAATCGTTCCCCGGCGTGCGGGCACTGGACAACATCAGTTTTGACGTTCTACCTGGCGAGGTTCACGCCCTCCTGGGCGAGAATGGCGCGGGAAAGTCCACCCTGATCAAAATCATCGCGGGCGTTTATCGCCCTGACGCCGGAGAAATACTGCTCGACGGCTCACCCGTCCATTTCAGCGACCCTGGGCAGGCGCAGGCCAAAGGCATCGCCGCCATCTACCAGGAATTGAGCCTCTACCCAGAGCTGACGGTGGCCGAGAATATCTTCATGGGCCATGCGCCGCGTGGCCGTTTCGGCGCCATTGACTGGACGGCGATGAACCAGCAAGCGCGAGACATTCTTGCCTCGCTGGAAATTGACGGGCTGGATGTGACCCGTAAAGTCGGCGCACTGACTGTCGGCAACCGGCAGCGTGTCGAGATCGCCAAAGCGCTGTCCCAGAATGCGCGCATTCTGATTATGGATGAGCCAACCGCAGCCCTCACCGAGACGGATGTGCAGAGCCTCTTTAACACGGTGCGGCTGCTGCGAGGACGCGGCGTTGGCATTATCTACATCAGCCACCGCCTGCAGGAGGTCTTCATTCTGGCAGATCGCGTCAGTGTGCTGCGGGACGGGCATTACGTCGGAACGCGGCTCGTCTCTGAAACAACGGAGGATAGTCTGGTCAGCATGATGGTCGGGCGCACGATTGACGACATGTTTCCCAAGCTGCCCACCACCATCAAAGAGCCGGTTCTGGAAGTCCGTAACCTGTGGCGAAAACCGCTCATTAAAGATGTCAGTATGCAGGTGCGCGCAGGCGAAATCGTCGGGCTGGCCGGGCTGGTTGGCTCCGGGCGCAGCGAACTGGCGCAGGTGATCTTCGGGATGACACCTCCTGATGGCGGACAAATCCTGATCGACGGCAAGCCCGTCCAGATCAAGAACCCCGGACAGGCGATGAAGCTGGGCATCGCCTACGTGCCGGAAGACCGGGGCTTGCAGGGGTTGATCCGGCAGATGAAAATCCGCGAGAACATCTCACTGGCGGTGCTGCGGGCGCTTGTACGGGGACCATTTATCGACAACCGGGCCGAAAGGAATCTGGCGACCCGCATGATCGAGCAGTTGAGCATCCGCGCCTATAGCCCGGAACAGATCGTGAATAAGCTGTCTGGCGGAAACCAGCAAAAGGTGGTCGTCAGCAAGTGGCTGGCCGGTAGGCCGCGCGTGCTGATTATGGATGAGCCAACACGCGGCGTCGATGTCGGTGCCAAAGCCGAGATTCACCGCCTGATCAGCCAACTGGCACAACAGGGGCTGGCGATCCTGATGATCTCCAGCGAACTGCCCGAAGTGCTTGGCATGAGTGATCGGATCCTGGTCATGCGCGGTGGCAGGATTGTGGCGGAATACTCGCGCGAAGAGGCCAATCAGGAGCTCGTTGTCACCGCCATGATGAGCGAAACAGATCACAACCGCACCCCCAAATCACAGCCGGCAGTGGAGACGAACACCGTATGACCGCAACTACGCCTCCCGCGATAGCCACAACCCCCAACGCCATGAATAGCTGGTTCCGGGCTATACGAAGAATGCTGGCGACCCAGGAAGGCGTGCTGGCCCTGAGCCTGGTGGGATTGACGATCATTGTCAGCGCAATCAATCCCCGCTTCCTCGCCCCGGAAAATCTCTCGGACATCTTTCAGTTCAACGCCTACATTGCCGTTGCTGCTATCGGCATGTCGATGGTCATCATCTCCGGAAACATTGACATCTCCGTCGGGCCGCTCATCAGTGCGCTGGCGATCCTGTGCGGGACGGTGGCAACCAGTGGTTTCCCGGTCTGGGTGGCCTGGATCGTGCCGCTGATCGTCGGCGTGCTGGTCGGCGTCTTCAACGGTATCGTAGTGGCTTACCTGCGCATCCCGGCCATTGTGCTAACGCTCGGCTTGCACAGCGTCATCCGAGGGCTGCTGGTCATTCTGGCGGGCAGCAAAGTGATCTCTGACTTACCGCCGGATTTCGGACTGGCGCAATTGACTCCGCTCGGCATTCCCATGCCGATCTATTTTATGGTGGTGTTGACGATCATCGCCGCCATCTGGATGCGTTACAGTGCGAGAGCCAGGGCCATCTACGCGGTTGGCGGCAATGCGGAAGCAGCGCGTTTGTCCGGAATCAACGTGCAGCGCACCATTGTCTTTACCTTCATGATCAACGGCCTGATGGTTGGGATTTCCAGCGTCCTCCTGGCAACGCAATTCAGCCAGATTCAAGCCACACCTCCACCTGGTCTGGAATTGTTTATCATCACGGCAGCCGTTGTGGGCGGTGTCAGCATCCTGGGCGGGACAGGAACCGTTATCGGCGCCACGCTGGCCGCTATCCTGATGAGCGCGATCCGCGTAGCGATGATCCTGATTAACGTCTCTCCATTCTGGTTGCAGGCTGTTACGGGCGTCTTGATTCTGGTCACGGTGCTCGCCGACATCCTGCGCCGCCGCCGCCAGTCGAGATCGATAAGGGCCTAACGTCATGGTAGCCAGCGAAAAATCTGTCCCATCCGTTCCCAGTGCGCCGCGCTTGCGGGATCGCATCCTGAACCGGGAAGTCGTCCTCTTCATCATCCTGATCCTGGTGGCGCTGGTGCTGTCCACTCAGAGCGACCAGTTTTTGAAGCTGGACAACATTTTGAACCAGGGCCGGTTGCTGACAGAAGTGGCACTGGTCGCGCTACCCATGACGTTGATCATTATCACGGGGGGAATCGATCTGTCCGTTGGCTCGATCCTGGGCCTGACTGCCGTCATGATCTGGTACGTGTGGCAAAAGCTAGGGTGGCCGCTGGAAATAGCGATAGTGCTCGCCCTGCTAACCGCCGCGATCTGCGGCTTCGTCAATGGGCTGTTTATCGTGCGAGTCGGTGTGCCACCCCTGATCATGACGCTGGCAACGCTGGCACTCTATCGGGGCATGGCGCTGGGCATCAGCCAGGCACGTCAGGCAAGGGGTTTCCCCGATTGGTTCTACCAGTTGGGCCAGGGGGAGGTCCTGGGCCTACCAAGCCAGTTGTGGATCGTGATCGTGGCGACTATCCTGACCGGCATTATCCTGGCGCGCACACCCTTTGGCCGCTCAATCTATGCTATCGGCAACAACGAACTGGGGGCGCGTTTTTCAGGCATCCCGGTTGACCTCTACAAACTGATTATCTACACCTTCTCTGGCTTTATGTCCGGGCTGGCCGGCTACATTTTTGTTTCGCGGGTCAGCACCACGCGCTCCGATATGGGAACGGGCCTGGAACTGGACGTGATCGCGGCGGTTGTCCTGGGTGGGACAAGCATCAACGGCGGGGTTGGGAATATTGCCGGGACGGCTATCGGCCTGATCCTGATCCAGCTCCTCAAAAATGGGCTGGCGCTGTCCGGTTTCCTGGGCGATGCCACGATTGTGGTAGTTGGCTCCGTCTTGATCCTGGCCGTGTTGGTCAACAACTTCGTCCAGTGGCGGCGCGGGGAAAGCTGATGAGCCGGTCATCCTGATGGTTCACTCTGACGGCTCACCTGTCTCCAGAAGAGGCGGGCAGTATCCCAATAACATTGAGGAGGTGATGCTTATCGAGCAATGAGACTGAGACCAACTTAACGGCGCAAATCTTTGATTGAAGGAGCTAAACATGCGAAGAAGATCGTTTTCCGTCCTGGCCCTCATCGTGGTGTTGACGTTGATTGTGAGCGTCTTCACGCCTGCACAGCCACTCCGCGCTCAGGAAAAACGGTGGGATGGCGCGGATACTTTGCCTGTCAACCCGCTCGAATGCGGTGCGGGCGGCGCCGCCGCGACGATGGCGGCCAACGCCACACAACCCGCCGCGCCAAAGTATGACGGCGGCCAGCCCAAGAATCCACCTGATCTGGCTGGCAAAGAGATCACGCTGGTGGATGTGCCCAAGCTGATCGGCATTGGTTACTTCGCCGCGACGACCAAAGGTGAGCAGGAAGCCGCCAAGGAATTGGGTAACGTCAAAGTCACCACCGACGCACCCACCGAAGCCAACATCGATAAGCAGATCACCTTCATCGACAACTACATCACGAAGGGCGTGAATGGTATTCTGTTCGCGGCCAACGATCCGGTTGCGATCTCGCCCGTCTTGAAGAAGGCGCTGGACAAGGGTATTCACGTCATCGGCTACGATGCGAACTCTAACCCGGATGCGCGTGAGTGGTTTGTTAACCAGGCCGAATTCAACGGCATCGCCAAAGCCATGATGGACAGCATGGCTGCCGAGGCCGGTGAAGATGCCGCCTTTGGCATCGTCACCAGCACGTTCACTACCCCGAATCAGTCACGCTGGATCTCGGAAATGTGGGCGTATGCCGCCAAGTGCCATCCCAAGATGCAGTGGCTGGAAACCCTGGAAGCCCAGGAAGACGCCAAGCTGTCCTTCGACCAGGCTAAGACTCTGCTCAACAAATATGGTGACAAGATCAAGGGTCTGTTTGGCATGACGAGCGTCGCCACGCCCAACTCGGCGGACGCCGTGACCCAGGCCAAGCTGTGCGGCAAGGTGGCCGTTGTCGGTCTCGCCACGCCCAACGCCATGAAGCCCTTCGTAAAGGCCGGCTGCGTGAAATCCGTCGTGCTGTGGAACCCGATTGACCTGGGTTATGCCGCCGTGTACGTGATGCGCGCTGTCGTCGATGGCAAGCTCAAGCCCGGCGATACCGAAGTAGAGGCCGGACGCCTGGGCAAGCTCAAGGTCGTTAATGGCAGTGAAATTCTGCTTGGCCCGCCCTTCATCTACACCAAAGACAACATCGATAACTTCGACTTCTAGTCACCGCGACGTGCTTCCCCCTCCAACCGGAGGGGGAAGTCTTTTCCTGTCCTCAGTAATTTTCCCGACACAAGTTAAATCGCCGCGCCTGTCTGGCCTGCATTTCCGTTGGTTTCGCACGGGGTATGGAACGTACTGTAACGTACTGTTCAGCGTACTGGCAGTCGATCAAGGCGTATTCCAGGCATCTGGCCGGGGCTAACCCTTGAGTGCGCCCTGCAAGATGGCCTGGAAGAACGAGCGGCGCACGATCAGGAACGCCACGATGACGGGCAACATGATCAGGATGCAGGCCGCCATCCAGACATGGAAGGCTGTCTCAAAAGACGCCTGGAAGCTCCACAGCCCGACGGTAGCCGTTTTGGCCGTGTTCTTGGTCAGCATGGTGACGGCCACCAGGAATTCGTTCCAGTTGAAGACGAACTCCATCAGGAAGGCCGTGACCATCCCCGGCGCAGATAGTGGCACGACCACGTACCACAGCGACATCAACACGCTGCACCCGTCGATCTGCGCGGCTTCCTCCAACTCCGCCGGAATCGAGTCAAAAAATGCCTTGAGCACCCAGATCGACCAGGGCAGCCCCCCCGCAATGTAGACGCTGATCATCCAGACGTTGGTGTTGAGCAGGCCCAGCTCACTTGCCATCCGGTAGAGCGGAACCAGGTTGGTCAGGCTGGGGATCATGATCAGGCCCAGGATGAGCAGTTGCAGCACTTTGCTGCCCCGGAAGCGGTAACGGGAGAAGGCATAGGACGCCAGCACCGCAATCGCCACTGTGAGCACCGACCCGCCAAAGGCATTGACGAAGGTATTGACCAGGTGATAGCGGATCAGGTCGGTATTGAAGATGACTTCCTCGTAGCCCTCGACAGTCCATTGCTGGGGGAAGAACATGGGCGGCCTGGTCAGCACTTCGAACTGTGGCTTGAACGAGGTGGTCAGGGCGTAGGCCACCGGGAAAAGCGACACCACACAGACCATGACGAGCAGCCCGTTGACGCTGATCGTATCGAATAGTTTTTGCCGGGCCGATCTGACCATCGTTCACCCCATCGTTCTTTCGCGCTGGAATTGCAGATAGAACAGCGTGGCGACCAGGTTGATCAAGAATAGCACGACGGAAATGGCCGCCCCCTGTCCAAAATCGCCGAACTGCCAGCCGATCTTATACAGATAGACCCCGGACGTCTGCGTTGCACCGCCGGGGCCGCCCCCGGTCAGCGTCAGAATCAGCCCGACGGCATTCAAACCGCCGATGGTCGTGAAGATGGTCACGACAATGAAAGTTGGACGGATGAGCGGGAAGCTGATGCGAGAGAACGAGGTGATCCGGCTGGCTCCGTCCATTGCGGCGCTTTCCAGGACTTCGCGCGGGACGGTTTGCAGCGCGCCCAGGAAAACCAGGGACGTGAAAGGCAAGGCGCGCCAGACCGAGGCCAGAATCACGATAATCATGGAGCCAGTCGGGTTGGCGTACAGCGAAACGTTGTTTGTAAACGGATTGAGCCACTGCTGGATAATCCCGTAGTCCTGCTGAAACAACCAGCGCCACATCGTCCCAGCCACCACGTCCGAAACGACCCAGGGGATAAAGAGCAGCACCATGTAGAGCGAAGTCAGCTTCACGCGCTGGTTGAGCAGCACCGCGATCAGCATCCCGATACTGAGAGTCAGCACCAGGTAACAACCGACGAACACGACGGACGTTCCCAGACTCTCGATGAAACGCGCATCCCTGAACAGCCGCTCGTAATTGCGCGTCCCGACCCAGATCAGATTCCCGGCCTGGATGCGGTTGAAACTCAGGTAAACGCTGTACAGAGCCGGATAAAGCTGTAAGGCCAGCAGGATCAAGAGCGTGGGCAGGAGCATCCACAGTGGAACAAACCGGTTGAAGCGGGAGCGCGCTACCGCTGGCGTTGTCGTGCGGACAGCAGACCGGGCGGGCTGAGTGACCATTGCGCGGACTCCAAATGTAGAACATTAGCGTGCATAGACCTGGGGAACGGTTATCGCTCCCCGGGTCTATTGAAGTGACGAACCTTACTCCAGGCTGTTGTTGTAGTTGTCCTGGGCAGCCTGCAACTCTTTCATCGGGTCGAGGTTAGGCTGGCTGACCAGCTTGGTGAAGGTATCGGCCAGCGCCAACATGCCCTTATCGTAGTCTACCAGGAAGGGCAGCGGCACACTGTATTTCTCCTGGATTTCGGCGACAGTCTTCCAGTAGTCGCCCTTGAACACATCCTCGGCGCGCGCCGACAGCATGGCGGGCATCGCCCCAAAACCCACGCCAAAGGCAGCGTCCACTTTGGTCTGCATCAGGTAATTGATGAATGCCTTTGCTCCTTCAACGTTCTGGCTGCCCACCGGGATGGCCCAGCCGGTGATGTTAGCCTGCGAAGCGGGCTTGCCGCCGGGGAAGACCAGGGGCGGTGCGTAGCCGAGTTTGCCCGCTTTGGCAGCATTGGAAACCGAGTCCGGCCCGTTGTCGAACTTCGTGCCGTCCGGCGCGGTCAGCGGGTTCAGGAAGGCATAAGACCACGAACCAGCCAGCAGTGCGCCCGCATCGGCGTTCTTGAAAGCATTCTCATAATCAAACCCCGTCGCCAGCGCGACTTCGGGCGCATACTTCTCTTTGAAGAGCGTCCGCACGAACTCGATCACTTTGACGGTTCCGGGATTGGCCCAGGCCGCCTTGCCGTTCTCGTCGTTGAAGGCCGCGCCTGCTGAGTGCATCAGGCTGAAATAGCAGACCTCAAGGGAGAAGTTTTCCGAACCTTTGAAGGTGACTGCGTATTTGCCTTCTTTCTTGAGCCGCGCCGCTTCCTTCAACAGATCGTCCGTCGTCGCCGGGAAGCCATTCGGGTACATGCTCTTCCAGTAATAGACAAAGGAGGCGGTCTGGACACCCGGCACACACATGATCTTGCCGTCGGGGGCAGTGCAGGCTGCAATGCTGGACGGTGTCAGGTCTTTGAACCAGGGCGCGCTCTTGACGAAATCCGTCAGGTCCATGAGCGTGCCGTTGTGAACAAAGAAAGCCAGGTATTGCCCATCGATCATTGCCAGGTCGGGCACGTCGCCCTTGGACTGCACGGCCAGATTGATTTTGCTGTTGATCTGGTCGTAAGGCAGCACCACGTTGGTCGCCTCGTTGCCCGTATCTTTGGTATACGCTTTGAGCGTGTCCGCCAGCCACTGATCTTGCGAAGTCTGCGGGCTGGCTGCATTCAGCTTTGTCCACAGTGTAATCGGCTTCTCAGCCAGCGCTGACGTGCGTTGCAGCCCGGACACACCGGCCAGGGTGAAAATACACAATACCACAACTGTCAACCTGAAAAGCGAAAAGGAGGTCTTGTTCATCACCTAAATCTCCTCAGACAATGATGGGGCAACCCAATCATAACATGCTTAGATTCCGAATGACAACCAAGCAACAGGCACAAACAGCCGGGTCTGAAGGGGCTAGGCGAGCAGGTCGGCTAGTCGTCGCTAGTCGTAAGATTAGTAGTAGATGTAGACGGTCAACTGGCCGAGCGATACGGGTGTGCCGGGGGTCAGGGCATACAGTTCATAAGGCTTCAGGCGCTGGCCGTTCAGCCACGTGCCGTTGACGCTGCCAACGTCGTGGATGTAGAGGCGTTTATCCTTATACGTCAAAACGGCATGGTTGCGGGAGACACCCATGCGGTAGGCATTGTAAGCGGTCAGGTCGATCAGGTCGGGCAGTGCTACGTCTCTGCGGCGGCCCAATGTCAGGCGCTCTTTGGCGGTCACAATCAGCGGCTCATTGGATTGCCCAACGTAGATTGCCAGACCATTGGGCGGCAGTTTACCGAGGTGGGCCTCGTGTTTGCTGACTTCCGCCTTGATGTCAGAAACTGAGAGGTTTCTGGTAGTGATTGTGGTATTACGATCCAGCGCATGGCCGCAAGAAGAACAAATTAATTCACCATCCGGGTTTTCGTGAGAACAAACGGGGCATTTGATCATCGGCCTCTGCCTCTCATGTAAGCACGTTATTAGGCGAACCGGGTTACGCCGCCATTTCGCTGCTGCTTGGAGGGGGACTCAAGCACCGGAATTTCAGCCCATTATAACATGATCTGACGCGAAGGTTTGGCTTGCCCCAGCCAGGCCACAAGGCATCATCCAACAGTCTGCCTGCTGTCAGGAAACATACTGCCGGCGGAACGCTATCAGGGCATTCGCGCGTAGTAGTTGCGCAACGAATGGAAGCCGAACCAGGGAAACAAATCATCAGGGGAGATTGGCAAGCGACCATTCGCGTAGAGGACGATGGCCTGCACCGGCTGAGTCCAGTGGAAGGTTTCCGAAATGTCAGTGAAAGCCATCAGGCCGTGCGTATCCGTGCCATAGGCCACGCCATAGTAGGGGAAGTTCTGATGCCAGCGTACCATCTGCGAGGGTGCGCCGAGCAGACGATGCAGATCGGCCACCGTGATCTGTCCATCGTAGAAGGAAAAAACGATAGTATCCACCGTCTTGCCGTCATGTGCGCCCAGGCGAACTACGATAGGGCTGGAAGACGCTGCGATGCGCCAGATCGGCATATCCAGTGACGAGTTGGACGCTCTGACTTCGGTCTGAAGAAACGCAGCCTGCCCGAACACCGTTGCAATCCGTTCCCGCGCTGCTTCGACGCTGGTCTGGCCGGGCACGATCCCAATCCAGCAAGGCAGTTCGCAATCGGTTAAGCGTAAAGTTTTAAGCTGCAAAGAGATGGGCTGCTGACGCCCGGCAAGGATTGCGGCTGTCAGTAAAACCAGCAGCACCAGACACACGACCAGACTCAAGATGGATAACCTGCGCATAGTTGCAGTGTACCACGTGTTTAGCGTAGGCGGCTATAGTACTGATCCAGGCTGCTGAAACCGTGCCAGGGCTGAAACTGAGAGAAAGGGCCTACCGGTAACTGGCCGCGCCTGTAAACGACCAACAGTTGCACTTCCTGCCGCCAGTCAACCGGATCGCTGAGGAGCGCGGTAGCCATCAGGCCGTTCAGGTCGTGGTCATACAGCAGGGCGAATTCTCCTGTCATCTGCTTACCTCGGGCTGGGAAGACGGGCAGCATCACCCGCGATGGGCTGCCCAACAGGTTGATCACATCGGCCAGGCGGATGCGATTGCGCAGGTAGACCGAACTGAAATCAAAGGTAATCGTGTCAACAATCCTGTTATCCTGTGCGGTCAGCGTGATAAGCAGGACACCAACGGGATCGGCTGGCCGTTCGACGTTGATCCACGCCAGGCCCGGCGCAGAGATCAGATTGAAGGTGAGCAGATAACCGGACTGCCCAAACACGCTGATGATGTGTGCTTTGGCATCTGCCAGCGTTGTTTTACCCGGTATAATGCCAATCCAGCAGGGCGGCGCACACTCGGTCAGATGGAGCATGTCGATCAGGGTAGGGTTGGGTTGCGCTTGCCCAAGCAGCCGCGTGACACCTGTGAGCAGCGCCAGGATTAACAGCAACAGGATGCTAAAGCGGAGAAGCCAGCGCATTCGGCCCCACCTCGAGCTCGATCTTCATTGTGATCGCCACACGCGCCCATCCTTGATCGTCAGCGTATTCACCAATCGACGGGAACCTGCGAGCGTATTACCATACGAATCCACAAACTCGAACGTGCCTTCCTCTAGTGCGAAGACGGCCACATCCGCGTTCATGCCGACGCGCAGACTCCCGATCTGATCCTGCAAGCCGAGGATGGCGGCGGGGCGGCAGGTTGCTGCGGTGATCACCTCCGTCAAGGAGAGGCCGAGCGCCATGAACTTCGACAGCGTGGTGGGCAAGTCGTGGACGGGATGTGGATAGCTGTAGGCGTGCAGGTCGGTGCTGATCGTGTCCGGCTTGAAGCCCTGTTCGAGCATCCGCGCCGCCACCTCAAAGCTCAGGCTGCCCATCCCATGCCCGATGTCCATGATCACGCCATGTTCGCGGGCCGCCAGCAGTTCACGGCGGATGCTGCCCCGCGCGTCGAGCGGCCCCTGGGCGTGCCCGGTGAAGCAGTGCGTCAGGATGTCGCCGGGCCGCATCCGCAGCAGGATGTCCGCCAGGTCGGGCGGCGTCGGGCCGATGTGCACCATCATCGGCCTGCCGACACGCTCGGCAGCGGCGCGGGCCAGGTCTACCGGGACGACTCCATTCGCGCCGACGACGTTGCCGGACGCGCGAACCTTGATGCCCTGGATCAGGTCACGGTGCGTGCCGACGCAGCGCAGCGCCTCCTCAACATTGCAATAGCGGATGTTTTCAAGCTCGCCTGCCAGCAGCATACTGATGA
This sequence comes from Chloroflexota bacterium, assembly GCA_021325095.1. Taxonomy (GTDB): domain Bacteria; phylum Chloroflexota; class Anaerolineae; order Aggregatilineales; family UBA2796; genus JAJPHV01. The sequence goes on along the minus strand of JAJPHV010000081.1, from coordinate 22,565 downwards.
TGCCGATGCTGGAAATGTTCAGGAAGGGCAGAATGCGGATGGTGGCGGGCGCGATGACGAAGCGGCGGAAGGCTTCAAAGGTGTGCGCCCCGGCACTGCCCGTATCCACGACGGTGGTCGTGCCGGTTTGGGGGCCGATCTTGTCCATGTCCACGCCCAGGTCAGTGCCGACGAAGGCGTGGGTATGCATGTCGATCAGCCCCGCCGTGACCAGCTTGCCGGAAGCATCGACGACTTCCCGCGCGTTGTCGAGGGGCAGCGCAGGCTCCAGCGCCGCGATCCTACCGTCAACAATGCCGACATCGCGCCGCGCTCGCAGGTTCTGTGCGGGGTGGATGACTTCCCCGCCGTGAATCACCACATCGAATGGCATCGTGCCTTCCCACCTAGCGCTGCGAATGGCGCTGTGCGGCCTGCGCCCCGAAATAGACGTGCGGAACCCAGAAAGCCATCACTTCGGCGGGCAAGCCCACTTCCTTGCTGGCCGCGAGCATGTGCTCGATCCAGTGTTCGCGTTGCGTATCGCTGATCGACAGGTCGGCGTGGGCACTGAAGAGGGTCGGGAAGCCGCCACGCTGCCGGGTGTGGACGGCTGGCCCGCCGAAAAACTCGATCAACCACAGCGCCATGCGCCCGGCATGATCCTCGTCTGGATCGCGGAACAACGGCAGCATGATCGGGTCGGCAAAAACGCGCCGGTAGAATGCCTCCGCCAGCCGGGTCAACCCGGCCTGGCCGCCTGCCAGTTCAAATAGTGTTTCGGTCATCGTCAACCCTTCTCTCAGCTGCTTTCAAGTTTATCGGACGATGCGTTCCGGCGAAACCGCCCGTCCCGAATCGGCAGCTTGCAGGATGGCTTCGACCACAGACACATCCTGCAAGGCTTCTTCCGGCGTGTTCCGATGCGGCGCGCCTTCACGGATGGCAGCCGCAAAAGCCGCCAGTTCACCCTGGATGCCGCCGCGCGCAAAGCTCTGGCGGCGCGTTTCACCACCGCAGGTGACTTCCAGTTCCTCGCGGTACACGCTGATGGCGCCGCGCTCGCCTACAATGCGCAGGGCGGGCGGCCAGGGCGCGGTTCCGGCGTGAGTTACGCCCAAAGTACCTATCAATCCACCATCAAAGTGCAGCGTCGCACTGAGCGTATCGGCGGGCGGCAGGTCATCGCGCATCTGCGCGGTCATAGCCGTCACGCGGTCTATTTCGCCCAGTACGAGCCTCAGCGCGGCCACGTAATGGACGCCGCCATCCAGTAGATAGCCGCCGGGGAAGCGATTCGAGCGCCGCCAGAGGGAGGGATAGTATTTATTGCCCGGCGTCATGCCGACGTGCGCAGCCCAATGGCACAGTAGCAGCCTGCCGAGTTCGCCGCGCTTTACGATCTCGCCGGCCTGGATGAATGCCGACTCGTAACGATAGTTCTCCGCGACCATCCAGACCTGTTTGGCGGCTTTCACACCAAGCAGCGCCCTCCCTGTGGCAACGTCGGGTGCGACAGGCTTCTCGCTGACGACGTGCTTGCCTGCCCGGAGCGCCTGCTGCACGACGGCTGGCATCACGTCGATGGGCAGCAGAATGTCCACCGCTTCGATGTCGGGCCGCGCCAGCAGTGCGGACAGATCGGTATACGTGTCCACTGTGCCGGGCAGCAGACTGGCGAATGCACTGGCGGTGGCCTGAGACTGGCTGTAGACGGCCACGATCTGGTAGGCGGGCGCAAGTGATTGGATGGCGGGCAGATGGCCGTCTCTGGCGAAAATGCCCGCGCCGATAAACGCCAGGCGGATCGGTTTCTGTGCTGGCATCAGGATGGCTCCTGATGGACATCGAGCCTGCCGAATGCAACCTTTTCCTTTTCGCGTTCGCGCGCGTCATAGGCCGCCTGGGCAGCACTTACCTGGTCGACGTGTTCCTCAGACCAGCGCAGGATAGCCCTAATAGGCGCGCACAGGGTTTCGCCAAGCGGCGTCAGCCTATATTCCACACGTGGCGGAATCTCTGGATACATCGTGCGGCTGATCAGACCGTCACGTTCCAGGCTGCGCAGCGTTTGGGTCAGCATCTTGTGGGAAATGCCGCCAATACTGCGTTGCAATTCGGAGAAACGCTTCGGCCCATCTTCCAGCAAAAGCATGATGAGTGTTGTCCACTTGTCACCGATGCGGTCAAGCGTCTGCCTGGTCGGGCAGTCCGCTGCGTAAGCATCAGGCAGGTGTATCCTGGTTTCCATGAGGTAACTCCCTAACTCCAAAGTGCGTACTTCCCATTATAGAGTGACTCACTTATAGTAACTAGCTCTAATTTGATGGAGGAGGTGAACCTTGATGAACAATGGCAAGCCAACTTTGCTGGTCACGGGTGCGTCCGGCCACCTGGGGCGCCGTGTCCTGGAATTACTACTTGAAGCGCAGGCAGGGCCGATCATCGCCGCAACGCGCAGCCCGGAAAAACTGGATAACTTTAAGCAGCGTGGCGTGGTTGTGCGTTACGCCGATTTTGACAGTCCGGCCTCGCTGGATACAGCATTTGCAGGCGCGGATCGGCTCTTGATTATCAGTACGGATGCTGTCGGCGTGCCGGGGCAACGGCTGAAGCAGCACCTGAATGCCGTCGCTGCTGCGGAGAAAGCAGGCGTGGGTCACGTCGTCTACACCTCGCTGACCGCGCCCGGCCCCGATTCGCCAGTGCTGCTTGCGCCCGATCATCATGGCACGGAAACCGCGCTGGCAGGCAGTAAACCTGGCTGGACGGTGCTGCGCAACAACATCTACGCGGACACGCTGCTGTTCACGCTCAACCAGGCTATCCAGTTGGGCAAGTTGTTCGCCGCTGCGGGCGATGGGAAAACAGCTTACGTGACGCGCGAGGATTGCGCCCGTGCAGCGGCAGCAGCCCTGGCTTCCTCGTTCAGCGGGCGGCGGACGCTGGACATTACCGGGCCGGAAGCGCTCTCGCAGGCCGACTTAGCGGCTATCGTTAGCGCACTGAGCGGGCAGACCGTCACCTATATTCCGCTGGAACTGGAAACGCTGGTTCAGAATATGGTGGCAGGCGGGCTGCCCCAACCCGTGGCTGAAGCCTACGCTTCGTTTGATATTGCCATCGCCCAGGGCCGTTTCAGTACGGTATCCAACGCAGTTGAGGAACTCACCGGGCGCAAGCCGATGCGTGTCGCCGATTTCCTTGCCGCCCACCAAGAAGCACTGCTGCAAGGCATAGCCGTTCACTGAGGCTGGCTCGACGCTCAAGCCGCTGGCCCCTTAGACTTGCGCCGCCAACCGGGGCGGCGCAGCCGGAAACGCCGGGTACGCTGCTTGACCGGAACCTGTGTGATGCGCGGCCTCTGGGCGAAGTACCACACCTCGTCGGCAATATCCCATACCGCTCCGGGTCGGGCCAGTTCGTGGGCATTCTCGCCGCGCTCACGGAGATAATCTGGCCCTTTTGCCAGCCAGTCACGGACGGCCCGTGCGACGCGGGCCGGGCCGGGTGCATAGACACCCGCCTGGTGCGCCACTACGTAGCTGATGTTGCCATCCTCCTGGCCGGGGATGGCGTCGCTCAGGATCATGGGCAGGCCAGCCATACACGCCTCGCTGATAGTGGCCGGCCCGGCTTTAGTCACGAGGATGTCCGAAGCGGCCATCAACTCGGGCATGTTGGTCACAAAGGGGAAAATGTGCGTGGGCTGGTTCCAGCCCTGAGCCTCCAGCCGGGCGCGCAGCCTGCGGTTGCGCCCGGCGACGATGGCAAGCTGGCAACGCGCGCCCAGCCGGTTGATCCGGCGCGCTATGCGAAAGACCGGCCCCATCCCCTCGCCGCCGCCGACCACCAGAATCGTCGGCAGTTCTCGATCCCAGCCCAATCGTGTGCGCGCCTCAGCCTTGCCGATCAGCCCCTCAGCGAAATTGGGATGAACGGGCAGGCCCGTCACGCGCATTTGCTCAGGGCGGATGCCAAGCCGCAGACCGCGATCATAGGCAGGTTGAGTGGGCACGAGGATACGATCCACGCTGCGTTCGTACCAGAAAGCATGAGTTGAGACCAGATCGGTCACGACGGTAATGACTGGCGGGCGGGTCGCATAGCTGCGCAGCACCTTCATCGTCGGGTTGGAAAAGAGCGGATGAACGCACACAATCGCATCCACGTCGGGCCGCGAAGCCAGGAGCCGCCGCATTCCACGCCGGATAGCGCGGCCAAGCGAACTCATCAGCAGACGCACCTGGCCCCGGCGATTGGTCACGCGGTAGCCGACCCGCCACATCAATTTGCCATTTTTGATCCACCAGGGGTAGAGCTTTGAGGCATACTTGAACGGGAAAGATGTGTAGGCGCGGAATACGTCCACGACTTCGATTTCGATGGCCTCGCCATGCCGCTGCTTGAGGGCGTCGCAGATGGCTTCCGCAGCGGCCCGGTGCCCCCCGCCCGTGTCGGACATGAGGATCAGGATACGGCGCGTATTACTCATGAGATGGGGTGGCTGCCGACTCTTCCCCGGAATGAGAAACCCACTTCTTGACGGCTTTTTCGAACTGGCGGCGGGGGAGCATCACCCGGCGTTCGCAGCCCAGACAGCGCAGGCCGATGTCCGCGCCAATGCGGTACACCTGCCAGCGGTCACTGCCGCAGGGATGGCCCTTACGGGTCTGCACAACGTCGCCGACTTGCACGTCCACCGGCCTGAATAGCCCTCGTCTGGTGAATTCCTGTAACAATTATAACACCGCGCACCGCACGGAGCGGGTTATAATCTGCGCTGCGGGTCAGATGGATAATGGAATCACGACTCGCGCAGAAGGAGACACAACATTGTTATTTCAGTTGCCTTCAATCGCAGAACTTATCGCGCGGGTCATCGTCATTCTGATCGCAATGGACGTTCACGAGTTTGCGCACGCTTATGTCGCCTACCGGATGGGCGACACGACGGCGCGCGACGCTGGCCGGATGACACTCAATCCGTTCGTCAACATCAACTGGTTCGGCTTCCTGATGTGGGTTGCTATCGGCTTTGGCATCCTGGGGTCGGCGCCGGTCAACGAGTACCGGATGCGGGATCGACGCTGGGGCATGTTGGCCGCCGTCGCTGCGGGGCCGATCTCGAATCTGCTGCTGGCGGCGGTAGCGGCGATCCCGTTCTGGCTCGGCATGAGACCCGACTTGCCTGCGGGTATACAGGCCGGGCGGGCGGCCCTCATACCGACCATCCCGCAAATCCTGACCATCATGGTCTACTTCAATGTCCTGCTGTTCCTGTTCAACTTGATCCCGCTCTTCCCGCTCGACGGCTGGACGGTGCTGCTCAAGCTGCTGCCACCCGATATGAGTTACCGGTTGGCTCCATACGCACAGTTCAGCTCGTACCTGTTTTTTGGCCTCATATTCCTGTCGTTTGCTCGTATCGACGTTCTGGGTGCGATCATTGGGCCGCCTTTCAATTTCCTGCTCAGGTTCTTCCTTTTCCGGTCACTCTGAAGTGGCCGTGATGCGGGTGCGCCAGGGGCTGCGGGCGCTTTCGGCCTGGGCCAGACCTGTTGACGACGATCTGGCGGCAGCGGTCTTATCGCCGCCGCTGCTGGCCCTGTTTCACCGGATGCGGCGCAGCGAACAGCAGCACAGCCTGAACGTCCTGCGCACGCTGCGCGGTTGGGGATATGGCGAACCGCCGCTGCTGGTGGCGGCACTGCTGCACGACGTGGGCAAATCACGCGCGCCGTACCACCTGTGGGATCGAGCGCTGGTAGTGATGTTGAAAGCGGTTGTGCCAGGTTGGGTACGGCGTTGGGGCGAACAGGGCGAGCCGTCCGGCTGGCGGCGTCCCTTTGCGATCAGCTTACAGCATCCGCAGTGGAGCGCCGAACTGGCGAGAGCAGCGGGCGCTGACCCGCTGGCCGTCGAATTGATCGCCCGTCACCAGGAGCGGCTGGATCACGAGCCACGCACCACTATCGAGCGGCTGCTGGTGGCCTTACAAGCTGCCGACAACGCAAACTAGGATTGACCTCACCCCCGCCCCTCTCCAACTGGAGAGGGGAGTAAAACGTGAGGCGGGAGAAATTTCGGAGGAAGAAGGAGGGGATATGGCCCGCGTAAACGTCACAATTATCGGCTTGCAGCGCCTGGGCGCGTCGTTCGGGCTGGCGCTCAAGCGATTGGCGAAGAACCCGGACATCAAACACGAGTTTGTCATCACCGGCAGCGATGAAGAATCATCTGCCCTGAAAGCGGCGCAGAAGATGGGCGCGATTGACCATGAAGTGCGCGCTCTGGAAAGCGCCGTCGAGAAAGCCGATCTGGTGTTCCTGGCTGCTCCCTACGGCATCACCGCCGACATCTTCAGCATCATCGGCCCGGTGCTCAAGCCCGGCGCGGTGGTCATGGATGCATCGCCGCTCAAACTCGTTTCGATTGATTGGGCCAAAAAGCATTTCCGGCGCAACGAGGAAGGCCAGTACGAGGCGTATCTGGTCGGGGTCACGCCCATCGTCAACCCCGCCTATCTGCATGATCCACGCCGGGAGACCGAAGCGGCCAGCGCTGACCTGTTTGATAACGGTCAGTTCGTCGTCTCGCCGACACCCGATTGCCCGCAGGAAGCGGTGCAATTGATCGCGGAGCTGGCCGATCTGCTCAAAATCAAAGCACACTTCGTTGATCCGGTGGAGCACGACGGCCTGATCGCGGGCATGGAAGGGTTGCCGGTTCTGCTTCAGTTTGCACTTTTCCGCAGTCTAAGTGGGTCAAAGGCGTGGGGCGATCTGCAACGGCTGGGCAACACTGATTTTGCGTTGGCGACGCGGCGGCTGACAGAAGCGACGCCCGAAGACCTGAGCAACCTGGTTACTCTGAACCGTGATAACACCGTGCGTGCCCTCGAGAACCTGATCGGCACGCTGGACGAGCTGCGGGATTTGCTGCTGGCGGGCGACGATGACATGGTGACGCAGGCCTTCGCGGACGCGATGGAGCGCTACGAGCGCTGGCAGAAGGCGCGCCGCACCAACAATTGGGGCGACCAGCCCTCGCCCCCGACCATAGAAACGCCCGGCCTGATGGGTTCGCTTGGCAGCATGTTGCTGCCGTTCGGCGGCAAAAAGCGCTCCAAAGATGGCGGTCAGAAGCAGTAACAGGCTGTATCGCCTGCTGATCGGCCAGCCTGTCAAGCGTTGGTACTTGCGGTCCCTCTCAGGCGATCTTCCCACCTTGACGCCACGCCAGCAGTTGTCGATCCGGCGGCAGTCCGTCATCGGCTGGCTGCAAAGCGTGCTGTTGGTCGTGGTTGTGGCACAAAGCCTCTTTGCCGGGTTGCTGCGGGCGTTGCCACCGGAGACACGGAATGCCCTGGCCTTTTTACACCGCATCGAGTGGGCTGCATATGTGGCAATTGCCCTGGTCGTGGCGCAGGTAATCACAGGTTGGGCAGAGCAGATCGTCCTGACGAACCACTTTTATCTGCTGGCCTGGCGTCTGGGCAAGCCACACATCGTCTCCAGTGGGATAGCGCGCTATTTGCAGGTAGCCTATCTGATATTTGCGGGCCTGATGGTTATGGCGGTGTTGTGGGTACGGGCACACGGCTTTCTCGTTCGGCCTGTGCAGTGAAGCGGTTGCCTGCAACACACAAACAAAAAACCCGCACGGATGGGCGGGCTACAATGTTAAATATTATTGAATAATTTTTCTATTTTCCTTATCCATCTCTCATTATATGAGATTTGTGCATCATGACAAGATGTAAACGGATGTAAATATTAGAGATTTTACCGAAATTCCATTAAGGAATTCATTCACATTAACGCTTCTCGCCAATTGTCCAAAAAAGTTGAGGGAGTCAGCTATGGAATCCAAGACTGCCTGGATCGAACAGGAGATCGCCCAATTGAAGGCGCAAGGGCTGTTCACCCAGATTCGCACGCTCCAAAGCCCGCAGGGAGCCTGGCTGAACGTCGATGGCAGGCGCGTTCTTAATTTATCGTCCAACAACTATCTGGGCCTGGCGAACGACAGCCGCCTGATCGACGCGGCCAGACAGGCGATGGATCGGTACGGCATCGGCCCGGCGGCAGTGCGCTCCATCGCCGGGACGATGGAACTGCACGTGGAACTGGAACGGCGGCTGGCCGCTTTCAAGGGCGTCGAAGCGGCCATCACGTTCCAGAGCGGCTTTAACGCAAATCTGGCAACGCTCCCGGCGCTGGTCGGCAAGGGCGACGTTATCTTCTCCGATGAACTGAACCATGCCAGCATCATTGACGGTGCGCGCTTGAGCCGGGCCGAGATCGTCCGTTACGCCCACGCCGATCCAGACGATCTGCGCCGCAAGATCGCCAGTACGCCGACCAGCGGGCGGCGGCTGATCGTGACGGACGGCGTGTTCAGCATGGATGGTGACATTGCACCGCTGCCGGAACTGTACGCCGTTGCGGAAGAGCACAACATCCTGCTCATGGTGGATGATGCGCACGGCGAAGGCGTGTTGGGGAAAGGCGGGCGCGGCATTGTCGATCACTTTGGCCTGCACGGCAAGGTGGACATCGAGGTTGGCACGATGAGCAAAGCCTTTGGCGTGGTCGGCGGCGTGGTGGCGGGCAAGCAGGTGATCGTGGACTGGCTCCGGCAGCGGGGCCGCCCATTCCTGTTCAGCAGCGCCATGACCGTGCCGGACGTGGCCGCCTGCCTCGCCGCCGTCGATGTACTGGAGGCGAGCACGGAACTGGTCGATAGGTTGTGGCGCAACGCCGACTTCTTCAAGCGCGAAATGAAGTCGTTGGGCTTTAACACCGGGCAGACCCAAACACCGATTGTCCCGGTCATGCTGGGCGAAGCGCCGTTGGCCCAGCGCTTCAGCCGCCGCCTGTTTGAGGAGGGCGTGTTTGCGATGGCGATTGGCTACCCGACGGTTCCACAGGGTAAGGCGCGTATTCGCGTCATGAACAGCGCCTCGCACAGCCAATCCGATCTGGAGCAGGCGCTGGCTGCATTTGAGAAAGTCGGAAAAGAATTGGGCGTGCTTGAATGATCCTGGTTTCGCAACATCACCCTGGTGGTACGCAGGGCAAGCGCCGGGCAAACTTGCAAGTCGGCGTCGTTTGGCGCTATAAATGGCTCATAGCTGACACACATTGAATCCGCTGTTAGCGGTTATGATGCGCGGCGAAAGCTTGCGACCCGAATCGCACAGGAGAAGGGAAATGGAGTCGTCCGGAGAATCGAAAAATCCGAATCTGGAAGATTTGCTGCGACTTGGCGTCCGCACGGCCAAGGCCGGGAACCGCGATGGCGCGCGCGTCATTTTTCAGCAGGTGCTGGATACCGACAAACGGAACGAGATCGCCTGGCTGTGGATGGCATCGCTGGCCGATAACAACATTGATCGCCGCCGCTATCTGGAAACGGTTCTGAAGATCAACCCGAACAACGCCACAGCCAACAAGCAGCTCAAGGCGATGAATCAGGCCATTAAACGCAGTGAAGGGGCATCCGTTCGGACAGGGGTGATCCTGCTGGCGATCCTGATCCTGGCGCTCGCGGTTGTTGGCGCTGTCGTGCTGGTCATCGTGCGAATTCGCTAGTAGCGGCTCATTGCGTTCGACGCAGACGAGGAACTGAACCTTGGCGACTGACGACATCGAAAAACTGCTCAACGCGGGCATCCAGGCGGCCAAAGCAGGCAATAAGGCGGAAGCGCGCCGGCTGCTTGAGCAGGTGCTTGAGAGGGACGACAACAACGAAAACGCCTGGATGTGGTTTGCGTCCATAGTCGATACGCCGCGCGAACGACGCATCTGCCTGGAAAATGTTCTGGAGATCAACCCGAATAACGAGCGCGCCCGGCAAGCCCTTGAAAAGCTCAAGCCCAACGCGATCACCGACAATGTGCCACGCACTCCGCCGCCCTCCGAGCCTGTGCGCAGCGCACCACCGCCCCGTCCATCGGCTACGGCCCGTCCACTGCCGCCGCGTCCTGGCATGAGCGGCCTCAGACCGCCGCGTCGCCGGCGGCGCATCACGTCACCCCTCTTCCTGATCGGAATCGCGGGGGCTGTTGCGCTGATTGTGCTGGGCCTCCTTTTGCTGGCTGGCACTGCGCCGTCCGCTCCGGCCCCTATCACTGATACGGCAGCCACGCAGGTCGCGCAGGGGCCGACGGTGCGGCCAACGCTCACACCCAATGCCGTATTCGTGACCGTTGCTCCGCCGGAAACGGTTTTGCCAACATGGACGCCGCCACCCACAGTCACGCCGCGTCCCACCATGACGCCAACGGCCACGCTGCCACCATTGAACAGCTACAGCCTGATCTTCGTGGGCGAAGGGCGAGGGCGCAGAGACCCGACAATCTATACCAGCGATGGCACTGGTGGCAACGAAAAGCTGATTGTCACGGGTGATCCGCCTGCCTTTGACGTGGCGTGGTCGTCAAAGGGCAAGATCGCCTACACGACCATCGAGAACAGCAAGGAACAGATTGCCGTCGCCAATGAGGACGGCAGCGCGGCCACCATCATTACCAAACTGCAAGGCGAGCACGCCAGAATGGCGGCCTGGTCACCCGACGGTTCCAGACTGGCCTTTGTCTCCAACGAGCCAGGAAACGATGAAATCTACATCGTCAATGCCGACGGAAGCGGCCTGACGCGGATCACCGAAAACAAAGTGCCGGATCGTGATCCGGCCTGGTCGCCCGACGGCAACACGCTGGTCTATGCTTCCGATTACACGGGCAAGAAATCATTCCAACTCTTTGCCCTTGACCTCCGGACGAAGAAGACCACCCAGCTGACCTCTGCCCAGAACGACAGCTATAGCCCGGCCTGGTCGCCCGATGGCAAATACATCGCCTTCATTTCGACCCGCGACGGTCTGCCAAACCTGTACGTCATGGACGCCGATGGACAGCACGTGAGGCTACTGACTGTCGGCAACACCAAAGCCACTTACCGCGACCCGGCCTGGTCGCCCGATGGCAAATACATCCTCTACGCATCGAACAAGGGCGGTGACATCTTCAACCTGTTTGTCATGACGCCCGATGGCATGAACGTCCAGCAGTTGAGCGACCAGAGGAGCAATACCTACGGCGCGCGTTTCCGCCCGAAATGATCTGAACCGTCCAATTCCGAGAGAGGCGATGTCCGCGTGAGTACGTCAACGAGCAAACCACCGAAAAGAGACGCAGCCCGCATTGAGGAACTACTGCAAGAAGGGATTGACGCGGCGAAGGCAGGCAATAAAGAAAAAGCGCGCGCCAGATTGCAGGAAGTCGTCGCGCTCGACCAGTACAACGAAAAGGGCTGGTACTGGCTGGCCTCGGTGGTCGAAACCGACGAAGAGAAAAAAGTCTGTCTGGGCAACGTAGTGGTCATCAACCCCGATAATGAACGCGCCCAGCAGATGCTCGATCAGCTTACCGGTGGCAGCAGGGCAGGGCAGAAGCCTGCCAGCGGCGCGGGACGCAGGCCAGGGCGGCTCATCCTGCTGCTGGTGGTGCTGATCCTGGTCATCGCCGCAATCCCGATCCTGGCAAATACCCTCCTGCGTGGCGGCAACCAGCCGCCTGTACCAACGATTGCCGTGCTGGACGGAACTGGTACGGAAGTCAGTGCAGCGCCCGGCACAGCAGACCACACGACCAGTGTGGTGAGCGCGCCTTCCCCGTCGAGCAGCGTGTCTGCTGCCGCGGGAATCGGCACTGCCGAGCCAACCCGAATTGTGCCCGCCAACACCCTGCCGCCGACCTGGACTCCGCAGCCCTCGCCGACGCGGGCCGGCACGCAAACCGGCACGCCGATGGCCCCGCCGCCAGCGGGGCTGACCGGGCATCTGATCGCCGTATCTGGCACGATCCTCTCGCGCGACAGAAGCCTGCCGCTCTTTATACTCGACCCGGACGGGAAGAATATGCGCCAACTGACTCAGGGCGACGTTGGCGACTATGGCCTGATCACCCCGGATGGGCAGCGGTTCATCTTCGCACGGTATGTGTCCAGCACGAACGCGCAGACGCTGCGCATGAGCGGCATCAATGGCGCATCGCCCGCCGAAGTGAGCACGCTCTGGAATAACCAGCCCCCGCTCGCCAACCAGCAGATGGTCAACATCTCCCGCAATGGCCGGGTCCTGGTCTTTTCGGCGCTCAGTTTCCCGGAAAACGACAGTACCCCGGACATCTATTACGTGCCAGTGAAGTTCTTCCCCGGCGGCGAACCGACTCTGGGGCCGACAGCAACGCTCGGTCTGCCGCCAACGCTGCCCAAAGGCAAGACACCGCCGGCAACGGTGGGGACGCCACCGGCAACGACATCGCCCTTCGTCAAGGTGAGCCGCGTGACGGCCAAAGACAGCGGTATCAATACCTGGCCCGCCCCTTCGCCGGATGGCAAGCTCGTGGTGTTCGCGGCGGATACCTCGGAAAAGGGCCAGGGCAGCACCGACCTGTACGTTATCCCGTTGGAAGGCGGCAAAGCCAGAGACCTGACCGGAGATATGCCGGACAGCAGCGAACTCGCGCCGGACTGGTCGCCGGACGGTAAGCAGATCGCCTTCCAGGTCACGCCGGACGGCTCTAGCAACAGCGACATCTACATAATGAACGCTGATGGCAGCGAGAAAGTCAAGCTGGTCAGCGGCCAGGGCGACAACATCCGCCCACATTGGTCGCCCGACGGCAAGTACATCGCTTTCTCATCAAACCGTACCAGCAAATACGAAATCTTTATGATCGAGGTGGCGACCAAAACGATTTACCAGGTCACGGTGACCCCGCGCACCACGATCTGTACGTTCTGGGGTGTGGAATGATGCCTCACCCCTTGCCCCCCTCTCCGCCAGCAGGGAAGGGGAAGCCGATCACCGCCGCAGACGCGGGTCGAACACGTCCCGCAGACCGTCGCCAAGCAGGTTGAAACCCAACACCCCAAGCATGATCGCCAGCCCTGGGAAGATCGCCAGCCAGGGCGCGCTCTCCATCAGATTGCGTCCATCCTTGAGCATCAGGCCCCACGACGGCTCCGGCGGCTGTGGGCCGAGTCCGAGAAAGCTCAACCCGGCTTCGGTCAGCAGCGCCCACGACAGCGCCAAGCTGATCGTGACCAGCACCGGGGCCACCGCGTTGGGCAGCACATGGCGGAACAGGATTCGCCAGTGACGCATTCCGATGCAGCGCGCCGCTGTAATGAACTCCATCGCTTTGACGGACAGCACAGGTGCTCTGGCAACACGCGCAAAGATGGGTGTGTAGACCACCGCAATGGCCGGGATGGCGTTGTTGGGGCCGGGGCCGAGCGCCGAGACGACGGCCAGCGCCAGCAGGATCGCCGGAAACGCAAAAAACACGTCCATGATGCGCATGATCAGGGTGTCCATCGTGCCGCCAACGTAGCCGGAGATCATGCCAATGGCCGTGCCGAGAAGGGTGGCGATGGCGACAGAAATTAGCGCCACGCGCAGCGAATAGATCGTGCCGCGCAGCACCCGGCTGAAGATGTCGCGCCCAAACTGATCGCTGCCCATCAAATAGGTCGCGCCCGGCGGTTGCAGGCGGTCTGCGGGCCTGGGGTGCTGCTGATTGGGCGGGTACGGCGTTAGCTCGAACGCGCCGAGCACAGCCATTACAAGATATAGGAGCACAATTGCCAATCCTATCGCCGCGCTCCGGTTGCCAAGCAGGCGCTTCACCACGTCAGGCACGGGACACCCTCGGATCGACAACGGAATAGAGAAAATCAACCAGCAAGTTGACCAGCACGAAGTTGAAGGCGATGAAGAGGACTGCGCCCTGCACCAGCGCGTAGTCCCGCTGCAAAATGGCGGTATAGGTCAGCCGCCCGATGCCGGGCAGCGCGAATACGTCCTCGACCAGCACCGCGCCGCCAAGCAGGTAGCCCATCTCCACGCCTGTCAGGGTAATGATCGGGATCAGGCCGTTGCGCAGCGTGTGAACCAGGATCACGGTGCGCTCCCGCAGCCCCTTCGAGCGGGCCGTTCGCACATAGTCCTGCGAGAGCGCTTCAAGCATCACGGCGCGCGTGGTGCGCATGATCGAGGCGGAGAAGGCAAAGCCGAGCGTGAAAGCCGGGAAAAACATCTGGCCCAGATTGCGCAGCGGGTCTTCGGCCAGTGTGATGAAGCGCCCGGCATTGGGCATTGAATGGAACACGGTGGACAGCACAAGAATGATCAGCGTCCCCGCCCAGAAGTTCGGCAGCGAGAGGCCCAACAGACTGATCGAACGGCTGAACAGGTCAAGCACCGAATTGGGCCGTGTGGCCGACACAATGCCGATGGGCAGCCCGAGCACCAGGGCGATCAGCAAGGCCAGCACGGTCAGTTCCAGTGTGAGCGGAAAGGTCTTGAAGATCGCCGTCAGCACCGGTTCGCGCCGGATTTCCGAGTAGCCGAAATCACCCTGAAGCAGCTTGCCCACCCATTCCGCATACTGCTGCGTCAGTGGTTTATCCAGGCCAAAGTAGGCGCGATAGGCAGCTTCTTGCGCTGGCGTCAACTCACCAGCCGCCTCCGCGCCGAGCTTGGCTGTGATGGCGTCGCCTGGAATCTGCCGGATGACGAAAAAGACCAGGATTGAAATGCCAACCAGGGTGGGGAGGAAAGCGACGAGACGGTGGAGGAGGAAACGGGCCATGTATCTATGGATGCCTGAGGGGTTCTAACCTCACCCCCTGCCCCCTCTCCGCAAGCAGAGAGGGGGAACCGGCTGGAGAGGGCGAGGCGAAATCAACTCAGTCCCCAGTCCTCATCACTACTTATCCAGCCACGCCTGGCGCAGGTAATAGATCGAGTTGAGCGGTGTGGCGACGTAGCCCTTCACGCTGTCCTGCATGGCGCGGTATTCATAGCCGACGTACAGCCATATCCAGGGCGCAGCATCCACCAGGTGCTTCTCGAAGTCCTGGTAGATGCCGATGCGCTTTTGCGGATCGGTTTCCTTCTGGCCTTTCGCCAGCAGATCATCCAGGGTCGAGTCGTTGTAGGCCGCGACCTTGTTCAGGTTGCCTTTGCTGCTCCAATAGCGAATGAACATCAGGTGTGGGTCGGCGCGCCCACCGTTGAGCGCTTCCGCCGCGTCGAAGTCCGCCGCCAGCCAGCGCTTGACATAGGTATTGTCGTCCAGCGTCTCGATCTTCATGGTTACACCGATCTTGGAAAGCTGGTCGGCGATGTTCTGAGTCTCGGGGACAGCCGTGGGCGGTTCGCCGGACGCGGCGATCACTGTAAACTGTACACCCTTGTCCATTCCGGCATCGGCCAGCAGCTTTTTGGCCTTGTCCAGATCGGGTTTGTAGCAGGGCAGTTCATCCAGGGGCGTGCGGTAGAGCGGGATCGTGTTCG
This sequence comes from Chloroflexota bacterium, assembly GCA_021325095.1. Taxonomy (GTDB): domain Bacteria; phylum Chloroflexota; class Anaerolineae; order Aggregatilineales; family UBA2796; genus JAJPHV01. The sequence continues at coordinate 7,211 of JAJPHV010000081.1, read as the reverse complement.
GGCCAGTTACCTGCCCCTCGCCCAGCGAGGCCGTGTCGATTACCTGCTGGCGGTCTATCGCGCAGGAGATGGCCTGCCTCACTTTGACATTGTCAAATGGCTTGCGCGAGGCATTCAATTGCAGCACGTGATAGGCCAGCGCCGGGGTACGAAGCAGCGTCAGACCTGACCCTTCTTTGATCCCGGTGGCAACCGTTGGGTCGTTAAGCACGGCGAAGTTGACTTCCCCGGCGCGCAGTCCGGCCAGGATCGAGGCTTCCTCTGGGATGACGCGGATTTCGATCTTGTCCAGGTAGGGCAGGTCTTTTTGCCAGTACTCTTTGTTAGCGGCCAGCACCAATCGCTGGTTCGGCTCCCAGCTTTCAAACTTGAAGGCGCCCGTTCCGTTCACGTTCTTCTGGTCGTTCAGGTCTTGCCCGGCGGACTTGGCGCTGACGATGGCCGCATTCGCATCGGCCAGTGCGGCGAGAATCGAGACGTTGGGCTGCGCCAGCGTCAGCACGACGGTATTCTCGTCGGGTGTGTCAACGGATTTGATGTCCACGAAATTCGAGCGTACCAGCGCTTTGGTCTTTTCATCCAGGATGCGCTGCAAGGTGTATTTGACATCCGCCGAGGTGAGCGCATCGCCGTTATGGAACTTGACACCCTTGCGCAGGTTCAGAGTCAGTGTCAGGCCGTCGTCCGAGAACTTCCACGACTCGGCCAGTCCCGGCAGCACTTTCAGAGTCGCATCCACCGTCGTCAGAGACTCGTAGATCAGGCCGAGAGCGCGCACCGTCGGAAAATCCGGTTGGGTGTGTGGGTCGAAGCCCTTGATGTCCGCATTTTGCGCCACGACAAGCGTTCCACCCTGTTTGGGCGTTTGCGCCTGTGTCAATCGCGCGGGCTGGACGGCCACCAGCGCCAGCAGCAGCACCGCCAGCAAGAGCATAAATCTTTTTGTCATTTTTGATTTGCCTCCTGTGAAGTCATCTAAATGCCGATGCCTAGAGTATAGAGAGGCATCGGTTGCTGTCAATGCATCGGTGACAACCGCTTTCGATAGATCAGTTCAGCGACGCCGGGCAGCACGTAGTCCGGGATCGCGCCCACTTTCACGTAGCCGTGTCGCTCGTAAAAGCGCTGCGCGTCCAGGTTGAAGTCCGAGCAGAGCAGAAACACGTCCGCAACCAGGGACCGCAGGTGATCTTCCGCCGCTCTGAGCAATTGCTGGCCGATCTTCTGCCCGCGCGATGCCTCGTCCACACCGATCAGCGGGATGTAACCGCTGCGATCAAATGCGCCGCGCACCACCAGCCAGACGAAGCCCTGTACCTCGCCACGTGGCCCCTCGGCCACCAGGATCACCGCGCCAGAGCGCAGACCCGCCGACAGGCGTTCCGTTGCACTGGCGAAGGTGACTCCATAGCGCTGCCAGAGCGGGGTGTCGGCCATCAATGCCGCACACGCCGCCACATCGCTCTGCTCCATTGGCCGGATATTTGCGCGTTGCATGGTTCACTCGTCAGGATCGGGAACGGTCACGATGATGTTATACAACTCTTCAAAAGCACGCTCCATTTCTCTGGCGTCGAACTGAGCCTGCACAACTGCTATGCTCAGGGGCGAGAGATCATGGACAAGCTGTTCGGCGACTTTCCACTGCAAATCCTTCTCTTTCAAATTCTTGACGTCTTCCGGGTCGCAGTTCTCGAATAGCCGGGTGTAGGCGCGTTCTGCGTATTCGAGCTTCCGCCGCATGATATGGAGCAGCTCGTTAAAGCGCATGATTTCCTGCCGAACCTTTTCGATCTCTTCGTGGTTCGCCATCCACTTCGCTCCACTGGAAGGATTTGCAGCGCATAATGTACCGCGAAAATGGGCTGAAAACACCGGAAACGCTGCGTCGAGCGGTAACAAGAATTGCCGCTTGGATGTACAATATGAGTAGAGTTTTGTACTGCTTTCAGCGTGGAGCCGGAGCCAAAGCCCGATGTGTAACGCCTCGCGTGTTGTCCGTGTTGTGCTGTGCCTGAATTGCCTGCTGTGTCTGGTGCTGGCTGCGCCGGCTGGGGCAGCCGCGCAAGGCAGCGCAGCAGCCCTGGTTGGCCGCGCCATCCTGCCTGCCGAAACGCTGGCCGATGGGCCGAAAGCAGGCCAATCCCTTCCGAAAACGGGATCGGTAAACGGCATTCACGTTCCCTTTGACAGCCAGCCGGTGGGCAGCATCGCGGCGATGCTGCCGGGCGAATATGAGAATACCTGGGTGCTGCTGACATCGGGCGTCTTTGACAGCCGTCAAAACAGCGGCGATTACCTGCTGCGCCTGTATACCGTTGAACTGTCGCTGCGCGGAGCCAGCGGCGGCGACGGCAGTGTATCGGTTCTGGATTGGCGTAATCTGGCTGACCCTGCGAAGAAGATCAAGCAGGAGATCAAAAACAAGGACAGCAAAGCGCGCGAACTGACCGGCGCTGACTTCTACCCGCGTGCCCTGGCCCGCGCGAAGGACGGCACGTACTGGGTTGCGGAAGCCTACGGCCCGTCCTTGCTCCATTTCAGCAAGGATGGGCGCCTGATGGACGCCCCCTTTGCACTCGGTGGCGCAGGGGCCTTGCAGGGCATGAGCATCCTGCCCGATGGATCAGCGCTGGTAGTAGCGCAGCGCGCCAGCGGCGATATGATTACGTTGCGCGCCTTCGACCCTGGCAAGCGCGAGCTGGGCGGTCAGGTCGCCGCCTACAAGCTGGACAACCCTGGCAATACGTTGGGCGGCCTGACCATGATTGGCGATCAGCAAGCTGTCGTGATCGAACAGGACACGCAGCAGAACAACAAGGCCCAGTTCAAGCGTGTTTTCCTGGCCGACTTCAGCGCTAACCCTGCCCAGAAAACGCTGCGGGCCGATTTGCTCAACCTATCCGATCCCAACAGGATTTCGACGGCGGACGTATTCCAGCCGCCCGCCAATGCCTTCGGGCTGGGGCAGGTCTTCAAATTCCCCTACGGTGACATCGGCGCGGCCTACCCGCTTAACGAACATTCCCTGATCGTGGTCAATAACAATCATGTGCCGTTCGGCTTAGGCCGAAGCAACAGCCAGGCCGATGACACCGATTTCATTGTGATCGAACTGTCATAGTGCTTTCCCCCGATTTTTGCATTACGCCGATCACGCGAAACATGCTAAATTTATATTACGGTTACATTTTGCCCTGTTTTAGGCCGTAGCCCTCCAGGAGTTCCGCCCGTGGCCCAAATCAATGATCCTTTCCGTGTGCTGCTCGATGAGTTAGCCATCCGTAAGCAGCGTGTCTACGACTATTTGTTCAACAACGAATATGCGGCCCGCTTCGCCCCGCCGCACATCCGCGACGCGGCGTTCAGTTACTTGCGGATGGGTGGGAAGTCGCTGCGTCCGGCAGTGCTGCTCTTAAGCTGTGGGGCGGTGGGTGGCGACGAAAACGTGGCGATCCCGGCGGCGGCGGGCATCGAGGTTTACCATACCTGGACGCTGGTACACGACGATATCATTGATCGAGATGATCGGCGGCGCGGCAAGCCAACGGTCCACGTCGAGTTTGCCGAGCGCGGCGCAAAGGAACTGGGCTTCAAGGGCGCGGAGGCCGAGCACTACGGCCACGTGATCGGTATCCTGGCGGGAGATGTGCAGCAGTCGTGGTCGTACATGCTCTTTCACGAATTGTACACCAAGAACGGTGTTGATCCGGCGCTGGTGCTGAACCTGGTGGGCGAGCTGGCAACCAACGTCCAACTGCTGCTGGTCGAGGGCGAAACGCTGGACGTGCAGTACGCCAAGCGCGAGGTGATAGGTCTCTCCGAAGAACTGGTCATCGAAATGCTGCGCAAGAAAACGGGCGTGCTCTACGAGTTTGCGGGCCGGGCAGGCGCAACCATTGGCCTCAACGATCCGACAGCCAGTTTGCCGCTCATCCACGACATTGCCGAGTTCTGTAGCCGCTGTGGCACGGCCTTTCAATTGCAGGACGACATCCTGGGCGTGATCGGCAAGCCGGAACAAACCGGCAAGCCCGTCGGCGCGGACATCCGTGAGGGCAAGAAAACGCTGATTGTGTATCAGGCCCTGCGTGCCGCCAACGAAGCGCAAAAGCGCGAACTTTTCTCCGTGATTGGCAACCTGGCGGCCAGCCCTGAACAGGTCGAACGGGCTACCAAACTCCTGCAGGACCTGGGCGGCATTGAGTATACGCAGCAGGTGGCGACCCGGATGGTCAACGAAGCCGAAGCTCATCTGGCGAACGTACCGCCCTCACACTACAAAGACTTGTTGCAGGACTGGGCCGAATACCTGGTCGGGCGTTCCCTGTAGAGTTTTCTGTAGAATTTTAGGTGTGGCCGGTAGCCGCTCGCCTCTGGCGGGCGGTTTTGATTCCGGTTGGAATTGGGGCCTAATCGTCGGGAGGCTTGACAAGCAAAACGTTTTGATATACGCTGATGGTGACGTGCAAAACGTTTTGATATAGTACCGGCGACCTTATCCTTTGAAAAGCTGAAGAGTTTTTGTGGCGACCATTAAGGACGTAGCCCAACTCGCGGGCGTTTCCGTCAGTACGGTGTCCCATGCGCTGAGTGGCAAGCGGCCCGTCAGCGATGAGACGCGCGCTCGCATTTTCCAGGCGATTGCCGAGCTTGGCTACCAGCCCAGTGTGACGGCGCAGTCCCTGGTTACCGGGCGATCCCGCACGGTTGGCATCCTGTTCCCGCTGGAAGATACCCGGAACGGGCCTGCCAGCCTCAACACGATCCAGCTTGAAATGATCATGGCTGCCAACAAAGTCGCGCAGGCTAACGGATACAGCCTGCAACTGTTCACCCAGGCCGACGACGAAGCCTCGGTACGCGCCCTGTGCCGGGTTTGCGATGGTCTGCTCGTCTCGATGGTGCGCCTGCACGACGAGCGCGTTGACTACCTGCTGCACGAGCAGTATCCCTTTGTGATGCTGGGACGGCCCGCCCAGGCCGATAACGTGCTGTGGGTTGATACGGACTTCGAGGACATGGTGTTCAGGCAAATCTCGCACCTGGTCGAACTCGGCCACCGCGAGATCGTGTTCCTGGATCGGCCTGAACGTCTGTTTGTTGAGGAACTGGGCTATACGGTGCGGGCGCGGCAAGGCTATATGCAAGCGTGCGCTGCGTTTGGCCTTACGCCGATTGTGTATGCCTGTGAAGTATCGGTTGAGGATGGCCGCCGTGCCATGCACCAGATCATGGATGCACATCCCACGCTAACGGCGCTGGCCGCCTTTAATGACGTGGCCGCCGTCGGCGCGTACTATGCCTTGCCGGAGCGCGGATTGCGCGTCCCTGAAGACTTTTCGATGATCACGTTTACTTCGCCGGGCTTTTTGCAGGCGACCATGCCGTTTATGACGGCCATGAATAACACCGGTTCGGTGGTCAGCCGAACCGCTGCCGAGATGCTGCTGGCACGGCTGCAAGGCAAGCCGCTGGAGTCCACCCACGTTTTGATCAAGTCCGAACTGCTGCCCGGCCAGACGACTGCGCCGGTGCGCCAGCGCTCTGTCGAGGGGTGAGACCAGCCGCACATCTTTCGTGTGTTGCGGTTCCGTCGGGTGCGCGTGCCCAACGGTCAAGCCGGGTGGGGAATAACCTGGCCCGTTATGAACCACCCTCATTCGCAGTTAGAGGTCGATTTCTTTGTTTCTCAGGAGGCACAATAATGCGCAGACTTATCCCCATCGTGTTGATCGTGGTGCTCGTGGTTGCCGGAGCGGCAACGTCTGTCAGGGCAGCCGCCAACGTAACACTGACATTCTGGGATACGGCTAACGAGCAAGAACAGGTTGCCATGAAGAAGATCACGGCTGACTGCCAGGCCGCGATCTCCGGGCTAACCGTTAACTATGAGTACGTCCCGTTCGATCAGGGCCAGAACAAGTTCAAGACGGCGGCACAGGCCAACAATGCGCCGGATGTGATGCGTTCCGAGATCGCCTGGACACCGGAGTTCGCGGCGCTGGGCTTTCTGGCCGACATCACCGACAAGCTCACCCAGGAAGACAAAGACGACTTCCTGCCCGCGCCGATGGCCTACAATATCTATAAGGATAAGGTCTACGGCCTGCCGCAGGTAACAGACGCTCCCGCCATGCTCTACAACAAGGCCCTGTTCAAGGCAGCGGGACTTGACCCCGAAAAGCCACCCAAGACGATGGATGAGTTCGTTGAGGCGGCCCAGAAGCTTACCAAACCAGATGGTAGCCAGTATGGTTATATTCTGACGGACGGCTCGTACTTCTTCCAGCCCTTCATGTGGGCCTTTGGCGGTGGCCTGATCGACGCCAAAGACCTCTCCATCCACATTGCTGACCAGGGCACGGTGGACGCGCTGCACTTCGTCCTTGACCTGCGTGACAAGTACAAGGTCATGCCCGCCCAATTCGACCCCGCCAACCAATACACGAACTCACTCACCGCCTTCAAAGAGGGTAAAGTCGCCATCCTCTTCAACGGCCCCTGGGCGCGTGGCGACATCCTTTCGGGCAGTGCCTTCAAGGACCCCGCCAATCTGGGCGTAGCCCCGATTCCGGCTGGCCCCAAAGGCCAGGGTTCTCCTGTCGGCGGCCACAACTACACCATCTATGCGGGTTCCCCCAACATTGACGTTGCCTACCAGTTCATCAGCTGCATGGCAAGCACCAAGAGCCAGATCGCCCAGGCCAAGGCCAATGGCACGCTGCCTACGCGCAAGTCGGCTTACGAAGACCCAGACCTGAAGAAGGATGCCATCCTCCAGGGCTTCCTGGAACAGATGAAAGTGGCGACCAATCGCCCGGTTATTCCCGAGGGCGGCCAGATTTACGATGCGTTCGACAAGGCGTGGACAGCAGTCCTGACTGGCACCGCCAAGCCAGAAGATGCCGTGAAGGACATCGAAAAAGCCTGGAAAGTGCTGCTCAAGCAGAGCTAACTGGCTACCGGACTGTACGACGATGATGATGGGCACGGGTCTCCGTGCCCATTCGTCAGGAGCCGGGCACAACCTCGGACAACGCTTATTACAGCACTGTAACTTTGTGCGGAAAGGGAAGAGCGCGTTCGAACTTGCGCGACAGTTGTGATCACTCTCCCCGGTAAACCGGGGAGCTTCTCAGGCTACGCTCGCCCCGACGGGCCACGTTAACGCCTGACCGCCCGAACGGAACGTCGCCGTCAGGCATCCG
>JAJPHV010000057.1 GCA_021325095.1 Chloroflexota bacterium | reverse complement strand
TCAGCATTCCCCCCGCGTTTTCCCTGTCATCCGCAATGCGGCTCGGTCTGTCTTGAACCTGTTTCATCCTGGCCGTTGGTCGGCTGCCGGTGACTGTTGTTCGGCACAGCCCCTTTATGTGCTCGGCCTCCTCTTCCGTGCCGTTTCAGATTGGTTGACTTGAACCAGCCCTTCTTTGGGCCTTTGACTTCCGTAGCCGAAGCTCGTTCGTATCGTGTATACTAATGGCGATGGGAGTAGCTGGCGGCACATGAAAAAGATAACGAAGAAGCAGGAACCGATTAATTTGAGTGCCATTGGCACTTTCACACCCTCCAATCATACCCACCGGCGGGATGAACAGGCATCACTGACGCTGCGCTATGAAAACCTGGCGCGCTGGGCCAGTGAGCAGTGGCAGCAGCGCCATCCTGGTCAGCCGTACATGGTGCTGTGGGCATCGGAGAACTGCGGGAACAACCTGGCGCGCAGCCGTGTCAAGACCGGGCGCAGGCTCAAGGGCAAAGTGCGCTACCAGGGTTACGAAACGATGTCGTGCCCGTTTGTCGTCCCCATCAGCGATTACCGGCTGCCGGGCCGGGCGGCGGTGCTGGCCGAAACGGTGGGCGCGTTTCTGTTCAAGTTCAGCGATGAGCGCGGCGATTTCGACGTGCTGTACGTCAGCTCCCATTACCGCGACGAAGATACAAGCGTGATCGCCATCGCCATCGTGCCGGAAGGCCAGTTGGAGGCCTGGGCCGCCTTCGAGGCCCAATGCAACAATGCAGTGCGCTACCTGGAACGCCGCCAGGACGTGTTCATCATCGGCGGCACCAACGCTTTCTTCAAGCCCACCGTCGATTGGGACGACGTGATCCTGCCCGAAGCGCTCAAGAACGACCTGCGTGACGACATGGAGGCGTTTTTCACCGATGGCGTGGGCATTTACCAGCAGCTTAACCTTGCGCCGTTTCGCAAGCTGCTGCTGGTCGGCCCACCCGGTACGGGCAAGACCATGCTGTGCGCGGCGCTCGCCAAGCTGGCCTTGCAGCATAAGCGCGTGGTCGTCTACGTCTCCGGCGCGGATGAGGACGGCGCCTCGTTCCACAAGATTCATCATGCCCTGAATGTGGTTGCCAGCGCGCGCTACCCGGTCCTGATGATCGTCGAGGAGATTGACGTGTATCTGCGCAAGGACGACAAGGCGCAGATCTTGAACGTGCTGGACGGCCTTGAGTCGCCCAACAACGCGCGGGGCGCATTACTGCTGGCGACCACGAATTACCCCGAAGTTATCGACGAGCGCATTGCCAAACGCCCTGGCCGCATGGATCGCATCATCATCATTCCGACCATCCAGGACGTTGACCAGGCCGCGCAAATGCTGGCGCGGTACATGGGGCCGCAGTGGCAGGATACGCACCGCTCCGTCGTGCCGCACCTGGTGGGGCAAACGGGTGCGTTCGTCCGCGAGGTGGCGCTCTATGCCCGGATGCTGGCTGCGCATAACCGCGAAACGAGCGTTTCGCTCGAAGTCCTGGAACAGTCCGTAGCCAGCCTGTCCAACCAATTGGCAACGGGCGATGATCTGCTGCCGCGCCGCCGGATGGGTTTCGGCGGGCCGATGCTGCCCGGTTCCCGGCGCAACAACGGACGTACCGGGAGCGATGAGCCATCTTTTTAGTTCAGCCGCGATTGCTCACGCGCCACTCCTGAAAGCCTTGTAGAGCGTTTCATGCAATCCGCACTGAATCTTTCCGCCCACTATGACACGATCATCGTCGGTGGCGGCCACAATGGGTTGGTGGCCGCTGCGTATCTGGCGCGGGCCGGGCTGTCCACACTGATCCTCGAACGACAGGCGCATTCAGGCGGAGCGGCAGTCTCGGCGCAGGTTTTCCCTGGATTGGATGCCCACCTATCCCAATATGCCTACCTGATTAGCCTGTTTCCACAGAAGATCATCGACGATCTGGGCCTGCACTTCGAGAGCCGACGCCGCGCCGTCGCCTCCTTCACCCCCGTCATCCGCGATGGCGTGCAACGAGCACTCCTGGTCAGCAACGTATCGGATGAGGATACCGAGGCGTCCTTTTTCCGGCTCACGGCTGGCTACCACGAATATGAAGCCTTTCAGCATTTTTACGAACTGACGAAGATTGCGGCGCGAATCATCTGGCCGTCGCTGCTCCAACCGTTGGTGGCGCGCGCCGAGATGAAGCGCCGGTTCGCCGAATGCCCCGACGTGTGGGAAATGCTCTTCGAGCAGCCACTGGGCGTCGCCATCGAAAGCAGACTGAAGGATGACACGGTGCGCGGCGCGGTCTTCACCGATGCCAAGATCGGCGTACTGACCCATCCACACGATCCATCCCTGCTGCAAAACCGAACCTTCCTGTATCACGTGATCGGCAACGAGACAGGCGAGTGGCGCGTCCCGGTGGGCGGCATGGGCGCGCTGACCGCCGAACTGGAACGGGCGGCCCGCGCTGCTGGCGCGCACATCGTCACTTCGGCGGCGGTGCAGTTCATCAATCCTGGCCCGCAGCCGGAGGTTGAGTTTACTTATGAAGGGCAGACTTGCCGGGTCGGAGCAAAGGTCGTGCTCGCCAACGTCGCACCCACCATCTTCGCCGGGATGCTGCCCGGCGCACCACAGCCGAACACCGCCCAGGGATCGGTGTTCAAGATCAACATGCTGCTCAAGCGCCTGCCTGCGCCCCGGATCGGCGGCTACACAGCGCGCCATACGTTCGCCGGGACGTTTCACATCGACGAGGGCTATGAAGCGATGCAGCGCAGCTACGAGCGCGCGGTGCGGGGCGAGCTTCCCGACCAGCCGCCCGGCGAGATGTACTGCCACACACTGACTGACATGTCCATTCTGTCGCCGGAACTGGCGGCGGCGGGCTACCACACGCTGACCCTGTTCGGCCTGGATATGCCCTATGACCTGTTCCGGGAGGACAATGAGCGAGTAAAAGCCGAAGTCCAGCAGCGCTACCTGAACGCCATCAACCGCTACCTTGCGGAACCAATTGAAGATTGTCTGGCGCAGGATGAAACAGGCCGCCCGTGCATCGAGGCTAAAAGCCCGGTTGACCTGGAACGCGAGTTGAACATGCCGTTGGGTCACATCTTTCACGGCGATCTGACGTGGCCCTTTGCCGAGGATGGCACGCCGCCGGGCATGTGGGGCGTGGAGACATCCTATCCAAATGTCTTCTTATGTGGGTCGGGCGCACAGCGCGGCGGCTGTGTCAGCGGCATACCGGGGCACAACGCAGCGATGAAAGTGCTTGAGACGTTGGGACGTATCCCACCGGACTAGCGCACCTCAACGTCTCGCAGATAGACCAGCCCGTCCGCTGCATGTGGCGCGTCGCCCTCCACGCTCAGGCGGTTCAAATCCGGGTACGAATACCAGCCCGTATAAACGCCGTATCTGCCCGGAGCCAGATCGGGCGGCAGCGGCACGTTAAGCGTTTCGACCCAATCCTGTTGCGCAGACCAGTTTGCCGTCGGGAACGTTCCGCCGCCGGGAATCGAGTCGGCCTGCGTCACCATCTTCCCGTTCTGATCCAGCACGTGGACAAACAGGTGATAATCGCCGGGCAATTTTTGGCTTGCCTGCCAATCCGTTTCGACGGGTAACGATTGCCCGATCTGGCCCATCTGCGGCACGCGGAAGGCTTGCAGCGCCATGCCATTCGACAGCCTGACCGGGTGCGGCTGGAAGGCCATCGATCCGGCATCCTGCGTGTGCAGGTCGTTCAGCGCCATGCTCACGCAAACGTTGCGTTCGTCGGCTTTCAGGGTGCAGTTTTGCTCGGTGCGCTCGGCTGGATCGGCGTTGTAGAGCAGGCAGGCCGGCGCGGCAGGCACAGGCGTGCAGCCATCGGGCAGCGTCATCGTCAAGGTGTGGAAACCGGGATCGAGCCGCAGCCAGAAGTCCAGTGCCTGGGTCGGCGCGTTAATTGTCCAGGCGCGCGACAGCCGCCCATCGACGGCCAGCCGCATCTGGCGCGCCTGGAGCAGCGGCGACAGCCGCAGTGTCCAGCGCTGATCGACAGCAGAAGCAGCATATAGATACAGGCTGGACTCGCCTGTCAGCCAGGGAGGCGTGGCCTGATCACCGGATTGCCGACGCCACCAGCCAGACATAGACAGGGTGATCGGCATCGCTGGCGTCGTCGTGGCCGGTGGAACCTCGAAGATGGCGATTTGATCGTCGCGGTATCTGGGCTGGCCGAATGCGCCCGTCGCCCATGCGAGCACCCTGTCCCGGTCAAGCAGTTGCAGGTGAAATACGACGACATCCACGCCATTGGCTTTCAGCACAGCGCGCGCGTCATTGGCACTCAGCGCATTCTGCCCCGGAACCTGCGGCAGTTTGCCGAGCGCCACGTCCGATAGCACCGACAGTCTGGCGGGATCAACGGGCGTGCGGCGCGAAATGTAGCCTGCGGTCAGCGGCTTGTGATGGGCCGTCTGCTGGTAGAGCGCCGCCTTTTGCGCCAGCAGATCGTCTTGCGGCACGTCCAGCACGGCGCGCACGTCCTCGCGCTCGGCCAGCGAGTCGAAGTAAGTGGGCAGCGCGGCAGGGGTCGTCGGAAAGGGGAAAAACAACTGGTATTCGGCCAGCACGATCACGGCCAGCACGCCCGCCAGCGCGACCTGCACGTTTCGCCGCCCGATACGCTGCAAGAGGACGCCCAGACCGAGCGCCGCCAGCACGCCAAGCGCCAGACCTGTCGTCATGTTGAAGCGGCCCGGTGTCCGCGTGCCGTTGATGAGCGGCAAATTCTGAAACAGCGCCCAGGGCAGGACGACGTTGCTGCTGTGCTCGCCAATCCGGTACACGACGGGCTGATCCTGCCACTTGAGCAGCGGCCCCAGGGAAAACGCCATGCAGCCCAGCGCAATGGTCAACCACAATCCGGCCCTCCTGCCGCAGCGCCAGACAGCCACCGCCGCCAGCAGCACCGCCACCAGGCCAAGATAGGCTGTGCCCTCAATCGAGTTCGTGCCGAGAACGGTGCGGCTGTAGGTCGGGACAATGCCCGACAGCCAGGGCGTGAACGGCGACGGCGCGATAAAGGCCAGCGGATCGGCGCTGTACTGCACCCAACCCGTCTCCTGCAAGTACGCTGGCCGATTCGGTGAGGTCAGGTCGTTGAAAAGTGGGATGTAGAAGGGCGCGATCAGTAGTCCGCCGATGCCGAACAGGATCGCCAGATTACGCAGCAGCGCCCGCTTGAACAGCCGATCCCGGCGGAACAGGAGCAAATAGATGCCGCCAAACAGCACCAGCGGCAGCAGGGCAAAGGCCGGAAAGGTGAAGTTGCCGAGCGCCATGACCAGCAGCGCCGCCGCACCGATCAGCGCCGTCCGAACGCCGCCCTGCCCCTCTACCAGCCGGTACAGACACAACGCCAGCACGGGCAGCGCATAATTCGAGAGCGGGTTGACGTGTCCGGCGCTCAGGTGGCCCTGCGTCGCCGGGAAAGCCATAAAGACCAACCCACCAAAGAGCGCCGCCAGTTCCAGAGCCACACCGCTCTGTATCGTGGATTTGCTATCCAGGACGTACAGACACAGCCAGTAGGCCGTCAGCCCGCTCAGGATGATTTCCAGCAGCAGCCACAGATTGAGCGCTGTGACCGGGCTGAACACGAAGCCGAGAAGCGCCGTCGGCCAGTAGATGAGGGGTTGCGCCCACTGCACGGCGCTGAAGAAGCCTTCGGGGTAGCCAAGTAGACTCTGGTAAAACGGATTCAGCCCGTGTTGCAGCGCATATCTGCCCCACCAGCCCAGCCGGACGTACTCGAAGCTGTCGCTGTAGCCCGCGCCAGCGACATGAGTCGAAAGCTGCGCTGCCAGCGGCCAGGTGATGAACAGCGCCGCCAGCGCATAGACCAGCATAGGCAGTGCAACCAACCGAAGTAATCTGGCGCGCCACGTCATCTGCATGGCCGGAGTTTACCTCACCCCTAACTCAATTTGGAGATGGACACACAAAATCCCCCTCTCCGCAAGCAGAGAGGGGGCAGGGGGTGAGGTTGTTTGTGGCCCTTGCCTACTGCCCTTCGTAAGTTGGGGTCGGCGGGAACTGGAAAACCTGCGTGGGCGGGGCTGTTGGCGGAACCGGGTTGCTCATCCCCAACCAGGATCGGAACTCGGTTTCTGCCTCCGGGAACGTCTCCCCCGTGACGGATTCGATGGCCTGAATGGGGGTTTTGCCCTGCGCCACCAATCCCCATATCTTGCGGTGGGCGTCCGACCCGTAGGTTTCCTCAACCCACTTCCAGAACGAATAGCCGATGTCGTAGGCATCCCGCGCGGATGAGCCACGGCAGCTTGGCCCGCCGTTCTGCAAGGTGGGTAGCTCGCCGCTCGCGGCCATATCCTGCACACGGGCCAGGTAGTCGTAGTCGGTGTAGATCTCAAAGTAGGAAGCGTCCCCCTCAAAGAACCAGCATTCGCTGCTGAACACACCGCCGTTGAAGTACTGGTAAAGGTGATCGACTTCGTGCAGAACCGTCCCGTAGGCCAGCCCGTCCGGGCCACCCTGCTTGATGTAAAGCTGCACCGTGCCACCCCAATTGGAACTGGTCTGGCCGACGGTGCGCACGCCGCCTGGCGCGCTGGTGCCAGAACCCGGATTCCACTCCGACCAGGGCTTATCGGTGGCATACACGATCACGCGCGGGCGATAGTTGAGCAGTTTGCCCCAGGCGTTGAAGTAGATGGGACGGTTCTTCTTCATCGCTTCCAGGACAGCCGGGCCGATCTGATCGGGCAACCCGTCCTCCCAGAAGACCAGCACGTCCTCGGATTCGGCCCGATGCCATTTGCGCGTGTTGTCGGCGTACTCCTCGTACTGGTGCGGCGTCTCGAACACGTTGCCCGCCTCATCCTTGAGCGTCCACCAGTAGTCGATGCCTACCCACTGCGGCACGGCATCGTCGATGCCCGGATGCCAGCTAGCCGTGATCTTGCCCGACGGATCGATGACCGGGCGTCCCCTTCGCCGCACGGAGGGCGTGTGCTGCCAGACGATTCCCGCTTCCACGATCTTGCCGCCAGTGCTGGTCACGTCCAGGCTGAAATCGAAGCCTTTAGGATAATTGCTCTGGAAGGTCATGGCGTTGATCGTCCACCTGGCATTGCCACCATTGTTGGTCGGGCTGGGGCGCGGGGTGGCCGTCATAGGGGTCACGTCGCCTTGCGCACTGGTCGATAGATTCAGACCGATCAGAAGGATTGTCAAAAAGACTGCCGCACACACACTCAGCCATCGCACTACACGGTTCATGCTCCATACTCTCCCAGGCAAATACACTACGGTTTCATTCAGGCTTTCGGCTCAAGTATAGCGCCAGATGAGACAAATTTCGTACCCTGGAAGCGCATCGCGCACAGCCGGTGGACAATCAACCGTCCTGCTGCACAAGACGCGCCAGCACGTCCAGCAGTTGCGCACCGTAGCGCTCACGCTTCCAGGGGCCGAGGCCGGGCACGCGATCCAGATCATCCAGTGAAGCGGGTGGGTTGCGTGCCAGCGCCCAGAGCACCTCTTTGGACAGGATCACGTCGCTTTCGACGCCGCGCTCGGCAGCGCGCGCTTTGCGCCACTCGTGAAGCGCATCGTAACGGGCCATGGTTGCGGCATCTGCGCGCGGGCTGCGATCCGGGCGGACAGGTGGTTTGGCCTTTTGTCCGCGCTGCACAGCCTGAAGCACCGCGTGACCGTAGCGCTCTAGCTGGCCGTGACTCATGCCGGGCAGTTCGGCCAGTTCGGCCAGACTTTCGGGCTGGCCCTGCGCAATCCGCGCCAGCGTTTCGTCGCTGAATATCTTGAAGGGCGGGCGGTTACGGCGCTCGGCAAGCTGGTTGCGCAGCAAATAGAGTTCCTTCAGGATCGCCATCTGGCGGCGTGTGAAATCGCGGGCGGCGTTGATCCGCCAGAACCCTTCGGGGTCGAAGCTGTGTTCGGCGGGTGGAACTTCAGCCAGCCGTGCAAAGACTTCACGGGCCTCGGCCAGCACCCCTTTCTGCTGCATCTGTTCAAGCAAGATGTCGCGCAGCATCGGCAAATAGTGTGTATCCTGTTGAGCGTAGCGAAGCTGATCCGCCGGCAGAGGCCGTACCGACCAGTCGGCGCGCTGGAAGCGCTTATCGACCTGAAGACCGAAGTATTCTTCGAGCATGTTGGCGAGGCCAATCGCTTTGCGCCCGATGATGCGCGCGGAAATCATGGTGTCGAACAGATGACTGAACGTGAAGCCGAAGTCGCGCTTCAGGCACATCAGGTCGTATTCGGCGGCGTGGAAAACCTTCTCGATCCGCTCGTCGGCAAACAGCGGCCCAAGCGGACTCACGTCCTCAATCGCCAGCGGATCGATCAGCCAATCTTGCTGGCGTGTGGAAATCTGGATCAGGCAGACCTGCTCGCGGTAAGCAAACAGACTGTTTGATTCCGTATCGACTGCAAGCAGCGCTTCAGATTGCAGTTGGTTAGCCAGTTCGCGCAGCGCCGGTTCAGTAGCGATGATGCGAGGAGCGCGGAGTGGTGAGTTCATCAACTTTCCGAATATGGTCATCTGATCGGGTCTGCCGCCAATTATGCCCCGGCGCGGGCAGGCGGGGCAAACTTTGAATAGGGCGGCCTTTTTACCGCAGCCGCCAGGGAAGCCCGGCCACCAGCAGCAGTACCTCGTCGGCGGCCTGAGCCAGCTTCTGATTGGCCGCACCCAACGCATCGCGGTACAGCCGCCCCAACCGGTAGGGTGGCACGACGCCCATGCCCACTTCGTTCGTGACAACGATCCAGGTCGCCGCTGTCGATTGCTGGAAACTCAGCAGCGCGTCAATTTCACCCAAGACTGCGCTGGTTGCGTCCGCCGTGCTGCACTCGTCGGGCAGCGCCAGCAGCACATTGCTTGCCAGGAGCGTGATGCAATCCAGGACGATGACCGGAGGCAGCGGATCATCCACGCGCCGCAGTTGTTCGGCCACCTGCAACGGCGCTTCGAGCGTGCGCCAGCCTGCTGGGCGCGCCTGCTGGTGTGCCGCAATGCGGGCGCGCATCTCGTCGTCGCCCGCCTGCGCCGTCGCTACGAACAGCACCTGATCGCCGCCCAGTTCCTTCGCCATCCGTTCGGCCAGTGTGCTTTTGCCGCTGCGCGCGCCGCCAAGCAGCAGGATGAGTCTACCCATGCCTGCCCCTCGCCACCGAATCCAGCAGCGCGGCGCGGCTGGTGAAAAAGTCCCCCGTCTCAAACACTTCCAGAGTCACCACACCCCCGTAGCTCATCAGCCGTGCCGTAACCGGATCGAGTCGCTCCGGCGGCACGAGCGCCAGGCTCCTGTGATCGCGTTCGGCCAGCCCGTGAATGTGAATCACGCGCGTGCGCGGCAGCCAGCTATCCAGGACAGCCAGCGGATCGATTCCACTTTTCCAGAAATGGCCGATGTCAGTGGTGCGACTGATGGGCAGCGCTGCCAGCACCGGATCGAGATAGGCAGGGTCCCACGCTTCCAGGTTCTCGACGGCGAGCAGTTCCGGCGCTCCCACCCACGCGATCACGAAGTCGAGCGCTTTCAAGGCGTTCTTGATCCAACCCGCTTCGCCGACGCCCGCCCCATCCAGGTGAAACACGTAGGCATGGGGCGAGAGAGGCAGCGTGGTCTTGATGACGCGCTCCGCTTTGATCAGCGAGGCGTGCTGCGCGCCGCCATCCGCGCCCAGTTGGAGGTCAAGCGGCAGGTGAACGGTGTACGTCAGGCTGTGTTGTGCCGCCAGATCAGCCAGCAATTGTACGGTGTGGGCATCCGGGAGGTTATTCGGCCCGTCGTCCACCTCGAACAAGATCAGTTCAACGTCGTCCACGTCGCCCTGCTGCGCCAGCCGTTCGACGTTGGGCAGAATGTCGTCCGGGTAAACGTAAGACGTGCTGCCGACGCGAAACGGCGTGCCGAAGCGGTTCAGGCGATGCTCAACAGGATCAGGCATACCAGTTCCACCAGTTCACACAGTGCGCCATAAACGTCGCCAGTCAACCCACCGCCGAGCCGGTTGGCCGCCCACCGCCCGCCGATCAGCGCCAATAGTGGCGCGACGGCCATTGCCAGAGCAACCCGCCAGCCCGCGAAAAGGCCCACAGCCGTCATGATGACCAGCGCCGTTGCCGAAGCTACCACAAGCTGTGTTCTTCCAAAGCCTGCCCGGAAGTGCGCTGCCAATCCAGAAGGACGCGCGCCCGGAAACGCGGCGACGGCCAGCACCATCGCCCAGCGGCCCGCCACAGGCGGTACGAGCAGCAGCAGCGGCGCAAGAGTGCGCAGCGCCACCCATTTGCCGAGCAGCAGCACCACCACGCCGATCACCGCCCATGACCCGGCGCGTGGGTCTTTCATGATCTCAAGGCGGCGCTCCGGCGGCACAGTAGCAAGAAGCCCATCGCACGAGTCGGCAAAGCCATCCAGGTGAAGCCCACCCGTGAGCGCGACCCAAACCAACAACGTCACGAACGCGACCAGATCGCCCGGCAGGACTGGCAGGAAACGAATCGACGCGGCCAGCGCCACGATTGCGCCGACGATCAGCCCCACCAGCGGGAAGAAGCTAAAGGCGCGCCCTGGCGTGGTGGCCGCAGCCTGTCGAGGCGCGGGCAGTATGGTCAGGAACGTCAGGGCGGTGATGAAGTCGGCGATCATGCCAGTCCTAAAACTCAATGCCCGGCTGCGCCTTGATGCCCTGGTCTTCATAGGGGTGCTTGATCAGCTTCATCTCCGTCACCAGATCGGCATACTCGATCAGGGCAGGTGGTGCGTCGCGGCCCGTGATGATCAGGTGCAGGGTCGGCGGTTTGTGCTCGCGCAGCCACGCCACAACTTCGCCTGCATCCAGCCAGCCGAAGTGCATCAGGTAGGTAAACTCGTCCAGCAAGAAGACTTCGTAGCCGCCGCTGGCGATTTTTTGTTTGGCAACCTCCCAACCGTGCAAGGCTTTGGCCTGGGTTTCGTCCAGGTCACGGCTCGTCCAGGTGAAGCCGTCGCCCATTGGCGTGAGTTCGATGCCCATGCGTTTCATGGCTTTAGTCTCGCCAAAGCTGGCCTTCTCGTGCTTGAAGAACTGCACGCCACCAATGCGCATGTCGCGTCCCCACGAGCGCATCAGGATGCCGAGCGCGGCAGTCGTTTTGCCCTTGCCGTAGCCGGTATTGACGATGACCAGTCCTTTCCTCACCTGCTGGCGGGTTCGCCTTGCCATTGTGCACGCAACCCCTTTCAATGCAAAACCCCGGCGATAACGGGTATCTGCCGGGGCTGGAATACCGACTGGACAGGCTGACGAAACCGATCCGGACTCCACGCCCCTGACCGCGAGGGCCTAGATTCACGATCAGGGTGGGCGACCTGACTTCGCAAGCGAGGCTTACGTTACAGTTGCGGGACAGCGCCGGACTGGTTCTCGACCTGCGAGAACTTCACCGGCTTCGCCATTATGCTCTGCCATCCGGGGCATTGAGCGCCCTGACTGCGAAATATGCAGTTGAGGATGAGTATAGCCACCAGCTTGCCTCTGTCAACTGTACTTCCATATTTCGTCAGCAATCTTCCAGATGGCGTCCGGTTGGGCCAGTGCGCGCACGCCATCGGCCAGTTCTTGCAGTGCGTGGCCGCCGTTGGCGAGCAGGTTGGTTACGGTGCGGGCGGCGCGTTTTGGCCCAGGCGCATACACACCCGCCTTGTGATGCACTACGTACTCTGCGTTCGGCGTCTCCTGGTACTTGATAGCGCCGCTGAGGACCATCGGCAGCCCGACCAGTGCCGCCTCGGTGATCGTGGCCGGGCCCGCTTTCGTGATCAGCAGATCGGCGGCGCGCATAAAGACCTGCATGTTATCGACGAAGCCGTAGATATGGGTGGGCCGCTTCCAGGCTATCGACTCCAGCATACTTTTCAAAGCCGCGTTGCGCCCCGCGATGACGACCAGTTCGCAGTGAGCAGGCTGCGCATCAATGGCACGTGCGGTGGACACCAGCGGCCCCATGCCATCGCCGCCGCCGACCAGCATGACGATGGGCACGTCTTTCTTCCAGCCAAGCTGCTCCCGCGCCTGTTCTTTCGTGAGCGTGACTCTGGTGAATTTGGGGTGAACCGGCGCGCCGGTCAGGACCATCTGCGACGGCTTCAAGCCGAGCGTCAGGCCGCGCCGGTAGGCTGGCTCGGTGGGCACGAGACAGCGATCCACGTGTGTGTCGTACCACAGCACTGTCGGCCAGGCGTAGTCGGTAATGACCGTGATGAAGGGCTTGTTGATCCTGGCCTTGCGCAGCGCATACACGGCAGGTCGCACAAACACCGAATGCACGCACACAATGATGTCGGCAGGATAGTCCGTGTAGAGATTCTTCAGGCGTGGGTACATCTGCTGGCAGTACAGGCGGCTCCATGCCCGCTGCTGGAAGACGCGCTCCCCAAGCCAGAAATTTGCCGAATAGGTATCTGGGCTGAAGTTCACCCAGCGCGAGTACGTCTGCGGCATGGTGTTGAACGGGAAAGGCGTATATTCCTTCCACATATCCACCAGTTGGCTGGTGAATTGGCCGGGGTGTTTCTCTTGCAGTGCGGCCTCGATGGCGCGGGACGCGGCGCGGTGTCCGCCACCCGTATCCGACATCAGAAACAGAATATGGGGCATACGGCTCGTCAACTGTGTAAATCGTCACGCTACGAATTATGCCAGGGTTTTGGCATTGGCCCAAACCGATCCCGCTTTGCTTGGCCCCGGCCTCGCTTACAGTTGCGGTATACTTTCGGCCTGACGATCTGCGCTCAGGCGTATTCAAGGAACGCGCATAGTGTCTCGCTTCATCTCCCGTCGGCCCAATGCGCTGGCGATACTGGCCCTGGTTGTCCTGTGGCTGTTGTTCTTCTGGCGGCTGTATACGCCAACGCTGGCAGACCGCGTATTCATTACCCAGAGCGATTTTTCCAGTCAATACTACAACTTCAGCGCGTACCAGGCGCGGCGCTTCGACGCGGGCAGTCTGTTCCCGGCGTGGAACCCGTACAACTACGGTGGCAGCCCATTTCTGGCCGATCCGCAGGCATCGGTGGCTTATCCCGTGCGCTGGCTGTTCCTGGCGCTGTATGGCGGCGGGCGGTGGTCTTACGCCGCCCTCGAAGCCGAAGTGATGGCCCATTTTCTGCTGACCAGCCTGTTGGTGTACGTGCTGGCACGGCGTATCACAGGCGGCGCGCTCGGCGGGCTGATCAGTGCCATTGCCTATACCTACGGGGGCTACCTGAACAGCTACCCCATTCAGCAGGTGACGATCCTGGCATCGGGGACATGGCTGCCGCTGACACTGTTAGGCATTCACCTGGGGACGGAACGCGGGTCATCGACTCGTTGGGGCTGGTTGGTCGTGGCCGGGGTCGGCCTGGGATTGATCGTCCTGGGCGGACACCCGCAGATCGCCATGCTGTGCGGTTATTTCTGCGTGGCGTATCTGGTCTTTCGGGTATACACAGGTTCCCGCTCCTGGCGTGATCTGATCATGGGTGGCGCGTTGTTCGTACTGGTCGGCAGCGGCCTGGCGGCGATTGCCCTGCTGCCAACCGCCGAGTTTCAGCAGTTGGCAACCCGCGCCACCGACCTGAACTATGCCAGCAAAGCAGGTGGCTACCCCTTCACCGACCTCACACAGATTGTATGGTCAACGGCCACCAACCTGTATGCGCCGCTGTACATCGGCATCGCCGGGATCGCGCTGGCGGTCATTGCCGTCGCCTACAGCCGGGCACGGGCGCTTTTCTGGGCGGTGGCGGGCGTGGTGGCGTTGCTGCTCTCTTTCGGCGGCCAGACTTCGCTGTTCCAGTTCCTTTACGTGCTGCTGCCGGGTGTCAGTCTGTTCCGTGACCAGGAGCGGGCGATCATGCTCTGGTCGTTCTGCATGTCGATCCTGGCAGGCATCGGCGCGGCGCGATTGATCCAGGGACTGGGTGCGGACGAGCAAAAAAGGCTGCGCTACGGACTGTACGCTATTCTGGCGGTGACGGTGGCCTATTCGCTGATCCTGTATTCCGGCACCACCGGCGTGAAGAACACCGCGCTACAGGTCGTAGTCTTTGATGGGCTGGTCATGGCCCTGTCGGCCTACCTGCTGCCCTGGGTAGCGCGCTGTCCAGAGCAGCGGCAGGGAGCGCTGGTGGCGCTGCTGGTCTTCGACCTGTTCAGCCTGACGCAGAGCGGCCCGGCCTTCTCGCCAGGGTCGCCGGACACGCAACTGCCGGAAGCGCCCTGGATGGCCGACATGCGTCCGCTGTTGGCGGCTGATCCGTTCGCTCGCATCGACGGCACGGACAAGCTGGGGCCGTTCGGGACGCTGTTTGCTCTGCCCACCATCCGGGGCACAGGGCCGCTGCACCTGGCCGGGACGGATCGACTGTTGAATCTGCCCGCCAGCAAGACCTGGGATTTGCTGGCAGTGCGCTACGTGATCAGCGGGGAAGCGTCGCTGCCCGTGCCGTCGAAGCGCCTCAAGGATGTGAGTGATTGGAGCGGCCAGTATGCAGTCTACGAACTGGAAAAACCTGGGCCGCTGGCCCGGCTGATTTATGCCGCTGACGTGATCCCCAACGACGATTACGCCGCACAGGTCATGGCTGCGCCCGATTACCCGCTTGACGGTAAGGCTGTCCTCCCGCAGCCGCCCCCTCTCGCGCTGGGCGGCCAGCGCCCGGACGAGGCCAGCGTTACCTTGACCGAGATCGGGCCGGAGCGCCTGCGGCTGCGTGCCTCGACCAGCGCCAATGCGCTGCTGCTGGTCTCCATGCCCTACCACCCGGGCTGGAAGGCCAGCACAGGCGGACAGGCGCTGACCGTCGTGCGCGCCGATCTGGGCCTGCTGGCGATTCCACTCCCGGTGGGCCAGTATGACATCGCGCTCGATTTCAACCCGACCTCGATCCAGATCGGCAAGCTGGTTTCCGGGATCACCCTCATCGTCACGGTACTGCTCCTGGGCGGTTGGATCGTCGCCTGGCGCAGAAATCGACCTTTATTCACCCAACCTACGAAGGAAACGGATTGATGAACATTCTGGCAATTGGCGCGCACGGGGACGATCTGGAAGAGTTCTGCGGGGGGACGCTGGCGCTGTACCGCCGGGCAGGGCACAACGTCTGGATGTGCGTCGTGACGGATGGGCGCGGCAGACCGGCGGGCGATCCTGAGCAAGTCGCGGCCATCCGTAGGGCCGAAGCACAAGCCTCCGCTGACGTGATCGGCGCACAATTGATCTGGCTGGCGATTCCTGACGGGGAGTTGATGGTGGACGAGCCGAGCCGCCACAAGCTGATCGAGGCCATTCGCTCCACGTCCGCCGACGTGATCATCACCCATCCCCCGGACGATTATCACCCCGATCACAACGCGACCAGCCGCCTGGTGATGGATGCAGCGCAGGTGGCGCGCACCTCAAATTACCGCTCGTCGTTGCCGCCCATCCGCAAGCCGGTCCCGGTGGCGTTCATGGATTCGGAGCTTGGGATCAATTTCTTGCCCGAAGATTACGTGGACATCAGCGACGTATGGGAAGTCAAGGTGGCAATGCTGCTGAAGCACCGCAGCCAGCACATGCCGGGGCCAGCCTACGACCCGGATTATGTGCTGCCGCCCGCCGAACAGATTGCGATTGTGCGCGCCGCGCGCATCCTGAGCGAGTTTCGCGGGCTGGCCTGCGGCGCGACCTACGGGGAAGGGTTCCGCTGGTGGCGCGCCGCGAACCGGATCGTCGCAAGGCGGATGCTGCCGTAGTCGCCATCCAGTAGTCTGCTCGTCGTGGGGCCAGGGTACGGCGTTTGGGGCGGCGCGCTGACTAAGGATCGCTTCAGCACGACCAGAGTACACGCCAGCAGAGCGTCACATGCTTCGGTGAGCGATGGTGCGCTCGATCTGGCCCTGAATCATGGGATAGAAGGGCTTGCCACGAATAGGGTTCAGGTTATGCTCCTGATAGTGCTCATTCAATAGCCTGGCCGCCGTGTTTGTTTTTCGGCGGGCCTTCGTCATCTCAGCGCTGCGGCCCGGGCCATGTTCAATCCGTGATCGCCCGAATGTACCGCTCCGCCGAGAAGCGTACCTGCGCCTTGGCGTTTTGCGCGCATTGGCCGCCAAAACTGTCGTAGATGCGATCAAACTCGAAGCGTTCAACGGCCCGCACAATGCCGCGTACCTTCGACGGCGACAGGGGAATGTAGTTCGGGTAGCTATACATGAAAGTCATGTAGCGCTCGTCGGCCACCACGTCAATCGTGTCGCTGGACAGCAGCAGGCCGCGTCCCTCCGCCCCCGCCGACCAGTGCAGCACCGACGATCCATCGAAGTGGCCGCCGCCGCGAATCAGTGTGATCCCGTCCACGAGCGACCGGGTGTGCCCTTCCCAGAATACAATCGCCGGATCGGGACGCACCACCCATTCCCGGTTGCCTTCGTGGATGTAAATCGGGATGCCGTTGAAGGCGCGGCTCCACTCGACCATACAGGAATGGAAATGCGGATGCGAGACGGCGATGGCCGTCAGGCCGCCCAGCGCTTGTATGGCATTGAGCGTCGCGTCGTCGATCAGGGTGATGCAATCCCACAGGACGTTGCCCTGCCCGGTCTGCACCAGATGAGCGGACTGGCCGATGCCAACCTTCGGTTCGGAGTGCAGACGGTACAGGCCCGGTTCCAGCGGTTCGATGATGTTGTGGGCCTGCTGGCGCACTTCGTCCAGCGTCGTCCAGGACTGCCCTTTCGGGTTGACGTACTGCCGTTCGTCCTCGCAGATGCGGCAGTGCGCAGGTGGCTCAGGCGAATCGGGGTACTGAGTGCCGCACGTCACACAAATGAAGTGGGTCATGGTTTCCTCCCAGATGGTCGAAGGGCAGACTCGCTGCGGACGGAAAGAGTCTACCGCCAATGATGCCGGCTCATCACTGTACAATGGTACAGACAAAATCTGATCGGGAGCCGCATGATTTTATCGGAATTCCTGTAGCAAAATAGTCTGTGGAACACGATTGAGACGAGAATCTGCAAGGAACACTGCGAAGAACACATGGAAATCACACACTTGTGAACCGTTGTAAACTTTAGATACCCAAAAAAGACTGGTAATATTCGTTTTTGGGTGTATAATGGGCGAGCATCCTGGATCGACCCTCTGGTTGATTCACCCTGCGATGCACTTATTTTCTCGACGTTACTACTGGAGGCGAGACGCCTTGACAACTACACTCGCGCCCGCTGCGCTTGACCTGAAGACGACGGTTTCCGACAACCGACTGGTCGGTATGTGGCGCATGATGAAAGGCTTCCGGCTGAAATACTTCGGCGCAGCCCTTGCTTTGGGGCTGGCTGCGACAGCCAAGACGGCCACCTTCCTGCTCTTGCGTTACTTCATCGACAACGTGCTTGGTCAGGGCAAGACCGATGCGCAGACCATCCTGCTGATCGCGTTCGGGTTCGTGGCGCTGGCTTCCTGCGAGGGCACCTTTTCGTTCCTGAGCGGGAAACTGGCGGCACAGACGGCGGAAGGGCTGGCCCGGCGGCTGCGCAACTACCTGTTTGATCACGTTCAGCATCTCTCGTTTACGTACCACGACCAGACCAAGACCGGCGATCTGATCCAGCGTTCGACCTCAGATGTGGATTCGATTCGCGGCTTCTTTCTGGAACAGGCCATTGGCCTGGGCCGTATTCTGATGCTGTTCCTGATCAACTTCGTCGCGGTGCTGGCGCTCCACTGGCAGTTGGCGCTGGTTTCGGCGGTGGCCGTGCCGATCATCATGGCCGTTTCGGTCTTTTTCTTCCGCAGAGTATCGAAGGTTTACGAGCAGTTCCAGGATCAGGACGGCGTGGTGTCCACCGTGTTGCAGGAAAACCTGACCGGGGTGCGGGTCGTGAAAGCCTTCGCCCGTCAGGACTACGAACGCGACAAGTTCCAGAAGCAGAATGCCATTCGCTTTGGCCTGGGCCGGCGCTTCATGACCATGCACTCGTTCTTCTGGCCGATCACCGACATCGTCTGCGGTTTGCAGATGCTGGCCGGATACGTCATCGGGGCGATCATGGTCATGGAGGGTCAGCTTTCGCTGGGCACGTATCTGGCTTACGCCGGGCTGCTGGTCTGGCTGATCTGGCCGATGCGTGAACTGGGGCGGCTCATTGTGCAGACCTCCACCGGGTTGGTGTCCTATGGCCGGGTCATGGATGTGATCCGCCAGGACCGCGAACCGCTGGACGAGGGCATTCGTGCGGGCCATTTGCGCGGCGAGATCGTGTTCGACAACGTATCGTTCGCCTATGGCAAAGATGCCCCAGCGCTCAGGAACATCAGCTTTGCTTGCAAGCCGGGCCAATCCGTCGCGCTGCTCGGATCAACCGGTTCCGGCAAGACGACGCTGGTCAACCTGCTGCCACGCTTCTACGAGTACACGAGCGGCAAGCTGACGCTGGATGGCATCGATCTGAAAGCGTACTCGCGGGCCTTCCTGCGCAGCCAGATCGGGATCGTGGAGCAGCAGCCGTTCCTGTTCTCGCGCACCATCCGCGAGAACATCACCTACGGCGTGGGGCGGCAGGTCTCCGACGCGGAGATCGAAGCGGCGGCACGTGCGGCGGCCATCCACGACGTGATCCTGACCTTCCCGGAAGGGTACAACACGCTGGTCGGCGAGAAAGGCGTGACGCTCTCCGGTGGGCAGAAGCAGCGTGTGGCGCTGGCGCGAACGCTGCTCAAAGACCCGCGCATCCTGATCCTGGACGACGCCACTTCGTCCGTTGATACAGAGACGGAGGCGGACATCCGCGAGGCGTTGCAACGACTGATGAAGGGGCGCACGACGTTTATCATCGCCCACCGCATCCAGAGCGTGATGAACGCCGACCTGATCCTGGTGATGGATAAGGGGCGGATCGTGCAGCACGGCACGCACGACACATTGATGGCCGAGCCGGGCATTTACCGCCAGATATACGACGTACAAACCCGAATCGAAATCGAATTGGAGAAAGAGATCGCCAGTGTCTGACGACCTGTATCTCGAAGAAGAAGAGTTCAGCACAAAGTTTGACGGCAAAACCCTGCTGCGCATCATGGGATTGGTGAAGCCCTACTGGCGCAGGGTGTTGGGCTTTGTGCTGTGTGTGGCCGCCGTCGCCGCTATCGGCTCAACCATGACTTTCGTCAACAAGCAAATCGTGGACGAAGGCATCCTGGCGGGCAACCGTGAGGCGCTGGTCCGGCTGGCGCTGACCTATGGCGGTCTGAACGTTCTTTCCGCGCTGTCGGTGTTCGGCTTCATCATCCTGACCGGAATTCTCGGCCAGCGTGTGCAGTACGACCTGCGCCAGAAGATGTTTAACCACCTGCAAGACCTGTCCTTCTCGTACTTTGACCGGACGCCGGTGGGCTGGATCATGTCGCGCGTCACCTCGGACTCGGATCGCATCGCCGATCTGGTGACATGGGGCATGTTGGACGTGGCCTGGGGCGTGATGAACATCATCACCGCCGTGATCTTCATGCTGCTTATCAACTGGCAACTGGCGCTGATCGTGTTCGCCATCATCCCGGTGCTGGTCGCCGTCGCCATCTGGTTCAAACAAAAGATCATCGTTGAGTACCGGACGGTGCGCAAGATCAACTCGAAGATCACCGGCACGTACAACGAGAACATCACGGGCGTGCGCGTCGTGAAGGCGCTGCGCCGCGAAGATCGGAACCTGTCCGAGTTCAGCGAACTGACGGGCAGCATGTACCAGGCCGCCTATCGGGCCGCGTGGTACTCGGCGCTGTTCCTCCCGGCGGTGCAGATCATCAGCGCCCTGGCGCTCGGCAGCATTGTCCTGTACAGCGGCCTCAACGCCCAGATCGGCGGCATGACTATTGGCGGTATCCAGGCGTTCATCGCCTACATCACCTTCATGCTGTGGCCGATTCAAGACCTGGCCCACGTGTACGCCGCCATGCAGCAGGCCATCGCGTCGGCGGAGCGCTCGTTCTCGCTGCTCGACGCCGTGCCAGAAGTGACGGACCGGCCCGGTGCAGTCGATCCGGGCACGATCCAGGGCGACATCGAGTTTGAGCACGTCGATTTCTACTATGAAGCAGGCAAGCCCGTGCTGACCGACTTCAACCTGAAGGTGAGACGTGGCGAAACCATCGCGCTGGTCGGGCCAACGGGCGGCGGTAAATCGACCATCGTCAACCTGGTGTGCCGCTTCTACGAGCCAAAACGCGGTGTGATCCGCATCGGCGGGCGGGACTACACCGAACTCTCGCTGCACGCCATCCAGTCGCGGATCGGGATGGTACTGCAAACGCCGCACCTGTTCTCCGGCACCGTCCGCGAGAACATCCGCTATGGACGGCTGGACGCCACCGATCAGGAGATCGAGGAGGCGGCAAAGCTGGCGGGCGCGCACGAGTTCATCCTGACGCTGGAAAAGGGCTACGACGAAGAAGTGGGCGAGGGCGGCAACCTGCTGTCCGTCGGGCAGAAGCAGTTGATCAGCCTGGCGCGGGCTGTGCTGGCCCAGCCGGAACTCTTCATCATGGACGAGGCGACCAGTTCTGTCGATACGCTGACCGAGGCGTTGATCCAGCAAGGCATGGAGCGGCTGATGGAAGGTCGCACCAGCTTCATCATCGCCCACCGGCTTTCGACCATCCGCCGGGCGGATCGCATCCTGGTCATCGAAAACGGCGGCATCTCGGAGATGGGCACACACGCCGAACTGCTCCGCGCGCAGGGGCACTACTACCGCCTGTATACGCAGCAGTTCCGGCACGAGATGGAACTCCGCTACGATCCCTTCACGGCGCAGGCCGAGGCTGAGGCCGAAGTCGAAGGCGAGGCGGCGTAGGCAAACCTCACCCTGAAGTCCCGCTCTGTTGACCTCTCTTCAACTGGCGAGGGGGCAGGGCGGACACGGGGGGGTGCGAATAAAAGGGACATGGGCGAAAAACCGCCCTAGCCGCAATACCTTTTAGATAAGGAGGCGAGGGGCGGTAGTTTGCCTCACCCCCAACCCCTCTCCACAAGGTGGAGAGGGGCGTCTGGAGCGGTCGGTTCCCCCTCTCTGCGAAGCGGAGAGGGGGCCAGGGGGTGAAGTATATCGCCTTAACTTAAAGGTATTGGCCCTAGCCGCGCAGAACCGGCATCAAGTACCGGATATACTCGTCCAGACAGCCGGGGTCGCCATCCACTGGCTGCAAGACCACCGAATCTGCGCCGGCATCGGCCAGGCCCTTGATGCTCGCCGCGACCTGCTCCGGTGTGCCAGCCGCGCATAGCACGTCAATCCATGCTTCGGGAATGTGCGCGGCCAGGTCATCGGCCCCATACTGTCCGATCATCGACTGCACTTCGTCCACAATGCCCAGTGCGCTGAGTTGCGGGCTGGCCCAGTGCAGGTGCGAGGCCAGCAGCGGACGAATGGCCTCCCGTGCCGCTTTGCCATCCGGGGTCACCTTCGCCAGACAGTAGACAACCACCCGGTTCGCCTTCGATCCCGACTCGGCCATACCCCTGTCGACGTGCGTGCGTGCCCAGCGGACGTAAGCCGGCGAGGACATATCCGTCAGGATCGTTCCATCGCCGACGCGCCCGGCCAGTTGCAGAGTCTTCTCGCGCATCGCACCCACGTAGAGCAGCGGCACTGCGCTGGGGACGGTCATCATCTGCACGTTGTCCAGGCGCACGTAGCTGCCCGCCATCGTCACCGATTCCCCACGCAGCAGGCGGCGCACCGCATCCACCGTCTCTTCGATAGCCTTCAGCGAGGATGGCGGCGCTGCGCCGATCTGCTTCATCCAGCTATCCACACCGTGTCCAAAGCCGGGCAGGAAGCGCCCCGGAAATACCCGCGCCAGTGTTGTGATCTCCATCGTGGCGAAGAGCGGGTTATAGGCGGGCGCGGGCACGATGCCGATCCCGACTTTGAGCCGCTGCGTGGCCGCCAGCGCCACAGTGGCCGAGGTCAACGCGCCGGGCTGAAAGCAGTCGTCCCACAGCCACAGCTCGTCAAATCCGGCGGCCTCCGCCCGGCGGGCGTAGTCGGCCAGCGTTTCCGGCAGGAATGCCGGATGAAAGATCACACCCAGGGATGGCTTGGACATGGCACACACCCTTTCTGGCGGCGAGGTTGAAGCCGCATCACTGTACCGTGCGGAAGCCGGGATTTCAATGCGCCCTGCCCGCAGATCGCCAAGCCACCCTGTTCAGGCCTGCCTGCCGCCAGCTATAATTGCAGCATTTGGGCTTCTTTGACAAGAGATCGAGATCACGATGAAATACATGACCAGCGCGGAGACGCGCCAGGCGTTCCTGGACTTTTTCGAGGAGATGGGCCACAAAGTTGTGCCTTCCTCGTCACTCGTGCCGGGCAATGACCCGACCCTGCTCTTCACCAACGCGGGCATGGTGCAGTTCAAGGATGTATTCCTGGGCCTGGACAGGCGCCCTTATGACCGCGCCGTGACCGCCCAAAAGGTGATGCGTGTCTCTGGCAAGCACAACGACCTGGAAAATGTCGGGCCGTCGCCGCGCCATCACACCTTTTTTGAGATGCTCGGCAACTTCAGCTTTGGCGCGTACTTCAAGCGAGAGGCGATCCGCTACGCCTACGACCTGCTGACCAAAGTCTACGGCCTGCCCACCGAGCGGCTGTACTACACCGTCCACAAGGACGACGACGACTCCTTCCGCATCTGGACGGAGGAGATCGGCGTCCCGGCGGATCGTGTCTACCGCCTGGGCGACAAAACCAACTTCTGGCAGATGGCCGATACCGGGCCGTGCGGCCCCACTTCGGAGATTCACTGGGATTGGGAACCTTCGCTCGGCAGGGAAGGCGTTGCCGCCGAGCTTGAGGATAGTTCGGGACGCCTGCTCGAACTGTGGAACCTGGTGTTCATGCAGTTCAACCAGAATGCGGACGGCACACGCGAACCGCTGCCCGCGCCCGGCGTCGATACAGGCATGGGCCTGGAACGTATCGTCAGCGTGCTGCAAGACAAGCGCATCAACTACCAGACCGACCTGTTCACGCCCATCATCGCCCGCGTCCAGCAGCTTAACGGAGCCAGCGACGCGCAGCGCGAAGCTGACCCTGTGCCGTACAACGTCATTGCCGATCACATCCGCGCGGCCTCATTCCTGATTGCGGACGGCGTGACGCCTGGCCCGAAGGATCGCGGCTACGTGTGCCGCATGGTCATCCGGCGCGCGGCCCGTTTCGGGCGGCGCATCGGCCTGACGCAGCCCTTCCTGGCGGACGTGGCCGAGGTGGTGATCGAAACGATGGGCGGGCACTACAAGGAACTGGTCGAGCGCCGCGAGGCGATCCGCAAGGCGATCACCCAGGAAGAAGTGCGTTTCGGGCGCACGCTGGAACGCGGCCTGGCCGAACTCGAATCGATGCTGGCACTGCTGCCGGTTGGCGGTGAACTGTCCGGCTTTGATGCGTTTTTCCTGAAATCGACGCTCGGCCTGCCCTTTGAAGTGACGCGCGACGTAGCGCAGGAAAAAGGTTTCACCGTTGACGAGAAAGGCTACCGCGCCGCCGAAGCGGAACACGGCATCGCCAGCGGCGGCGGGCAGGCGATGGGTGAGATTGACCGGGGCGAACTGTATAGCGCCGTCCTGGCGGATTTGCAGGCCAGCGGCGATCTGCCCGCGACGGGCGTCACCTACGACCCGTATTCCGGCACAGAACGCAGCGCCCAATTGCTGGCTATCCTGCGCGACGGCCAGCCCGTCAAGTCTGCCAGCGTCGGGGATCGGGTCGAAGTGGTGCTGGACGGCACACCCTTCTACGTCGAAGCGGGCGGTCAGGTCAGCGACACGGGCACGATCCACACCGACAACTGGATCATCGACGTGGAGGACGTGCGGCGGCCTGTGGGTGGCCTGGTCATTCATATCGGCGAGGTGGTCGAAGGCCAGCCCGCCGTCGGCGACAAAGCCGTAGCCGTCGTGGACGCGGCCCGGCGTTGGGACATCATGCGCAACCACACCGCCACTCATTTGCTGCACGCGCAGTTGCGGGCCGTCCTGGGCAGCCACGTCCAGCAGCGTGGATCGCTGGTTGCGCCGGATCGTCTGCGCTTCGACTTCAGCCACGATGCCCCGCTGACCGACGAACAACTGGCGATCATCACCGCCAACATCAATGAGGCGATCCTGGCGAATATGCCCGTCATCGTCAAAGAGAAGGATTTGCAGACGGCCCGTGAAGAGGGCGCGATGGCGCTCTTTGGCGAGAAGTACGGGGAGCGCGTGCGCACCATCACCGTTGATGATCGCGGCAAGCGCTACAGTTATGAGTTGTGCGGCGGCACGCACGTGCCAGAGACGGCGGTGATCGGCCCCTTCGTTGTGGTCTCGGAGGGCAGCGTGGCGCAGGGTATTCGCCGCATCGAGGCGCTGACCGGGCACGGCGCGCAGCAGTACATCAGCCGACAGCTTGCGACCCTGCGCCGCGTGGCCTCGGAGATCGGTGCGACCCCCGACCAGCTTGCTACGCGCATCGAGGCCATGCGCGACGAGATCGCCCAGGCACGGCAGGAAAGCGCTCGGCTGCGGCGGCAGGTGGCACGGCTGGAATTCGAGCAGTTGCTCAACAAAGTGGAGCGCATCAACAACGTGCCGGTGCTGATCGCGCAGGTGCAGCCGACCACCACCGAGACGCTGCGCGAGATGACCGACTGGTTCCGCGACAGGATGAAGCAGGGTGTGGTTGTGCTCGGCATGGCAAACGAGGGCAAACCGCAGCTTATCGCCGCCGTCACGGACGACCTGACAAAGCGCGTCCACGCGGGCAACCTGATCAAGGCTATCGCGCAGACGGTGGTCGGCGGTGGCGGTGGGCGTCCTAACATGGCGCAGGCGGGCGGCAAGGATTCGAGCAAACTGGGCGAGGCACTCTCTCAGGCGCGGCAGTGGGTGACGGACGCGCTGAGTAAATCGTGAAGCTGCCCAGCGCCGAGCGCGCAATTGTGAATATTGCCAAGCTGCGCGATTACTGTCTGAATCCTGAGCATCCAGAAGGCCAGCACAAGGCGTATGTCTTTGCTACCAGGCTCGGTCTCAGGGTTGAAAATGCGGAGGAATTGCAGGCCGTCTTGCTAACGATTGTTTCTAGTCATGAGGCCGTATTTAGCCGCGAAATTGAGCATGGAAAACTCTACGTCGTGGATTTCGTGATGACTACTCCGGTTGGTCAAGCAACCGTCCGCAGTAGCTGGATCATTCGCAACGGTGAAGACTTTCCACGCCTGACGAGTTGCTACATCATTTGATGGGAGGAGCAGCAATCATGGCACAGGATATACAGTTGCTAGATGTGGTTGCGCTGCTTGAGGACTTACCAGAGGAACAACTCCGCCGAGGTCAGGTGGGTACGGTTGTCGAACTCCTTGCGCCAAATGTGTTCCTGGTAGAATTCAGCGATACCAACGGACGCACCTATGCGATGTTGGAATTGCACGGGGAACAACTGCTGCGACTTTACTACCAGCCTGTCAAAGTGGCCTGAATCGCTTGATAATTACTCGGCAGCAGGTAAGTGACAGGCTGTTGGCTTATCTCAATGACAGGCTGACGCTGCCTGAACAGGTGGATTGGGCAGAAAACGCTCTGGTTGAAGGTGGTTTTGGCCCTGAAGAAGATATTGATACCCTGATTGCTAGTTGACGTTCATGTGTCGAGAGCCAGAATTGAGCTTACTAGAGCAACCATCTTGGAGGACACATGAACGACGAAGTAATGATAACGGCGTTGGTGGTGATTGATGCTGTCATGCGCGAGTTGGGACATCAGAACCACCAGTTGAGTAGTGTCAGCGATGGGGAGGTGATATTGGTGGGCGTGGTGGCGGCGCTGTACTTCAGGAATCATCAGGAACGGGCCTTGTGTGATGCTGGGATTGCGCTATATCACAGGCCATCTGAGCGTGAGCCGCTTCAACCGGCGCTTGCACGCCTTGTCGGGATGGCTGACGCTGATCATGGAGCAGTGGATGAGTTGGTTGGCAACTGGCGAGGCGTTTAGCCTGGATAGTATGCCGCTGCCGGTGTGTAAACGGGTCCGAGCCAGTCGCTGCCGCAAAGTACGCGGACGGGCTTACTGTGGCTACTGCGACGCCAAAAAGGAGAAGTTCTTCGGTTGGCGCTTGCATCTGGTGTGTACACCCGACGGCTTGCCCGTCAGTTTCGAGATGGTTCCAGCAGCTTATCACGATTTGACCCCTGTTCACGAATTGACCGTTGACCTACCGGACGGGGCTTGTGTGTATGCTGATAAAGCCTATAACAGTGCTGACGACGAACGCTCGATCTTTCTCGACACTGGTGTACGGCTCGTGCCTATTCGCCGGGTCAACATGAAACCTCACGCCTGGGCCGATGACTTTGACTTGCGCTTGTATCGCCATTCGATTGAGACGCGCAACAGCCAACTTGAAGCGATGGGTATTCAAACCCTCCACGCTCGCACTAAGGCGGGCTTCGAGATTAAGGTCATCGCTTCTCTCCTGGCTTTAGCTTGCCTCAATCTCAACTAGCAATCAGGGTAGTTGATATGCTGATGGATATTGTCATGTATCTCGCCGCTGCTGATACCGAGTATTTCCCGCTGACCTGGGACATTTGCGCTGACTTCATGAAGCGTCTCGGGACTCCGGTCAAGGTCGTGCCGACCAGCGCGGCGTAGCCACGTCAGGTTGCATGGCCCAGGCATACTTCCGCTTCTACGCGCAGCTCAACGACTTCCTCCCACCGGCGAGGCGTGTCAGCGGCTTCACCTACCAGTTTGAGCAAACATCCTCGATCAAAAACATGATCGAGGCGATGGGCGTTCCCCATACCGAAGTCCACCTGATTCTGGTCAACAGCCAGCCGGTGGACTTCTCCTACCTGGTCAAGGATCAGGATCGGATCAGTGTCTATCCGGCTTTCCGCTCGATAGATGTGTCCTCCGTAAACGGCGCGACTCCGAGGTCGCCCGACGCCATCCGGTTCGTCCTGGACGTGCACCTGGGCAGGCTGGCCGCTTACCTGCGGATGCTCGGCTTCGATACGCTCTACCCCGACGACTACCGGGACGAAGAACTGGCGCGGCTGGCAAACGCCGAGCAGCGTATCCTGCTGACCAGGGATACCGGCCTGCTCAAGCGCAACGCCGTGACCTACGGTTACTATGTGCGCGAAACTGACCCCGAGCACCAGCTTGTCGAGGTCGTCAAGGTCTTCGACCTCGCCCAACTGATGGAACCATTTCATCGTTGTCTGCATTGCAACGGGATATTGGAGCCGGTGGACAAGGCTGAAATCCGCGACCAGCTTTTGCCGAATACGGCACAATACTATGAGGAGTTCCGGCGCTGCCAGTCGTGCGGCAAAATCTTCTGGAAAGGCTCACACTACCAGCGGATGCAGGCGATGATCGAGCGCGTGCTGCGCGGTGCCGGCCTCATGCGCTGACTCCCCTCCCCAGTTGGAGAGGGGTCGGGGGGTGAGGTCAACTCCTTACCGCACCTTATCGAACAGGAAGCGCGTTGGCGTGGTCGGATAGGTCGTCCAGGCCAGGATTTTGCTCGGCACGAGCGCATAGGTCGCGCCCTCGCCTGCGCCATACTTGGCCGTGTAGTCTGCCTCAACCTGCGCCATGATCTCCGGCGGTACGTTGACTGCTTTCTCCGCTTCACCGTAGACGATCACAGTCTGATCGCCGCTTTCCAGGTGCGCGATCATCTCCGGGGTTTGCGCCAGGTTCCTGGCGTGGCGAGTCATGTCGCCGCCGCTGAAATACAGCTTGTTCTCCACCCACGCGCCCCAGGACGGGACACAATGCAATCTCCCGTCTGGATACTTGCTGACCAGCCAGTAGTGGCGCGCCTTTTTAAGTTGATCGACCACCCAACTCCATTCGACCATGCCTTCTTCGGTTGAGGGAACGCCGTACTCCCTGGGGATGTCCGGGCGCGTCCGTTTGGGTTCAGGAACCTGTGCCGGCATACTGCCTCTCCTCCTTTGTTCCACAATAAAGGCATTTTAACCGGTCAAAGATGACATCCTCTGTCATAATTACTGCGTTAAATTGGGCAAGGAGGAATGAATGCGGGCAGATCGGCTCGTATCGATTTTGCTTCTCCTGCAAACTCATCGCCGCCTGACGACGCGCGAACTGGCAGCGCGCCTCGAAGTTTCGCAGCGGACGATCCACCGGGATATGGACGCCCTGAGCGCCGCCGGGATTCCCGTCGTGGCAGATCGGGGCGCGCACGGTGGATGGTCGCTGCTGGAACCGTATCAGACGAACCTGACCGGGCTGACCGACGCGGAAATCCGGGCGCTATTCCTGACGACCCCAGCCAGGCTGCTGACCGATCTCGGTCTGCGGCAGGCCCACAGCGCAGCCCTGATCAAGCTCCAGGCGGCGCTGCCTGCGGCGCAACAGGACGCGATCAATATCCGGGAGCGCATCCTGTTTGACGTGCCGGGCTGGCAACCCTCGAAGGCGGAGGATACCTGCTTTCCCTTCGTCCAGGAGGCCGTACTGAGCAGCCGCCGTCTCAGGATGATCTACGAACGCAGCGATGGTACAACCGTCGAACGCGAGGTCGATCCGCTGGGGCTGGTCGTCAAAGGGCAGACCTGGTATCTGGTCGCCGCCGTCGAAGAGGAAATCCGAACCTACCGCGTGTCGCGCGTGCAAGATGCGCAGGTACTGGATGCGCCTTCCCAGCGCCCGCCGGATTTCAACCTGGCGCAGTTCTGGGTGAAATCTTCCGAGGAATTTGTCGCCAACCTGCCGCGTTACCCGGCGCGGCTGCGCATTCACCCTGAATGGATCGGGCGCGTTCCCGGCTGGTGGCGCTTTGGCCGCGTGGAACACATCGATCCGCCGGATGAAACGGGCTGGCACACCGTCCGCGTCAATTTCGAGGTCCTGGAAGAAGCGGCAGGCAGTGTGCTGGCCTGCGGCCCATTCGCCGAAGTGATTGCGCCGGAGGAACTGAAACAACGGGTGCACGAATGGGCACAGGCCGTTGCACAGCGTTCCTTATCGCCCTGAATCTTGTCCGCTGCCAATCCTGAGCGCCTGAGCGTTTTACTGATCTTTAGGCCAGTGTGATCCAAAACAGGTGTGCTATAATACTCAACGCAACGTGAAATTCTGAACGAAAGGAATACGATGCGACTCTGGGTAATCCTGGCGGGCTTACTGCTGCTGGTTGTCGGGTGCGCTACTTCGCAAGCCAGTGCCGACGATTTGCCGGTTGGCGATGCGTCACGCGGCGCGGCGCTGTTCAAGCAGTCTGTCAACGGAGCGCCCGAATGCTCAAGCTGCCACACAACAGACGGTTCAACGCTGATCGGGCCGAGCTTCAAAGGCTTATCGAGCACCGCTGCAACGCGCATCAGCGGGCTTTCAGCGCGTGATTATGTCTACCAGAGCATTACCAATCCGCCCGCGTATGTGGTTAGCGGCTTCAGTAATCTCATGTACAATCAATACGCGCAGCGCCTGACCCCGCAACAGATCGCCGATCTGATAGCCTATTTGCTTTCACTCTAAAGGAGGTACCATGCTGCTCGTCGCTATTCTACGCCTTGTTCACATCCTGGCCGCTTTTAGTTGGTTCGGCCTGGGGCTGGCGATGACAGTCTTTGTCGCCCCAGCCGCAGCCGCAGCCGGGGAGAGCGGTCTACGCTTCTTTAAGTCGCTGTTTACCAACACGCGCTTTGGGCCTGCCATACCGGCTGCTGCTGGCATAACGACCCTGTTCGGGATACTCCTGTACCTGTTTGGCGGAGCAACCAGCCATTTCACGCAGTTGGGCAACATCGTCCTGGGCATTGGCGCGCTGGCCGGGCTGGCGGCGACGATCCATGGCGGCGCGATAACGAGCCGGACGACCCGTGAATACGTTGCGGCGCTAAATCAATATGTTGCTGACAACCAACCTATCGCTGCGGAGGGTGCAGCGGCCCTGCGTGAAAGGGCGATGAAACTAGCAACAGACACCCGCATCAGCTTCTATCTGATGGTCATCGCGCTGTTGGGCATGGCAAGCGCGCGCTACCTGTAAGGCTCAATACTGGAAGCCCAGCCCGGCCAGCACGGTGGCCGGGTCAACGTGGGTTCTGGGGATAATCACCAGCAGTTCCGGCGCAGGCGTGAGCCGCTCGTAATCGACGCCTGTCGCTGTGAATGCCCGGTCAATCGGTGTATCGGTCTGCCCTGGCCGGATCAATTCTACGTAGGCCACCCGGTCTGCCTTTGCGACGGCCTCGATCACCTCCGGGAAGCGGATCAGGCCGTGCGCGTAGTACGTGTCGTAGTAATCCGCCGCCAGGATGTGCTCGCCTGTCTCGAACATCATGACGTGCGCGATGCCCACGTCCGTCCAGATGTGATCGATGCCGCGCGCATCTAGCAGATCGATCAGCGGTTGGAGTGTGGCGGGCTGGTCGCGGTAATACGGCGACGTGAATGCCTTCACCGGATCAAGTGTTGCCACACCCAGGAGGTTCAGCGCCATCGCTCCCGCCACGATGAACAGGCCAATCTTGCGGCGCGCCAGCAGCGCCACCCCAACCGGCAGCACGCTGTGCAGCATGAGCACATAGCGCCCGGTGGCGTCGATGCCGAACGGGTTCAGCGCATTGTTCCCAAAACCGCTCAACACGTAGATCGGCAGAAAGCACACCAGGAACCACGACAACAGCCCGCCATCATGCCGCTTGCGCAAGGGCAGAGCCAGCAGCGCCATCACGCCTGCCCCGTACACGATCACCAGCGCCCAGGCAGAGGGCCGATTTAACACGTGCCAGGTGGGATCGCCGCTGACCAGCCGGGGAGCCAGGTCGGTGACGAAATGTTTCAGGACACGCGGCGCGTTGCCCAACGTATCCGCTTTTTCGCCGCCGAGCAGAAAGCCGAACGTTGCCAGCGGGTGCACGGCATTGTAGACCCAG
Source organism: Chloroflexota bacterium (assembly GCA_021325095.1). Classification (GTDB taxonomy): domain Bacteria; phylum Chloroflexota; class Anaerolineae; order Aggregatilineales; family UBA2796; genus JAJPHV01. Next base: position 119,263 of record JAJPHV010000057.1, on the reverse strand, counting down.
AGTGGCAAGCTCCCGGCGACAAACGCCAGCGCGGCCAGAACCAGCCAGCGCCAGTGCCGCCGTTTTCGCCAGAGCAAGATCAACGCCATCGGCAGCGCGTAAAACGCCACCAGCCACGAAATCCAGAACGCGACGCCCGCCACGAGGCCAAGCAGCAGGTAGTCCCGGCGAGGATGCGCGCTGCCCTGCACGATGTGCAGCGTGATCAGCAGCAGCAGGTTGCCCAGAACCAGGCTTTCAATTGTCGCGCCCCACGCCTTCAGCCCGACGATCACCAGGTAGGCGGGTGCAACCGCCGCGATCAGCGCCGCCAGCGCCCCGATCCGCGCGCTGAAAGCCGCCCGTCCGACCAGTCCGGTGCTTGCCACGTAAGCGCCGGAGAGCAGCAGCGGGACAATCTTGAGCGTGGGATCGTTCGCCCCAAACAGCACGAAAAATGGAGCCAGCAGGTACGTTTCCAGGTTGCCCAGGTACGGCTGGCCCGGATGGAAGACTGCAAACTGCCCGCGCAAGACGCGAAGGACTTGCAGCCCGACCATACCCTCGTCGTAGTCGATGCGCCAGTTCGCGCCGCGCAGCGCCAGCCACCGGATCGCCAGACTCCCGACCACTGCCACCGTGAGCGCAAGCCAGAACCGCTGATTGGCTCCCCCTCTCTGCGAAGCGGAAAGGGGGCCGGGGAGTGAGGTCAAGCACATACCGCTACACGTTGGCGCGGATGTTCAGAATGTCGCCATCCTTGACGACGTACTCCTTGCCCTCAAGCCGCATGTGGCCCAGGCGCTTGACCTCAGCCATGCTGCCTGCCGCAATCAGGTCAGCATAGGGCACGACTTCGGCGCGGATGAAGCCCCGGCTCAGGTCGGTATGGATCACGGCGGCAGCCTCCTGGGCCGTTGCCCCGACGGGGATCGTCCAGGCGCGCACTTCGTCCTCGCCGACGGTGAAAAAGGACTGGATGTGCATCAGATCATACGACTCGCGGATCACGCGGCTGGCACTTGGCTCCGTGATGCCGTACTCCTCAAGGAACATCTTCTGATCCTCGCCCTCCAACTGTGCGATCTCGGCTTCGATGCGTCCCTGCAAGGAGACCAGGCGTGTATTCTTATGCGGGTAGCTCATGATCTCATCGGGCTGTTTGTTGGTTTCGCCCGTGTTGAAAATGATCAGCATCGGCTTGAGCGACATCAGGCCATAGCCGCGCACCAGCTTCAATTCGTCCTCGGTCACGTCCAGGTCACGGAGCGGCTGCAAGTTGTCAAGCTGCTGTTTGAAGCGCTCCAACACTGCCGACTCGGCCTCATGCTGCTGCTTGTTGACGGGCTTGCCCTTCTTGAGTTCCTCGACCAGGCGCTCCATGCGCTTCTCGATCACGATCAGATCGGCCAGCAGAAACTCGCTGTCCAGCGTGTTGACATCGCGCGCCGGGTCAATCGTCACTTCGGGATGCGGCACGGTGTCGTCCTCGAAGACGCGCACCACGTGGATGAAGCCGTCCACCTGTTGAAGCTGGTTGCGCAGTTCGCCGCTGATGCCGCTCGCACCGACGCTCTTTTCCAGCCCGCCGATGTCCATGTAGGTGATCGTCGCGTAGATGGTCTTCTTGGGGTTGTACATTTTGCTCAGGATGTCGATGCGCTCGTCCGGCACAGGGACGACGGCTGTGAAGACTTCGAGCTTGCCGCTGCTGACGGGGGCCGTCGGGCGGTTGCTGCGGGTCAGTGCGTTGAAGATGGTTGTCTTGCCGCTGTTGGGTAGGCCAATAATGCCCAATCGCATAGGGTACTACTTCCCTGTTGAGTGTTAAAAGTCAAAATGACCGGAAGCGTTCCGGTCAGGTGCGGCAAGTATAACGCGGCAGAGCGGGAAATACAGGCAGTTCGGGGCAGTACCTGCTGTTCTCTTCTCGGTTCATGCACCTTCAATTGACCCCACCTGCTGCCTCCTCGCTGCCGGCGGAGAGGGCAAGGGGAGCCACATCAGGCGCGATGAGAGGTGGAGAGGCCCGTCACGCTGTCCAGGCGGTAGCGCACCAGGTTTTGCAGGTAGCCGCCGTCGGCCAGGATGGTCGTTCCGGTGACGTACCGCGAAGCGTCCGAGGCCAGAAACAGCGCCGGGCCGACCATGTCTGACGTATCCGCCACGCGCCCAATCGGAATCCATTGGTTGAAGTTGTCATAGCCCACGTCGGCCAGCACGTCCCGGTTCATGGCCGTTTCCACCGCGCCAGGGGCCAGATTGTTGATCCGAATCCCTTCTGGCGAAAGTTCCTGCGCCATCGACTTGGTGAACATCGCCATCGCCGCCTTCGCCATGTTGTAGGGGAAGTTGCCGGGGTGCGGCACGAAGGAATGGATCGACGTGACGTTGATGATCGACGCGCCGGGCGACTTGCGCAGCAGGGGCAGCAGCAGGCTGGTTAGCTCGACAGGCGCGCGGGCATTCACCTTCCAGATTTCGTCAAACGAGTTCATGTCAAGGTTATCCAACAAAATGACCCGATCCAGGCCCGCATTGTTGACCAGGATGTCCAGCCTGGTTTCCTCGGCGGCTACTTGCGCGGCTAACGCCCGTATTTCTGTGGAACGGGTCAGGTCGGCCCTGACGAAGCGCGCTCCTAATTGCTGCGCGGCCTGCGTGCCCTCGGCTTCCAGAACGTCGGTCAGCCACAGTTTCGCGCCAGCGGCGACAAACCCCTCCGCGATGGCCCTGCCGATGCCACGCGCGCTCCCGGTCACGAGCGCCGTCTTCCCCTGCAAAGAAAACTGCTCAAAGATATTCATAAACAGCTATCCTGACTGATGAGAACGATTAGTATCTGGCGAGTATGGGTTGATAGCGCCTGCAAATGACCCTATAATGCCTGAAAAAGGTAAAAACTGCCAGCGGCGGAAGCATAGTGTCTCGACCCATTTGATCCGGATGTAAGCGCCGTCAGCAGTGGGAGGTAGAACGAACCGATGCCCACCACGCCTCACGTCGAGCGGCATTTCACCGCGACGGATACGGTGCGTGACATCGTGATTGGCATGTCAGATGGGCTGACCGTGCCCTTTGCCCTGGCAGCGGGGCTTTCGGGCGCGACGACTTCCACCGCCATTATCGTGACAGGCGGCCTGGCCGAGATCGTGGCCGGTTCGATTGCGATGGGCCTGGGCGGGTATCTGGCTGCACGCACGGACCGCGATCATTACCTGTCCGAGCGTGCCCGCGAACTGCGCGAAGTGGAGAAGACGCCCGAACAGGAAGCCGAGGAAGTCGCCGCGATCTTTCGCGGCTACGGCCTGAGCGATGAGCAGGTCGTTCCGGTTGTGAACGCGCTGTGCGCAGATCGGGAGAAGTGGATCGACTTCATGATGCGCTACGAACTGGGGCTGGAAGCGCCTGATCCGCGCCGCGCCCGGCAGAGCGCGCTGACGATTGCCGTGTCGTACATCGTCGGCGGGTTGATTCCACTCTCGCCGTACATCCTGTTGAACAACAGTTTGAACGCCCTGTCCCTGTCCGTCGCCGTAACACTGGTGGCGCTGTTCGTGTTCGGTTATGTCAAAGGCACATTTACCGGGTTGAATCCGGTGAGGGGTGGCCTGCAAACGCTGCTGGTCGGCGGCCTGGCAGCAGGCGTTGCCTTTGCCGTTGCACGCCTGATCGGATAGGAGAGGACATGCCGCTCGAACAGCAACTCGATATTTGTTTGCGAATCACGGTGGCTGCGATCCTGTCCGCGATTGTCGGATTCGAGCGTGAGCGGGCCGACCACCCCGCCGGGCTGCGCACGCACATCCTGGTGGGGCTGGGATCGGCGCTGTTCACGGCGTTGTCGCTGTTTGCCTTCGAGAACAGCGACAAAGGCCGCGTCGCCGCGCAGATTGTGACGGGCATTGGCTTTTTGGGCGCGGGCGCGATCATTCAGGGCCGGAAACCGACCAGCATACACGGGATGACAACGGCGGCGGGCATCTGGGCAGTGGCCGCGCTGGGCATGGCCTGCGGGAGCGCCAACTACCTGATCGCGGCAGTAGCCGCCATTCTGATCTGGTTCGTCCTGTCCATCCTGGGGCGCATCGAGCGGCAAACTTTCCCCTCCAACAAGCCTGACAAGGACGAGGAGATGATCCCGGCTGGCCCACCCAGGACGAATTCACCACAGGAAATGCGCAGACGTCGCCGCAAAGCGGAGTGAGTTCACCGCCCTCTGGCGACGCTCGACTGGCTCTCGCCAATCGAAGACAGCGATGGACTCGCCTGCCGCTGAATGACAACGACGATCCCAAGCATGAGTATCGCCGCGCCCAGGATCACACTCATGCCGCCGTTCTGCCCGCCACCGACCTGACCCTGCAACCAGGGCAGGAGTACCGCGCCCATTGTGCCAATTGCCATCAGCGTGCCCGACGCCGTGCCGCGCGCCTCCGGGTAGCGGTTGTTGATCATCGCCAGTGCCGTCGGGAAGACCGGTCCGCAGCCGAAGCCAACCACAAATGCACTGAGGATGGCTATTGCTTCCGCCCCCGGCACAAGCAGCAGCAGCGCCACACCCACACCGATCAAGAGGATTGAGATGATCAGCAACTGCTGGTCAGTCAGCCAGCGCAAGATCAGGCTGGCAACGATACGCCCGGCGCTCAGGCCCACCCAGAACAGGGACGCGGCCAGCGTGCCAATGGCCGCCGTCGCCAGCGTGACCTGTGTCACCTGGGTGACGATCCAACTGCCGAAGCCAACCTCTGTGCCGACATACATAAACAGCAGCACGGCAAAGGGAACCAGCCTCACCCAGCCGATGGCAGCGCGCGGCGCGGAACGATCCCCCGTGTGGACGTGGACGGAGACCATCGAGAATGGAATGACCAGCAGCAGGGTGAAAACGGCGGTGGCAGTATAGGCCAGCGTGAAGTTCTGTTGACTGAGCGCCCAGTTGACCAACTGCGGGCCGATGATCGCGCCGATGCCAAAAAAGACGTTGAGTGCGTTCAGGGCCACACTGGCTTTCTCAGGGTTCAGAGAAGCGACCACGACGTTCGGGCTGACGTCGATGGCGCCGTAGCCCAGGCCGAGCACCAGCGCGCCGAATAGCGCAACGGGCAGCGTGGGCGCGTTACTCAGTACCAGCAGCCCGCCGCCCATGAACAGCACACCGCCCGCCAGCAGGTAGCGCGCATTCAGCCGATCCAGCAGCCGTCCGATGATGATCACGCCAAGCGTGCTGGCTCCAAACTGGAAGCCCGTAAAGAGGCCCGCCTGTTCAAGTGGAATTTCAAAACGTTGCGCCAGGCTTTGAAAGGTCGGGCCGAGCAGCGTCCCGCACATACCCAGCGAAATGAACGCTGCGTAGCAGGCAAAGGTAATGAGTCGCGCGTTTTTCATAGTGATGAGGGCTTGACCTCACCCCCTGACTCCCTCTCCACAAGGTGGAGAGGGGGAACCGGTTGGCACTGTACATCGCAATACTCCCCTCTCTGCTTGCGGAGAGGGGCCGGGGGTGAGGTTCGCTTTAACAGGGTTGGGAACAAATTCAAGAACTCACTTTTGCCTGGAAAGCCAGCTTTCGGCCTGCCGCATTTGTTCGCGCACGGCTTCGGGCGCAGTGCCGCCGGGTGCTTTCCGCCGGGCCACCGACCTGGCGAAGTCGAACACCGCGTACACGTCTGAGTCGAACACCGGGCTGATGGCGTGGTACTCATCAAGGGTGAGCTTCGAGAGCGGCCTGTTCGTTTCCAGCGAATGCCGGACAGCCCGGCCAACTATACCATGCGCCTCGCGGAAAGGCACGCCCTTGTTCACCAGGTAATCGGCCACGTCCGTCGCCAGCATCCCCTCGTCCAGCGCCGCCAGCATCTTCGCCGGGTCAAACGTCATCGTCTCGATCACGCCCGTCAGGGCCGGAAGCAGCGTTTCGAGCGTATCCACCGTGTCAAAGAGCGGCTCTTTGTCCTCCTGCAAGTCCTTGTTGTAGGTGGAGGGCAGCCCCTTCAACGTGTTCAGCAGGCCGGACAGATGCCCGGCGATGCGGCCCGCCTTGCCGCGTGCCATTTCCAGCGCGTCCGGGTTCTGCTTCTGCGGCATCAGGCTGGAACCTGTCGTAAAGCGTTCATCGATGTGAATGAAGCCGTACTGTGGGCTGCTGTACAGGATCGCGTCCTCGGCAAAGCGGCTCAGGTGAACGGCCAGCAGCGCAGCAGCGGACAGAAACTCGACGATGAAATCCCGATCCGAAACGGCATCCAGGCTGTTCTCGGTGATTCCGGTGAAGCCCATCGACTGTGCCAGCGCCATCCGGTCAATCGGGTAGGGCGTCCCGGCCAGCGCGCCCGATCCGAGCGGGCTGATCAGGGTGGACTCGCGGCAGGCGTCGAGCCGCTTCACGTCGCGGGCCAGCATCCAGAAATAGCTCAACAGCCAGTGCGCCGCCGTGATGGGCTGCGCGGCGCGCACGTGAGTATAGCCGGGCATGAGCGTTTCGACGTGCTGTCTGGCCTGATTGAGCAGGGCCTGTTGCAGCGCCAGGACGTGCGCCGTGACCGCCTCGACGGCGCGCCTCTGCCAGTGGCGCGTATCCGTCGCCACCTGGTCGTTGCGGCTGCGGCCCGTGTGCAGCTTACCGGCCACTGCGCCCACCAGTTCGCCCAACCGCCGCTCCACCGCCGTGTGGATGTCCTCGTCACCGGGCGCGGGGACAAAGCGCCCGTTCTCAAATTCCTTCTGAACCTCAGCCAGCCCATTGGCGAGGGTATCCGCTTCCTGCGGCGTCAGGATTCCGGCGCGCGCCAGTGCCCGCGCATAGGCGATGCTGCACACGATGTCACTGGCGTACAGGCGTTTGTCGAAGGACAGGCTGTCGCTCAGTTTGCGCAGCGAGTCCGCCGCCTGCGCCTCGTAGCGGCCTGCCCACAGTGTTTTGCCGGGTTGGGGATCGGTCATGTGCGGTAGTGCCCGTTGATGCTCACGTACTCGTGGCTGAGGTCGCACGTCCAGATCGTCGCTTCCTGGTCGCCTAACCCCAGGTCAAGCCGGACGGTCACTTCGGGCTGTGCAGCCCGCGCGTTGGCCTGCGCGTCATCATAATTGAGCGGTGTGCCGTTCGCCACCAGTTGCAGATCGTCGTACCACAGCGAGAGCTTGTTCTGGTCAAGTTTCACACCAGCGCGCCCCGCTGCCATCATGATGCGGCCCCAGTTGGCGTCGCCGCCATAAAAGGCCGTCTTGACCAGCGGAGAGATGGCGATGGTGTTGGCGATCTGCCGGGCCTCCGCAGTGCTGCGCGCGCCCGTCACGTTGAGGGTGATGAAGCGCGTCACGCCTTCGCCGTCGTGGACAATGGCCTGCGAGAGCGCCTTACACACCGCCGTCAGGCCGGGCAAAAATTCGGCGTGGTAGTCCACATCCTTCCCCACCGTTTTGCCGCTGGCTCCGCTGGCAAAGAGCAGCACCGTGTCGTTGGTGCTCATGTCGCCGTCAATCACGATCCGGTTGAAACTCTGCTCGACGGCTTCACGCAGCGCCCGCCGCAAAAACTCGACGGAGATCACCGCGTCGGTGGCGATCATGGAGAGCATGGTCGCCATGTTGGGCGCGATCATGCCCGCGCCTTTGGCGATCCCGGCGATGTGGATGCCGTTGACGTTGACGCTGAAACGCTTGGGCCGCGTGTCGGTGGTCATGATCGCCGTCGAAGCGTCATGCCAGCCCGATTCGCTCAGGGCTGCTGCCGCCGCCGGAATGCCTTTTTGCAGCTTATGCATCGGCAGCTGGACACCGATCACACCCGTAGACATGACCAGTACCTCGTCCGGCGCACAGCCGATGGCTTCGGCGACCCAGGCTGCCGACTGTTCTGCATTGCGCAGCCCTTCGTCGCCCGTGCAGGCATTGGCGCAGGCCGCGTTGATCAGCACGGCGCGCATATGATTCGGTTTGGCTTCCAGCCGGGCCTGATCGATCAAGACCGGCGCGGCCTTGACGTAGTTCGTGGTGAAGACACCCGCCGCTGTACACGGTTGATCGGCCACGATGAGCGCCAGGTCGGGCGCGGGTAGTTTGCGCAGTCCGGCGTCCACAGCGCTGGCGCGGAAGCCGGGGACAGCGGTGATGGTGTCCCGGACTTCCAGGTTTTTTTCAATGTTGGTCATGCGGTTCGTAATGCTCCTTTCGCCCTGGGCTGAAGCCGCAGGGCTGAGATTACAAAGTCCCTGCGGGGCTGAAGACAAATCACGACATCCCCAAAGCACCTGAGCAATATGATCTGTGCTCCTCTGCTGGCTGTTTAGCCCGCTTCAGCGGGCTTCGTTGATTCAGCCCGGTGCTTTAGCGCCGGGCAAAGCACCGATTCAGTCCCGCTTGATCTTGTTGTAGTCCGGCTGGCGGTACGGGCTGACGCCGCCGCCATCCAGCGCCAGCAGCGCCTCGACCTTGTTGGGCAGGCCAAAGAGGTGGATGAACCCTTCGGCATCCTTCTGGTTGTAGATGTCCATCTGGCCGAACGAGGCGTAATCCTCACGGTACAGGCTCTTGGGCGAGCGCCGCCCGGTCACGATCACGTTGCCCTTGTACAGATCGAGCCGCACGTCGCCTGTCACGTTGCGCTGCGTCACGTCCACAAAGGCGTCAATCGACTCGCGCAGGGTGCTGAACCACTGGCCGTTGTAGACCAGTTCGGCGTACTTGAGCGCCAGTTGCAGCTTCTGGTGCAGCGTGGCTTTATCCAGGCAAATGCTTTCGAGCGTCTGGTGCGCCTTGTACAGAATCGTGCCTCCAGGCGTCTCGTACACGCCGTGTGACTTCATGCCGACCAGCCGGTTCTCGACCAGATCGACGCGCCCGATGCCGTGCTTGCCGCCCAGTTCGTTCAGCTTCATGAACAGTTCGAGCGGTTCCATCGGCGTGCCGTTGAGCGCCGTCGGGCAGCCCGCCTCGAAGCTGATCTCTATCGTTTCCACCTGGTCAGGCGCGTTCTGCGGGCTGGTCGTCAGCACGAACATCGACTCTTCGGGTTTTGTCCAGGGGTTTTCAAGCGGCCCGCCCTCGTGACTCATGTGGAACAGGTTGCGATCCCGGCTGTAGATCGACTTGAGCGTGGCCGAGACCGGGACCTTGTGCTTTTCGGCGTAGGCGATGGCGTCCTCACGGCTGCGGATCGTCCACTTGTCGTCGCGCCAGGGGGCGATAATGCCCAGCTTGGGGTTGAGCGCCATGACCGACACCTCAAAGCGCACCTGGTCGTTGCCCTTGCCCGTGCAGCCGTGCGCGACGGCATCTGCGCCTTCGGCTTCGGCTACATCCACCATGTGCAGCGCGATCAGCGGGCGGGCGAAGGACGTGCCGAGCAGGTATTCCCGCTCGTAGATGGCCCCGGCGCGCATCGTCGGGAAGACGAAATCGGTCAGGAACTCCTGGCGTAGATCGCGGATAATGAGTTTGCTGGCGCCGCTGGCCTTCGCTTTGGCTTCCAGGCCGTCCAGTTCTTCGCCCTGGCCCAGGTCGGCGGTGAAGCAGATCACTTCCACGCCGTAGGTCTCGATCAACCAGGGGACGATGACCGAGGTATCCAGCCCGCCGCTGTAGGCGAGCACGACTTTTTTGTATTGCTGGCTCACGCTTCCTTATCCTTTGTCTTGTGCAATGGCCCGGCGCAGAAAAGCCCAGGCTGCTTCTTCCGATTCGTAAAAGTGTGTCCGGTCAAACCGCACCAGGCGCCCGATCAATTCCAGCATCGTTTTGGCGAAGGCGGGCGCGCCGACCACCACAAGCTGCCCGCTGTTGGGATGATCCCAGGTTCCAATCTCGCGGATGCGCAGCAAATTGGAGGGCAGATGGCGCGTTTGCCGTAAGTTGGCAAGCGTATGCGTCCTGTGGCTCGTACTGTCGAAGTGGGCGCGCACCTGCTTGCTGAGGGGCAGCAAGTCGGCAACGCTCCATGGGTCGGAGAAGACCCAGTAAAACACCTGGTTGTTTTCGCGCAGTTCGAGCGTGATGGGCATAGAGGCTCAGATCTCCGCCAGGATCGCCGTCAACCGTTCGGCAAAGACATCGATATGAGACTTTTCCACGATCAGCGGTGGCACGAGCCGCAGCACGTTCGGCCCCGCCCCGACCAGCATCAGGCCATGTTCGTAGCCCTTCGTGATCACGGTACTGCTTTCAATATCCATTTCGACGCCGAGCATCAGGCCGCGCCCGCGCACCTCTTGAATATGCGGGCTGTTGATCTCTTCCAGCCGCTCACGCAGATACTGCCCCACTTCCCGGACGTGCCCCAGGAAGGCCGGATCATTGATCCGGTCAAAGACGTAGGAGGCCACTGCCGTGACCAACGGGCCGCCCGCGAAAGTGCTGCCGTGCTCGCCGGGGTTCATGACTGACGCCACCCGATCCGTCGCCAGAATCGCGCCGATGGGCAGGCCGCCCGCCAATGGCTTCGCCAGCGTCATGATGTCGGGCGTGATGCCGCTGGCCGTGTGTGCCCACAGGTCGCCTGTCCGCCCCAATCCGCACTGCACCTCATCGAAGACCAGCAGCGCGCCCACCTCGTCGCAGCGGGCACGCAGCGCCCGCAGGAATTCCGGCGTGGCGGGATACACGCCGCCCTCGCCCTGTACCGGCTCGACAAAGACGGCACAGGTCTTTTCGGTGATGGCCGAGTTTAGACCCGCCACGCTGTTGAAGGGCGCGACAACCACGCCGGGCATCAGCGGGCGGAACGGGGCCTGATAGGCTTCTTTGGGCGTCAGCGACAGCGCGCCGATAGCCCGCCCGTGAAAAGCGTGATCGAAGCACACGATCTCGAACTTATCCTCGCCGCCATGTACTTTGCCGAACTTGCGGGCGAACTTGATCGCGCCCTCATTGGATTCTGTGCCAGAGTTGGTAAAGAACACCTTGTCGGCAAAGCTGTTGGCCGTCAGCTTTTCGGCTAACTGTACCTGCGGAATGGTATGGTACAGGTTGCTGGTGTGGATCAGCTTGCCCGCCTGGGCGTTGATGGCCGCCACCACGCCCGGATCGCTGTGCCCAAGCGCATCGACGGCGATCCCGGCCATAAAGTCCAGGTATTCCTTGCCGTCCGTGTCCCAGACGGACATGCCCTGCCCGTGCGAGAGCACCATCGGGCCGCGTTTGTAGGTCTGCATCACGTGGGCGTGTTCGGCTGCAATGATCTGCGCCGCCGCCAATTCCTGTTGAATGTCCATCATGCCTCCTGTTGATAGCCTCACCCCCAACCCCTCTCCACAAGGTGGAGAGGGGAGCTAATACCAATACCCTTAAGTTAAGGAGATTGACCTCACCCCCTGACCCCCGCTCCGCTGCGCAGCGAGGGGTAATCGACCCGTCCAGACTCCCCTCTCCACAAGGTGGAGAGGGGTTGGGGGTGAGGTAAACTACAGCCCCTCACATCCTTATCTAAAAGGTATTGGGGCTAATACTCAACCTCAGTGCCGTCCGGTTCCCCTTCTCCAGTTGGAGAGGGAGTCAGGAGATGAGGTCAATCACATCGAAACCACCGTTCCGATGCCCCGTTCCAACCCGTCCAAATTCGTGATCACGGCCCGCTGCACGCCGCCCGACAGCGCGTTCAATGCCGCTTCGAGCTTAACAGCCATGCCATCTTTTGCCACACCTGCCGCGATCAACTGGCGCGCATCAGCCTGCGTCACCCGATCCAGGCCCTGGCCGTCGTGCAGCACGCCCGGTACGTCCGTCAGGAACACGACCTGTTCGGCGCCGATGCCCGCCGCGATTGCACCCGCCGCCTGATCAGCATTCACGTTGTAGAAGCCGCCATCCTCACCCAGCGAGACCGGCGCAATGACCGGCACAATCTTCGCCGTCAGCACCTCACGGATCACATCACCGCGCACGGCCACGATCTGACCGACACGGCCCAGGTCGCCGTCGGGGTGGGTCATCTGCCGGGCGCGCAGAAGGCCGCGATCCGCGCCGTTGAAGCCCTGCGCCTCCACGCCTGCATTGACCAGCGCCGCCACCAGCGCACTGTTCGAGAGGCCGCACAACACCATGACGACCAGTTCCAGCGTTTCCGCGTCGGTCACGCGCAGCCCACCAATGGTGCGCGTCTGAATGCCCAGTTTCTGTTGCAGCGCCTTGATGGCCTTGCCGCCGCCATGCACGATCACGGGCGGTTCGGCCATGCGCCGCACGACCTGCGCCATGCCTGCGATGAAGGCCGGATCGTCTAACTGGTTGCCGCCGATTTTGAGTACGTTGATCATAACACCCCGGATTCAGAATGCATGCCGCATGTCAATGCTGGTTTGCCGGACTCGATACCAGTAGTCGTATGCTTCACGAAAATCCAAACTGCGATAGAGCCTGATCGCCGCTTCATTATCGTCGAGTCATACAAAGGATATACGGAATTGGCGCGGCGGGTGTAGCCTCTGGCGAAACGCAGTATCCAGCCATCATAGCAGCAGGTTTGCAGCGACGGCCAGGCATTGATCGTGAGTTCTTCAAACTGGCGAACCGTCATCAGGGCGGAAGTGTTCATCTGGTTCTGTCTACAGCAGCCCCGCCGTCTCCGGCAGCCCCATCATCAGGTTGAAGTTCTGGACAGCCTGGCTGGCCGCGCCCTTGCGCAGATTATCAATGGCGGAGGTGATGATCACCGTGTCGCCCGCGCCCTCGCTGATGCCGATCACGGCGTTGTTTTTGCGGGCCACGTCGTTGAAGCGGGCCACCCTTCCAGCGGGCAGCACCTCGACCAGCGGTTCGCCCGCGTAGGCCGTCTCGAAGGCTTCCCGAACGCGCGCCAGCGTCCACCCCGGCTTGAGCCGTGCGTAGACCGTCGCCAGCAGGCCCACATCAACGGGGACGAGGTGCGGCGCAAAGATCAGCGGGCCAACGTCCGGTTGCAACTTGCGCAGTTCCTGCTCGATCTCCGGCACGTGCCGATGCGTGCGGCCAATGTTGTAGGGCTTCACGTCGCCGTAGACCTCCACAAACATCGAATCCAGCTTGAGCGATTTGCCCGCGCCCGATACGCCTGTTTTGGTGTCGGCAATGACCGGGGCGGTGGTCAGCGCGCCCGCCCTCGCCAGCGGATAGAGCGCCAGCAGTGTGGCCGTGACGTGGCAGCCAGGGTTGGCAACCCACTTGGCATTGATCAAATTGTGGCGGTTGATTTCGGGCAGACCAAACGGGGCGGGGAGCAGATGCGGGGCCGGGTGTTCGTGCTTGTACCACTGCTGGTAAACTTCGGGGCTGTCCAGCCGCAGATCGGCGGAGAGATCAATGGCCCGGACGCCCGCCGCCACCGCCTTCGCCGCCAGTGCGCCGGACGTGCCATGCGGCAGGCACAGGAACACCACGTCCGCCGAGTCGAGCGGCGCTTCCGCGGCGGGCACAAGTTCCAGCCCTTCGGCGGTTTCCCTAGAACTCTCCGATGTGGCGAAAATGACCTGCGCATTCGGGTGGCGCGACAGCAGGCTCATCAAGACCTGCCCGGTGTAGCCTGTTGCGCCATAGACGCCCACCGCATATTTTTGCGAAGCCGAGCGTGAGGGCCGCGTGGCTTCAAGGTCAGGTTGGGCTGGTGAAGCAGCGAGCGCTGCTGCCCGGCGTGTCTCGGTACTGGTAGTCATCTCGGCTGTCAAGCCTGCCTCCTGAGAAAATAAAAACCCCCCAGACCATCGGCCCGGAGGGTTGCTTTCCCTGTGCTGCGTTCTTCCGCGTTCCCGCTTCCTAATCAGCCCAAAGCAACCGCCCAGACCTATGGCTGGTGGTACGGGGACGGCGGCTACGCGGCGGGAACTGTACGGCGAACGATTTCAACTTGCTTTTCCTGGATGATGGCTCGGATTCGGCCATTTTATTCGCAACAGAATATACCTGTTATGATCGAGCGTCAATTGGGCGTTTTGCACAAATCAAAGTTCGCTTTTCCCGTTCAGCTATGTGGTGCGGCGTCGGATAGAAAGTTGAACAAGCACGCCCCGACGGTCACGATGTCGCCCGCGCTCAGGCGGAAGCGCCCCTGGACCTTGCCGCCGTTGGCGAACGTGCCGTTGGTCGAACCCAGGTCTTCCAGGTAGAGGCTGTCGCCATCGCGCACGATCTGGCAGTGGTAGCGCGACACCGGTTCCTCATCGATCACGATGTCGTTATCGACGGCTCGCCCGATCCGCACCAGGTCGGCGTTGAGAGTCAGACTTTGCTGGTTCCAGGTCACCAGGGCCGGCGTTGCCCCGTTGCGTTCGATGGCTTTGCGGGAGGCTTTGAGCCGTTCGCGCAGCAGGATCGAATCGGCGGAACTCATCTTGCGGGTCGAACCGTAATGCGAGATGGTGGAACTGGCTTTGCGCATGTGCGAATCGTAGCGCTGTGGCCCCAGTTCCATATCCAGCGCTTCCTCACGCAGCATGTTCTGTTCAATTTGCAGCGCCGTGTCGTCCAGACCGCTGCGCTGAATGATTTCCGCGATGTCGGAAAGGGTCTGCTTGGCTTTGTCAAACTCGCCCTTGTCCGCATACTTGATGGCTTCCTCACGGGCCTGTGCTGCCCGCAGGAGCAGGGCTGTCTTGGCGACCTCGGCGTTGGGCGCGCCCTCGTGGTAATCCTCATCGCGCACCGTGTTGACCTTGATCGGCAGTTCCAGCGTCCGGTGCGTGACGCGCTCCTCGGCCAGTTCGTCGTAATCGAAGCGCAGCCAGGCGACCTCGACTTCGCCCAGCATTTGCAAAGCGGGAATGGTCAGTTCCAGCAGCAGCGTCTTGATCTCATCTGCAAACAGATCGCCCAGGCGGAAGGTCATGTTGCCTGCGCCTTTTTCCATCGGGTAGGTATTCAGGTACTTGACCGAACTGACCTTTGACGACAGCGTGAGCGTGATCACCAGATTCTGGCCGACAACACTCAGCAGATCGTTCAGTTCCTCGGCGAAAATCTTGGGAGCCTGATCGGGATTGTCGATGAAATAGAAGGCGCCGCCGCCCTCGTTCGCCATGCGCGTCAGCAGGTCTTCGTTGAAGTCCATGCCCACGCCCATCGTTGTGGTGGTGACGCCCTCCTCACGCTTTTGCCGGGCCATTGCCACCAGCCGGTTCGAGTCGGTCACGCCCTCGTTTGCCAGCCCATCCGTCAGCAGCATGACGCGGTTGCTCTGCCCTTCTGCCAGGCCCTCCGCGACCAGTTGGCAGCCCTGCAACCAGCCACCGCTCAGGTTGGTCGTGCCACCGGACGTGATCGTCTCGATGCTGCTGCTGAGGTTGTCCTTGTGGATGACGGAGGTGGGCGCGATATGCACCGCCACCTTCTGATCGTAAGTGACCAGGCTGAAGCGATCCTGCGCGCCGAGGTGTTGCATCAGGAATTGCGTCGCCTTCTTGACGTAACTCAACTTGTCGCCCGCCATCGAACCGCTGCGATCCAGCACGACGCTCAGGTTGAGCGGGCGGCGTTTTTGTGCGTTGGGATTCGCGCCCGCCTTGATGCGCGCCATCAGGTACAGTTGATGCTCCCGTGCCATCGAGAGTAAATCGTAGTCGAGAACGTAGTCCGCTTCCACGTGGTGATCCCTCCTGATAGCTGAATCGGACTTTACGCACGGATATTGCTCCCCCTCCCCGCCAGCGGAGCGGGGGATGGGGGGGCGAGGTTAACCTGCTGCAAGGCCGTCTTCGCGTCCTCGTCGTTGGGGTTGGATTCGAGAATCTTGCGGTAAACACCTTTTGCGGCGTCAGGATTACCGCTCTTTGCCACTTCCTGCGCCAGCACCTTGAAGCGCGCTGCCTGCTCCGGGCTGATGTCGATCATGACCACACCTGGCAGGTAATCGTTGACGCGGGCAAAGCGCTGGAAGCCCATCGTTGAGTACGCCTGGTTACCCCGCGAGCCGAGTCCGCCCATGCCTCGCGCGGTCAGGTAGCTGTAGGCAAGGGTATAGTTGCGCAGCATCGTCACTGTGTCGCCGCGATCCCGTGCGAAATCGCCCAGGTGCAGCCAGGCATCCACAAGCGCCGCCTGATCGTCTGGGTAAAGAATGTCCATCGTCGTCACGCTGCCCATGCCGCTCTGCGCCGCTTTCACGTCGCCCCGCGCCAGTGCAATAAGCGCCCGTGTGTAGGTTTGGGCCACATCGCCCGGCGCAACTTTCGAGGCGCCAGTGTATGCCTTGAGCGCATCCTCCTTGTGCCCGGCGCGCAGGGCCGCATCGCCCATCGCCAGCAAGTCGTAGTAGCGTTGCCCGGCCTCTGGTGCATTCATGTACGCCGAATACGCCTGCTGCCGCATGGGAGACGACTGCCAGAAGCCCATTGCAAACCAGCGCGGCTCGGCTTGCAGCGCGTGCAGATAAGCAGCCTTCGCATCCTGCCCGGCGCTTTCCAGCGCAAGGCCCAGGTTGAGCCAGGCCACGCCGTCCGACGGCGCGCGTTCGGTGGCTTGCTGCGCAGCACGGATGGCATCGGCAGAGCGTCCTGCCCGCAAATACAGGGCCGACAGGTTGACGAAATGGACGCTCAGGTCAGGATCAAGCTGCACGCCGCGTTCAAAGCGCACAATGGCGTTTTGCAGCCACTCGTCGGGCGCATTGCGGGCCAGCGCCACCGCATTGGCCCAGTTGTAAGCAGATTGCAGCGTGACGAGCGGATCGGCGCTGTCGTAGGCTATCACCGCGTCCAGGCGCTGCGCGGCTGCCGCCAGCGCGTTCGGGTCGGTGTAGGACGCTTCGGGCGCGTCCGGGCGGGCCACGTCCCACAGCACGCTGTACGGGATCAGCACCAGCACGCATAACAGTACAACGCCCCAGGCCGCGCCCACGATCAGCCCCTTGCGCAGGGGTGAGCTGCTCTGTGGCGCGGGCAGCCAGGAGGCGACGTAGGCCAGCAGCACCGTTGCCAGAAAAAACGGCCCGAACTGGTTGATCGGCGAGTCGAGGATGCCGAAGAGCGCGAAAGCGACCAGCCCCGCAACCGGCCCGGCCACAAGCGGGCGGTGCGCCGGCTCGGTGCGCCAGACTTTAAGGCTTGTCCAGGCGGCAGCCCCCAGGAGCGCCAGCAGCCCGAGTGCGCCGAGCAGGCCGCTTTCCGCCGCCGTGTTGAGCAGGATGTCGTGGGCGTGCGGCATGATCGCGCTGTACGGTGGCACCGAGTTGGTGCGGATTTCGTCCTGGACGAAACCACCCGGCCCGTACCCAAACACAGGACGCGCCGTAAACATGGCGATGGCGCTGCGGTAAAAGGTCAGGCGTCCGCCGCCGCTATCCTGGCGCGGGCGGCCAAATTGCAGGTACGCGGCAATCCCAAGTACCAGGACACAGACCGTGCCCGCCGCCAGGGTCAGGCCGATGGCCTGCGGGCGGTGCGCCGCGAACCACTGCCGGAAGCGGTTCAGCGGTTGTGCGGGGTGAGCCACCAGGCTCAGGGCAAGCGAAAGCGCACATCCAGCTACCAGCGCTGCCAGCCCCGTCCGTGATCCCGTCGCCAGTATGGACAGCGCCGCCGCCACCAGCCACAGCGTGGCCGCCGCACGCTCGACACGCGACAGCCGTGTGAACAGGTAGGCCACCATACACGGCGTCGACATGGCGATGAACATGGCGAAGATGTTGGGGTGATCCATCACCCCGAAGAGCCGGAAGCCCGGCGGCGTGATCCCCTGAGCGCGTGCCGCCAACCATTGGGAAAAGTAACCGAGCGTCATCACCGCGCTCAACAGATAAAGATAACCGCCCGCGCCAAGCAGTGCCCGGTAGAGGCCGCGCTCCGGCCAGCGCCGCCGGAAAAGGTACAGCGCGCCGTAGGCGATGGGCAGCTGAATGCCGAGGAACCACAGCCAGCTTTCCAGGCTGCGCCGGGGTGACGCCGCCATCAGCACGCTCAGACCGGTGAGCAAGATATACGGCAGCCAGCCGTAATCGAGCGGGCTGATCAGCCAGTTCGCGTCTCGAAGCCGCCGGGAGCAGATCACCAGCGCCGCGCCTGCCGCCACTACCGTCATCATGGCGTGCACGTTGAAGCCAACACTGCTGTTGTGGGTCAGCAGCATTGCCAGCACCACACCGAACAGGACGACTTGCTGCAAGATGCGCCGGGTGCGCAGCGACATAGGAACCCTTATCTTTGTACGGCGACGTATGTCACGGATTATCGATCAATCGGGCCATTTCCGCTTTCAGCCGTGAGCGCTCCGCCTCGTACTCCGCATCGGGGACATGCCCCTGCTCGTGGCGCTCGTCCAGTTCGGCGATGGACTGCGCCAGTTTGTCAAAGGTGCTCACGTCCGGCGGGGTTGGCTGCCGGTTCAGCCGCCACATTGCGCCGATTGTCCCCAGGATAACCAGCGCGGCCAGGAACAATACGACGGCCAGCACGTTGCGCCGGTCATTGGCTTGCTGGCCCTGATCGACGATGGTGAAACTGGCCGGCTCGCCCGCGCGCAAGGGTCGCTGCAACTGGAACGAATTATAGACGCCGTTCTGCAATTGGAGCGGCGTGCCCCGCGTGAAGATCGGGTCCTGGATCGCAAAGCCGCTGACCTGCGGCACGTAGATTCGCAGGTCTTCCACCGGGTACAGCGTCGGCACGTTGATGGCCGGATGTCCCGCCGAAGGCAGCAAGTAGGTGAACTGTAACGTCGCCGCTTCGCCCGGCAGCACCGGGATAATGCCCTGGATGGTGGGCGGCGGCCCGGCACTGATCACGTACTGCTGCGCAACGTCCTCGCTCAACTGAATCTGCTGGGCATTGGGCGGCAAGGGGGTTTCAACGGAGACCCGATCTCCGCTCTGCACCTTGCGATCTGTCAGATAGACGCGATCTCCGGTGTTCCGGAAGCTCACCGCCTGCCGGATAAGCAGGGTGTCCTGGCTGAACGGCTCGACAAAGATGCGCTCGGCGTCGATGCTGATCGTGCCGGGGTCGGCGGTCACCTCGTAGACGGTGAAGGACAGGTCGGCCAGCGGCCCGCTGCCGGGTTGCAGGCGGACGGGCGTGCTGGTCTGGAGCGTTCCGGCGTACTGCGCCGTGACGACGTACACCATGTTGTTCTGGCGCGGCACTGCGCCAAACGAAAACGAGCCATCGGCGGCGGTCTTCGTCTCGAACTTTTGGAGATCGCGCGGCGAACCGCTGCTCAGGTCAATGATGCGCAACGTCAGGGCCAGCCCCGCCGGAACGCTCCCGCCGCGTGTGCCGTTCGTCACCCTGCCGCTGACCGTCACGTTGGGGCTGTCCGGCTGTGCAGTTGCAGCGGCGGTTGCGGCTGGCGTTGCCCCGGCCTGCGCTACCTGATCGACGCCCTCCCAACTCAGCGAGCGGGCATAGGCGACGACGGCCCAACGCGCGTTGTCGTCCAGTTCATCCTTGAAGGCAGGCATAGCATTGCCCAGGCCATTCGTGACCGTTTTCCACAGGTCGGTATCGCTGCGGACAATCAGGTAAGCCGGATCGCTAAAGTTCGGAACCGGGCGGGACGACTCTTTGGCTTTCGGGCCATCGCCCGCGCCACGCTCGCCGTGACAGGCCGCGCACCTGTCCTGCCAGATTTTCTGGCCCTGTGCCAGCAGTTCGGGCGTGTAGTGCAGGCTGTAGATGTAACTCGTCACGTCCCAACGCTGCTGTTCGTCTAAGCGCCCTTTCCAGGGCGGCATTAGACACTGCTGCACGCCGTTGTTGCCGTTGCTGGTGATGGCAAACCAGGCATTGATAGTTTTAGCCCGCGATGCCTCTGCATCGGTGAAATCGGGCAGTTTACAGGTGAAGTTGGCGGCCACCTGCCCATCGCCCTTGCCGCTGATGCCATGACACAGCGCACAGCCCTGTGGCCCGCCGAAGATTTCTGCCCCTCGCGCCAGGCTGACCCGTGAGGCCGGATGGCCCAGGTCGGGCGGCGCAGTCGGCGTCACCGTAGGAAGGGCAGCAGTTCGGACGATCTCAGGCTCGCTCGCCAGCCCGCCGCAGCCGGAAACCAACAGCGCGACTGTCAGCAGGAGAGCGTTCAATGCCTGAATTTTTTTGAGAGGTTTCATGCTGGTGTCAGTTTTTGGAGCCAGATCATCACGACTTTGCCACTTTGTGTTCGGGGCGGTGGGCGCGCACCGCTTCTTCGATCAGATCGTTCTGGCGCTCGTCGATCAGCTTGAGGATTTCAACGCCGCGCTGGATCAGGCTTTCGCGCTGTGCGGTGTAATCTTCCTGGGTAAGTTTGCCCGTCTGGTAGTCAAAATCCAGGTCGCGCACGGCGATCAGGATCGCCTCGTGTTCCGCCTGTAGCTGCGCCACGCCAGATAGTGCACCGCCTCGCGGCTTCGTCTCGCCCTGGTTTTGCAGCAGCGGCCAGGCAATGATGGCGGCAGCCCCGACCAGGAAGGCCAGCAGCAGGAAAATTCCGGCAACACTCATTGGGCCAGCAGCTTGTCCAGATAGTTGCGGAGGTCGCGGGCAGTGGTCGGGCCGGGGATGGTCACGGCCAGGTTGCCTTTCTTATCCACGATGTACGTTTCGGGCACACCCTTGACGCGATACTGGTCGCTGACCGACGTTCCATTGTCGGGGCCAGCAGGGTATTCCATGCCGAACTCTTGAATGAAAGCGCGGGCGTCCTTTTCGTTATCCAGGTGGCCGACGCCGATGAACATCACGCCCCGATCTTTGTACTCATCCCAGATGGCATTCAGATCGGGCGCCTCGGAACGGCACGGGCCGCACCAGCTTGCCCAGAAGTTGATCACGACCACCTTGCCAAGCTGCTTGCTGAGTGTAAAGTTCTGCCCGTCGTAGGTTTTGATCGAGAAATCCGGCGCGACGCCACCTTCGAGCTGGCTCAGGTTGGCCTTGAGCAGGGCCATCCCGAACCCGAAGATGAGCAGCAGCACCACCCCCATCACGATAATCAACATGATCGGATTGATCCGCCGGGGGCGAACCAGCGGATCGCCGATCTGGGATGTCCCTGCAATGTCTGCCATCTCAGCCTCGCTTCCTGATTTCTTCTTCGAGCCGCGCCCGGTAATCATCCGCCGTGACACTGCTTTCGCCAGCAAGGTTCTCTGGCGCTTCCACTGGCCTGCGAGTCCGCCAGCGCACCAGGCTAATGACAATGACAACGCCGATCAGCGCGATCAGACCAAAAGGCAGCGCAATCGTCAAGAACTGCGATAGCGGGTCGCTCGGCGTCCCGACAGTTTTTGTGCCAAAGCGCTCGATAAAATATTGCCGCACCTGGGCTTCAGTATAGCCCTGCGCCAGCAGATCGCGCACCTGTTCGCGCCAGCGCGCGCAGGCTTCCGTCTCACACACTTCGAGCGGCACGTTCTGGCAGACCGGGCAGTACAGGTTCCTGGCGACCTGGTTCACTTCGTTGTCGCTGACCGGGCGCAGCGTTGGCGTTGGTGGCGTAGCGGTTCCTTGTGCGTGCACATCTCCCGTGAACGCAGCGCCAACCAGCAGGATGGCAATCCCTATAAACAACAGTACGCTCTGCCGCGTGGAAAGTCTCACCGCTATTTGCCTTCCCAACCGGCGCTGAACTCCGCCCAGGCGTGCGCCCGGTCAAGCTGCGGATCACGATGCGTCCCGCCCAACCACCACACGGCGAAGGCTTCCGTTTCATCGCATTTGTAATACTTGCGGAGCAATTCACCATACGCACGCGGGCTGGGATTCTGCCCCAGGCTGCGCCCCTCCGTGTTGAATGCCGCCAGCCCGGCATCATCCAATCCGCCAACGCACTTGCTCATGATGTCGGACATCGGTTCGTCGGGGAAATCCGGGACGTTGGCCTGGGCACTCTGGCAGGCAGTCAGTAACAATACAACAACCAGCAATTTGCGCATCACTACACTACCCATCGTATGTCACAACAGTATCCTACGTAGCAATATCGAACGCTCACTTTAACGGTGGATTGTCCATTTCATTTCCTGTATTTGGTTGAATCGCTCGCAGAAAGTCCAATACACTCAGGATTTGAACTCGTGCAAGGGGAGTTGCCGCCGAATGAGCCACCGCCTCAGACATTTGAGCGGTTTCTTCGTGAAGGGGCTGCAAGATTTTTTCGAGTTTGGCAATGTTTTCTGATGGAACGATCCACCAGCTTCTGCGGAGACGTTGCCCAATATGTTGATACAGTTTTTGTAGATCAGAAGCGGGTAATTCGTCCACAGCGGCTATTAATTCCTGCAAGTCAGCCATTTCAGTCCCCTCGCTTCCCCATCCAAACAACCTAGTCCCCTGCTGCCTCGGCCCCTGCCAGCACGCCCCGCTCGATGATGCGTGCAGCGGCTTCACCCTCCGGCGACGGCCAGGCGGCGATGGCCGTGCCGAGCATCAGCACGAGGCCACCCCACCAGATCAGATTCACGAGGGGGTTCAGGAAGACCTTGAACGTCACCCGGTTGCCTTCCCAGTTGGTGAGCAGCACGTAGAAGTCGCTCTCCAACGTGCTGTACTGCCCGGCGATGGACATCGGGTTCTGATCCTGGCCGAAGAAGTCCTTGCGGGGTCGGATGTCGCCCACATACTGCCCGTTGCGATACACGCTTACGTCCGCGATAACCATCGCGCGCCCATCGACGGCATCCGCCTGGAATACGTCCTTGTAGACCATCGACATGTTGCCCAGCGTGATCTTCTCGCCGGGGTTGATGGTTTCCTGCGTCTGCTGCTGGTAGACGGTGCTGCCGATGATTCCGACCCCGATCACGACCACGCCCAGGTGGATGAAATAGCCCCCGTAACGGCGGCGGTTCCGCCCGAACAAGCGCCACAGCGCGGCCAGCGCGTTCTCGCCCCGGCTCTGCATACGCGCCCGCACGCCCCGGTAATATTCGAGGATCGTGGTGAAGCCTGCGAAGGCCACCAGCCCATAGCTGAACAACGCCCCCGGACTCTGCGTGCCCGTCACGTACAGGAAAATGACCAGCGCGGCGGTCAGCGCCACCGGGATACGTACCGCCCTGCCAAGCGACGACAGCGAGGATTTTTTCCAGGCGACCAGCGGCCCGACGCCCATCAGCACGTACAGCGCGCCGAAGAGCGGCACGACCACCGCCCGGTAGTATTCCGCGCCGAGCGTGATCTGCTCGTTGCGGATCAGGTCGGTGAAGACGGGCGCATAGGTGCCCCACAGCACCATGACCGCAATCCCGACGAAAATCCAGTTGTTCAGGACGAACATGCTCTCCCGGCTGATCAGGGCGTCAAGCTGGTTGTCGCTGGCGAGGTCGCCGCGCTGCCAGCGCCACACCCACAGCCCCAGGCAGCCAAGCATCATGATCGCCACAAAGAGCAGCATGGGCAGGCCAATCGGACTCTGCGCAAAGGAGTGGACGCTGGCGACGATTCCGCTGCGCGTGCTGAACGTGCCGAGGATGACCAGCAAAAAGGTCAGGATCACCAGGAACATGTTCCAGACCTTCAACATGCCCCGTTTCTCCTGAATCATGACGCTGTGCAGGAAGGCCGTGCCCGTCAGCCAGGGCAGCAGTGCCGCGTTCTCCACCGGGTCCCAGCCCCAGTAGCCGCCCCAACCGAGCACGTCATACGCCCAACGCCCGCCCAGGATCAAGCCCAGGCTCAGGAACAGCCACGCCACCAGCGTCCAGCGGCGGGTGGCGCGTATCCAGTTGGTGTTAAGCTGGCCGGAGGCCAGCGCCGCCATCGCAAAGGCCCAGGGAATCGTCATACCCACGTAGCCGCTGTACAGCATCGGCGGGTGAATGACCATGCCCGGATGGCGCAGCAGCGGGTTCAGGCCCTGGCCGTCGGCGGGCTGGAAGAGCGACGCCCCGGCGGGCGCAAAAGCCGCCGTGACGATGTTCTGTGCGCCCGGAACCGTCCAGAAGCGGGAGAAGGGGTTCTCATAGATGACGACCAGGATCATGAAGAAGGTCAGTGTCGCCATCGTGAAGGTGATGACCCAGGGCATCAAGCGCCGCTCGGAGCGCCAGTTGAGCAGGATGGCCGCGCCGCTGAAGGTGCTCATCACCCACGCCCAGAACATGAGCGAGCCGGGCTGCCCACCCCACAGCGCCGTGATCTTGAAGAACGTCGGCTCCGAGGACTGCGTGGTAGACCACACGTAGGCGATGTTGAATTCGCCGCTGACCTGCGCCGCGATCAGGGCGATGCACGCTGTCGTCAGCAACGGCCAGGTCAGGAGGGCCGCGTTGCGCGCGCTCAGTACCCAGCGATCCAGTCGGTAGTATGCGCCATAGGCCGAAGCCACCAGCGCAAATACGGCGCAGATCAGCGCCAGCCCCGTTGTGACGATCCCCAGTTCAGCCAGCATGACAACCCCTCTCACCGACTTCCAGCATCACACAGCACACAATCCATTGCAGGTGGGCGTATTTCAGTATTTTACCTCACGGAACGCTCTAGGAGGTGAAATCATATCGCGTGCAGCCTTTCCGCAGCGGCATCCAGCGCGGCAACCTGATCGTCGGTCAGCCGCCAGCCGAGCGCCCCGGCGTTGTCCTGTACCTGCCGGACGTTCTTGGCGCCCGGAATGGGCAGCGCACCCTTGCAGATCAGCCAGTTCAGCGCCACCTGCGACGGCGTTCTGCCGCCCTGCGCCTGCCCGATCTCACGCAGCAGTGTGAGCAACGGCTGAATCTGGGCTAGATAGGGAGGCTTATACCAGCGGGCACGCATTCCCCTGGGCGGGTTGTCGGGGGTGTATTTGCCCGTCAGCAAGCCCATCGCCAGCGGGCTGTAGGCAATGAGCGTCACGTGCAACTCGTGGCAGAGCTTCAACAGGCCGTTGCGTTCCGGGGCGCGCGCCAACAGGCTGTACTCGACCTGATTCGAGGCCAGCGCGATTCCGCGTTTCGCCAGCGCCGTGTAGGCACGTTCCATCTGCTTGACGCTGTAATTGGAGACGCCGACAGCACGGGTCAGCCCGGCTTCGACGGCGTCGGCCAGTGCGTCCATCCAGGTCTCGATGGCGACGGGGGGACTCGGCCAGTGAATCTGGTACAGATCAACGCACTGCACGCCCAGGCGTCTCAGGCTGCCGCGCAGGGCGCTGATCAATTGGGACTTCATGAACCGCCAGGGCAGCGGCATGAACTTGGTGGCGATCAGGGTGCGCTGGCCGGACTCGCGCATAAACTGGCCGATCAGCTTCTCGGAGCGACCAAAGCCGTACATCTCTGCTGTGTCCAGCAGGTTGATCCCGGCATCCAGGGTTGCCTGGAAGGCGGCCTGCAAATCGGCGTCGTTGTAACCGTTCTTGTAGCCCCACACAAACCGATCTCCCCAGGCCCACGCGCCGATCCCCAGTGTGCTCACCTGCACGTCGCTGGAACCGAGCGCCACACGTTCAGCGGTCACCGTGCTCATGACTTTATCCTCCGAACAGATCTCCCGAAATTGACTCTAGCAACTTCCGGGTTCCGGCTGCAACAGCGACATGTCTTGCGCCTGGCCCGCACACACGGTACATTTGGGCCAGCCTGAGTTTTTTGTTGGAAAGGAATAACCGAAATGGCGGACCTGGAGCGTTCGGCGGAGGCCGTCTGGCGCGGCGACCTGCGCAGCGGCAAGGGTGAGTTCAGCGCCAGCAGCGGCGTATTCAAGAATGCCCCGTACTCCTTTGCGACCCGTTTTGAGCAGGCCCCCGGCACGAACCCGGAAGAAATGCTGGCGGCAGCCCACGCAGCCTGTTACAGCATGGCGCTTGCCAACAACCTCAGCAAACAGGGCCATAAGGTGGAAAGCATCGAGACGCGCGGCGTCTGTCACCTGACTCCGCAGCCCACCGGCGGCTTCAAGATCACCAAGATGGAACTGATCACGCGCGGCAAGGTCGAAGGCGTGGATGAGGCAGCGTTCAAGCAGGCCGCCGAAGAAACCAAAAAGACCTGCCCGGTCTCCGGCGCTTTAAGTGCCCTGGAAATCGTCGTTATGCCTACACTGGTGAAGTAGTTGGGTTTACCTCACCCTAAGATTGTCCAGTACGGGAACGCTTTCGAAGGGCAGTGCTGGCCCTCACCCCAACCCCTCTCCCGCAGGCGAGGGGCTTAATTCCCCTTCTCCCCGCGGGAGAAGGGCAGGGGATGAGGGCATTCAGGCAATTCAGTTGTAATTGGGGCCGAAGACCTGTGCCAGCAGCGGCCCGATTCGGGCGCGTTCCGGCACGAGCACCGATGCGCCCTGCCAGTTCACCGGCGTCACGTAGCTGTAGTCCAGCACGCCCTGGTGAATATTTTCCTTCGGCACGTCCTTCGCGTAGATCGCAAGCTGTAGAAGCTGCTCGAAGGTCAGGTCGCTGTGGGTGGTTTCACTGAACTGCTTCCACAGTTCGGGCGCGCGTGCAATCAGGCCGGGGGCCATGTTCAGGTTCAGAATCTTGTCGCGCACGGCCAGGATCACCTGCTGCTGGCGCTTGGCCCGGTCAAAATCGTTGGTCTGGTGGCGTGTCCGCGCGTACTTGAGCGCCAGTTTGCCGTCCATGTGCGTTGGCCCGGCAGGGATGTACAGCGGATCGTAGCCGAAGTACATGTTGGGATACTGAGGATCGTAAATGTTGTACGGGACGTTGATGTCGATCCCACCCACCGCATCGACGGCACTGATGACGGTGTTGAACTCGAACACCACGTAATCGTTGATACGCATCCCCAGGTTGTATTGCACCGTCTGCATGGCGAGCTGCGGGCCGTAGCCGGGGCGCGCCAGTTCCCCGATCACGTAGGCCGAGTTGATACGCTGCAAGCCGTAACTGCTGCGTACCACCGTGTCCGTCGGGATGTCCACGTACAGATCGCGCGGTACGCTCAGGATGCCGATGCTCCGGGTGGCCGGATCGATGCTGAAAATGATCATCGAATCGGTGCGGAAGGCCGTTCCTTTTTCGCCGGGGCGCTTGTCAATGCCCATCAACAGCATCGTAAAGCGGCGCTTGCCATCCCAGGGCTGAATCTCCAACCCAACGGTTGGGGTAGGGACGAGCGTCGCGGCGGATGTCGGCGCAACCGCAACCGCAGCCGGTGTTGGTGTCAGTCCGTCGTCCAGCCGGGCCGCATTCGCCAGCCGGAGCACGACAAACGCGCTCACGCTGATGACCAGCGTCCCCGCAAACAGTGCCATCACGACGCCAATTAACGCGAAATTGCTCCGGGGCCCGGCGGGCGGACGGACGTTGGCCGGACGTGACGCCACAGGCGGCGGGCTATACGGCACACGCGCCTGGGCAGGCGGCCCGATCCGTTGGGCCGGTTTATTGACTGCTGGCTGGGGAGGACGCGGGGCGGGCTGCGCCACCACCGTAAATTCACTCGCGCTTGCGCCCCTGGGGGCAGTCTGATCATCGGGCAGCGTCGCCCGCGTTACATCGTCCATCCTGGGTTCCTGACTACGATACCCGTCTCCACACATTATACAGGCAGTTAGCCAGGAACTTTCTGACGCTTTCTCAACGCTTGTTACACGCCATCACACCGTGGCAGCGGTCTGCGAACTGGCGCGCGCCGTTGCTGCCGCCGCCACCGTCACCATCACGATCCCCGCTATTTCGCGTAGGCCCAGCGCTTCGTGCAGGACGATGAACCCGACCAGGACAGCAACCACCGGCTCAAGGCTGGTCAGCACACCGTACACTGGCGCGGGCAGGTGTTTAAGCGCCTCGAACTCGAACCCGAAGGGAATGGCGGAGGAGAGCACCGCAACCACGATGCCCAACGCCATCAGTGACAGGCTGGGCAGGACTTTCACTGCGCCGACCAGCCCGAACGGGATCGACACGACGGCGGCAATTGCCATCGCAATCGCCAGCCCCTCGCTGGCCGGGAAGGTACGCGAAACCCTGCCGGTCAGCAAAATAAAGACGGCCCAACCGACTGCGGAGAGAAAGGCCAGCAACAGCCCAGGCAGATCGAGCGATACACCCGTCAGCGGCGAAAGCAGGATAATCCCGCCTGCGGCCAGCGCCACCCACAGCAGATCACTCCGCCGCCGCGAACCCACGACGGCGATGCCTAACGGCCCGACAAAAGCAACGGCGACGGTGATACCCAATGGAACACGACTAATAGCGGCGTAGAAAAACAGCATCATCGCCGCGATAGTCAGGCCGTAGATCGTGATCACCAGGTAGTCTTGCGGGCGGTAGCCGCGTATCTTCGGACGCCACAGCGCAAAGAACAGAACGCTCGCCAGGCTGGTACGCAGGAAAACCACCCCGCCAGGGCCAGTCACGTCAAAAAGCTGCTTCGCCACCGCCGCACCCGTCTGCACGGAGAGGACGGCCAGCAGCACCAGCAGCCAGGGCGGCATGGCGGCCAGGCTGATACGAATTCTGGATTTTTGGGCGATGGAGACAGAGGGTTCGGACATGAAATACCTTCTTGCGTATGAATAAGCCGTGTCATTATAACAGGCAGCCCTGGCAAACCAGACGCCGTTTCTCGTACTAGCCCAGCCACAGTAAAATAGAAGGATGGCACGCAAAATCCTGCACCTTGACCTGGATGCCTTTTTCTGTGCGGTGGAGGAACAGCGCGATCCAGGCCTGCGCGGGCAGCCCTTCGCAGTGGGCGGGCGACCCGAAGAGCGCGGCGTGGTGGCTTCCTGTTCCTACCCGGCGCGGCAGTTCGGCATTCACTCCGCCATGCCGATGGTCAACGCGGTCAAGTTGTGCCCGCACCTGATCATCGTGGAGCGCCATCCCCAGGATTATCGGGACATGTCACGCCGGGTGATGGCCTGTCTGCGTGAAGTCACGCCGCTGGTCGAACAGCTTTCGATTGATGAGGCGTTCCTGGACGTGTCCGAATCGCCCGAAAGTGCCGAAACGATTGCCCGGCGGCTGCAACGCACCATCAACACCCGGCTGAACCTGCCCTGTTCGCTCGGCGTGGCGACGAGCAAGCTGGTCGCCAAGATTGCCAACAACGTGGGCAAGGCCAACGCACAGAAAGGCCAGCCGCCCAACGCCATTCAGGTGGTTGCGCCCGGCCAGGAAGCCGCCTTCCTGGCTCCGCTCCCCACCCGCGAACTGTGGGGTGTCGGCCCGAAGACCGAGGCTCACCTGACGGCGCTCGGCATCCTGACCATTGGCGACATCGCCCGCTGGCCGGAGGCCGATCTCGTCCGTCGCTTCGGCAAGAACGGATACGACCTTTCCCGCCGCGCCAGGGGCATCGACGAGCGCCCTGTCGAAACCGAGCGCGAAACCAAGTCCGTCAGCCAGGAAACAACCTTCGTCCGGGACGTGATGGATCGGGAAGTACTGCGCCGGACTCTTCTGGAACATTCAGAAGGCGTTGGGAAACAACTGCGCCAACTCGGCCTGAAAGGCCATACCGTCAAGCTCAAACTGCGCTGGTCGAACTTCACCACGCTCACCCGGCAGACGACGCTCGTCGAACCGACCAACCAGGACATCGAAATCTACAACGCCGCCCTTTTGCTTTTCGAGAAGGTCTGGTCGCCCGGTAAGCCCGTCCGCTTGATCGGCGTGGGGGTGAGCGGCTTCGGCCCGCAGCAGAAGCAACTCAGCCTGTGGGATGCGCCCGCTGCCTCGGCTGAGGAGCCGGAAAACCTCAAAGACGTTCTGGACAGCCTGCGCACCAGGTTCGGCGATCAGGCGATCCGCCGGGGCAGCAACCTGAAGCGCAAGAACAGTCCATTTCCACCGGAATGACCTCACCCCCTGCCCTGCCAGTGAGTACATCGGTTCCGCAAGCAGAAAGGGGAAACTTTCCGATTCGGACTCCCCTCTCCACCCTGTGGAGAGGGGTTGGGGGTGAGGTTTATTACCCGTGCAGCAGCTTATCCAGGGCGCCCAGGAGCATCGTCACGCGCTCGCGGCTGCTGGCGTAGCCCATCAGCCCGATCCGCCATACTTTGCCCTTGAGCGTGCCTAATCCGCCGCCGATCTCGATGTTGTACTCGTTCAGCAGCCGCTTGCGGAGGGCAGCATCGTCCACGCCATCCGGCAGCCGCACGGTGGTGAGCGAGGGCAGGCGGTATGGCTGCGGCACGTGCGGCGTCAGGTCGAGGGCCTCCAACCCCTGCCACAGATATTCGGCGTTGGCGCGGTGACGGGCAAAGCGCGCTTCCAGCCCTTCCTCGTGGATCAGGCGCAGCGCCTCGCGCAGCGCGTAATTCATAGCTGTCGAGACGGTGTGGTGGTAAACGTGGTCGCCACGCCAGTAGCGGTCTATCAGTGCCAGGTCAAGGTAGAAGCTGGACACTCTGGCCTTGCGCTGCTGGATGGCCTCCACAGCGCGCGGCCCAAGCGTCACCGGAGCCAGTCCGGACGGCGCGCCCACGCATTTCTGGCTGCAACTGTAACAGGCGTCGATCCCATGCTTGTCGACTTCTACCGCGATTCCGCCCAGGCTCGTCACCGCATCGACCAGCAGCAGCGCGCCCGCATTGTGAACAACCTGCGCGATCTCGGCCAGCGGTTGCAGCACACCCGTCGAGGTTTCGGCGTGGACGATGGCAACCAGTTTGGCCGGGCGCTGCTTCAAGGCATCTGCGACCTGCTGCGCCTCAAACGCCGCACCCCAGGGCTGGTCGATGCGCGCCACGTTTGCGCCATAGCGCGTGGCAATATCGACCAACCGCTCACCGAAGTAGCCGCACACGCATACCAGGACGTTATCGCCCGGTTCCACCAGGTTGGCGATGCACGCTTCCATGCCGGATGTGCCTGTGCCAGAGACGGGCAGCGTCAGCGGGTTTTGCGTCTGGAACACCTCGCGCAGCAGTTCCTGTTCTTCGGACAGCATCTGTAAAAATTCCGGGTCAGTGTACCCGATAGAGGGCGTCGCCATGACACGCAGCACGCGCGGATGGCAATCACTGGGGCCGGGGCCATGTAGCCAGCGGGGGGAGAGGTTCAAATCTTGGTACTCGGTCATGGTGGAGTTCCTTCAACGGAGGCGAAAAATAGTGCCAACCACCGAGTTTAACGCATGTTCGGTAAATTGACGCCCGATCCAATCTGACACAACTCTCTCGAACTCCTGTTCGCCTTTTGGGGATTCAATGTTAGAATATCGCTCGGATGTTCTAACCCCAGGAGGGCAGAAATGAACAAGTTCATGCAAGAGCAGTGGCCGATGTTCGAGGGTACGTTCAAGATGCGCGCGCAGTTGTTCGACAGCCTCGACGATTCCGATCTGGCATTCAGCCCTGGCGGTCAGAATGTGACGTTCGGCGCGCTCTGCCGTGAGATGGGCGAAGTCGATTATTCATACCTTCAGTCGTTGAAGACACTCAGGCAGGATTGGTCTTATCGCAATACCGAGCCGGGCCTGGAATCAAGCATCAGCAAGCTCAAAGCCTGGTATCAGTCGATGGAAGCCGACATGAAATCTACACTTGAGGCGATGTCCGATGACGATTTGAAAAAGGTGGTGGAGCGCGGTTTCACCGTGCCTATCGATGTGCAGATGCAGATTTATCTGCAAGCGCTGTTGATCTTCTTCGGCAAGGCGTCGGTGTACGTGCGGGCCATGAACAAGGCACTGCCGCAGAGTTTCAAGGAGTGGATTGGTTAGCGTCCTGTCCGCCGTGCAAGGCGCATGGCGGACAGAGAAAGGCTTCGGAAATTAGCTCGCCTGCTTCTGTGGAACAGGGAATATCCGGCTCAGGGCGATCTTCATGATACCCCGCACCTGAAGCACCCGGAGCAGCAATTGCGGCGTGAAGAATTCCGTTGGCTTCATCAGGCCGGTCAGCACGCCAAAAAACTGGCTCGTGGTTTCCGGGTTGCGCGCCAGCGCCCGGAATAACTCGATCTGCATCGCCGAGGGCGGAGCGTTGCGTGCGATGTCCAGGGTGAAATCGTAGGCGGCTTTGGAAGCTACGTTGCGCTTCTGCTCGTACTCTGCCAGGGCTGCCTCCAGGGGGCGCCGTCCGGCCAGGCCGCTATCGATTGCCTCAGCCAGCAGCTCGGCATCGCGGAACGCATCACTGATGCCCATCCCGGTGATAGCATCCTTCGTGAAGCCTGCGTCCCCCACCAGCGCCCAGCCGGGGCCATACGGCTTGCGATAGAAGTTGGGCATGTCGCCCGTGCCCAGGATACGCTCCGCCAGCCGTCCCTGGCGAACGCGCGCGGCCAGGTCTTCGGCCAGATCAATGGTCGCCCGATAATTGCGTTCCACGTCGGCGCGGAAGGTGTCGAACTCCGCAGCGGGCCAGGCCACGTAGATCATGGTCTTGTTATCGTTGGTCGGCCACGCGCCGAGCATCCGCGTGCCCCGGCGGTAGATCGCGCCGCCAATCGTGGGCACGCCTTCCCAATAGCTGTAATAGCCACAGGTCAGCGCCGGGTGTTCGTCGTAACGGGGCGCATCGACGGCTTTGGCAACCAGCGAGTGTTTTCCATCCGCGCCTACCACAATTCGGGCACGCTCCGTCGCCGTACCTCCGCTGGTCAGCCGCCCGCGAATGCCCGTCACTTTGCCGTCGTCCCGGAGCAGGTCTTCGGTCACAAAGCCTTCCCGGAATTCTGCGCCAGCCTCCACTGCCGCCTCAATCAGGATTTTGTCGAGCAAGTAGCGGCGCGGGCTGTGGATAGCGCCGACGCCTTCGACAGTCGGGTACTCGCCGTCCAGCACGATCCCGTCCGAGTCGAAATGGACGTGATGTGCCGCGCCAGGGCTGGTTGCCAGCACCCGGTCGAGCAGTCCCCATTTCTTCAATAAGATGCTGCCAGGGATTTGAAGCTGATGCGTTGAGAGGGTGTCGCTTGGAAATGTGGCCCGATCCACCATCAGCACGCGGTAGCCTTTGCGCGCCAGCAGCATCGCCGTAGAAGCCCCGGCCACCCGTGCCCCGACCACAATGGCATCGTACATGTTCCACCTCCGAACAGAATCGCCAGACTTTACACCGTGTAAACTTGACACGATGTAAAGTCTACGATAAACTTGACACCATGTCAAGTCCTGAGTTGGATACACGCGAGCGCATTCTGAAAGCGACCTTGCAGCTTCTGGAAAAACACCAGGGGCAGGGGGTGCGTATCGAAGATATTGCACAAATGGCGGGGGTCTCGCGCCAGGCTGTATACCTGCACTTCGGAACCCGGCCCGCCCTGCTGATTGCGACAGCCCGCTACCTGGACGACGTGCTGCGGCTGTCTGAAAGAATCCAGCGCACCTGTTCCGCGCCGAACGGCGTGGAGGCATTGGACGCCTACGTCGAATTTTGGGCGAACTACATCCCGGACATCTATGGGTTGGCGAAAGCGCTGATGGCCGTCCGGGAGACCGACGAAGCGGCAGCGGCAGTCTGGGAGGACCGCATGGGCGCAGTCTACGGCGGATGCCTCTCGATCACGCAGTCTCTGGCACGAGACGGCCTTCTCGCACCGGGCTGGACGGCTGACTCTGCCGCCGATTTCTTCTTCGCCGCGCTGTCGCTGCCCACCTGGGAAACGCTGACTACAGAACGCGGCTGGACAAAGGAACAGTACATCGCCCGAACGCAAAGGGCGTTGAAAAGGGCGTTCCTGTGCACTGACTAGCGCGCTGCGATCAGTCAGCCCGCCCTTTGGCGACGCTGGCGATCATGCGATCTACCGCGCTCTGCATTGCGGCCAGCGCTTCAGGGCTGTCCGGCAGTTCTCCGTAGTGCGCGTTGACGTAAGCGCGCGTCACCATCTCGATCTCCGCCGGGAAACCCGGAAAAGCCGCCTTTAACTGCTGTTGATATTCGTAGGGCGTTTGCGCCAGGTGGCGCGGGTAGCCAAGCTCCGCCGCCCGTGCCAGCAAACGCGCATACAGCCGCCGGATGGTCAGCGCATTCAGCAGGTCACGGCTAAGGCCGAACTGCGCCAGTGCCGCCCACACGTTCTGTAGGCTGCCAGCGCCGCGCCGCAGCAACGCGCGCAGATTGTCGATCAGGCTTTCGTCGTTGAGTTTCTCGTGATCTTCACGCTCAATCCCCGACAGGCTCAACGCCCGGTTGCGCAGCATGTTGAACAGCACGATCACCACCGCCAGCACGATGATTCCGAGCGCCGCAAACTTCAGCACGTTCAGGATCAGGGTGATCTGCTGAAGGTTCTGCTGCGCGGCTTCGCCCCCGGCGGGCATCCGGTTGATCGGGTTTGGGGCCTGCCACAGATTCAGCCGAGCGATGGCCCGCTGGAATGCTTCGGCCAGCGGGCGCAGCAGCCATTCCAGGACGTACAGGATGGGCGTGACGGCCACCACGAACACGGCGAACATCGCACTGAGCAGCCCTTTCAGGATGCGCCCCGCGCCCTCCACACCATAACCCGCCAGCAGCAGCGCGATCAGGAAGCCGAAGCCAGTGATGGCCGCCCCGATGATCCCGGTCAGGCCCAGCCAGCGCCCGCCAAAGGTCGCCCGCTGCAAATCCCGGTTGATGCGCAGACTGGCCGCCCGTGCCAGCGTCGTCGCCATCAGCCCGGCGAAGAAGAACAGCGGCAGCAGCGTGATCATCTCGGATTGCAACGCCCGACTCGGAATCAGGCCGAGCAGCGCCATGATCAGGATGCCTGCCCGGAAACCGAAGCTGGCGCGTACCGGCGTGATCAGCAGGGTGGCGAGGCGAATGCCGCGATACCACAGGAACACGATCAAGACGATAGTGATGGCAGGCGGCGGCACGAGGAAGACGGGCGCACCCCTGGAAAAACTGCTGACGATGAGCGGTACACTGCTGCCGATTGTAGTGCTAGGCAGCACCACGTACAACATCACGGCGCACGCCGTCACGAGACCCGCCAGCACGATCCAGCGCGAGATCTCGTAACGTACCCAACGTAGTGCCAGGAAACGGACGAGGCCCATCGCGCCCAGAACGTTCGCCAGCACGATCACGACCGCCTGCGCGATGGGCAGCAGGCTGGCCCCCGGCGCGAAGGCGATGAACAGCGGAATGCACCAGGCGCTCTCCATGAGGGCCATTGCCACATGCAGCAGTTCGCGCTGCCAGGCCACACGCGGATAGTTCCCCATCACGGCTTGAGCACTCACAGGCGCGCTCTTTCCGCTACTCAGTAGGGAAAATGTCTTTGACGGCCAGCGTGAAACCGGGCAATACCTGCCCACCGTCCAGGACATCATTGATGCTCAATGTCTTGACAGGCTGGCCCGGCGCATAAACTTTGACCTGCCGTTCGTCGGGATACACGTACCACAACAATGTCCCTGCCAGCACGTAATTCACCGCTTTGTCGGCAATGTGTTGGGGCCGATCTGTGGGGGATACGACCTCAACAGCCAAATCCGGGGCCAGGGGGTTCCAGGTGACATGGGGGCGTTGAGGCTGCCGGCTTTTTGAGATGAACCCGACATCGGGAATGTAGTCCTCTCCCGACACCCTATAACCGCCGTCCGCCCCGGTGACCCGGCCCAAATTGTGTGCTTTGACAAAGACTTGAATTGCGGCCAAAAGGTTCGCGGCGATTTCGGACGCATCACTATTGCTGACCACCTCGACGATTTCCCCCCCGATGAATTCAAGGCGTTTGTGCGCGTTTTCAGGCAGCGCAGCAATTCTCTCAAATTCCTCGACACTCAGGCGTGTCTGAACAGACATAACAGTCTAGCTCCTGGCCCCACATGCTTTCACCTGATTCTACCACCGTCTCCAGCAATCCAGGGCGGCGCTAATGTGCTGCACGCGATACAGTCCCCGCTTTCCGTCCTTCTTCCTGTGCCCGTCGCCGCAAATAGCGCTGGCGCGGCGTTTCGCTCTCTTCGGACGCAGTGGGCTGGCTTTCGGGGCTTTCCTCGGCAATCGGTAGATGATAGGTGCGGATATCGGGCAGGTACGGCGGAGGGGCCTTGCCCAGGACAACCAGGACGACGCGCCGCCCGCTCTGCCGCAGCCGCACCAGCGAGGCCAGGATCGACTCGTTGACCAGCCCGGTGATCGCCACCAGCGTTGCCCCCCAGGGGATGCGGCGGCTCTCCTCCAACACGAACCGGGCGTAGTCGCTGGTCACAAAGTAGCTGATCCCGGCCATCACTTCCAGCAGGTGCGCCAACTGATCGCGGCTGCGGCTCGGCTGGGTGCGCAGTGGGCGATCCGTCTGGGCGAGCGTGGCATTGGCGACCAGGCCCACCGCATACTGCGCCTCAACCGCCCACGACGCCAGCGACGCCGCCACACTGATCACGTATTCGACCATTGCGGGCCAGATACCGTGTACTGACCGTTCAAACGACGCGATGTTCAGGCACAGCACCACGCTTTGCGTGCGGGTTGGTTCATACTGCCGCACCTGTAGATCGCCTGTGCGTGCCGTCGCCTTCCAGTGGATGTGCCGGAAGCTATCGTCGGGGCGGTAATCGCGCACGCCCATGATGCGGCTTGTGTCCTCAAATAAGCGCTGCGACGTGCGGACGTTGCCGAAGGGGTCTTTGGCGTCCAGCCCCAGTTCTTCCAGCGATTTAACCTCCGGGTAGACGATCAGCAGGGCGCGGCGCGGCGAGTCGGCATCGTTCTCGAACAGCCCGAATGGATCGCCGCTGACCATGTGCGCCGGGCCAGCCGGGTAGATGCCGCGCTGCTGGGCGCGCAGCAGGTAGCGGCGACGCACGCGCTCGTGCCAGCGCAGCGCGTAGACGTTGACCAGGTAGCCCATCGACGGCCCCGACGAAGCCGACAGCACCGATTGATCGGCGGGGCCAAAGGCGCTCGGCCACTCGTCCTCCACCTGGAGCCACGTCACAGGCAGCCACTTGTGATTCTCGACCAGCAGGTGCGCCTCCACTTCCTCACCGGGGAAGGCGCGGCGATGATGAAACTGGCGGCGGTAGCGGATATTTGCAAGGACGTGTTTGTTCCAGTTCCAGGAGACGATGACGATGCCGAGCATCAGCCCGGTCACGGTGATCAGCGCGCCGTTGCGGATGACCATGCCGACAATGAAGAGGATGATCGCCATCCACACCCAGCGGTGATCAAGCAGGTTGTGGCGGCCTTCGGGGTTAGCTCTGGATGGCCCGCTGGTCAGGTCTTCTTTTTCGGCGGACTCGAAGTCGAACATTGCTTTGTCTAACCCTTGCCGCTATGCCCGAGAGCGGAAGATTCAAATGCCTTGAATCTTGCCGCAGCAGCTTCAAGGTGAACTCACGCCGCGCTCACGGGCACAGGCACGGCGTCCACGATGTCCGCCAGCGCTTCTTCCGGTGTCCGCCCGCGCAGCCGCATCTGCGGGCTGACCATGATCCGGTGCGTCAGGACGTAAGGGGCAATGAACTTGACGTGATCGGGGGTGACAAAGCTGCTGCCGTGAATGGCCGCCCACGCCTGAGCCGTCCGGTAGAGGGCCATCGTGGCGCGCGGACTGGCTCCTAGTGCGATCTCGGCATGGTCGCGCGTCTGCCGGGCAATCTTGACGACGTAGTTCTGCACCGACTCCTCGACGCGGATTTCGCGCACGGCGCTGATCAAGGTGCTGATCTCCGCCGGGTTGCTCACCGCGGCAAGCGTGTCCAGCGGATCGTCGGTGCGGAAGCGCCGCAGGATGGCGTTCTCGTCGTCCTCGCTCGGATAGCCGATGTTGACGCGCAGCAGGAAGCGATCAAGCTGCGCCTCCGGCAGCGGGAACGTGCCTTCCAGTTCCACTGGGTTCTGCGTCGCCATGATCAGGAATGGGCGCGGCAGCGGGCGCGTTTCGCCGTCCGCCGTGATCTGCCGCTCCTGCATGGCTTCGAGCAGGGCGCTCTGCGTGCGCGGCGTGGCCCGGTTGATCTCGTCGGCCAGCACGATCTGAGACAGTACCGGGCCGGGTCGGAACTCAAACTCCTGGGTTTTCTGGTTGAAGTAGTTGATCCCGGTCACGTCGCTGGGCAGCAGATCGGGCGTGAACTGGATGCGCCGGAAGGTGCAGCCCAGCGAGACCGCCACTGCCTTTGCCAGCGTGGTCTTGCCAGTGCCGGGCACGTCCTCGATCAGCAGGTGGCCCTCACACAGCACCGCCACCAGCACCAGGTTGATCACCTCGTCCTTGCCGACGATGACCTTCTGGATATTCTCCCGGACGCGCGCCACCACCTGCTCGATCATGGCTCAGGCGATCAGATCATGCAGAACCTGAACGGCTTTGGTCGCGTCGTCGGCGGCGACGACCAGCGAAATGCTGTACTCCGACGACCCCTGCGCAATGACCAGGATGTTGATCCCGTGCGCGGCCAGCGCGCCGCACACGCGCGCCGCCACGCCGGGCATCCCACGCATCCCCGCCCCGACGGTGGTAATGATCACGATGTCTTCTTTGGCCCAGATGCGATCCACGTCCTTGCGCTGTATCTCCCGATCTAGCTCGTCGCGGATCGCGGCCAGGGTCGGCGCAGTGCGATTGCTTGGGATGACGAAGCAGAAACTTTGCTCCGACGAGGACTGCGAGATAAGCAGCATACTGGTGTTGGCGCGCGCCACTGCCATGAAGGTGCGGCCCGCGATGCCCGGCACGCCGACCATGCCGCGCCCTTCGACGGAGATCAGGCTCACGTCCTTGATGGCCGTCACGGCTTTGACCGCACCCGCCGTGATCTCCGACTGCGGCTGGATGAGCGTCCCCGGATGCGAGGGGTTGAAGGTGTTGCGGACGCGCACCGGCGACCCCCGGTCAATCATCGGCTGCACCGTCTTGGGGTGCAGCACCTTCGCGCCGAAATAGGCCAGTTCGCCCACTTCGCCGTAGCTCAAAACCGGGATGACACGGGCCGTCGGCGCAATGCGTGGATCGGCGGTCATGATCCCATCCACGTCGGTATAAATCCACAGGTGATCGGTGTCGATAGCCGCGCCCAGGATGGCGGCGCTGTAGTCGCTGCCGCCGCGCCCCAGCGTGCTGATGATACCCTTGCGCGTCGCGGCGATAAACCCGGTCACAACGGGCAGCATCCCATTTTCCAGGCATGGCACGAGATATTCCTGGACGCGCTGGCGTGTCTCGTCCATGTAGGGCACGGCGTCCTGGAAATTGTCGTCGGTCACAATCAGGTCGCTGGCGTCGATGGCAATCGAGTTGCGGCCCAGGTCGTTCAGATGTGCCGCCAGCAGCCGGGCGCTCAGGCGTTCCCCAAACGAACTGATCAAATCCATGCCGCGCGGTGTCACTTCGCGCAGCACGGCGATGCTGTGGCACAGCGCATTCAACCCGTCTAGCAAGCTGTCCAGGTCTTCAAGCAACGCTTCTCGGAGCTTTTCGCTGCGGATAAGCTGTTCGGCAGTTTCGTGATGGCGCTTGCGCAGTTCTTCGATGATTGTGATGTGCGTGGCCTCGTCGCCTGCCGCAGACGTGCTGGCCGCTTGCAGCAGCATATCCGTGACGCCGCTCATGGCTGAAACGACGGTCAGAATCCGGTTCCCCTGGTCGGCGTGGTCGCAGATGATCCGGGCGACCTGCGCGATGGCGTCGTGTCCGCCCATCGACGTGCCGCCAAACTTCATTGTTATCGTGGACATGAACCCTTTGCGTAATCAGTTCGCCCGCGAAGCAAAACAATTGGGCAGAGTAACACGGTTCAGCTATCCATGCAAGACCCGACTTGGATCGGGCGCGGTATCGAAGTCCTGTTGATCACCTGTTCTAAGTTGGCTACACTCGCACGCCCATCGTAAAGTTAGCTTTGAGAGATGACACCAAGATGCAACACCTACGTCGTTACCTCATTTTTGCTGCTGTCGCACTGCTGACCCTCAGTTCGGCGGCCCACACACAATCAGCTTCGGCTGGCTCCGGCAGACAGGTTTACGCTTATTATTTTGGCTGGTATTCGGGCGATTCGTGGAATGATGGCCGCCTGACGGATCGTCCGGCTATCCCCTACAGTTCAGCAGATGGCGGCGCAATCGCCCGCCACATCGAACAGGCGCAGAGCGCCGGAATCGACGCCTTCATCATGAGCTGGTTCGGCCCCAAAGGCGGCAACCTGACCAGTGTCGTCTTCAACATGCTGCTCGATCAGGCTGCCGCGCGCGGTTTCCACGCCGCCGCCTCGGTGGATATGTTTGAGGGCGGCTACAACGCTTCGACAGGTGAAGTCCTGGACTCGCTACGCTACCTGATCGGGGATCGCGTCAACCATCCGGGCTACCTGCGCTACAACGGCAAGCCCGTCATTTACTTCTGGAATCAGGGCCGCTTTTCGCTCGGCGATTGGGCCAACATTCGCGGACAGGTCGATCCGAACCACAACACGATCTGGGTGATGGAGGGCACGAATACCTCCTATCTGCGCACCTTTGACGGGCTGTATCTCTTCAACATCGCCTGGTCGGGCAACCCGGCGGGCACAGCCAGCGCGTGGTATAGCCGCACCCGCTCGGCGGGCGGCACGTTCTACACGCCGACGGTCATGCCCGGCTGGGATGAATCGCGCATCGCGGGCCGCACCAATCCGACCTCCCCACAGGCCCGCGCTCAGGGCGCTTTCCTGCGCAACAGTTGGTACGGCGCGGTGTCCAGCGGCGCAAACACGATCCTGATCGTCAGTTGGAACGAATTCCTGGAAGGGTCGTACATCGAGCCGAGCCAGGCGCTCGGCACACAGGCGCTGGATATCCTTCGCCCGCTGATCGCGGCCTGGAAGGGCCATGCGCCCTCAGTGCCGGCTCCCGAAGTGGCTGCGCAGTCGGCCAGCGGCCCGGCA
The DNA here is from genome assembly GCA_021325095.1 of Chloroflexota bacterium. Taxonomy (GTDB): domain Bacteria; phylum Chloroflexota; class Anaerolineae; order Aggregatilineales; family UBA2796; genus JAJPHV01. Next base: position 78,699 of record JAJPHV010000057.1, on the reverse strand, counting down.
CAACAGGTGCTCACCGCCAACTACGCGACAGTCAAGGTACGCGCTGGCGCGGGCCTCAACTACGAACAGATCGGGGAAATTCACCAGGGCGAAACCTACCCGGTCCTGGGCAAAACCAACGGCTGGTACAAGATCAGCCTGAACGGGCGGGATGGCTACGTATCGGGCGGCTTCGTGACTGTCCGCACCCAATAAGAGTGCCCTGGGCTGAAGGGCTAAGATTACCAAGCCTCTTCGGGGCTGCATTAGCCCCGCAGGGGCCTGGTTGATTCAGCCCGGTGCTTTAGCGCCGGGCGTGACCGCATCCTTCATCAACGCCGCGCGGCGTAGTTCACTTTTGCAGCGCCTTGTAGCCTGGCCCCACCTTGAAGAAGTCGTAGTTGGGCTGGATGTCCTCGGTCAGATCGACGATCTCGCCACCTGCTGCCTTGTAGCGCTCGCCCCGGAACGGGATGCGCTCCTGATCGGCGGCTAGTTCGTAAGCCTGCGGCACCTCCTCTTCAGGGAAGATTGCCTCATACGGGCATTCGGGCACACACGCGCCGCAGTCAATACACGTGTCCGGGTCGATGAAGTACCAGGGCCATTCGCTTTCCGGAATGCCAGGCACAATGCACTCGACAGGACAGACTTCCACGCACGCGCCATCGCGCAGGCAAAGACTGGTGATGATGTGGGTCATGGTTTTACGCTCCGTTTGTTAAGGGGTCGTGCCCCTGTGGATTCCACTTTCGGCACGACTGTAAAACACTCCCCACTGGTGCGCTGTGACTTTTGTCCCAATTTTGCCGATCAGGTTGGCTGGCTCAAGAGTTCAATCGCCTTCTTGATCCGTGCCAGTGCCACCTCGCGGCCCAGCACTTCCATCGTCTCGAACAGCGGCGGCGAGACCGTTTTCCCGGTAACAGCCACCCGCAGCGCGCCGAATAGCTGCCCGGGGTTCAACCCCAACGACTCGGCCAGCGGACGCAGCGCGGCTTCCTGGGTCTGCGCAGCAAAGTCGGGCAGCCCGGCCAGTGTCTCGTAGGCCCTTTGCAGGGCAGAAGCCGTCTGCGCAGCGTCCATCTTCTTGGGGATCAAGCTGGCGGGTGATTCGGGGATCACGTCCTCGCGGAAGAAAAAGCCTGCCACCTCCACCACGTCATTCAGCAGCTTGATCCGCTCCTGGATCAGCGGCGTCACGCGCAGCAGCAGATCGCTGTTGACGGTATAGCCCGCCTTCTCCAGCGGCCTGCGCAGCTTTTCGGCCAGTTCCGCCACCGGCATCCGCCGGATATGCTCGCCGTTCAGCCATTGCAGTTTCACCACGTCGAACTTCGTGCCGCTGGTCGTCACCTTCGTGATGTCGAAGATCGCGGCGGCCTGCTCTTTGGTGAAAACCTGCACCTCGTTACCCTGTTCGTCCAGCACGCCGTAGTTCCAGCCCACGTTGCACAGAAAGTTGGTGACGGCTTCGGGCAGATAGCCATTCTGAATGAAATAGGACAAGGCCGCTTCTGGATGTTTGCGCTTACTGATCTTGCCGCCATTCGGATGCAAGATGACCGGAACGTGCGCAATCGCGGGCATCTGCCATCCTAAGGCTGCGTAAAGCTGCTTGTGGAATGGCGCGGTGCTGATCCATTCTTCGGCACGGATGATGTGCGAAATTTCCATCAGGTGATCGTCCACCACGTTCGCCAGGTGGTAGGTCGGGTAGCCGTCCGACTTGAGCAGCACCAGGTCTTGCAGCTTCTCGTTCTGAACGGTGATCGGCCCGCGCACCAAATCGATCACGGTGGTTTCACCTTCGAGTGGAACCTTGAAACGGATCACGTACTTGCGGCCTTCGGCGTCCAGGCGTGCCCAGTCGTCCGGCGTCAGGCTGCGCCCACGCCTGTCGTAGCCCATGCCCTTGTTTGCCTTTGAGATTTCGTCCAATTCTTCTGGAGTCTCGTAGGCGCGGTACGCCCTGCCGTTGTCCACCAACCACTGCGCCCACTTCTGGTAAATGTCCAGCCGCTCGCTCTGGATGTACGGTCCGTAGGGGCCGCCGATGTCCGGCCCTTCGTCCCATTGCAGGCCCAGCCAGTGCAGCCCATCCAGAATACCGCCGAGCGATTCCTCGCGGGTGCGCTTCTGATCGGTATCCTCGATGCGCAGGATGAACTTACCACCGTAACGGTGGGCAAACAGCCAGTTGAACAGTGCGGTGCGCGCGCCGCCGATGTGCATATCCCCCGTCGGACTGGGCGCAAAACGAACCCGCACCGGACGCGACTCTGCCACGATCAGCCTCCAGTTGGCCTAAGGATGGGTGCATTATACGCGAAGACAAGCAGCCTGTCAGCGCTCAGTTTCGCCAGGTCAGCAATCGCCACACCCGGCTGAGGAACTCCTGGGGCAAAAAGGGCTTGGGCAGGTAGTCATTCGCGCCCAGTTCGAGAGGGCTGACCCGCCGATCCATGCCGCTGGCCGTGACGAACATGAATGGGACGTGCTGCGTGGCCGGGTTGCTGCGCAGCGTCTTGAGGATGACCAGGCCATTCATTCGCGGCTTCAGAATGTCGCAGATGACCAGCGAGATCGGCTGTGTCTGGCAGATGGCAATAGCCTCGTCGGAATCGCCCGTGTCGATGACCTTCAACCCGCCGTTGCGTTCCAGGATCAGCCGTTCCAGAGCGCGCAGCCGGCTGTCATCGTCTGTCACCAGCACCTGGTAGATCGGGCGGGCGCTCCGCTGGGCAGATTGCGGGTAGGGGAAATGGTTCGAGCTAGAGGGTGGTAGAACTATACGGTGAGCCTGAAAACATCGGACATTACCGACAGTGGCCGCAACAATGGGCAAAATGGGCTGAAACATGAGACCTCGACGGTTGAATTGACCAGTAGTTTCTCACATTTCATCGGACTCGTCCATACGTATTATGTCCTATCTGATCTGTCCTATCTGGTCAGGCATGGCCCTATTTGGCTCCGTAAATATCGCGGTAGCTGTCGTACTGCTCGTAGATGCGGCGCACGTAGGTCTGGGTCTGGTCGTAGGAAATGGCCTGAATAAACAGATCGGGGTCGCCGTTCGAGATGCGGAACCATTCGCTGCTCGCGCCCGGCCCGGCATTGTAGGCGGCCAGCGCCGCGTAGACATTGCCCTGGAACGTGTCGAGCTGTTCGTGCAGGTAGTAAATGCCAAACGTCACGTTAACGTAGGGCCGGTAGATGTCGCTGTTCTGGTAATCCGGCCACGATAGCTTGCGGGCCACGTAAGCGCCCGTGCTGGGGATGATCTGCATCAGGCCCTGCGCCGCCGCATAGGAAGTGGCAACCCCTTCAAACAAACTCTCCTGCCGGATGATGCTGAACACCAGCAGCGGATCGATGTTGTACTTCTGTGCGTTGGGCAGCACCAGGTCGTAATAGGCAATCGGGAAACGCAACGCCGCAATGGCCTTCGGTGCGTCGCTGGTCGGTATCTTGGCATTGTCCAGCAGTTTGGCCGTCGTCTCGATGGCTTCCCGGTACAGCCCGATCCGGTAGTAATAAGTCGCCAGTTGGTACATCGCCAGCGGGTTGGACTCGTTATCGGCGGTCAGGGCGTCGAACTCGCCCCTGGCTTCTGTGTTCGCGGCCAGCGCCCACAGTTCGTTGCCCCGGATCATGCGCGGATCGGTGGCAAGCGTGGACGACAGCGGCCACAGGTCGCCCGTCTGCGTGATCTTGAATTTGTCGCGCAGCCACTTTTCGGCCTCCGCGATGCGCTCAGGGCTGTTGAAGGCGAAATCGAGTTTGGCAGGCGGCACAAACGGGCCACGCCCGGCCAGCAAATCGGCAGCGCGCAGGCTGTAATAGCCGCCCGGATCGGCTTTGGCCGCTTCCTGGTAAGCGTCCCGCGCCAGGTCGGGCTGGTTCTGAAGCTGGTACAGGCGGCCCAGCCACAGCGCGCCCGCCGCTTTCAGGTCGCCTTTCCCGGTGACGGCCAGCAGATTAAAAAGCCGCTGCGCGCGAGCCAACGCGCCCTGGTTGTAGGCGGCCATCCCACCCCGGAACAGGCCGTCCATCGCCCAGTCCGTCCCCTTGAACTTGTTGCCGAGGATTTCAAAGGTCGCCAGTGACGACTCGCTGTCACCCTGCGTCGAGTACAGGTAGCCGGCCCGCCACAGCGCCTCCGCACCCTGCGGCACGTCCGGGTGCTTATCGACCAGTTCCTTGTACTTGGCAATGGCGTCTGCCGTCTTCCCAGCCAGCAGCAAGGTACGGCCCTGTTCCAGCCAGGCATCGCCATACAGGCTGCTCTTTGGATACTGATCAATGATCGTCTGGAAGGACGTGATAGCGGCTGCCGTGTTGCCGACCTCCCGGTAGGCGCGGCCCAGCAGCATGAACACGGAGGGGTCAATGTCCGTCAGCGGCGTCTTGCTGGTGTAGTTGTACAGGGCCGTGATCACGTCCTTGTAATCCTGGGCCGCGAAACTGATCTTGCCTCGCAGCAGATCATCGACCTGTGTGCCTGCCCGCAGAAGCGCCTGCATAGCCCGGTAGGCTTCCGGGGCTGTCGGGTAGTTGGCAATGATGTCCTGGTAGCGCGCGTAGGCCGCTGCTTTGTTCCCGGTGCGGAACAACAGATCGGCGGCAGTGAGGGCAATGTTAGCGCGGTATCCGGCGTTCTTAGCAACCGCCAGGATCGCGTCGTACTGACCGAGCGCGGCCTGGACATTGTTGGTGTTCAGGTAGGCGGCGGCCACCTTCTCCCGCAGCGCCATCATCGGGGCCAGACCGCGCGTGGCGGCCACCGCCTTCGCGTAGTTGTCCAGTGCCTGGTCGGGCACTTGCAGGGCCAACGACGCATCGCCGATCCGTTCGTAGACGTAGCTGTCGATCAGGCCGGGGCGCTTCTGCAAATACACCTGGAAATCGGCGATGGCGTCCGCCCATTGTTCCAGACCCATGTACGCATCGCCGCGCAAAAAATAGGCTTGAGCCAGCCGTTTGTCCGTCGGATAAGTCTGGATGAAATCGCTCAGTGCGGTGACGGCGTCGGCAAATTTCCCCTCGCGCAGCGCTGCCGTTCCCAGGCCAATCGACGCATCGGCCCGCAGTCGCGGATCGATGGACAGCACCGGCTGGCTAAGGATCGACTGGTAGACCTTCACTGCTGTCATGTAATCGCCGTTGTGGAGCGAAGTATTGGCCTGCCCGATAGCGACGTTGGGCGCAGTGGTCGGCGTCGGAATAGGGGTGGCCGTCGGAATAGATGTGGCCGTCGCCGGAATCGGCGTGAGGCTCGGCGTCACGGGCGGCTGGCTGGGCGTGGCCGTCACCACTATCACATTCTGCCCCGGCAGCGAACAGGCCAGCATTGCGACAACCATCGCCAGCAGCGGCACGAGGATGACTGCAAAAGTGGAGGTGGGTCGTTTCATGGGCGCGATTATGCCGGCAGGCAAAACGCTTGTCAAACGCGATCCGCCAACTGGCAAACTGGCCCCGAATGTTGTATGCTCTTAAAATTGCTATCAGGAACACTGCCCCAAGGAGTTAAAGCGGTGGCGATGAAGGACCTTGTTGAATACATTGCCAAGTCGCTCGTCGATGACCCATCGGCGGTGGAAGTCACCGAGATTCCAGGCCATTCCTCCATCGTGCTGGAACTGCGCGTTGCGCCGGACGACATGGGGCGAGTCATCGGCAAGAGTGGCCGCGTCGCCAATGCCATCCGTGTTCTGCTGCGCGTGCTGGCTGCCAAAGAGGGCAAGCGCATCACCCTCGAAATCATGTAGATTCTGGTGAGCATGAATCGATCTGATTCTGGTGGCCCCGAAAAGAAATCATCCAGGCCGCAATTTCTTATCCTGGCACGAGTACTGCGCCCACACGGCGTGCGCGGTGACCTGAGCGTCCAGATCGTGACCGATTTTCCAGAGCGCATGGTGAGCCTCGATCTGGTCTACGTGGGTGCTGATCCGGACAAACCGCACCGCATGACTGAGCATCGTGTCACGTGGGCGCGGCGGGCCAAAAACGATCAATGGCTGCTCCACCTGGACGACGTGACCAGCCGCGACGACGCCGAGCGCTTTCGCAGCCAGTACATTTGTGTGTCGCTGGCCGATGCTGTACCACTCGAAGAGGACGAGGTTTATCTTTTCCAGGTGATCGGCCTGGAGGTGCGCTCGACGGACGGCGAAACGTTGGGCCGTGTCACAGACGTGATCGAGACGGGTGCGAACGATGTCTACGTGGTGCGAGGTGAAGCCTACGGCGAAGTCCTGATCCCGGCCATTGCGGGCGTCGTCCTCAACATCGATGTGGAGGCGGGCCTGATGACCGTGCAGGTTCCCGCCGGCCTGCTTCCCGACTAGCCGCTTTGCTCAACACTGTTCCAACCTCCCTTCCTGACGTAATCACATCATACCTCCCCGACCCTGCTTGATCGCTTGCAGACTGGGCTATCTTTGCTCTATAATGGTAACTGTCAACTGTTTACAATTTCTTGCGTTATAGATCGATTCGTGACCGTTGAGCCGACCGGTGAGCGGCCACGCCGATCCCTTTTTCAAAACCTGAAGCGAGAATGCAAATATTCCGATTGGCCCTCACCGGGGACATGCTCGACGTGGACGGCGCGCTGGACAAGCGCCGCATCGGACTGGACAGAATCGAGCCGATCCCCTACATCCAGTACCACTTTCTGCGCGACCTGGGGCCGAGCCGCACCGACCCTGGCTACTGGGAGCGGTATTATTCGCTCCTGATCACGCCGCGACATATTGCGGATATACATGGTTTGTATGTGGTGCGCCCCTGGATCAAGGCCAGCACCTTCGCCGAAGGCGCGGCTAACCTGGTCGTCGTTGGCCGCGCCGGGGCCGGCTACGACAAGATTGACGTTCAAGCCTGCACCGAGAACGACGTGGCGCTCTTCAATGCGCCGGACGCGCTGACTCATTCGACGGCTTCCTCTGCGCTCTTGCTCATGCTGGCCCTTGCCAAGCGGCTCACAGCCCAGGAGAAGGTTGCCCGCGCAGGCCGTTGGGACTTGCAGAGCACGGTGCAGGGCACAGAGATTCAGCGTAAAACGCTGGGCATCGTGGGCCTGGGCCGCAGCGGGCGCGAGTTGGTGCGTCTTGTCGCGCCTTTCGATATGCGCGTCCTTGCCTATTCTCCCCACGCCGATCCTGCGCAGGCCGGACAGCTTGGCGTGGCGCTCGTGACACTCGAAGGACTTTTCCGGCAATCGGACTTCATCAGCCTGCATCCGAGCCTGCGCCCGGACACGCGAGGCATGATCCGGCGCGAACACCTGCTGCTGATGAAGCCGACGGCTTACCTGGTCAATGTCGCCAGGGGCGAGCTTATAGACCAGCGTGCTCTGGTGGATGTGCTGCGCGAGCGCCGCATTGCCGGGGCGGGCCTGGACGTTTTCGAGGAGGAGCCGCTTCCGGCGGAGCATCCCCTCGTCCAGTTGGACAACGTGATCCTGACCCCGCACTGGCTGCCCGCCACCGTCGAGGCTGGGCTGGCAATCGGCCTGTCCACATTGGGCGGGATGATGCGGGCAGCGCGCGGCGAAGTGCCTGAACACGTCATCAATACGGAAGTGCTGGATCGGCCCGGCTTCCAGGCAAAGCTGGCCCGTTTTGAAGTCAATCGTTAGCAGCGCATGTTGGCAGCACAAGGGGGACATCGGATGCTCAAAGACGAACTGGCACAGACACAAGTCGAACCAGGGACGGTGCGGGCCTGGTGGTTGGGCGGAACGGGCTTCATTTTCAAGACACCTGCCAACACCCAAGTCTATATTGATCCGTACCTGTCCAATTCTGTGGCGGACATCTTCGCCCAGGAGCGTGCCTTTCCGCCGCCGATTGCGCTCGAAGACGTGCGGCCCGATCTGGTGATCGCCACGCACTTCCACGAAGACCACCTCGACCCCGGCGGCATTCCCACCATTGCCAGAGTGTCCAGCGCGGTCTTCATGTGCCCGCCTACGGCCCTGTCACGCGCTGTGGGCTGGGGCGTCCCCCGTGATCGTGTGCTGCCCCTTCAGCGCGGCCAGACCCGCGAGTTCCGTGATGTGACCGTTCATGCCGTCTATGCCCGGCACGAGGCGGGTATCCCCGGTTGGGAAGTGCCGGATGCCATCGGCGTCATCTTCGACTTTGATGGCGTCCGGGTCTACCACAGCGGCGACACTGAATACGACCTGAAGATCCGGGCGCTTTATTCGGAGAAGATCGACGCCGCTCTGCTGGTCATCAACGGCATCACCGGTAACATGAATGCACACGAAGCGGCCATGCTGGCCTGGCATCTCGGTGTGAAGGTCGCCATCCCGATGCACCACATCCTGTGGAAAGACCCGGCCCCTCATCCTGAGCAAACGCTTGATCCGAATTTATTCAAGCAGACCTATCAGAAGCTAGGCGGCACAGGGGAGGTACGCATTTTGCAGGTTGGCGAGAGTACCGTCTTTGGACGATGACCCGGCGGTACCCTGCACCATAAAAAGCCTTTGGGGGAGCGCGACATGAAAATCACTCGTATCGAAACCATCTGGTGCGACGATCTCCTGCCCACCAGTTGGGTGCGTATCCACACCGACGACGGGCTGATCGGCCTGGGCGAAACTTATTACCTGCCTCGGGCAGTGAGCGCCGTCATTCACGATATGTTTGCCAGGCTGCTGCTGGGGCGCAGTCCACTTGACATCGAGAACCACTGGCAAAATATGTTTTCGACGGTCAACTTCTTCGGCTTTGCAGGGTCGGAGATGCGCGCCATCAGTGCGGTGGACGTGGCGCTGTGGGACATCCTGGGCCAGTACAGCGGGCAGCCGATTTACAACCTGCTCGGCGGGCGCAGCCGTGACCGGATCATGATCTACAACACCTGCGTTGGGCACGGCCCGCACCAGGACTACCTGGCCTGGGCCGAGGGGCACAGCGGCGAACTGGCTGCCGATCTGCTCAAGCACGGGATCAGGGCCATGAAAATCTGGCCGTTTGACCAGTTCGGCGTCTCCACCGATGGGCCAGCCGGGCCGACGACGGCACGCGCTGCCGGTACGGCGGGCGCCAATGCGATGGGGCCGGTCAGCCACTTCCTCTCGAAGGAGAACCTCAAAAAGGGGCTTTCCTACGTAGAGGACATTCGCAAGATGGTTGGCGACCAGATGGAGATCGCCATTGAGGGCCATGCTCGCTGGAACCTGCCGGAGGCGGTGAAGATTGCGCAGGCCCTGGAACCCTACGACATCATGTGGCTGGAGGAAATCATCCCGCCGGATAACATCGAAAGCTATGCCCGGCTCAAAGCGCAGACGAAGGTCAAGCTGTGCGTGAGCGAGCGGCTCTTTACCCGGTTCGGCTTCCGGCGCGTGGCCGAAGAAAACGCCGCCGACATCGTGATGCCCGACATGGCCTGGACGGGCGGTATCACCGAGACGCGCAAGATTTGTGCCCTGGCCGACACTTACTATTTGCCCGTGACCAGCCACGACTGTATCGGGCCTGTCGCGCTCTGGTCTGCCGTACACATGATGCTGCACGTGCCGAACGCGATGATTGTAGAGACAGTGCGCGCCTACTATGAAGGCTGGTACAACGACGTCGTAACGGACAAGATTCCGATCAGCGATGGCATGATCACGCTCGAAGGCAAGCCAGGGCTTGGAACGGCCCTGCGCCCGGAAGTGCTGCAACGCAAAGACGTTCACGTCGAGGTGTCGAAGGTGTAGGGCGCAGCGTCTACGACTCGCAACTCCTCGGCGCAATTCCTCTCCTCGCGGCAGGGCGGGTCGCCGCGAGGGAAGTCCTGCCCGGCTTATCCTTTGACGGCTCCGGCGCTCAGGCCCGCCACGACGTAGCGCTGCACCGCCAGATAGAAGATCACGGGGAAAATGGCAAACACCAGCCCGCCCGCCAGCATCTTGTCAATGGGGAAGCCGATCATCGAGATCAGCCCGGCCAGACCCATCGGGGCCGTGAAATAGTGCTTGTCGGTGAGCAGGCTGGCCGCAAAGAGATATTCGTTCCAGGCGTAGAAGAACGCGACGACACCCACCGCCACCAGACCGGGCGCGGAGATGGGAAGCATGATTCGCCACAACACGCCCATCCGCGTACAGCCATCGACCAATCCTGCATCTCGAACTTCGTAGGGAATGGTGTCGAAAACGTTCTTGAGCACCCAGATACAGATGGGCAGGATGAAAGCCGTATCGATCATTGCCAGAACGAGCAGATTGTTTTTCAAACCCAGTTTATCGACTGTGGCATAGATGGGAATTACGGTCAGGGCCTCCGGAAGCATCTGGGTCATCAGGAGCAGCAACCCGAAGAGCGCCAGTCCACGCCATCGCATTCCGGACATCGCGTAAGCGCCAAGCACGGACAGAACCAGGCAGATAACCGTTGTCATGCTCGCCAGTGCGATGGAATTCACGATCCAGATATCGACACGATCCAGGTTGTCCTCTATCTTGAAGATTTCCGAGAACGGCTGAAATGTGAGTTCCGCGGGGTTCGGAACAAGACGCGGTGGGAACTCCAGGATATATTTTACCGGCTGAACGACGCTGGCAAGCATCCAGTAAATTGGAAATGCTGTCGTGAGGCAAAAGAGGAGCACCAGAATGTAGAATGGGACGCGCCGCAGCCAGCGGCGCTCGCGGGGTTTTGCCAGCAATGTCGCCGGAAGAATCGTTGTCATAGGTGGACTGCCTCCTCCGCCGCTTGCCGCCTCTGCAGGTAGACAAAGAGCAGGGTAATCACAAACACGATCACGAAGCCGGAGACTCCAAGCGTTGCGCCGTAAGAGAAGTCGAAAGAGTTAAAGGCCGCCTTATAGACCGAAATCACCAGGGTTTCCGTCACCCGGCCAGGCCCACCCCCTGTGGAGAGAAAGATCAGCACAAACTGGCGGAAGGCGAAGATGCAGGCCAGCACGCCCATCAACAGCAGAGTCGGCATGATCGCCGGCAGCGTGACGTAGCGGAAAGTCTGCCGAGGTGCTGCGCCATCGACCTTCGCAGCTTCGTAGAGTTCCTGCGGAATGGACTGCATGACAGAAAGCGTCACCAGCCCATAAAAGGGAAAGGCTTTCCAGGCGGCAATTGCGACGACCAGCGGCATCGCCAGATTAATGTCGATCAGCCATCTTGGGTTCTGCTCCAGCCAGGGCAGCAGCAATCGAGCCAGCACATTGATGACCCCGAAGTTCGGGTTCAAGATCAGGGAAAAGATGATCACAGTGGGCAGGTCGGGGAAGGCCCAGGGCAAAGACATAATCGCGCGCGCGACGGTACGGCCCCGGAAACGCTGGTTCAAAATTAACGCGGCGACCAGGCCAGCGCCCACGGCCAAAATCACCGTAGCGACCATAAAGACCAGGGTAACACGAATCGAATTCCAAAAGTACCGGTCATTTATCATTCGGTCATAGTTTGCCAGTCCGACGCCCTTGACGGCTCCCAGACCGATCACATCACTGGTAAAACTGGAAGCAAACTCCTGGACAATCGGAATGAGGATAAAAATGCCTTCGTAGAGAATAATGGGCAGGATGAGCATATAGGGCAGGAGGTCACGCCGGTGACGCACCACACTGATTCCTGCTGCTTGCGCCCTGACACCCGCTTGAACAGCCATAAATAATCCCTTATCTGAGAACAAGTAAGAGCACGACACGGCGTGCCCTTACTTCGAGATTACGATGGTTCTAGCGCCTGCCAGCTCACGAAGAAAAGACACGCTTGGCGAGGGCTTCCGCTTCCTTCTGAGCTTCGCCCATCGCATCTTCAGCCGATGCGGTGCCGGTCAGAACGTCCTGGAAGTGCGGGATGACCACATTGCCCAGTTCGTCGTTATAGAAGACGAAGTCGCCCAGCGTCTCTGGTACCGTGATGGCTGTGGCAGCGTCATAGCCATCGGCCCAGGTCAGGGTGGCGCGATACTCTGGTCGGATACCGCCTTCAATGGCCGGGATCACGTCCAGGCAGCGTTCAAGCAGTTCCTGGTAGTTTTCCTTCTTGTACAGCCATGAAAGAAAGACCTTGGAAGCGTCCTGCTTGTCTTTATCGGTGTGGGCATTGATGCAGATCGGGTGGATGCGTGTGATCGCTTTGCCACCGGGCCAGAAGGGCTTGGCGCTCCGCAGGTTCCCATACAGGTTCGGGTCGTCCGTGCTGTTCTTCCACTCGTTGACTGCCGCCGAAACGACCATCATCTGCGCGATCTGGGAAGCGCCGAACATCTTGTTGGAGGCTGCCGCCTCCGTGCCCTGCGGCATGTAGTCGTACATGGTCTTGAACAGCTTTATGCCGTTGATGACTGGATCGGAGGTGAGCAGCGGTGTCTGGCCCTTGGCCCACACGCCATCGAACATGACAGCCCACTGCTGGAGGACGAACCAGGTGGTGAAGGGGTCCTTTGCCACGTGCGGCGAGAAGATACCAAACTGGTTGGGTTTCTTGGTCAGCGCTTTGACTCCTGCCACCCAATCGTCCATGTTCTTCGGTTCGCCAACCCCGGCTTTATCGAACATCGCCTTATTGTAAAGCAGGCCGAAGCGCACAGTCACGATGTCCAGGCCGTTGACCTCGCCGTCCTTGCGGAGCATGTCCTGGGCTTTGCTGAGAGTAACACCCGCCTTTTTAACCACGTCTTCCAGCGAAATCGTGTGCCCATCTTTCATCAGGCGCAGGAAGCCATCGGGCGTCTCGGTGAACATGTCGCCCTCGATTTTGCCAGACTTGGCCTGAACCAGGATCTTGGGGAAATACTCGTTCTCCCCATACCCGGTCTCGTTGATATGGATGTCACTCTGCGATTCGTGGAACTTCTTGATCATAGCACGCCAGGCGTCACTGCGTCCCGGCTCCGTCCAGAACCACGTCATTAAGTTGAGTTCCATCTTGGCGCCCTGCAAGAAGGCCGGAGCGGTGCGTGGCACGAGCGGCGTGGCGGCCTGGGCGGCCTTCGCCCCGGCTCCGGCGAGGATACCGCCAGCCGCAGCGCCCGCGCCGATCTTCAAAAACTCACGGCGGCTGATCGTACTCTTGGCCCCATTCAACTGCGATTTATTTTGCTGAGACATTATTGCATCCCTTCTCTCGAAAATAGTGTATTTTGCGGCTCAGGATGCCCACACAGAGCGATCCGTCGCCAGAGACAACATGGGGGCGCGCTCGTTCTCCTTGTTTTCCTCCTTATCCTGGCACACCGGGCGGGCAGAATCCGTTGATTGCCTGCATGTCGCCGCCATCACGCGGGCCATTCAGTATAGGTCAGTATGGGTAAATACCGGCAAAAAGGAATCGGAAAACTGTTAACAATTTACTGTTGTCCAATTCTAGTATGGGAGATAGGGCGCTGTCAAGTTGTCGGGTAAGAAGCGGGCAATCCGGCCAGGTTCCGGCCAGGCAGCAACCGGCGATAGGGAGACAAAGCGCATAATCCCGCGGCAAATGCCTGGGCCACATGCGCGCCAGAACGAGACGCGCATGTGGCGGCGGTCAAGGTGGCGATGAACTGTTTCAGGTCATGTCATACGCCCATCAGAGCATTATGGTGCGAGCAGGTGATATTGAGGGACGCGGGTCGTTTCCCGCTCGGCAGAGTTCTTGTAAATCTCGAAAGGCGAAAGCGCCTGCCTGATCTGAATCTCGTACCGCTGTCCATCCTGCGACGCCTGCCACTGGATTGACCACCGTTCACCGTCTTGCCGCATACTCACCAGACGAAAGGCGGCCAATGTACGGTTGCCCGTTTGCCTGCGCAGGTAATAATCGGCGGCCTGCACCGGCTCGTCATAATACGAAAGGCCGCGATAGTGATCGAGGGCAATCTGCTGCTGTTGAAAATCGGTGAGCAGGGCTGCCACATCGCCCGCTTTGATGCGGCCATAGCACAGCCCATACGGAAGAAAAACCGACGTTCCCGCGAACCGATGCCCGCCCAGGTGCGTACACTGCCATACGCCCTCGCCTACCGCTTGCGACATGGCATCGTAGACCGGGCGGCCATACTTGGCGCAGGAAATATCTTTCTTGCCGTTGGCGCATACCAGAAAGAGTGGATCGGGGCTGAGGTACTGCGCGTAAGCCGGGTCGCCGGACGCGATCTTCGGGATGTCCAGCGCCAACAGGTCGTCGTAACTGTCCAGTTGGAATTTGTAGAGTACGGGGTTTACCTCGCGGGACACGGCCACAAAGAACATGATGCCAGCGGCGGCGCGCGCGGGCTGGCGGATCAACTGCAAGCGGGACTGTGGAATGGCAGCCAGATGCCCGTCGAGCACCTTCTTGATGTGTTCGGGGATGTCGCTGGACGCGAAAGCATCGCTGTTCCAGGGGCGTGTGTATTCCAGCGCCAGCCAGACGTTAACACGGGTCGCGGTGCCGAAAAGCTGTTCACCGGCCTGTTCGGAGTATTCGCAGCAGTAAAAGTCGGGCCTGACAGCGGGCGAATTGGTCATAGGCAACAACTGACTCCTGGACAGCAACGGCGGGAGTTTATTCTCCCGGGAGATCTTGTTGGGCAGTGTGGCAGGCTTGTATCTGTGCCAATTGCTGTGCCAATTGTACACAAGCCAGCCCATCCATGACCATACAAAAACAAAAACCGGGCGAAGTGCCCGGTTCCTGTTGTAGCAATGATGATCGGCGACGGAGAATGGTGCGGTGTGGTTGATTACGACGATGATGCGCGGTGTTAGTGCAATGTTCGGTATGATCCGCCCTTAGTCCAGTGATGTGCCAGTGGAGTGGGATTGGACGGTGTGGCTACGTTGAAAGCTCGATGATGACCGATGACCGATGGTAGTTCAATGATGGGCGGATACCGATGCGATCATACTGCTATGACGATTTCAATGTGGCCTGGGCTGGCGTGTAATCCGATGGGAGGGCAATGCGTTGTCCGTTGATGGCGTCGATGTGTAGGCCGATGTTGAGCGTTGGTCGATGTACTTGAATAATTCCCCCCGGCCACATTACTCATAGAATACTCATCCAACGTTACGGCTCCAATTACGGCCATATCACGAAAATGTAACAAGTGCTATGCACAAATGTGCATAATTTCCCTGATCAGAAATTCGCTCTTCACGCCAGGCGGGATTTCGAGGAGTTTTTGCTTTACGTTTTGCAGCCCCGTCGCTACACTTGGCTTCACTTTCGCGTCGCCTGGGATGGATGGAAACATGCGCGCTGTTTTACTGGATCAACACGGGCCTGCTGACAACCTGAAATGTGTAAAGAATCACCCGGTCCCGGAGCCAGGGACAGGCGAAGTGCGCGTCCGGGTGCGGGCAGCGGCCCTCAACCGGCTCGATCTGTGGGTACGCAATGGCTGGCCGGGTATCAAACTGCCCCTGCCGCATATCCTCGGCGCGGATGCGGCAGGCGACATCGACAAGCTAGGGCCGGGTGTGGAAGGCTGGGCCGTGGGGGAGCGGATTGTCATCGATCCAAGTGTAAGTTGCGGGCGCTGCGAATACTGCCGCAGCGGGCGTCAAAACCTGTGCAACCAGTTCAAGATTCTGGGCGAGGATACGTCGGGCACTTACGCCGAATACATTGTCGTCTCGGCCCGCAACCTGCTCAAACTGCCCGATCACCATTCCTATACGACGGCAGCGGCGGCGGCGCTCGTCTACAGTACGGCCTGGCACAGCCTAATCACCAAAGGCGGTTTGCGACCCGGAGAAAGCGTACTGGTTGTTGGGGCGGGTGGCGGCGTCAACACCGCCAGCATCCAGATTGCTAAATTCGCGGGCGCAAAAGTCTACGTGGTGGGCAGCAATGCCGACAAGGTGGCGCAAGCCATCGCGCTCGGCGCTGACGAGGGCATCGACCGCAGCGTCGAGGACTGGTCGAAGGCCGTTTTCCGGCTGACCAATAAGCGCGGCGTGGACGTGGTCGTGGATAACGTCGGCAAGGAAACGCTCTTCGGCAGTATCCGCGCTGTATCCAAAGGCGGGCGTATCCTCGTCGTGGGCAACACCAGCGGCCCACTGGCAGAGGTCGATCTGCGTTACCTGTTCAGCAAACACATCACGATTATCGGCAGCACGATGGCCCCACACAGCGACTTTGTGACGGTAATGAACCTGGTCTTTGAGGGCAAGCTGGCCCCGCCCATCGCTGCCACGTTCCCGCTGGAACAGGCCGCCGCTGCCCACCGTATGATGGAACCGGGCAACGTATTCGGAAAGATCGTGTTAGAAGTGTGAGGCGCAGTTGTGGATGACACCGAACCGCTGCCACAAAGCTGGCGTGACATCCATGCGGTTCGGCTGGCAATCGTGAAACGGAACCTTGTCAGCGTTGTCCGTTGCAGGCGACAAAATTCAGGTATTGACCACTCGGGGTGGCGGTAGCATGGCGAGAAGAGAAGCAGCAAGGAGCACATGGTTTGGTTGAACAACCGATAGATACGGCGTTACGCACCGCCCTGTGGCAGCAGTTCGGCGCGGCCATCGATATGCTCGAAAACGCCCTGCTGGCTTGCCCCACGCCGCTGTGGAAAGAGCGTCTCTGGAGCGCACCCCCGCAGTCCCCGCCGCAGTTCGGGGAGTTCTGGTATGTCACCTTTCATACGCTTGTCTGGCTCGACCTGTATCTCTCAGGCGTTCCGGAGGAGGAATTTGCTCCCCCTGCTCCCTTTGCTCAGGGGGAACTCGATTCGGTAGAGGCACTGCCCGAACAGCCCTATACCAAGGAGGAGTTGCGCGCCTATCTCGTGTCCACGCGCCAGAAATGCTACATCCAGCTTCTCCGGCTGTCGGACGAGCAAATGTGCCGGCCTGTCGAGTACCCCTGGTCAGCGGGGCAGCCCATCAGCTTTCTGGAGTTGCAGCTCTACAATCTGCGCCACGTCCAGGAACATGCGGCCCAACTGAGCCTCTTCCTCGGACAGCAGCATATACCGGATGCGAACCTCGCCTGGGTCGCGCGAGCGAAGGATAAACCTGGGAGGTGAGGCAGGTGAAGGCGCGAATGATCCATGTCGAAAGCCGGGAATATATTTCTACTCGGCAGCTCAATATTGGGGACGCCCCAAAACCTTTTTTACCCGTAACCGGACGATGAGGAGTCGAAGGAAATGCAGCGGCGGGCAGCGCCATTGCGGTTCATCGCAGTGCGGTTGGCGATACCGGAACTGGAAGCTGCTGTCCGGCAACCGGGCGTGGCCGAGTGTCTGCGCGTGACCATCCAGTATCACGACGGACGGCATCCTGACCAGGTAGCAACGCTCACCAAGCTGCAATCTGCCAGCCCGATCCGCCTGGCCGTTTACTACCGGCGCGCCAACGACAAATCGCTGGTGCTGGATTACGTCATCGAGCCTGAACGCTTCACAGCACTCAACGCCGCACTGCGCAAACTGGGTTTTGACAAGCTCGACGATTTCCCGGACATTCCCTGGTATGGGGCCGATCTGTGGCTGGTAGAGCGCGCCGCCGGAACTTTCCATCACGACATTATCCTTGCGCCGGACACTGCCACCGGCTGCCACGCCGAAATTGTCCAATTGATCCGCGAACACCTGCGCGAAGCCACCCGCGCCATCAACGCCTGACCCGCGACGAGGCACTAAGGCTTATGCTAAAGCGACTGCAATCCCTGGAAAACCCCGCCGAAGCCTACGGCTATTTGCGCAAGATGGCAATCATCGACGTGGGGTCGAACAGCTTCCGTCTGGTGGTGATCAGCTACATTCCCGGTTACTACTTCCAGGTGACGGATGAGGTGCGCGAGGCGGTGCGTCTGGTGCAGGGCATGGGTGCAACCGGGCAGATGCGCGCCGCGCCGATGGATCACGCCGTCGAGACGATGCAGCTTTATGCGGCCTTCTGCAAGGCGTCCGAGATCGGCGACATCGCGGCGGTGGCGACCAGCGCTGTCCGCGAGGCCCGCAACCGGGATGTGCTGCTGCGGCGCATCCAGCGGCAGGCGGGGATCGACGTGCGTGTCCTGAGTGGCGAAGAGGAAGCCTATTACGGTTATCTGGCCGCCGTGAACAGCACGACGTTGCAGAATGGCTTCGTGATCGACCTGGGCGGCGGCAGCCTGGAAATCACCCGTGTCGAGGATCGCCACTCGCGGCAGTCGATTTCGCTAACCTTGGGGGCGGTGCGCACCACTGAGGACTGGCTGCCGGACGCGCCCGCCACACCACAGGCCGTCAACCGGCTGCGCCAGCATATCCGCGAACAACTGGCCCCGCTGGACTGGTTCAAGGCGTGGCCGGGCACGCGCCTGATTGCGCAGGGCGGTTCGCTGCGCAACGCTGCCCACATTGTCCAGAAGATGCTCGACTACCCGCTGGACGAACTGCACGGCTATACCTTGCGCGCAGCGGACCTCCAGAACGCGATCCGCCTCATGGAGCCGCTGACCGTCGAGCAGCGCCGCAACATCGGCGGCATGAAGTCGGATCGGGCCGACATTGCGCTGGCCGGTGCTATCGTCGTGGACGAGTGTATGCGGCAGGCGGGGTACGACAGGTTGACGGTATGCGGCCAGGGCCTGCGGGAGGGCGTCTTTTACGAGCGTTTCCTCGCCCAGAACGATCCGCCGATCTTTGAGGATGTGCGCCGCGCCAGTGTCATGAACGTGGCGCACCTGTACCAGTTCCAGGAAAGCCACGTCGATCACGTCGTTCATCTGGCCCTCAGCCTGTTTGACCAGCTACATGACGATCCGCTGTGTGGGCCAGCCGAGCGCGAACTGTTGTGGGCGGCCTGTATGCTGCACGACATCGGTATGTCGATTGACTACAACGATCACCACCGCCACAGCTACTACCTGATCCTGAATTCTGGCCTGCCCGGCTATACGCACCGCGAACTGGCCCTGATCGCGCTGGCGACGCGCTACCACCGCAAGGGAATGCCGGAGGTGGGCGAACTGGCTGGCCTGCTGGACAAGGACGACAGCCGCCGCCTGTTGAAGATCACGGCGCTGCTGCGCCTGGCCGAGCAGCTTGATCGCAGCCGCGATGGCAGCGTGCGCGACGTGCGGCTGCATATTGAGAAGGATTGGGCACAACTGGAAGCGGTCAGCGAAGCCGACGCCACCGTTGCCATCTGGTCGGCGCAGCGCCACGTCGATATTTTCCGCGCCGCCTTTGGCAAGACGCTGGAAATCATCCAGGCGTATGAATAGGGGCTGCAATGGCTGAGAACCATGTCGAGGTCGAGGCGAAAGTGAAGGTCAGCGACCTGAAAGCCATCGAGCGCCAGTTGCAGGCGGCGGGTGGAGTCTGCAAGTCCAGCGGGGTCTACGAGCGCAACGTGCGCTACGAGGACGCCGACGAAACGCTGACTCCCTCGGCGCGCGTGCTGCGGCTGCGGCAGGATACGCGGGTGCGCCTCACCTATAAAGAACCGCACGAGCAGGAAGGCGGATTCGCCCGCACCGAACTCGAAGTCACCGTCAGCGACTTCGAGACGATGGACTTGCTGCTGCAAAAGCTGGGCTTTCATCCGGCCTGGATATATGAGAAGTACCGTACCACCTACGAGTTGAACGGCTGTGAGGTCGTGCTGGACGAAATGCCGTTCGGTGCGTTCATCGAGGTGGAGGGCAACCCGGAAGGCATTGAGCGGACGCTCAAGACGCTGAAACTGGCCGACGCGCCGCGCATTTCGGAAAGCTACAGCGACCTGTTTTTCCGGGTCAAGGATCGGCTTGGCCTGTCCTTTCGTGACCTGACGTTCGAGAATTTCAGGGGCATCGCTGTGCCGGATGAGGTGTTCAAGTAGAAGGCCAGGGTGTCCATCGCAATAAGGATTGTTGAAAGGTTGAATCAAGAACTCAAACGCGAAGTCCAGGCGGCCTATACCGACTGGTCAACCACCTACGATGTCGATACCAACCTGACGCGCGATCTCGATCAGGTTGTCACACGCCGAACACTGTCCGGGCAGCACTTCGCGCGCATCCTGGAAGCGGGCTGTGGAACCGGCAAAAACACGCCGTTCTATGCGGAGATCGGCCAGCGCGTCTATGCTCTGGATTTCTCCGAGGGCATGATCGGGCAGGCCCGCGCAAAGGTGCATCACGACAACGTGCGCTTTGCCGTCGCCGATCTGACCGAGACGTGGCCGTGCGCCAGCCAGTCCGTCGATCTCGTTACCTGCAACCTGGTGCTTGAACATATCGCCGATCTTCACGCCATTTTTGCAGAAGCGCACCGGGTCTTGCGAGGACAGGGCCGGTTTTTCGTTTGCGAACTGCACCCATTCAAGCAGTACGTCGGCAAAAAGGCAACGTTCATCCGCGACCAAAAGGCGACGGAAATCCCGGCGTTTGTGCATCATATCTCCGATTTCCTGAACGCGGCGGAAAGCGCCAACTTCACACTCAGGAGCCTCAAAGAGTGGTGGCACGAAGCGGATCAGCCTAATGCACCGAGGTTGGTGTCATTCATGTTCGAGAAGTGAAGTTGATAGGGAAACGCCATGCAAGACGTTCAAGACGAAACGATTGTCAACGCCAAGCAGAAGTGGGAGCAAGGGCCGCTCGCCGCCAGCCTGAAAAAAGCGCCGGAGCGTAAAGAGCACTTCGCTACCTCGTCGGGAATCGAGCTAGAGCGGCTGTATCTGCCCACTACTTCCGATAATATCTCTTATCAGGACAAAATCGGTTTTCCCGGCGAGTTCCCCTTCACGCGCGGGGTTCAACCGACGATGTATCGCAGCCGCCTGTGGACGATGCGCCAGTACGCGGGCTACGCCAGCGCCGAGGAGTCCAACGCTCGCTATCGTTTCCTGCTCGAACAGGGTCAGAGCGGCCTGTCCGTCGCCTTCGATCTGCCCACCCAGATCGGCTACGACGCCGACGACCCGATGGCGCTCGGTGAAGTCGGCAAGGTCGGCGTGAGCATTTGCAGCATTCACGACATGGCCCGGCTGTTCGAGGGCATTCCGCTCGATAAAGTCAGCACGTCGATGACCATCAATGCACCCGCCGCCATCCTTCTGGCCCTGTACATCGCCGTCGGCAAGCGGCAGGGCGTGGAGCCGAAACAGCTTCGCGGCACCGTCCAGAACGACATTCTGAAAGAGTACATCGCCCGCGGCACGTACATCTTTCCACCCGCCTTCAGTATGCGCCTGATCACCGACATTTTTCGCTACTGCAAGGCCCACGTCCCGCACTGGAACACGATCAGCATCAGCGGCTACCACATCCGCGAGGCGGGCAGTACGGCAGTCCAGGAAGTGGCCTTTACGCTGGCGAATGGCATCGCTTACGTCCAGGCTGCCATCGACGCGGGGCTGGACGTGGACGACTTTGCGCCGCAGTTGTCGTTCTTCTTTAACGCACACAACCAGTTCTTTGAGGAGATTGCCAAGTTCCGGGCTGCGCGCCGCCTGTGGGCACACATCATGCGGGATCGCTTCGGCGCAAAGAACGAAGAATCGTGGCGGCTGCGCTTCCATACGCAGACCGGCGGCAGCACGCTCACCGCGCAGCAGCCGATGAATAACGTCGTGCGCGTGGCGGTGCAGGCGCTTGCGGCAGTGCTCGGCGGCACGCAAAGCCTGCACACCAACAGCATGGACGAGGCGCTGGCTCTGCCCACCGAGGCCGCCGTCCAGGTGGCGCTGCGCACGCAGCAGATTCTGGCTTACGAAAGCGGCGTGGCCGATTCGGTTGATCCGATGGCGGGCAGCTATCTGATCGAGGCGCTGACGGACGAGATCGAGGCGCGGGCCAGGACGTACATCGAGCGCATCGACCAGATGGGCGGCGCGCTGCGGGCCATCGAATCCGGTTATGTGCAGCGCGAAATTCAGGACGTGGCCTACGCTTACCAGCAGGCCGTCGAGCACGGCGATCAGATTATCGTCGGCGTCAACAAATTCACGACTCACGAGGATACGCCAATTAGCCTGCTGCGCGTCGATCCGGCCATCGAGCAGCAGCAGCGAGCACGTCTGAAGGAACTGCGCGAGAAGCGCGACGCCAGCAAGGCCAGCGAAATGCTGACTCGCATCGAGCAGGCCGCACGCGGCACGGAGCCGCTGATGCCGCTGTTCATCGAGGCTGTCGAGCAGGAGGTGACACTCGGCGAAATCTGCAACGTGCTGCGGGGCATTCACGGCGAATATCGTCCTGCCGCCTGGGCGTGATTGGGCAATCTGCACGAACAATCGCGCCGTCTCTTTGTTCGTCTTGCCGATTGACGACCTGATTCAGGCATGTTATGGTTGCACGCATGAACCAGATGCTGCACGCGACCACCTGGACGACTACCCCTATCGGGCGGCGATAGGCGTTGCTCCGCGCTGGTTAGCCTGCAAACCGATCAACATGACAAAACGTGGAGCGACCTCCACGTTTTTTGTTCCGTCGGAACGCCAATCTTAAGGAGCGTACAATGCCAAAACTTGACGTTGCCATTCTGGGCGCAACGGGCGCTGTCGGTCAGCGCTTCATTCAACTCCTGGAAAACCATCCCTGGTTTCGCGTGGCGGAGGTCGTCGCATCAGATCGGAGCGCCGGGAAGCCCTACGCCGAAGCGTGCCGATGGGTGCTGGCCGGGCAGCCTCCGAGCGAGGTGGCGCAGTTAAACGTCCTGCCGCTCGATGCCGAACTCAACTCGCCCATCGTCCTGTCGGCGCTGCCGGGCGACGTGGCAAAGACGCTTGAGCCTGAACTGGCGGCGCGCGGCCACGTGGTCTCTTCCAACACCAGTTCGCACCGCATGGCAGCGGACGTGCCGATCCTGCTGCCCGACATCAACGCCGATCACGTCCGGCTGGTGGACGTGCAGCGCCGCAATCGGGGCTGGACGAGCGGTGCGCTGGTCACGATGTCCAACTGCACGATTGTGGCGATGGTCGTGGCGCTGGCGCCGTTGCTGAAATTCGGCGTGAAGCAGATCAACCTGGTCAGTATGCAGGCCATCAGCGGCGCGGGCTACCCTGGCGTGGCCTCGCTGGACATCCTGGACAACGTTATCCCCTATATCGGCGGAGAGGAAGAAAAGGCCGAAACCGAGCCGCGCAAAATCCTGGGAGCACTTGCCAGCGACCACGTGAACATGCTGGACGCGACCATCAGCGCAGCGTGCAACCGTGTCCCGGTGCTGGATGGGCATCTGGTCTGCGTCTCGGTGGGCTTCGAGCATAAGCCATCGCTGGACGACATCAAAGCGGCCTGGGCAGCCTTCGAGGGACATCCCGACGCCCGCAGCCTGCCCAGCGCGCCCCACCCGATCATCGTCTATACGGACGGGCCGGATCGCCCGCAGCCCCGGCGTGACCGCGAAGCCGGGCGGGGCATGACCACCACCGTCGGGCGGCTGCGCGAGTGCCCGCTGCTCGATGTAAAATTCGTGGGGCTGTCGCACAATACCATTCGCGGCGCGGCGGGCGGCGCGATCCTCAACGCCGAACTGCTGGTTGCGCAGGGTTATGTGCAGAACGCGCCCGTCGCTTTGACTGCCACTGCCGCTGATTAGGAGACATGGATGATTCAAGTTCGGGAACTCTCAAAACTAGCGCCTGCGGATCGGGCCGTCCTGATGCGGCGGGCCGAGCAGGATATATCGTCACTGTTGCCCACCGCGCAGGCTGTCATCGAGCGGGTGAAACGCGAAGGTGACGCCGCACTGGTGGATTACACCCGGCAGTTTGACGCGCCCAACTACACCGACGAGCACTTGAAGGCAACGCCAGACGACTTTGCCCAGGCGCGCGAGGCGGTGGGGCCGGACGTGGTAGCGGCCATCCAGCACGCGCACGACAATATCCGGCGCTTCCACGAGGAGCAGATGCCGGAGCCGATGTGGTTCATGGAAGTGCAGCCGGGCATCATGGCGGGCGAGAAGATCACGCCAGTTGCCAGCGCCGGGCTGTACGTCCCGCGTGGCAAAGGCTCGTTCCCGTCGGTGATGCTCATGCTGTCCGTCCCGGCCCGCGTCGCCGGTGTGGAGCGGGTGGTCGTTGTGACGCCGCCCAACGAACAGGGCAAAGCGGACGCGGCCTCGCTGGTTGCGGCATCCATCGCCGGGATCGAGGAGGTGTACGCCGTCGGCGGGATGCAGGCCGTCGCCGGGTTGGCCTACGGCACGCAAACGCTGCCCCGTGTCAGCAAGATCGTCGGGCCGGGCAGCAGCTACGTCTCCGCCGCCAAGCGCCTGCTGTACGGCGTGATCGACGTGGGGCTGCCCGCTGGCCCCAGCGAGTCGATCATCCTCTGCGACGAAAGCGCCGATCCGCGCCTGGCCGCACTCGATCTGCTGGTCGAGGCGGAACACGGCCCCGACTCGGCGGCAACGCTGGTCACACACAGCCGTGCGGTAGCTGCCGAAGCGGAGCGCCTGCTGCCGGGGTACATTGCCGAGCTTCCCGAATGGCGGCGCAAGTTTGTCGAAACCGTTCTGGGCGGCTACGGCGGCATCCTGATCACGGACAGCCTGGCCGACTCGATTGCCTTCGTGAACGAATACGCGCCGGAACACCTCGAAATCCTGACGGCTGATCCCTTCAGCACGTTGGGCCGCATCCGCAACGCGGGCGAGATTCTGCTTGGCCCCTACACGCCGATCCCGACCAGCAACTACTGCCTCGGCCTGAACGCCATCTTGCCGACGGGCGGCTTCGGGCGCTCGTTCTCCTCGGTCAGCGTGTGGGACTTCCTCAAGCGCAGCGGCATCGGCTACGTGAACCGCGAGGGCTACGAAACGTTGAGCCGCACGACGGCAACCCTGGCCGATTACGAAGGTTTCCCGGCGCACGCCATGTCCATCCGCAAGCGGAATGAGATCGTCGGGGTAAAATAACCTCACCCCCTGACCCCCTCTCCAACTGGAGAGGGGGAACCGATTGGTCCTGCAACGGTAATTGCTCTCCTCTCTGCGCAGCGGAGAGGGGGCAGGGGTGAGGTAAATAGCTTCATGCCATCCGATGACACCCGTCTGCAACGTATCCAATCCCTGCAATTTCACGATAGGGCCGGCGCCGAGTCGCTGCTCCTGGATTTCGTCCGAGAAACATTTCCCGACCTCGACGTGGTGCGCGTCGAACTGCGCCCGCTGGCCGTTTCGCTCAACTCGTTCAACGGCTTCCTGACGCTGGCCGGTGGCCGCCGCCTGTTCTACAAAACGCACGTCGAGCCGGGCAGCGTCATCGGCGAATACTACAATACGAAGTTGCTGGCCGAGGCGGGCTATCCCGTGATCAGGCCGCTGTATGTGTCCACCGAGTACGGCAAACAGTTCTTGATCTACGACGTGATCGAGTCGCCCTCGGTGTTCGACGTAGCCCGCGCGCTCGACCTGGGCGAGCGGGACGATCTGCCCGTGCTGGCAGCCGCTCAACAGCGCGCCGACGACGAACTGCTGGCGATCTACTTGCGTACCCTCGAAATGCAGTCCGCCGAAGAGGCGAGCAAGGCCGCCGTGCACCAGTTGTTTTATCACCGGCTTGGCACGCGCTACGAGCAATTCTATGTTGGGAAGAACCTGGAACTACCCGGCGCGCGGCTCTCCTGGCAAGAGTTGTGCCAGCGTCAATGGGTGATCAATGGCGCGGCATATGCGGGAACGCTTGGTGAGGCGGTGGAGCGTGCCCGCGCACTGCTAAGGCCCGATCAGCCGGGCTGGTCGGTGATCGGGCACGGCGATGCGCACAACGGCAACGTGTTCTTCACGCCGTCCGGGTTGGTCTACTTTGATCCGGCTTTTGGCGGGCGCCACCACCCGCTGCTCGACCTGACCAAGCCCCTCTTTCACAATGTCTTCGCCACCTGGATGTACCACCCGCAGGAGGTAGCGGCCGCTTTGCGCCTCACCTGGCGAGATGATGGCACGACGATTCAGGTCGAGCATGATCACCGGCCATCTCCCTGTCGAAGAATGTTCTTTGAGAGTAAAATGGAACGTGTCGTGAAGCCGCTGATTTCCGCGCTGGCCCGGCGCGGCGGGCTGCCATCCTCGTGGCGCGCCATGCTCAAATCGGCGTTGATGTGCTGTCCGCTGCTGACCATGAACCTGGCAGACTCTAATCGCTTCCCTCCGGCGATCACGCTGCTCGGTTTATGCTACACCGTCGAGATGGGGATAGACAGCACAGATCGGCAGCGGCCACTGCACTACCTGGATTCAACCGAGGCATCGCCGTGAAAATCGACACGTTGATATTCGACATGGATGGCGTCATCACCACCGAGGAGAAATATTGGGCCTGCGCACGGTTGACGCTCTGGGAACTGGTTACGCAGACGCTGGGGGCGTCCGGCACGTTCGGCGATCCCATTCACGACCCGGAAGCGCGGGAAGCTATCGCCCCTGACGAACTGATCTATGCCCTGAAAGGTCGTGCTGTCAACTCCAACTGGGATATTGCCTTTGTCCTGGCCTGTGTGTATCTGTCGGGATTGCCCGATGCCACCGTCATCAGCGCGGTGGACGTTCCCGATTTCCTGGAAGCCATCCGCGACACGATGGCTGGGCCGTCCCTCTGGCCGCAGACGCTGGTCGATTTCCTGGCCGAGACACACGGCGCAAAGGGTAAGGCGCTCACCCAGGAGGCGGGCAACCGGCTCCGCCGGACGCTCGATTTCAGCAACGAGGACTTGCTGCGGGTGAGCGGGCCGTTCTGGTGGTATCTGCATGACCGCTTCCAGCGCTTTTATAGCGGCGAGGCCATGCGCGAATACGGCGGGTCACCGCTGCTGGACGGCACGGCGATCCCGGCGGATCAGATCGAGGCAACGTTGAAGAAACTGCGCGATGGCGGCTACACGCTGGGAGCCGCCACCGGGCGACCCCGCAGCGAACTGGACGATGCATTGGGCGGCCTGGGATTGCTGGATTATTTCGACTCCAGGCGCTTGGGGACGCTCGACGTGGTGCGGCAGGCCGAGAAGAAACTGGGGATCGTCGGGCTAGAAAAACCTCACCCCTTTTGCTTGCTGCACGCCATTCACCCGAATACCGCTCCCGAAATCCTGCTGGATGAAGAATTCCAGAAGACCCGGCGCCATAACGTGGTCGTTGTCGGGGACGCCACCAGTGACGTGATGATGGCAAAGGCGGCGGGCTGCCGCGCCATCTGTGTCCTGACGGGCGTGCGCGGCGAGGCGGCCCGGCAGGAGCGCCTTCAACTGCTGGTGCACGCGGCTGCGGAGGCCATCCTCGATGACATCACCCACGTACCGGACTGGTTGGAAGGACAAGTTTAATGAGCCAGAAGTCGTTTTGCCTCACCCCCGTCCTCTCTCCACGCTGTTGGAGAGGAAAGTTTCGTCCTGTCGGTTCCCCCTCTCCGCTGCGCAGAGAGGGGGTCAGGGGGTGAGGTCAAGTATCATGACCCTCATCACACGGCGCGAAGAGGCACTCGAATACACGCAGCTTTTTCGCCACTGCAACGCCAGCATGGCGATCTTCTGCACGGCGTCACACTGGAACACCGAAGCAATCCTGCTGGCTGGGCAGCGCTTCGCCGAGAAACACCGGTTGAGCCAGGTTCCGCTGGCCGTTGCCATGACCTATACCTACCCCTTCATGCCACAGGCCAAACGTATGACCTACAGCGGTGACGCGCGCGCGGGCTTTCTTTCGAACATGGCACACCTCAAAGCGTTGTGCGATGGGCCGAATACACCCTACGCCAACGTCGTGGTGCTGCCACACCTTGACCATGCCGATCCCAGGCGTGACACGTGGGCCTTGACGGAAGGCGTGCCGTATCTGGCGACGGTCATGTTCGACGCGCAAAAATATTCCTTCGAGGACAACCTGACCTGGACACGCGACTACGTGCAGACTTATGGCAAAAGGGTGCTGGTCGAGGGCATTATCGAGGAATTGAGTGTTGGGGGCCAGAAACAGGCTGTACAGCGCGACGACTACGTGGCAAAGGCCGTACAGTATGTGCACGAAACGGGTGTCGATCTGCTGGTGGCCGACCTGGGCACAGAGCAGCAATCGGATCGCGTGGGTGGAGCGCACTACCTGAAAGACCGGGCGCGGGCGCTCACGGCCAGCCTGGGCGGTGAGGCCAAGCTCGTCCTACACGGCACGTCTTGCCTGAGCGCCGACCAGATGCAGAACCTGGCCTCGGATGGCATCGTGCGGGTGAATATGTGGACACGCATCGCCCGCGAAAGCGGCCAGTACGCGGCAAGGCAGCTTATCGCCCGCCGGGACGCCATTGAAAGGGGCGACTTTGAAGCGACGGAGTCGCGCCAGTATCTACACGATTCGATGGAGCGTGCCGCCGAGATTATGATCGACGTGATGGAAACCATCGGGTATCCGAATCTGCGGGTATAACGGGAGACTCGCCAATGGCCGATACCACCCTGCCGCCGCAGTACGCGGATGACGAATACGACGACGCCTTCGAGCTTGAGCAGCGCATCGCGGAGCGCCGCCGCCGCTTCACCGCAACGATTGACACGTACCTGGTGCTGACCGTCGGCGTCCTGGTCGCCATCGGGCTGATGATGGTCTGGAGCACGACCTTTTTCTGGTCGGAACCACAGTCCGCCATCTTTATGCAGCAGGTGCGCAATGCCGTGATCGGCTTCATCCTGATGACCGTCCTGACCATTATCGATTACCGCGTCTGGCGGCGGCTGGCGATCCCGATGATGGGTGTGGTCATCGTGGCGCTGTTCGGTTTGCTGGTCTTGCCCGGTGTGCAGGCCCGCTTTGGCGCAAAGCGTGCTTACTTCGACGGCGCGGTACAGCCTTCCGAAAGCGCCATGCTGGCCGTGATCATCTACATGGCAGCCTGGTTGTCGTCGAAGCAGTCCAAAATCCGCTATTTGACCTACGGGCTGCTGCCTTTTGCCCTGCTCGTTGGCACAATTGCCGGGTTGATCGTCCTGGAACCCGATCTTTCAACAGCGGCGTTGATTTGCCTGACCGCGGCCATCATGTTCTTTCTGGCGGGCGCAGACTGGATTCAACTGGGCATTACCGCGCTCGGCTTTGGCGGGGTAGGGTTCCTGGCCGTGACGCAGCTTGACTACGCACGTGCCCGCCTGCAAAGTTTCCTCGACCTGCTGCGCGACCCGATCCAGGCGCAGGCCGCGCACGCCCAGGCCGTCATCATCGCCTTTCTGAACGGCGGTCTGGGCGGGGTTGGCCTCGGCCAGAGCTATCAGAAGTTCTTCAACCTGTCTACCCCACATACGGACGCTATTTTCGCCGTGATCGGCGAGGAACTGGGCCTGATCGGCTGCGCGCTGGTGGTGGCGCTGTACGTGGTGCTGCTTATTCGCGGCTTTCGCATTGCACGCAATGCGCCCGACCTGTTCGGGGCGCTGCTGGCAGCGGGCGTCACGGTGTCGATTGTATTGGAAGCCCTGTTCAACGTCGCGGTGATGGCCTCCGCCGTGCCTTTCGTCGGCGTGCCGCTGCCGTTTATCAGCTTTGGTGGGTCGTCCCTGGTGTCTGCGATGGCAAGCATCGGCCTGTTATTGAGCGTTTCCCGTGCGACGGTTAAACAGGCCACCCCGACGCGCAAAACCAACGAGACATTGAACTTGCCTGGCGTGCGCGGCCCGATCACGCGCGTCCGGCAGCGCCCGGTTGAGGATAGTTGATGTCCGGCAGTTTGCCTCACCCCCTGCCCCCCTCTCCACCTTGTGGAGAGGGGGAACCGGTGCTCGTTACCTCTCGTGAAAACTCCCCCTCTCCAGTTGGAGAGGGGGTTGGGGGGTGAGGTCAATGCCAAAAGCCTACCTGATTGCGGCGGGCGGGACCGGCGGCGGCGTCTACCCGGCGGTGGCGGTAACGGAGGCACTGCGCCGGATTGCGCCGGACGCGCCGCTCTACTTCGCAGGCAGCGTGGGCGGCATGGAGCGTGACCTCGTGCCGCGCGAATTGCTGGCCGAGTACGTCGAAGTGCAGTCCGGGCCGCTGAATGGCGTGGGCGCGCGCCGCGCGGCGATCAGCCTGGTCAGGCTGGCGATAGGCGTCGTGCAGGCGTGGCGGCTGATCGGGCGTATCCGGCCCGCTGCGTTGTTCCTGACGGGCGGTTGGGCGACCTTCCCGACGGCGATTGCCTGCTGGCTGCGCCGTGTGCCGATTGTCATCTTCCTGCCGGACATCGAACCGGCACTGGCGATCAAGCTGTTGAGCCGTCTGGCACGTATGATCATGGCGACGACGGCGGACTCGATAGCCTATTTCCCGCGCGGCGTAACCGTCGTCGAGACGGGCTACCCACTGCGCACCGCCGTCCTGAACGCGAAGCGCCCGGACGCGATCCAGCGCTTTGGGCTTGATCCGGCACGGAAAACGCTCCTTGTTTTTGGTGGAAGTCGCGGTGCGCGCAGCATCAACACGGCGCTGGATGCCATCCTGCCCGACTTGCTGGCCGATGGCTTGCAGATCATCCACATTTCCGGCGAACTGGATTGGCCGACGGTGCAGGCACGCTGCGATGCGCTGCCCGCCGAGAGCAAGCCGCGCTACCATGCCTTCGCCTATCTGCACAGCCAGGACATGGGGCAGGCCCTGGCAGCTGCCGACCTGGTAATTAGCCGGGCCGGGGCCAGTGTCCTGGGCGAATTCCCGCACTTCGGGCTGCCTGCGATCCTCGTGCCGTACCCGTTCGCCTGGCGTTACCAGAAGGTCAACGCCGACTGGCTGGCCGGGCGCGGGGCAGCCATCCGGCTGGATGATCAGGCGATGGCAGCGGAACTTTTGCCCACCATTCGCCGCCTGCTGGCTCCGAGAGGCCCGCTGAACGCCATGCGCCGGGCCAGCGCGGCCTTAGCCCGGCGAGGAGCAGCCGAAGATATTGCGCGCAAGATCATCGAATTAGCGTAGACGCGCGAGTGTGATACTATTATGCTGGTTTACGACTGCCTGCGCCTGATCACCTTATAAAGGGCAGCACGAACATGATGCAGCTTTCCACCTACCTGTGGGTGATGATCTTCCTCTTCGGCATCATTGGCTTCTTGCGCGGCTGGACAAAGGAAGTCGTCGCCACCGCCGGCATCATACTGGCGCTGTTTATTGCCTTTCAGTTCTCCGATGTGTTCACCAGTTTGCTCGGCCAGGGCGCGCGGCCTGAGCAACTTTTTTACCTGTATACGGGCCTGCTGCTGATCGTCACCTTCTTTGCCTACCAGACACCGGGCGCGGCGGCCCGCATGTCCGAGGGGCGACTGTGGGGATCGCGGCGCGAAGGCTTGCAGGAACGGTTGCTTGGAACCGTCATCGGCGCAGTCAATGGTTATCTGGTCTTCGGCTCGGTCTGGTATTACCTGGATCGCACCAACTATCCGTTCCCGCCCTCAATCGTCCCGCCGCCGCCGGGCAGCCCCAGCGCAGCGATGGTCAGTTCCTTGCCATTGATCTTTCTGGTCGATCACAATCTGCTGACGATCCTGGTAGTCATTTTATTCCTGTTTATCATCATCGCCATGATCTGAATCCTCGATGATCGAACTTTCAACCTTCCTGTGGTCGATGATCGGATTCTTCGCAGTGGTCGGCTTCCTGCGCGGTTGGACGAAAGAGGTCGTCGCCACCGCCGGAATCGTCCTGGCGCTGTTCACGACGATCCAGTTTGCGCCGATCTTGATCCAGCCATTGACGCAGGGAGCATCGGGGGAACAGGTCTTTTACCTGTACACCGCGATCCTGGTCGCCATTACTTTCTTCGGTTACCAGACTCCGACTACCGCATCGCGGCTGTCGGGCGGGCGTTACTGGGGAGCAGGCCGCCTGGCGCTACAGGAAAGGGTGCTCGGCACAGTCGTGGGCGGCATCAACGGTTATCTGCTCTTTGGCTCGATCTGGTACTATATGGACGTGACCCAGTACCCGCTTGCCCCCTACATCACTGCCCCGCTGCCCGGCAGTTCCAGCGCCGCGATGGTGGCGACCCTGCCGTTGGTCTTCCTGGCGCAAGGGAACTTCCTGACCATTCTGGTGGTCGTCATGTTCCTGTTCGTCATTATTGCGATGATTTAGCATGTCCAACTCAACACTGTTCACCCGTCCCGGCGCACACGTTCACATTGTGGGCATCGGCGGAGCGGGCATGTCGGCCATTGCGCGTATCCTGCTGGAAAGCGGTGTGACCGTTTCCGGCTCGGACCGCCAGGCGAACGATATGACGCGCGCTTTGCAGCGCGATGGTGCGACGATCTTCATCGGGCACGCCGCAGAAAATATCAAAGGGGCAAGCGCGCTGCTCATTTCCTCAGCAGTCACGGACGACAACCCCGAAGTCGTGGCGGCCCGGTCAGCCAATATTCCGATCCTGGATCGGCGCGCGGCGTTCCCACTGCTGCTGTCCGGAAAAGACCAGATCGCCGTCGCCGGGACGCACGGCAAGACGACCACCACCGCGTTGATCGTCCATCTGCTGCGGGAAACGGGCCGCGATCCTTCGTACATCGTCGGCGGCGTGATGAACAACACGGGCAGCAACGCCCACGCTGGCAAAGGCCGCGCCTTCGTGGTTGAGGCCGACGAGTACGGCGGCATGTTCCTGGGCCTGGCGCCCAGGATCGCAGTCATCACCAACATTGAACACGATCACCCCGACCAGTTCCCGACCCTGCAGGACGTGATGACGGCTTTCCGCCAGTTCGCCGCCCGCCTGCCCGATGACGGCACGCTCATCGCCTGTGCGGACGATCCCCACGCCCTGACGCTGGCCCACGAACGCAAGGACGCGGGCAAACCTGTCCTGACCTACGGGCTGGACAACCCGGACGCCGACTGGTCAGCCATCGATAACGAGAGCGACGACGCTCAGGTATCGGATTTCATGGTGCGCTGCTTCCGGCACAATCTGCCAGTACGTAAACGGGCCGTTTTGCCGCTGACTGGGACACACAATATCCGGAACGCGCTGGCGGCGCTGGCGGCAGCGCATACCTATGGCGTAACACTTGAGGAAATGCTCCCGGCTCTGCGCACCTTTCAAGGGACTGGCCGCCGCTTCGAGGTGATGGGGCAGGCCGGTGGCGTCACCGTCATCAGCGACTACGGCCATCACCCGACAGCGATCCGGGCCACGCTGCAAGCGGCTCGCCAGCGCTACCGTCAGGCCACCCTCTGGGCCGTGTGGCAGCCGCATACCTACAGCCGGACACGTCTGCTGGCCGATCAGTATGCAAGCGCCTTCGGCGACGCCGACCACGTCCTGATCACGGATATTTATGCGGCCCGCGAACGGCCTGCGCCGGGCGATCCGAGCGGCGCTGACCTGGCGCGCAACGCCGCCAGTCACCCTGACACGCGCTACAGCGGCGGCCTGGACGCGACGGCGAGTTTGCTGCGCCGGGAGGTGCGCCCTGGCGACGTGGTGATCATTTTCAGCGCGGGGGATGCGCCCAGAGTGGGCGAGATGCTGCTGAAAAGTCTGGCGGGGAAGGTTTGACTGGCGCACTCCCGGTTCCCCATTGCGACACTTGCTCGGCGATTGGAGAGAGCGACACAAGTGAGGTAAACTTCTCCCGCCATACCGCTTACGAAGGAATGTTCACTGTGCAAAATTTCCTGGACAATCTGAAGACCAAGCCCGTCGTCGGCCCGCTGCTGCGGTTTGCCGACGAGCGCCCGCGTCTGGCCGCCTGGATCGTGCTGTCGCTGGGCATCGTCATTCTGCTCATGATCGAGGCGCGCGACGTGGGCCTGCTGATCGGGCAGTGGATCGCGCTCATCGTCGCGTCGGTGCTGGTGGCCGGGCTGTGTATCTGGATCGTGACCTGGGAAGACAGCGACGAACAGGCTGCCGAAGCTGCCGACACGGCCAAGACTGCCAGTACGACAGCTAATACAACATCGAATACCACATCGACGCCCGCCGACGATAAAGCCTGATCCTTACACTATCCGTGTCCAAAACACGACTGGCGCTGACGCTGGCCGCCTTTACGCTGGCGCGGTTGGTTCTCAACGCTTCGCGGCGTTTTCCGTACATCATCCTGACGCCGATGGCCGCTGCGTTGGGTGTGCCGCGCTCCACCGTTGAGGGGGCACTATCGCTGGAATGGGCGTCCGGGGCGATTGGCCCGGTGGCCGGGCCATACATTGACCGCCTGGGCCGCAAGCGAATGATGCTGATCGGGATGAGCGCCTTCATCGCCTTTACCGGGCTGGCGGCGCTCGGCCAGACGGCAGCGCTGGTGCTGTTCGGCCTGGTTGCGGGGGGCTTCGGCAAAACGCTGTTCGACCCGGCCATGCAAGCCTATGTCGGGGATCGCACGCCCTATCAATGGCGCGGAATGGCAATTGGCATCACGGAACTGGCCTGGTCGGCCTCGCTGTTCATCATCGGGCCGCTGGCCGCCTATTTGATCGCTCAAGCGGGGCTGAACGCCATTTTCGCGGTGATCGCGGTGGCGGGGCTGGTGGCCCTGGCCGTGATCGCGCTGGTCGTGCCCGGCGATAGACCCGCGCCTGCCACACACGCGCATCTGTCTTTCGGTGCCTCGCTGCGTGTTTTGCGCGGCAGCCGCCCGGCCATCGCTATCCTGCTGGTGGCGGTGTGCGTCAGCCTGGCGGCAGAAGCGATGATCATCGTCTACGAGGCGTGGCTGCGCGAACGATTTACGTTGAACGTCGAAATCCTGGGCACAGTTGCCTGGGTGATCAGCGCTGCCGAGGTCATCGGCGAGGGCCTGGTCATTGCCGTGTCGGATCGCTTTGGCAAGCGGCGGCTGACTCTGGTGAGCATGTTTGCCGTCGGGCTGGCCTATTTCATCCTGCCGCTGACCGGGGGCAATCTGACCCTGGCGCTGGTCGCCGTGTTCGGCGTGTTTCTGACCTTTGAGACCAGCATTGTTGTGCTGATCCCGCTGGCAACCGAGGTGCTGCCGGACGCACGCGGCACGATGTTGAGCGCCTACGTGGCGGCACTGGCTGGTGGTCGGGCAGTGGGTACGCTGCTGGGCGGCGCGATGTTCCGCAGCGGTGGACTGATGTTGAATGGTACGGTAGCGCTGTGCCTCAACCTGATCGCGGTGACGCTGATCTGGCGCTTTGTCCATGAGCAGACCAACATGAAGGCCACAGCAGTAGCCGCAGAACCGGCGGAGTCATAAGGACAGGACGTGCAGGGATGACCTTTTCTATTGCTGCTTATAGTCCACAGGAAGACGCCTGGGGCGTGGCTGTCGCCAGCAAATTCCTGGCAGCACCAGCGGTGGTCAGTTGGGCGCGGGCAGGAGCGGGAGCCGTCGCCACCCAGGCGCTGGCAAGAGTCAGCTTTGGCCCGCAGGCCCTCGACCTCATGGCTGGCGGCCTGAGCGCTGAGGAAGCGCTGGCAAAGGTGCTGGCTGCCGATGATGACGCCGAAGATCGGCAGGTAGGTGTGGTCGATGCAAAGGGCAACGCCGTTGCCCATACGGGCGCAGACTGCTTTGAGTATGCAGGCCACCTGATCGGGGAACGCTTTACCTGTCAGGGCAACATCCTGACCGGGCGCAACGTGCTGGAAGCGATGGCAAGCGCCTATCGAGAAGCGCAGGGTGAACTGGCGGATCGGTTGGTGGCGGCACTGCTGGCCGGGGATCGCACGGGCGGTGACCGGCGCGGCAGGCAGTCGGCGGGCGTGCTGGTCGTGAAGGCCGGGGCCGGGTATGGTGGCGACAATGATCGCTACCTCGACCTGCGGGTAGACGACCACGAAGACCCGGTAGCACGGCTTGGCGAGCTGGTGAGCCTGCACCACCTGTATTTCGGCAAGGCTAACCTGACGGATTGCCTTCCTATCGACATCGGACTTGCTACCGAACTGCAAACCATTCTTTCGCGGCTCGGCCATTACAAGGGGCCGATCAACGGCGTGTGGGACGCCCCCAGCCGGGAGGCGTTCTGGGCACTGGTCAATATCGAAAACCTGGAAGAGCGCTGGTCAATCGACGAACACCCGGAATTGATCGATCCGGTGGTGCTCAATTTTATCCGCCAGCGTTTCGGAAAGGCGTGAGGGGATTGAACCTCCCCCCGGCCCCTCTCTGCGAAGCGGAGGGGGAGATACTCACAACGATTTCCATCTTGAAAGCGCAGTAAGAACCTTGCACACTCCAACTAATCTTGATCTGAACAGCATCGACGCCGTGATACTCGACATGGACGGCGTGATGTGGCGCGGCACGGAGATACTGCCCGGCGTGCCGGACTTTTTCCTCTTTCTGTGCGAGCGGCACATTCCCTATGCAATGGCGACCAACAACGCGACGCGCAGCGCAATGGACTACGTGAGCCGGATAGGGAGCCTGGGCGTTCCGATCAGGCCCGAACAAATCATCACCTCGGCCCTGGTCACTGCCGAAGAATTGGGGCGCAGCTACCCACCTGGGACGCCAATCTACGTGGTGGGCAGTCCCCGTCTGATTGAACTGCTGGTGGAGCGCGGCTATGATATCGATCCGGAAAATGCGAAGGTTGTCGTCGCGGGCCTGGATGTAACATTGACCTACGACAAACTGCGCATCGCCGGGCAGCGTATTCTGGCGGGCGCAGAGTTTATCGGCACGAATGGGGATCGTACCCTGCCGACTGCGGATGGACTGATGCCCGGCGCGGGCACGATCATCGCGGCCTTACAGGCCATGACGGATCGCAAGCCACGCCTGATGGGCAAGCCAGAACCAGCGATGTTTCACACGGCGCTCAGGCATCTAGGCACGCCGCCGGAGCGCACCTTGATGATCGGGGATCGGCTGGATACGGACATTGACGGGGCGCAGCGCGCCGGACTGCGCACCGCGCTGGTGCTGACGGGCGTCAGCCAGCGGACAGATATTGGTGAAATCGTGCCGGATGGAATCTACGAAAGCCTGGCCGATTTGCACAAGGCGTGGCGTGGCAACTAGTTTCTATTCTCAGGGTCGTGTGAAAGGATCAAAGAGTCGCTGCCACTCTTGCAAGGCATAGCGATCCGTCATCCCCGCCAGGTAATCCGCAATCGCACGATGCAATCCCCTCCGCTCGATGCGGTGCTGCACCTCGAAGGGCAGTTGAGCGGGTTCCTTGACGTAAGCCTCAAAGAGCTGTTCAAGATAGCGGTGCGCCTTGGCGCTCATGCGGGCAACGCGAAAGTGACGATAAAGCTGCTCGTAGAGGAACCCTTTGAGTTCGTCATTCATCCGGGCAAAACTGTCCGAGTTGCAGATCACGTTACCGGGTAGGTGTTGCAGCGCTTCGGCTGACTGTGGATTGGTTTCTTCAAGGCGGCGGTTCGTAGCTTCGATTACGTCACTGATTTCGAGGCCAATCAGACGCCGGATGAAGCGATGGCGAGTCATATCGTCAAAGCGCGCGCCATCCCAGCCGATGCTCTCCGCTACCATCTTCCAGATTTCCAGGTGCGCGGGCTGTTCCGGGGTCAGCAGGCCAGCGCGCAGCCCATCGTCCAGATCGTGCGCATTGTAGGCCAGTTCGTCGGCAATATTGGCGATCTGCGCTTCCAGGCTGCCGCGCGTGGTCGGGTCGTAACCTTCGCTGGATGCCACATCATAACGCGATTCGTGCTTGACGATGCCTTCCAGCAGTTCGTGGGTCAGGTTGAGGCCGGGCCAGCCAGGGTAACGTTCTTCCAGTTCGGTGACGATGCGATACGTCTGCCGGTTGTGGTCGAAACCACCGTGATCCTGCATCAACTGGTTGAGGATGTGTTCTCCGGCATGGCCGAAGGGCGAATGGCCGAGATCATGTGACAGGCAGATTCCTTCGACCAAAATCTCATTCGCGCCGAGCGCCCGCGCCAGGCTGCGTCCGATCTGTGCAACTTCCAGGGTGTGAGTCAGGCGAGTACGGTAGTAATCCCCTTCGTAGTTGACAAAGACCTGAGTCTTGTATTCCAGGCGGCGAAAGGCCGTCGTGTGCAGAATGCGATCCCGATCTTTCTGAAAGGGCGTGCGGAGGGGGTCTTCCTCCTCCGGAAAGACACGGCCTCTGGTATCGCGGCTCTTGATGGCGTAGGGCGCAAGGAACTGGTTCTCGTAGGTTTCCTGCTGTTCCCGCGTAACGATCATCGCTGCACCTGCTGTCTACAAGCAATCGGTTAAATCGTAAACCGCCCTGCCTCGTAGCACAACTGCCCATCGGCGTAAACTTTGCCCTCGCGCAGATCGCAGACCATATCCCAATGCAAGCCCGATTCATTCCGCCCGCCGCTTTCGGGCAGCGACGCGCCAAGCGCCATGTGCATCGTGCCGCCGATCTTCTCGTCAAAGAGCGTATTTCGGGTGAACTGTTTGATCCCGTAGTTGAGGCCGAAGGCAATCTCGCCCACGTAGCGCGCCCCGGCATCGCTGTCGAGCATCGCGTTCAGGAAGTTCAGCCCGCGCGAGGCGCTGGACTCGATCACTTTGCCGTCACGGAAGGCAAGGCGCACGTTTTCAACTTCGTTCGCATGATGAATGGCCGGATAGGTAAAGCTCACCGTCCCGTTGACCGAATCCTCGATTGGGCCGGTGAAAACCTCGCCATCGGGGAAATTAGCCTGC
Source organism: Chloroflexota bacterium (assembly GCA_021325095.1). GTDB lineage: Bacteria > Chloroflexota > Anaerolineae > Aggregatilineales > UBA2796 > JAJPHV01. Next base: position 40,259 of record JAJPHV010000057.1, on the reverse strand, counting down.
CCATCGCAGTTGATCCAGGTGCGGCCACCCACGCGACAGGTCAGGTCTGTGCCGGGCGCGACAATGTGAATCTCATCGTGCTGGCTCAGGAAGTCGACCACGCGCTGCTGTTCGACGTGCACCTTTTGCCAGGCCGCCGCCGGATCATCCTGGTCGAGCAGACACGCGCCGTAGACAAAATCCTCGTAGTCGCTGAGGGACATGCCCGCGTCCTGTGCGTAGGCGTAAGTGGGGAACAACGTGCCGCACCAGCGCAGTTCCCGCGTGGCAAAGCGTTCCAGAAAACGCCTGGTCAGGGGCGCAGAAGCCGATTCGGCCATCGCCAGCCGTTTTGGGTCGATTCCGCTCAGGCTTTTGGTATTGTGCTCGGCCCAGATGTATAAGTCCGCATCAGCTTCTTCGACGCGCAATTTCTGGAAGTCCGAAATGTGAGTCAACTGCGCGTCGCTGGCTTCCTTGAAGAAGATTTCGTTCAGGTCCGGCAGCGACAGCAGCAGGGTCACGTGCGCGCCGGCCTTGATTGCCTCACGATACACCTCGCGGATCAGAGGTTCCGCCACCACCGAACTGCGGATCACGAATTTGTCGCCGGGTTTGAGGCGCAGCGAGTAGTTGACCAGCACTTTGGCGAGCTTCTGGTGGCGGGGGTCGGACATCAACAATCTCCTTCGAGACTCTGGATCATGATAATGGCCCAACTGAATTAGTTGAGCCATTATAACAGATAGGTTTTATCAGGATGTACAGAGCGCGGGGATCAGTACCCCATCTCCTCGTCGGCGTCGAACAGCCCCGGCCCAACGGGGAGCGCTTCCTCCGGCGACGCTTCCTTGAGCACCATCACCCGGCGCAGTTCGATGATCTGGTCGCGGAGGGCCGCCGCTTTCTCGAATTCCAGGTCTTTGGCCGCCGCTTTCATGTTCTTTTCTAGTTCCTTCACCATACGATCCAGTTCGCTAATGGACAGGTCGGCGGGCGAGATGGCCGAAGGCTGCTCGACGGCCTTCTCCTCGGCCACCTGTGCCTTGACCCGGTCCGTCAGGTCGCGCACCTGCTTGATGATTGAGGCGGGTTTGATGTTGTGTTCCTTGTTGTAGTTCGACTGGATTTCGCGGCGGCGGTTGGTCTCGTCAATGGCCCGTTTCATCGAGTCGGTCATCTTGTCGGCATACATGATCACCTTGCCGTTAATGTGCCGGGCCGCGCGCCCGATGGTCTGGATGAGGGCTTGCTCAGAGCGCAGGAAGCCTTCCTTGTCGGCGTCCAGAATGGCGACCAGCGACACTTCCGGCAGGTCCAGCCCTTCGCGGAGCAGGTTGATGCCCACCACGACATCGTACACACCGAGCCGCAGATCGCGCAGAATCTCGATGCGCTGGATGGTGTCGATCTCGGAGTGCAAATAGTGGACGCGAATGCCCATCTCGGTCAGATAATCGGCCAGGTCTTCGGCCATCCGCTTCGTCAAGGTCGTGACCAGCACCCGCTCGTGGCTCTTGACGCGCGCAGTGATCTCCTTGAGCAGATCGTCCACCTGCCCGGCGACAGGGCGCACACTGATCTCAGGGTCAACGATCCCAGTGGGCCGGATCACCTGCTGGACGACTTGCTGCGTGTGGGCTGCCTCGTAGGGGCCGGGTGTGGCGCTGGTATAGATGGTCTGGCCCATGCGCGCCTCGAACTCCTCGAAGGACAGCGGGCGGTTGTCCAGAGCGCTCGGCAGCCGGAAGCCATACTCGACCAGCACTTCCTTGCGAGAGCGATCCCCGCCGAACATGCCGCGAATCTGTGGAACGGTCATGTGGCTCTCGTCGATGACGAGCAGGTAATCGTCCGGCAGATAGTCGAGCAGCGTCCAGGGCGCGCTGCCCGCCGGACGCTGATCCAGATGGCGCGAGTAGTTCTCAATGCCGGACGTATAACCCACCTCGCGGATCATCTCCAGGTCGTAGCGGGTGCGCTGTTCAAGGCGCTGCGCTTCCAGCAGCTTGCCCGCTGCCCGGAGTTCATGTAAGCGCTGCTCAAGCTCCTGCTCAATATCGATGAGCGCCTGCCTGACCTTGTCTTCCTGAGCAATGAAGTGCTTGGCCGGGAAGATGTCAATGTGGTCAAAGTCGTTCAGGATTTCCCCGGTCAGCGGGTCGAACTCGGTCAGTCCTTCGATCTCGTCGCCGAACATGGTGATGCGGAAAGCTGTTTCGCCGTAAGCAGGCGCCAGTTCGAGCGTATCGCCGCGCACGCGGAACGTTCCGCGCTTCAGATCGAAATCGTTGCGATCATAGTGAATCTCGACCAGGTGACGCAGCAGCAGGTCGCGGCGCATCTGCTGGCCGCGAGATAGCTTGAGCAGCGCTTCGTTCCAGGCAACCGGGCTGCCCAGGCCGTAGATGCACGACACCGAGGCCACGATCAGCACGTCACGACGGCTCAACAGCGCGGCAGTGGCCGCCAGCCGCAGCCGGTCAATCTCCTCGTTGATGTCCGATTCCTTCTCGATGTACAGGTCGTGGCGCGGCACGTAGGCTTCGGGCTGGTAGTAGTCGTAGTAGCTGACAAAATACTCGACGGCGTTGCGCGGGAAAAACTCTTTGAACTCGGCGTAAAGCTGCGCTGCCAGCGTCTTGTTATGGGCCATCACCAGGGTTGGCTTCTGTACCTGCTCGACCACCCTCGCTATGGTGTGCGTCTTGCCAGTTCCTGTAGCTCCCCACAAGGTCTGGTGGCGCAGACCCTTCTGCACTCCTTCGACCAGTTTCTCGATGGCCTGGGGCTGGTCGCCCGTCGGCTGGAAGTCCGCCACAAGCTCGAAACGCGGCATGGATTGATCTCCCTCAAAATGCCGAACGAGCGTTCTATTATACCGCGTTTTGCCTGGGGTAGCCAGGGCCATTTGGGGCCTTTGAGCGATTATTTACCCGTCCAGCCAGGGACGGCCTGTGTCACACGTTGCCCGAAAGCCGATTGCGCAAGAAACCCGGCAAACCGAAGCCGCGCCGCGCCGAAGCAAGTACCGGTTCACTGGCAAGCTGTTCGACCCGGACAGCAACCACCGAGGCGTTGTCGTCGCTGTCTCGATCCATCGCCAGATCGATCAGGCTGTGGCTCAACGATTCCATATCCGAAGCCTGCACCGCGCAGTCGCCGAATTCGTCATCCTGTACGACGGCCCACACTCCATCACTGCACAGGATCAGCACATCGCCCTCTTGCAGCGGGAACTGCGCCACGTCTGGCTGCACAAACATATCGATGCCCAGGCATTTGTTCAAGATCGAGCGCTGGTTGTGGGTGCGGACTTTATCGGGCGAGAGGACGCGCATTCTGACCAGTTCGCCCACCATCGTATGATCGTTGGTCAGGCAGGTGGCCTTGCCATCCCGCACCAGATACAGGCGGCTGTCGCCCACGTGGGCCACGAACAATTTGTCGCCGACCAGGTTGGCAGCCGTAAGCGTTGTTCCCATCCGCACTGCGCCCAGGCGCTGCGCCTTCTGGAAGACGCCCAGATTGGCGTTTTGAACGGCCTGTTTCAACTTGGGCATGGGCTGGGAGGAATTAGAACTGTACAGCGCCTCGAAAAAGACTTCGAGGGCGGTGACGCTTGCCAGCCCGCCGTGCTCGTAGCCGCCCATGCCATCGGCCAGCGCCACAGTATGCCCGTGAAAAGAAATGGCCGGGTCATCCGGCTGGAAGCATCGAATCGCATCCTGATTGTCCTCGCGGACTCTGCCCACGTCGCTCAGGCCATAGACTTCGATTTGAGGGAGGGGGTCACTCGACATCGTTTATTCCTGAGAAATGGATGCAGGGAGAAGGCCAACGACCTTCTCCCTGTGCTATGACAATGAAACTGAGCCAGCGAAAATGCCCGTTTAGTCTCCTGCTGTCCCGGACTGCATGGCGCTGACAGGTGGGACGATGTGCTTACCGGCCTGACGGCTGGAGATGACAAAGTACGCCACGCTCACGACCAGCCACAGCAGCGCAATGCCGAGCGCCAGGTAAGTGGCCTGCGCCGTTGAACCGCCCGACGCGATACCGATGATGAAGATCGCCAGCACCATGACGATGTTCACGATCAGGCCCAGGCCGGGGATGATCCCGTGCTTGAAGAGGTTGAACTCTTGCCGTCCTACGAAAGCTACAACTGTCAGGCCGCAGATCAGCGCGTACAGCACAAAGGTCCCCAGGTTCGAGGCCAGCGTGATTCCGGTCAGGGTCACGACACCGCCTACCATGCCAATCGTCGCAATGACTGCCGAGACAATGACCATCACGATCACGCCGAAGTATGGGGTGGCATATTTCCCGTGCAGCAGCCCCATCACTTCGGGCATTTCGGCGTCCTGCGCCATCGCAAAGCTGATGCGCACGCCGGTGTTCATGGCGGCCAGCGTCGTGCCCAGGATGGCAATCGCTACCGTGACGGCCAGGATGATCATCAAGGCAAAGCCGTTGCCACTCAGGAGTGCATCCCCAATCTGCTTGGCGAGGTCGCCGATTGGCGCACCTGAGGCGGCGGCGGCGGCAATACCCGTGACCGTCGATCCGTCGGCAGCAGTCCCGACTAGCTTATTGCTGAGTGCATAATTGGCGGCGAAGTACTCGATCAGGTAGGCGAACAAACCTTGAATGACCAGTGACAGGATCACACCGCGTGGGATGTCACGCTTGGGGTTGATCGCTTCCGCGCCAAGTGCCGTCGAGGACTCGAACCCGACCAGGATCAGGATGGCGATAGTCGATTGGAAGAGCAGCCCGGAGAGGTTGTGCGGCGTAATGATCGACGTGGCCGTCGGATGATACCAGCCGTCGGGCGCAACGTTCAGCGGGTTGCTGCTGCGAAAAATGATCGCCAGGATACTGAACACGACCAGTGCCGTAAGCTGAATGATATTGATGGCGATGGCCGCGTTGGTCGAGCCGGTGATGCCGCGCACGGCGATGAATCCGACAAGCGCCGAGAAGATACAGGCGATCCCGATCTGAACAGGGATCGTCGATACCAGATTGGCGATCCCGCTGCCGGGTGCAAGCTGCTGCACGATGTAGACGATGAGCGTTGCCATAAAGGCCACCATGACGCCCGGATAGACCCAGTAAAACAGGTGCGCTGCCCAGCCCGTCATGAACTTGGCAAGACGCGCCCAACGGCGGTGGTGGGGTTCTTCCCGGTCAAGAAAGGCTTTCTCGGCAAAGTAGTACGCGCTGCCTGTGCCGGCATCCGGGTAGCGGCGAGCCAGCTCGGAAAAGGCAAACGCGGTCAGAAAGGCCACGATCAGCGCCGCGACGATGCCAGTCCACATATCCGGGGCAGTGCTGTTCCCGGCTGCGTCCACGTTGGCCGCCTGCAACTGGTACGTGATCCACAAGAATGCGCCCGGCGCAATCAGCGCCATTGCATTGACGGTGACACCTGTCAGGCCAAGTGTCCGCTTCATCCCGGTGCTGGTCTGTTCGGCCATGAACCCCCTCCCGAAACCTATGCAATTTCACACAGCGGTGAGTAATTGCCATGATAGAGGATAGGCGGACATGGTTCCACGTGGATAATGCAATAAAAATTTCATAAAGATTTTGGGCATTTTAGACAAAAGCGTGTCACCGATGCCCCGAGATGGACAAAACCGTCGTGCATCTTGCTTGGGCAGACTGGCTCCCGGCAATATATACGAAAAAGAAGGCGTTGCTGTCGGGCAGATTGCACAGCACCACTGCAACGGGCAACAGCCGAGCCAATTGCCAATGATCATATTGGCTTCCTTCGTGTCGCCATCCTTTTGTGAATCGTCGGCAAAGGCGATAAAACAGAGACCGGTCAGCCTAATGGGGCGGGGTGAACTATGGTCGGGCTAGGCTTCACGGATCGAACACTGACGGATGAAGAGATCAGCAGCCTCGTGCGGTCCGCGCTGGCGTTAAGCGATCTGGCCGGAAAGCGTGTGCTGGTCATCATCCCCGATGGGACACGCACCGCTCCGCTCCCGCGCATGTTCCGACTGCTTTGTAACACACTCTTGGGTCACGTTGCCGCGCTCGATTTTCTGATTGCACTCGGCACGCACCAGCCCATGAGCCAGGAACAGATCGGCAAGCGGCTTGGGGTGCAGCCAGAAGAGTGGACAACGACTCTGGCCGGTGTCCACGTCTATAACCATGAGTGGCATAAGCCGGAGACTTTCGTCACGCTTGGCACGATCAGCGCCGCAGAGGTGGAAGCAATCAGCGGCGGGATGCTCTGCCAGCCTGTTCCGGTGCGTATCAATCGTCTCGTCACGCAGTACGACCAGATCATCATCTGCGGGCCAGTCTTCCCGCACGAGGTGGTCGGTTTTTCCGGCGGCAACAAATACTTCTTTCCCGGCGTCAGCGGGCCAGAACTGATCGACCTGTCGCACTGGCTGGGTGCACTCATCACCAGCTACCAGATCATCGGCAGGCCGGGCATCACCCCGGTGCGCGCCCTGATAGACCGGGCTGCCGGCCTGATCGCCGCGCCAAAGCTGTGCCTGGCGATGGTGGTCGCGCCGGGCAAGACGGAATTGGCAGGACTGTATGCCGGGACGCCCGAAGCGGCCTGGGCCGAGGCCGCCTCACTGTCCGCAAAGGTTCACATCACCTATGTCGATCAGCCGTTCCAGCGCGTGCTGTCGATCATGCCGGCCATGTATGACGACATCTGGACTGCTGCCAAAGGCATGTACAAACTGGAACCGGTCATTGCTGACGGCGGCGAAGTCGTCATTTACGCGCCACACATCACCGAGTTCAGTTACACGCACGGCAAACTGTTGGCCGCAATCGGCTACCACACCCGCGACTACTTTGTGAAGCAGTGGGAACGCTTCAAGCACTATCCTGGCGGCGTGCTGGCGCATAGCACGCACCTGCGCGGGATCGGGCAATACGATCCGATCAACGGCGAACGGCCACGCATTCGGGTGACGCTGGCAACAGGCATTTCTCCGGAGCGGTGCGCGGCGCACAACCTGGGCTATCTCGACCCCTGCCAGATCAACATTGCAGAATGGGAGCACCGCGAGCATGAGGGCATTCTGGTTGTTCCAAAAGCAGGCGAGATGCTTTACCGGCTAAAGGTTTGATCGCTGCGCCCACTTCTTCTCACCAGAATTTGTGACATTTTTCTCAATAACTGCTGACGGTCATCCACTGTCGTTGAGCCGTTGATCGTTTACGCTTGCCACTAGAAACAGTGTCAACTCCGCCTGTTCAGGCGTCAGGAGGATAGAGCGTGCCAGAAAACAATCACCGCAAGCACAAAACGTCACGAGCCGCCACCAGGCCCAAAGCTGTGTTTGTTGTCGAGGCCGATCACTTTCAGCAGTTGATCGACGCTTTACGCGCGCGTGCCTACCAGGTCATCGGCCCCACCGTCCGCGACAACGCCATTGTCTATGACGAGGTGACAAGCGTGGCCGACCTGCCCATCGGCTACACCGACGAACAGGAGAAAGGCACATACCGCCTACAGCAGCGAGGGGATCGGGCACTGTTTGGGTACACGGTTGGCCCACACTCGTGGAAGAAGCTGCTGTATCCCCCCGTCCTGCGCCTCTGGCAGGCAGTGCGTAATGGCAATGGCTTCAAGATCGTGCCCGATCAGCAGAAGATGCCCAAACTGGCCTTCCTGGGGGTGCGGGCCTGCGAATTGAACGCCATCGCCATCCAGGACAGAGTGCTGCTGGAAGGAGCCTACGCCGACCCGAATTACAAGCAGCGGCGGGACAACCTGTTCATTGTGGCCGTCAACTGCGCGCAGGCCGGGGGAACGTGCTTCTGCGCGTCGATGAACACAGGGCCAAGAGTCTCCGGTGCATACGACCTGGCCTTAACGGAGATTCTGGATGCGGAAACTCATCTCCTGGTGGTCGAGGTCGGGACGGCCCTCGGCTTGAAAGTCATGGAAGACGTTCAGCACCGGGAGGCTACCGAAGCCGACAAAGAGGCCGTCGAGCGTATCGTCGCGGAGACGGCGCAGCACATGGGGCGCACCCTGGATACCACTGATTTGAAGGACTTGCTGTACCAGAATACCGAACACCCACGCTGGGAAGAAGTGGCCTCGCGCTGCCTGACGTGCGCCAACTGCACGATGGTCTGCCCCACCTGCTTCTGCATGACAGTGGAGGACGTGACCGACCTGACAGGCGAGCACGCCGAGCGCGTCCGCAAGTGGGATTCGTGCTTTACCCTCGATTTTTCGTACATTGCCGGTGGCAGCGTTCGCTCATCGGCCAAAGCGCGCTATCGCCAGTGGATGACTCATAAACTGGCGACGTGGGTTGACCAGTTCGGCAGCTTCGGCTGTGTCGGCTGTGGGCGGTGCATCACCTGGTGCCCGGTTGGCATCGACATTACCGAGGAAGCGCGGGCCATCCGCGAGAGCAGCACAACGACCAGCCCGACCCACAAACTCGTAATCGAGAAGTAGAAAAAGAGAGAACGAACATGCATACCCTTGAACCCCTGCTGGCAGAGCACCCCTTTTTCCAGGGCCTGGACTCACGCTATATCCAGTTGATCACAGGCTGCGCCTCCAACGTGCGCTTCGACACCGGCCAATACATTTTCCATGAAGGCGAGGAGGCTAACGAGTTTTACATCATCCGGCATGGCAAAGTTGCGCTGGAAACGCTGGCTCCCGGCCACAAACCGATCACGATTCAAACCATCGAGGAAGGGGATGTGCTGGGTTGGTCGTGGCTGTTTCCACCCTATCGCTGGCATTTTAACGCTTATGCGGTGGAACTGACACGGGCTATCGCGCTCGACGGCAAATGCCTGCGTACCAAGTGCGAAGAAGACCACGATCTGGGATACGAGTTTCTCAAGCGTTTTGCAAACGTAGTGGAGCAGCGCCTGCAAGCGACGCGGCTTCAACTCCTGGACGTGTACAACGTGCGTACCTGAAGGTGGTGTTATGGCGGCAAATCTTCCCAACCCTATGCTTCCGCAGCCTTACCGGGTTCAGAAAATGCGCCGGGAAACCCCGGATACTTTCACGCTGGAGCTGACCCCGGTCAACGGCTCTGGCATCCCACCCTTTGCAGCAGGGCAGTTCAATATGCTGTACGTGTACGGCGTCGGCGAGGTTCCCATTTCGATCAGCGGCGACCCCGACAAGCGCAACTGCCTGGTGCATACAACGCGCGCCGTCGGCACGGTCACAAAGGCCATGCGCGAACTCAAAATTCACGATGTTTTGGGCGTGCGCGGCCCCTACGGCACACACTGGCCGGTCATGGAAGTTGCGGGCAGCGACGTGGTGATCGTGGCCGGGGGCATCGGTCTCGCGCCGCTGCGGTCAGCCATGTACCAGATTCTGGCGCACCGCGAGAAGTTCGGCAGGGTCGTTTTGCTCTATGGCGCGCGCACCCCATCCGACATCCTGTTCCGGCGTGACCTGGAACAGTGGCGGGCACATTTCGACCTTGAAGTGTACGTCACTGTGGATCGCGCCACCGGGTCATGGCGGGGCAGTGTGGGCTTTGTGACGCAGCTTATCCCCAAGGCGCCATTTGACCCGCTCAATACGGTGGCGCTGGTCTGTGGCCCGGAAACGATGATGCGCTTTACGGCTCTGGCCCTCGAAAAGCGCGGCGTGAAGCCCGACAGCATCATCCTGTCCATGGAACGTAACATGAAATGTGCCATCGGCCTGTGCGGGCACTGCCAGTTCGGGCCGGTGTTCGTCTGCAAGGATGGCCCTGTGTTCCCGTACACGCACATCCGCGACTTGCTGGCAAAATGGGAAATCTGAGATGACACAAAAACGTAAACCCAAGATAGCAGTCTGGAAGTTCTCCTCGTGCGACGGCTGCCAACTCAGCCTGCTCGACTGCGAGGACGAACTCCTGGCAGTTGCGGACGCTGTCGAGATCGCGTACTTCCCGGAAGCGACGCGGGCGGTGGTCAAAGGGCCATATGATATATCGCTGGTTGAAGGCTCCATCACCACAGCCCATGACGCCGAACGAATACACCAGGTACGGCGTGCCACGAAGTTTCTGGTGACGATTGGCGCGTGCGCCACCTCCGGAGGCATTCAGGCCCTCCGCAACTTCAAGAACGTCAAAGAATTCGTTTCGATTGTGTACGCCACACCGCGTTACATCGAAACGCTGAACAAATCGACGCCCATTGCCGACCACGTCTTCGTGGATTTCGAGCTGCGCGGCTGCCCGGTCAATAAGTACCAGCTTGTCGAGGTTCTCAGCGCATACCTGAATGGGCGCAAACCGAATACGCCCCCGCACAGTGTATGCACTGAGTGCAAGCGACGCGGGACGCCCTGCGTCATGGTGGCGAACGGAACGCCCTGTCTTGGCCCCGTGACGCACGCCGGCTGCGGCGCGCTCTGCCCGGCCTATCATCGTGGCTGCTACGGCTGCTTCGGTCCCAAAGAAACGCCCAACACCGCATCCCTCAGTGCGGCGTGGTCGCAACTTGGCGTCGGGGAGCAAGACATCATGCGAGCCTTCCGGGGCTTCAACGCTTACAGCGAGGCATTCCGAAAGGAGAGTGAGGCCCATGAAGGCTGATCCAAAGCTGAAACCGAACAGCGCTACCAGAAACAGTAAAGCCGATTCCAAACTGCGCACACTCAAGGTCGATTACCTGGCACGGGTCGAGGGCGAGGGTGGGCTGTATGTCAAGCTCAAGGGCAGCAAAGTGCAGGACGTGAAGTTGAAAATCTTCGAGCCGCCGCGCTTCTTTGAGGCGTTCTTGCGGGGCCGGATGTTCAGCGAGGCGCCGGACCTCACCGCCCGCATCTGCGGTATCTGCCCGATTGCCTACCAGATGAGCAGCGTGCACGCGATGGAAGATGCGCTGGGCGTGCGCGTGGAGGGCCAACTGCGGGCGCTGCGCCGGCTGATCTACTGCGGTGAATGGATCGAGAGCCACGTGTTGCACGTCTATATGCTGCACGCGCCGGACTTTCTGGGCTACCAGGACGCTATCCAGATGGCGAAGGACTACCCCGACCTGGTGCGGAATGGGCTGACGCTGAAGAAAACCGGGAACGACATCGTGAACCTGATCGGCGGCAGAGAAATCCATCCCGTCAACGTGCGGGTTGGCGGCTTTTACCGCGTGCCGACCAAACATGAACTGGCCCCGCTGGCCGAAAAACTGGAACGCGCGCGGGACATCGCCCTGGAAATGGTGCGTTTCGCCGCGAGTCTCCCCATGCCGGACTTCGAGCAGGATTACGAGTTCGTGGCGCTGCGCCATCCCAGCGAATATCCGTTCAACGAAGGACGGCTCGTTTCCAACAAAGGGCTGAACATCGCCGTCGCGGACTACGAGGAAAACTTCGTCGAGGAACATGTCGAACATTCCAATGCGCTGCATTCGGTCTTGAAGAAGCGCGGCGCCTACTTCGTTGGGCCGCTGGCGCGCTTCAACCTGAACTACACTAAGCTGTCGCCCATCGCCCAGGAAGCGGCGCGCAGTGTGGGCCTGAAAGCGCCGTGCCGTAACCCGTTCCAGAGCATCATCGTGCGCAGCATCGAAACCCTGTACGCGGTGGACGAAGCGCTGCGCATCATCCACGAGTACGAGATGCCCGATCAGCCCGCCGTCGCAGTCCAGCCCAAAGCGGGCACAGGCTACGGCTGCACCGAAGCGCCGCGCGGCATCCTGTATCATCGCTACCGCCTGAATGCGGATGGGTTAATCCAGGATGCCAAGATCGTGCCGCCCACCTCGCAGAATCAGAAGACCATCGAGCGCGATCTGCGGCACTACGTTCAGCAGTACCTTGATCTCGACGAAGAGAAGTTGACGTGGCAGCTAGAACAGGCCATCCGCAACTACGACCCGTGCATCTCGTGCGCCACCCACTTCCTCAAACTGAACATCGAACGAACGTAGCCTGATAGCAGAGACCCCCTCTCCAGTGGGAGAGGGGGCTGGGGGTGAGGTCAGTTGCTCGTCATCGGCGTTGGCAACGAATTCCGGCGGGACGACGGCGTGGGGCTGGTTGTTGCCCGCCGCATTGCCCAGGAATGCCCGGACGTTACCGTGATCGAACAGAGCGGTGAGGGCGCGGCGCTGATGGAGGCGTGGCAGAGCGACGAGACCGTATACCTGATCGACGCGGTATCGTCGGGCGCTGCGCCCGGCACGATTCACCGCTTCAGTGCCCACGAGCAGGAGATTCCTGCACAGTTCTTCTCGTATTCAACTCATGCGTTCAGCGTTGCTGAGGCCATCGAAGTGGCGCGCGTTCTCAATCATTTGCCGCCCCGCCTGGTCGTCTACGGCGTGGAGGGCCAGGATTTTGGGTCTGGCCTCGGTCTATCCGCCACCGTCGAACAGGCCGCGCACAGGCTCACAGCCCGCATCCTCGAAGAGATCAATTCCCCGAACGATAGACCGCCCAATCACAGGTCATGAAGCTGGCGTCGGCAGTGGCTGCACTCCCTGATCGGTGGCAGGCGGCGCGCTCGTTGGCGCGGACTGGGCAGTCGGTGCAGGGTTCTGGTCAGCAGTGGGCGGCACATCGGTTGCCGGGGGCACGTCGGTAACGGCCATTGGCACGAGCGTGGGCGGCACTTCCGAAGGCGCTTGTGGCACTGTCGTGTTGGTGGGCGCAGCGATGGGCGCTTGTGTTGCTGTCGCTTCCACAGGCGCGACGGTTAACGTCGGCGTCTCCGGGATCGGTAGGTTAGCGCTGGTTGGAGCAACCGTTGCTATAGCAGGTGCGGCGTTCTGAGTGGCCGGCAGTCCAGAGGTAGCAGTCGGCAAGCCCGATGAAGAACTCCCCTGCGAAATGTTCTCCGCCGAACGAACCACCGGGGCCAGCGCCGGGTTGGACGGCGCAGATTTGGGCGCGGAGGGCTTGCCCTGTGGTTCCAATCCGTTGCTCCCGCCCAGCGAAACCGAGACGTGCTGGCCGGATACGAGCGTGGTCGCCCCGGACTTCGTTCGCACGTTGGCATGACCCTCGATCAGCTGCACGTCCATCGCGCGGCCCTTCTCTGCGCGCAAAAGCACCGTCGAGGCCATCGTTATCTGGACGCCGTTGGCCGTAAAAGTTACCTGTGTGTGGTTCGGAGACTTGATCAGTATCCCGCTGTTGGGCGTTTCGTTGCACTTCAGGTCGCCCAGCCCGGACGTGAAGTAAAACGACTGCATATTCCCCGACAGATTCTGGATGGATATATCGCCGTAGATCAGGAATGTCACATTCTGGCCGGGAAGGGTGTCTGGCAGATTGGCTTGCAGTTTGAGCAGCGATAAGCCCCAGGTCCCGCGTTGCAGGTCGAGCGCTGAGGTTGTGATCTTCTTCACCATCTGGATAGGCACAATGTCGCCCAGGCTGTCGAACCGAACATTGTCACTGCGGAGTTCGGCCTTGACTGTATCGTGACCATAGCACGCTTTATTGCGTCCCAGATCGCTGCACACGTTCTTCAGTGTATCCATGGCACGGGTCAGGATCGCCTGGCAAGAGGGGGTTTCCTGCACGCCGGTATCCAGCGGGTCAGGTTGGACGCCGAGTGTGGATGCCTGCGCAGAGGACTGCATGGCGAGGGGGACTATCGCAAAAAGAAGGAACAGCCCGCCAAGGGCTATAACAATCAGTCGGGCCTTCACGCTGACCTTCCTCGTCCTCTCGAAACGTACACAGTTTACATTACAGTTAGTTCTGAACTCCTGGATACATTGTGAGGCCGGTGTTTTTCTAGTATATCATATGTGGGCACTTGCGATCTGACCAATTTCGTCAGGTCATCGTCGTCCAGAAGTTGGCCTTGAAGCAGGCATGACCATTTCTTAACAATTCCACAGAGGCAACCGCCCAGGTGGCGATATGGTCGTATAATGATGATATTGCCGCCGCTCCGCATCGAAAGACGATACCCCCGACTGCTCTGGCTGCGGCTCTCAAAGTTGGGTTCTCGCTTGGCACTCTTGAAGGACAATTCGATGCGCGCTCATAGTTACGGTATCCAGTGCATTCTTCCCCCATACATCCTGCGTCAAATTGAACAGCGCGGGACGCCCACCCAACAGGAACTGGCGCGGCGGACCATGCAAATCTCGGCGGACATTCGCGTGATCCGGCGTTCAATGGCGCAGGCACCTGCCGCTGCCCCGGCGCAGCCAGAAGGCGGCAAACAGCGCACCATTTACAGCGCCGATGGCGGGTCGAGCCTGCCGGGCCGTCGGGTACGCGGTGAGGGAGAACCGCCGAGCACCGATATAGCAGTCAACGAAGCCTATGACGGATCAGGGGCGACCTACGATCTATACCAGGACGTGTACGGACGCAACTCGCTGGACGATAGAGGGCTGCCTCTGATCTCAACGGTACATTACCAGAAGCAGTACGACAACGCCTTTTGGGACGGCAAACAGATGGTTTATGGCGACGGCGACGAATCGCTGCCGGAGGCGGAGCGCCTGTTCAACCGCTTCACCATCGCCATCGACGTGATTGGGCACGAGTTGACGCACGGCGTCACTCAGTTCACCGCCAACCTGAGCTATTCCGAACAGCCTGGAGCACTCAACGAGTCGTTCTCAGATGTGTTTGGCTCGCTGGTCAAGCAGCGCAGCCTGAACCAGACCGCCGCCGATGCTGACTGGCTGATCGGCCAGGGGCTTTTCACGGCCAATGTCAAAGGCCAGGCCCTCCGGTCAATGAAAGCACCTGGGACGGCCTACAATGATCCCGTGCTTGGCAAAGACCCTCAGCCCGCGCACATGAAGGATTACGTCAACACCCTGGACGACGATGGCGGCGTTCACATCAACTCCGGCATTCCCAATCACGCCTTCTACGTGGCGGCGGTGGAAATCGGCGGCAATGCGTGGGAGAAGGCGGGCCGTATCTGGTATGTGACGCTGCGCGATAAGTTGCGTGCCACGTCCAATTTCCAGGAGGCCGCCAATCTGACGGTGCAGACGGCAGGCGATCTGTACGGCGTAGGCAGCCTGGAACAGCAGGCCGTGCGAAAGGGCTGGGCCGAGGTGGGAATCACAGTCGAGGGGCAGGTCAGCCCCAACCAGGGCTGCTGGCCGACAGTAGCCAATCGCGTCCGGTCTCTACTGGGTTTGCGCCCGGCCAATCCTTAGTGTGGAGGGCAATCGATGCGTATCGAATTCCAACGCAGCGGCGGCTTTGCCGGACTGCGCCTGGCAACGACTGTGGATGTCGATAAGCTGCCTGCCGATGAAGCGGCTGAGTTGAAACGCCTTGTGGACGCGGCTGACTTCTTCCGCCTTCCGGCGACGCTCAAGGCAACGCGGGGCGCTGACCAGTTTACATACAGGTTGACCGTCGAAGCAGGCAACAGGCAGCACACGGTGGAAGTCAGTGAGAACGCCGCGCCGGAAAGCCTGCGTCCGCTCCTGCAACGCCTGGCAACATTGGCCCGCACGGCCCCCCGATCATCCAGCTAATTGGCCGGGGAAATTGGCGGGCAGGTGGGCGTTTTGTCTGCAATGCTGTACTGCTGCCGTTCCTCTTCCGTCAGATCGCGGAAAACGCGCGTGCAGGCATAGGCGACGAAATCGCGGTAATCAACGTCCCACAGGCGAAGCGTTCCGTCGGAACTCCCCGTCACGATGGTCTTGCCATTGCCTGCGAAGGCGGCACTGTAGATGGCATCAGTATGCCCTGTCAATATGCGTATTGTCTGACCGGTTTGGGCATCCCAGAGCCGTGCCGTCCTGTCATAGCTGGCGGTGAGGATCGTCTTGCCGTCGGGGGAAAACGCAACGCTGTCAACTGTTCCCGTGTGACCGCGCAGGGTCAGTATTTCGCGGCCCGTATCGGCGTCCCAGAGGCGCGCCAATCCATCCATGCTGCCCGCAGCGATAGTCTTGCTATCCGGGGCAACGGCCACACAATCCGGCGTGTCGGGCAGCCGGATCATGCGAAGCAGCCGCCCGCTGTCCACGTCCCACAGTCCTACCGTCGCGCCGTCGCTGCTGGTCACGATCCGCTTGCCATCCGGGGCAAAGGCGACACCGTTGACCACCCAGCCGTGTCCTTCAAAAGTGCGTAGTTCCTGTCCGGTTGCCGCGTCCCACAAATGCACAGTTGTGTCGCCACTACCCGCCAGGATCGTTTTGCCGTCCGGCGAAAAGGCCGCGCTGCGGATGCCGTATTCGCTGGCAAATTTCCGCAATTCCTGTCCCGTCGCCCTGTCCCATAGCCGCACAGTGCCGTCGTCGCCGCTGGTCAGGATCGTTTTGCCATCGGGCGCGAAGGCCACGCTGCGAACCGTTTCGGTGTGACCCACAAACGTGCGCACGACCTGGCCGCTTGCTGTGTCCCACAACCGCACAGAACCATCGTAATATCCGGAAAGGGCGGTTTTTCCGTCCGGCGAAAGCTGGACATTCATCACTGGAATCTTTGGCCCGGCCAGGACACGCGCATTCCGGCCCGTGACGTCCCACAGCCGCGCAGTACCGTCGTCGCCGCTGGCGAGTACCATGCTGCCATCGGGCGAAAAGGTGGCAGCGGTCACCTTGCCGTAATGTTCGGTGAAAACGTGCAAACGATCCCCGGATGCCACGTCCCACAACTGTACCGTCCAGTCTTCGCTGCCGACCAGGATCGTCTTGCCATCGGGCGAAAAGGCGACTGCCGAGACACTGCCCGTATTCGCCTCGAACCTGCGCAAGACCTGGCCGGTGGCGGCGTCCAGAAGTTGCGTGCTCATGTCGCCGGCGCCCGTGAGAATCCTTTTGCCATCGGGCGAGAAGGCCACGCTGATGACGGTGAAGCGCTGGCCGGTAAAGGATCGAATCTCCTGGCCTGTGGACACGTCCCACAGCCGCGCGGTATCGTCGTTTCCGCAGGTGAGCACCTGCTTGCCGTCGGGGGAGAAGGCCACGCTCTGGATCAGGTCAGTGTGCCCGCTGAATTCCTGAACGACGTTCGCCGTTTCTGTCTCCCACAGCCTCGCCTTGAAGTCCTCGCCTCCGGCCAGCACGTACTTGCCGTCGGGCGAAAAAGCGGCGTTGTAGACCTTTCCCTTGTAGCCTGTAAAGCGACGAATCTCCGTGCCTGTCCGGGCGTCCCACAGGCGCAGCGTACTATCATCGCTGCTCGATAGAATGTAGGCCCCATCGGGCGAAAATACGGCTGCGGAGATGCGCGCAAAGTGGCCGCCGATCTTGAGAATCTGTTCGCGTGTGCTCGTATCCCAGACGACGATGGAGCCGCCCTTGTCACCCGTGACGATCTGTTTGCCATCATGGGAGAAGGCTACACTGGTCATCGGGGCTGCTTGCCCGCCGAAGAGCTGACGTGTGAACAGCCGGTCAGTGGCCTGTACCAGCACGGCGTCGGCTTGGGGAGAGTAAGCGCTTTTCAAGGCACGGATTCCGAGCAGCGCGGCGAGTTCCGGGTTCCCGTCTTCTGCCAGCATAATGCTCTGCGCTTCCGCTGCCAGTCGCAGCGACTCGACCTGTCGCTCTCCGGCCTCGACTCTCTGGGCAATTGCCGTGAGTGTCACAGGCACGGGCGTCAGCGTGGCGGGTATGGGCGTCAGCGTTTGCCCGGCGATCTCAACCTGCGTTTGCGCTATCTGAGCGTTACTTACGGCAGTTTGCTGACCGATCAGGCTCTGGCCCATCGCCACCGTTGCGGTCTGCTGCTCAAAGAGCGCTATGCCCTGGGCAATCGTTGCGGTAGCGATCTGGTTGCCCGCGTTGAAAGCCTGGATCGAGGCGACGCCTGTAGCAATCACCGCGACGACCCCGACAACAGCCAGGATCAGGGCGGCCCGGCGGAAGGCCCGCACCCGGCGCAGGGTCGCTTCCTCGTGTGCGCGCTGCTCGGCCTCCGCCTTCGCCGACGCTTCGATGTATTCCGACTGCAAGGCTGTTGGCTGTGGCTGCTGATTCATGCAATCTCGCAGCCACGCCTGCGCTGCCGCCAGATCGTCGCCGCGCAGCAGAAAACTGGGGTTGTGGGCGTTGCTTTCCCATTCACGCGCCCGCACCAGCAGGCGGGTATGCCGCCGCACGTGCTCATCATCCGTCTGGACGGTCTCGACCAGCGCTTGATAGGCTTCCGAAAAGTTGTCGTGATCGCATTCCGGGCTGTCGCAGGCCGGGTCAACGACCTCGCCGTCGTCGAACCGGCATTCACATTCGTCCTTGCGCCGGAAGTAAAGCCAGTTGATCTTCTTGAGCGCATCCCAATTCTGCCGCGCCCGGAATTCCCACTCCTGGTGGAACCAGACACCTGCTATCTGCTGCTCGTCGATCTCGCGGCGGACGACGGGAATAATGCGCTTGTTGTGCTTGATGGCGTAGGCAAGCTCGTCGTTGCATATCCTGGAGCCGAGCGATTCGGGGCTGATCACGAAGATGACATTGTCGGCGGCTTCAATGCCCGCGCAAATCTCCTTCCACCACTCGGCTGAATAGGGGATACCTTTCCAGTCCACCCAGATGTCGCGCGTCTGGGGGTTGAGCGCGTCGAACAGGCGGCTGACAAAGACTTTGTCGCGGCGGGAGTAAGAAATGAACACGTCGGTCATGCGGGCTTTCCTCCCGGTGGCCTCAGTAGACGGTTCGCAATCGGCGGTGATGTGTACGGAGATGCGACTGTAAAGTGAAGAGAAATGATTCCCGTGTGGGCACGCTGGCGAACACACGGCCAACGAGGCCCCAGGGGGATGTGGCAAGTGTCGCACAGTCGAACGAGTTGCGCCAGCGCCTTGCCAATTGAACAGCATTCCGACGCAGACTCAACATCAGTCTTGAATGAAACCTGGCGAGTGCGCTCGTGATGCACCCGTGTGTGCGGTAAGATCGGGTTGGGCGGCAACGGTTTCCAGGAACGGTCAACTACTCCCCGCTAAAGCTGGGGAGCTTGCCCCTGGCGCTGCACGATGGTCTGTGCATCCGAGGCGTATGGGTGATTGACTGCACCCCACCAGCGATAGTCTGCTGGCGCGAAGTCTATCGACCTTGAAGATTTTACGTAGGACAGGACAGCTGTGCTCGACAAGCACCACCTTTTGCCTACAACCTTCTATCTTCCGTTGGAAAAGTTCCAGAAGCCTGGGGATGGACTAACCGTGCAGGGGCGGCTTCAAACCCCCTGTGTCTCGTCCATCGCGGTAGATTATATCTCAGGAAAGGAGGAAAGGCGTATTCCTCCCCGCGTTTTAACGCGGGGTCTCCTACGCCGAATCTTATGAATCGAGCGACAGATGAACAGAATTGCGATCCTGCACTACGCTGGCCCGCCAACGGTGGGCGGCGTCGAATCCACGATTGCGTACCACGCGCGCGGGTTGGCCGATCTCGGCTACCCGGTGCGGGTCATCAGCGGCAGCGGAAGCCCATTTGATGAGCGGGTCGAAAGCCGGGTTGACCGCCTGTTTGGCTCCACCGACCCGGCAGTGTTGCGCATGAAAGCGGAACTGGACGCTGGCAATGTCACCGCCGCTTTCGAATCGCTGGTCAGGCAAATCACCGAGGCGCTCCGATCCGCGCTGGCCGATTGCTCAGTGTGCATTGCCCATAACGTGCCGACGCTTCACAAGAATCTGGCGCTGACCACGGCCCTGGCGTCGCTTGCCCAGGAGCGGCAATTTCGCCTTATAGCATGGTGTCACGATCTGGCCTGGACAAACGCACAGTATCGCGCTGAACTGCACGACGGCCACCCCTGGAATCTGCTGCGACAGCCCTGGCCCGGCGTGCGCTATGTCACTGTGTCCGACACGCGGCAAGCTGAACTCGCCGCTTTGCTTGGCATACCGGCGTCATCGACGGCGGTGGTTGTCCCCGGCATCGATCCAGCGCGGTTCTTCCACTGGACTCCGACCACTGAAGACCTGGCGAAGCGCTTGCGACTGCTGGATGCCGATGGGCTGCTGCTGCTGCCGGCCCGCCTGACTCGCCGCAAGAATATCGCGCTGGCGCTGCGCATTCTGGCTGAGGTGCGGCGCCAATCCCGGCGTGACTTCCGCCTGATCGTGACCGGGCCACCCGGCCCCCATAACCCCGCCAATCCCGGCTACCTGGGGGAACTGCTGGCGCTGCGCCGCGACCTGGGCCTGGAAGACGCCGCTCACTTTTTGTATACTTGCGGCATTTCCGGCGAACCACTGATCCCCGACGACGATACGACGGCCAACCTGTACCAGATCTCGGACGCGCTCCTGTTTCCGAGCACTCAGGAAGGGTTTGGCATCCCTGTGCTTGAAGCTGGTATCGCATCGCTCCCGGCATTCTGCGCAGACATCCCGGCACTATACGCCACCGGGCGAGACGATGCGTATTACTTCGATCCTGTCGACGGCGATCCAGCCGACATCGCCGCCCTCATTCTGAGCGTCCTCGATGTCAGTTCGACCTATCGACTGCGAGTCCGCGTCCGGCAGCAATACCGGTGGGAAGCCCTGATTCGTCTGCGCCTGCTGCCACTGTTGGAGGGAAATTGAACCAGTCCTTACCCGATATTCAAGACACCACTCAACCGTACCGAATCGTCCTGGCCGTCGAAAACGAGACCGGCCTCGAGGCGTGGCTCAGTCTGGCGCACAGGCTGTGCATCCCGCCTGGGGAGATCGTGCTGCGCGGCATGGTAGTCATCCCGGAGGACAAATCGCTCAGTGAAGGGGCGACGCAGGCCCGTCAGTGGCGGGATGCGTTCGAGCGTGCGGCCCGCGATCTGGCGATTGTGCCGGAGAATGCCGAGGTGCGTGTCGATTATCGCCCGCTGGCCCGCATTCTGGACGAAATGCAGGACTCTGCGGCGGATTTGTTGCTGGTGCAGTGGGCCGGGCCGGTAGCGCTCACCGGCGGTCTCAGCACCGACGACATCTTGCGCTATGCACCATGTGACGTGGCGCTGGTCGGCGGCACAGCCTGGCAGGACAGCGGGCCGGTGCTGCTCTGCTTGCGTGGCGGCCCGAATCTGTCGCTTGGTTTGCGCATGTCGGAGGCGCTGGCGCCAGCCTCCACCATCACCCTGTTCCATGCTGCCGATAATCCACGCACTGCGCCCGGCTTGAACTGGTTGATGCAGGCCGATCCGCGCATCACACGCATAGTGACTTCGGTCAGTGGGTTTGCCGAAGGCATCCTGCGCGAAGCGGCGGGGTACAAGGCCATTGTCCTGGGCGCAACCTTTCACCAGCCGCAGGGCAGTGCCAGCGCTTCCAGTCCCGTGCTCCGCACCCTCTACCAGGCAACGAACGTCCCGGTGGTGCTGGTGCGTGCTCGCCGCCCGGAACAGGTCGAGTTTCACGTGCCACACCGGCTGCGCCGTTCCGAGGAAAGTCTCTCCACTCAGGTGGATCGCTGGTTTGCGGAAAACACTTTCCACAGCCACGAGTTTGCAGACCTTCAAGCGCTGCTCTCGCTCAAGGAGAAACAGGGCGTAACCATCAGCATTGGTCTGCCTGCCCTGAATGAAGAAGAAACCGTCGAACTGGTCATCACCACCTTGAAACGTTCGTTGATGGACGAACTGCCGCTGGTCGATGAAATCGTCCTGATCGACAGCGACTCGACAGATCGCACGGTGGAGATCGCACAGTCGTGCGGCATCCCGGTCTACAGACACCCGGAGATTCTGCCGGAAGTTGGCTCCTACCGGGGCAAGGGAGAGGCGCTCTGGAAGAGCCTGCACGTGCTCAAAGGCGACATTATCGCCTGGATCGACACCGACATCACCAACATCCACCCGCGTTTCATTTATGGGCTGCTCGGCCCCCTGCTGAAACGGCCCAACGTTCAGTATGTCAAAGGCTTTTACCAGCGCCCCATCAAGGTGGGCGATCAGTTGCAAGCCTACGGCGGTGGACGGGTCACGGAACTGGTGGCCCGCCCGCTGCTCAACCTGTTCTATCCAGAATTATCGGGTATCATCCAACCGCTCTCGGGTGAATACGCGGGCCGACGGGCGGCCCTGGAATCCGTGCCGTTCTTCAGCGGCTACGGTGTGGAAACCGGCCTGCTCATCGATCTGCACGAGCGGTACGGGCTGGAAGGTATTGCCCAGACTGATCTGGAAGAACGCATTCACCACAACCAACCACTCGTTAACCTGAGCAAAATGTCGTTTGCTATTCACCAGGTGTTCATTGGCCGCCTCGAAAAGCGTTACGGCCTGTACCTGCTGGACAAGGCGAACCGCAGCATGAAAATCGTGGAGCACGGCCCGGAACGGTTCGCGCTGGACATCGTGGAGATCGGCGACGTGGAGCGCCCCCCCATGCTGACCATCCCGGCCTACCGGGAACGCCGGCACTTAAACGCCTGACTACCACACCGGGATCGAACTATGACGGCAATCGACAACCTGCGCAATCGAATCGATCTGGTCAACATCCCCTACACTGACCGGGGATCGCGCCTCCTGCTGTTCCGCCAGGGCGACACGCTGTTCATCCGGCTGGCCGAACGCTGGGCGAAGTGGGAATATGAGGTGGGGCACTATCGCCAGCGCCCGCCCATCATCGGAACCTTCAAGTTCAGCGATGTGGAGGGTGCAACACTCTCGATGCACAGCGAGACGTATCCCCACGTCGTGCGCATTTCCACTGCTGTCGGTGATTTCGATTGGACATTTGTCGATGCCGAGACGCTGCTGATCCGGCTGCCGCCGGGCCACCACGGTTTTGAGTTCGAGGCACTGGCACAGCGTGGCCTGCCGGATCGACGCGGCGGCACACTGCATGGCAAACGCAACATTGCCTATACGACCAATGCACACCTTGAACAGAATGAGATCGATGCGCTGGCGAATGGCCGCTTTCGGGTTCGGGTGACCCTGGCGGCTGAAAGCGGCGACGTGCTGCTGCTGAACGTCACGCCCCGCCTGGGCTACAACCGCTCGATCCCTTCGCCCGAGGCAGCCATTGACGCTTCAAAAGCGCGCTGGCTGGCCTGGTTTGAGGCGACGCCGCCCGTCTTGGACGAATACCGCAACCAGTACGATTATGCCTGGTGGATCATGCGGGCGGGCCTGCTCAACACCCGATACTACTTTACGCGCGAGGCGCTGGTGCCTTCCAAAGTGCATTACGTCGGCGTCTGGCAGTGGGATCAGTACTTCCACGCCCTGGCCTACAGACACGTGGACACCCAGCTTGCCGAGGATCAGCTTCGGATCGTGCTCGATCACCAGCGGGAAGACGGGATGCTGCCGGATGCGGTTCACGATGAGGGCCTTGTCACCCATCTCAGCAACCCGGTGGACGCCGATGTCACCAAGCCACCGCTGATCGCCTGGACGGCCCTCAAACTCTATCAAACTTCGCAGCATCTTGATTTTCTCAAGGAAATCTACGAGCCGCTCACCCACTGGCACAACTGGTGGATGATCAGCAACCTCAATCCGAGCGGGTTGTGCGAATATCGACACCCGTTCTCATCCGGCCTGGACGACAGCCCGCTCTGGGATGGTGGGATGCCCGTCGTCTCACCTGACCTAAATACGTATCTGTATATTCAGCAGCAAAATCTGGCCTCCATCGCCGACTTGATTGGCGCAACGGAGGACGCCCGCAAGTACCGCCAGGAAGCCGAAGCCTGGATTGGCCGCATGATCAAGGTGCTCTGGGACGAAGAACACGGCCTGTTCAACGCCCTTCGGGAAGGCAAGCGTATCGATGTGCTGACGCCGTTCAGCCTGCTGCCCCTGTGGACGGGGCGGCTGCCTGCGGCCATGACCGAGCGGCTGCTGCGCCACCTGGTTGACCCGGCGACCTTCTGGCCGGAGTGGCCGATTCCAACCGTAGCCCTCTCCGATCCGAAATTCGACCCGGAACAGATGTGGCGCGGGCCAACGTGGGTCAACATCAACTATCTTTTCGTCGAGGCGCTGGAAGGGATCGGCCAGCATGAACTGGCGCAGCGGCTCCGCCGGAAGACGCTGGAACTGATCATGCGCCAGCCGGACATCTACGAGTATTACAATCCGCTGACGGGCACTCGCCCACCCAAAGCGGCCCCGACATTCGGCTGGACTTCGGCGGTGTACATCGACCTGGCAATCCAGGAAACCCAAAAGGCCGAACGCAGCCACACACCTTCACCGTGATTGGAAGGTTTCGTGCCACGAACGGCCCGTTATTACCAGTTAACTTACTACTTTACCCCAATTGCCTGATCACCTGAAAAACAGGTCTTCAGATCAGGTGTTCTCTTTGGCGCACCAAGCCTGGTGCGCGCAATTCTGGGATAGAATAGCACAGGCGTTCTAGTGTGTCAAGGGCGACTTTTCGGGGTGGTACTACCCTGGCGAATCTGTGGCGTGAACAGACATTGACCCGCAGTGAAAAAGGCTAACTTCGCCCTATCTCCGCAGGCGGCGGGGGGGAGCCAAAACCTTACAGAGTGTTCCTCATCGTCGCGCGATCCGGGTATAATCACCGGGATTTACCCGGAGAATCCATGCGCATTCGAGTTGAGGGCCGCCAACCCCTGCGGGGCACATACCAGGTATCGGGCAACAGCAATGCCGCGATGGCGCTGATTGCCGCGTCCATGCTGACCGGCGAAACGGTCACACTCAACAATGTTCCGGACACGGTGAGCGTGGGCGTGATGCTGGAAGTGGGCGAATCGCTAGGGCTGGCAATTGAGCGCAGCAACGGCACGCTGGCCCTGCAAGCCGCGCAGATGGCGGGGCGGGGCCTGGAACGCGAACACACGGACGCGCTGGGCGGCACGCTGCTTTTCCTCGCGCCGATCCTGGCCCGGCGGCGGCACGCGCGCATGGTCATCGATTACGCGATAAGCCGCATTCATACCCATCTCACGGCCCTGCGCGATCTGGGCATCCACGTTTCGGTGGAGGGCGGCGTGATCGGGCTGGAAGCGCAGCCCTGGGAGGAGCGCGAAATCGTGCTCACACAGACCAGCGTGACGGCGACGGCGCTGGTCTGTATGCTGGCGGCCTGCCTGGGCAGGCAGACGACGATTCTCAACGCCGCTTCCGAGCCGCACGTCGTTGATCTGCTGCACCTGCTGGCGGCGATGGGGGCGCACATTGACGGGATCGGCTCAAACCTGCTGATCATCCGGGGGCAGGAACAACTGACTGGCGCATCCTATACCGTCTCGCCCGATCACATCGAGGCGGCAAGTGTGGCCGCTATTGCGGCCTTGACGGGCGGGCGCTTGACGCTTGAAGGCACGCGCCGCCGCGACATGCGTCTGATCGCCAAAACCTATGAGCGGCTTGGCCTGTATGTCAGCCTGGACGAGGACGCGCTGCTGGTCCCTATTCACGAGCGCTTTGACACGTCCAGCCGCGAGGAAGACGTGGACGTGTCCATCGAGTCGTCGCCCTGGCCGGGCTTCCCTTCGGATTTGATTGCGATGGCTACCGTCGTCGCCACGCAGGCCAGAGGGACAGTGCTGGTTCACGAGAAGCTGTTCGCCAACCGGATGCTGTTCGTCGATAAGCTGAAGGCGATGGGCGCGCAGATCGTGTTGTGCGATCCGCACCGGGCGATTGTCGTCGGGCCGACGCCGCTGCAAGCCGAGTACATGGATAACCCGGACGTGCGCACCGGGCTGGCGATGCTGGCGGCGGCGCTCATTGCCTCCGGCGAGACGGTCATCGACAATGCCGAAGCCTTTGATCGCAACTTCGACCACGTGCTGGACAAACTGGTCGCGCTTGGGGCGCGCATCAAGCGAGGCGCGCTGGAATGACCGTCAGGCTGACGATGCTGGACGGGCTGACCCTTGCCTGCGAGGTGATGGGTGAGGGCCAGCCCGTGCTGCTGCTGCACGGTTGGGGTGGCCGGATCGAGAGTATGCGGATGGTGGCCGAACGGCTGGCCCCGCTTGGCTATCATGTCCACGTGCTCGATCTGCCGGGCTTCGGGCGCAGCACGCTTCCCATCGAAACGTGGGGCGTGCCTGAGTATGCCCGGTTCGTAACCCATTATCTCGATCAGGTCAACATAAAGCCTGTCCACCTGATCGGTCATTCCTTCGGCGGGCGGGTCAGCATCGTCCTGGGCGCGGATCATGCTGAGTACGTGAAGAAAATCGTGCTGACGGACAGCGCGGGCGTGATCACGCCGCCGACAGCCACGCAGCGAGTGCGGCAGGCGGCCTTCAATGTGGCGGGCGCGGCGCTGGCGCTGCCGGGCCTGAACGCCTTCGAGGATCGGTTCCGCAGTTGGGCGCGCAACCGCTTCGGCTCCGAGGATTTGCGCAGCGCCGGGCCGCTTGAACCGATCTTCCGCAAAGTGATCCGCCAGGATTTAGTACCCTATGCGGCGCGCATCAAGGCGTCCACGCTGCTCATCTGGGGCGACCAGGATCAGGAAACGCCGCTCTGGCAGGCGAAAGTGCTGGAAAAGACGATCCCCGACGCCGGGCTGGTCGTGTTGCAGGGTGCGGGCCACTTCGCCTATCAGGAACGGTTAGCGGATTTCGTGCGGATCGTGGATACGTTCCTGGCGGGGAAGCGATGACCACGTTGATCGGCAAGACGCTGGAATATTACCTTGCCCTGTCCTACAACATTGACATTATTGCCGCAAAAGAGGAGGGCGGATATGTTGCACGCATCCGAGAATTACCTGGTTGTCTCACTCAGGCTGACTCATGGGAAGAACTCTTGCCGATGATCGAGGACGCCAAACGGGCGTGGTTGGAGAGTGCTCTCGAACACGACGATCCAATTCCAGAACCGCTGGGCGTGTTCAGCAAGTGACCATCAGGCGACCTTGAACAAATCGCTCAACTTGATTGCCAGATCGGGGATGATCTCGCCACCCGTCAGCGTATCGTCCTGACCCAGCACGCGGTAATGCTCGCCCCCGTAGACCGTTACGCGGCTGCGCTGCGGATCGACGACCCAGGTCAGGCGTACACGGAGGCTTGCATAGCGCGCGACTTTATCCTGTATATCGGTGTACAGGTCATTGGGCGAAACAACTTCCACCGCCAGATCGGGAACCAGCACAAACGGTTTGCCTTTCCAATCCGGCGTCGCGGCGACGTACTGCTGCCAGCGAGTTGCGGCGAAGAACATCACGTCGGGAACGAGCGCCCCTTTGACCCAGTTTGAATCGTAAACTTGCACGAATGGCATTTCGGTGACGACTTCTCCGAGGGCACGTGCTGTACAGAAAGCATCCAGCAGGCGAAACAGGGCGCGGATCATCAGGCCATGCAGTGCAACGGGGGGCATCAACGCTCGCCTCTCGCCGTCAATCAGTTCAAACGGGCCTTCCTGTTCGTACAGGCGGCTGTATTCTTCCAAGGTCAGGCGTTCCACACGCTCAATCGTACCCACAGGCTGCGGTTCCGTTCTGCGTCAGGTGCGGTATAGTATAGCGCTGCTGATCCTTCTACGACTTGTGCCAGAATGAACTTTCTCAATTACCTTCCCCACATTCCATTAGCCTTTCTCTGGCTGCTGGCTGCTTGGCGGCGTCTTTATTACCTGACACGTTATTTTCAGTTAGAGGGCTATGAGTCCCGACGTTTTCTACGCTGGTGGAGTCATCAAAGCCTGGAACGCAACTACGCAATCGGAAATGTTGCCAGCATTGGAGCAACTATAGTCGCAGTGTTAGCACTGTCCACTTCAAAGGTTTCCGATAATGATTGGATGGCAATTGTATATGGTGGCTTCGCCGTACTCTACCTCTCAGCGGCAATCCACCTCCTACTTGCTCCGAAACAAAGGGAGATAAAGCAGCAATTCACTTTGACCTCACGAGCGGCAAGATTGCTTACAACGGCTGTGGTCAGCGACTTGGTATTGGCAATAGCCATAATAGAATTAGGGCGCTCCTTAGTCTTTCCTTCATCTAGATACTATACTAGTTTCACAGACCTACTCTTTTTTGCCTGGTTAATAATATCGGGGCCGTTTGCTGTATTTCTGACGCCTCTCGCCCTCCCCCTCGCCAACCTGATCAACTGGCCCATCGAGGAAACCTTTCGCCGCTACTACCTGCGGCTGGCGAAGCAGCACCTCCAGCGCTCCGGCGCGACGGTCATCGCCATCACGGGCAGCTACGGCAAGACCAGCACCAAGCACTACCTGAGCCACATCCTCAACGCGCGCTACCGCGTGCTGATGACGCCCAAAAGCTACAACACGCTGCTCGGCATCAGCCGGGTGATCAACGACATCCTGGCGAACGACGCCAGCTACGATTACTTCATTGTGGAGGCGGGCGCGTACATCCCCGGCGAGATCGCGCGCATCTGCAAGCTGGTCGAGCCGCAGATCAGCATGGTCGTGACCGTCGGGCCGATGCATCTGGAACGCTTTGGCAGCATCGAGAATGTGGTCAAGGCCAAATACGAGATCGTGGAAGCGCTGCCGCCGGACGGGACAGCCATATTTAATGCCGACGATCCGCGCGTGCGGGGTATGGCCGAACGCAGCTACCCACAGAACCGCATCCTGGTCACGCGGCAGGATGCGCCCGGGGCGCGCCTTGCCGCTTCCAATATCCGTATGACCGCCGACGGGCTGGACTTCGACGTGTGTGACAACCAGACGGGCGAGCAGCGGGCCATGCACGCGCCGCTGTACGGCGAGCACAACGTCACCAATATCCTGATGGCGATGGGCGTGGCGCGTCACCTGGGTATGTCGCTGAATGAGATTGCCGGGCGGGTAGCGACTCTGGAACCCGCCGAGCATCGCCTGGTGCGGCGCGTCATGCCCGACGGCTCGATCCTGATCGACGATGCCTACAGCGCCAACCCGGTGGGCACGCAGACGGCGCTGCAAGTGCTGGCGCTGCAAACCACACAGCCGAGCGCGCGGCGGATCGTCGTCTCGTCGGGGATGTTCGAGTTGGGTCCGCTGCATGAAGAGGAGAACCGCAAGCTGGGTGAGCGAATTGCCGCTGTCGCCACCGACGTGATCCTGATCGGCGCGGCGCAGACCAGACCCGTGCAGGAAGGGCTGCACAGCGCCAACTTCCCACCCGATCACCTGCATGTAGTCAATACGTTGAATGAGGCGGTAGCCATCTACAGGCCGCTGCTGCGAGCGGGCGACGCCCTGCTGATCCTGACCGACTTACCGGATACCTATGCGTGAGTGACCTCACCCCCTGGCCCCCTCTCCAACTGGAGAGGGGAACCGGACGGCATTGTGCCGGATGCTGGCTCCCCCCCGCCGCTTGCGGAGAGGGGTCGGGGTGAGGCTCAACAGAGGACTCAATGGAAAACTATCTGTTTGCGCCAGATCGGATCGATTTGCCCGAATTCACGATACGCTCTTACGAGCCGGGCGACGGCCCCTTGATGAGCGAGGCCCTCAACAACTCCTACGAACATCTGCGCCCATATATGTACTGGGTGAAACCCTATCAGTCGAGCGAGGAGTGCGAGCAGCGCTGCCGATTGTTCCGGGCGCGCTACCTGCTGGCGGAGGATTTTGTGTTGGGCATTTTCTCGCCCGCCGGGGATCGACTTCTGGGCGGCACGGGGTATCATTTGCGGGAAGGCGATCTCTCGACGCGCAACGCAGAGATCGGCATGTGGATTCGCGCCGACGCCGCCGGAAAGGGCCTGGGCACAAAGGTGCTGGTCGCCCTGCTGCATTGGGGATTCGAGGCGTGGCCCTGGCTGCGTCTTTCCTGGCGCTGCGACACAACCAACGTCGCCAGCGCCCGCACGGCGGAGAAAGCTGGGATGCAGAAGGAGGGCCTTCTGCGCAGCGACTTCCCGCTTGCTGACGGCAGGCGGCGCGATACGTACATTTTCTCGGCGTTGAGAGAGGAATGGCTCTCCCAGCACGGTTATCCTGCACAAAGGTGAATTCATGACAAGCAACCCCGGACGCAAGCAAACCATTGGCGTGATCTTCGGCAGCCGCTCCGTCGAACACGACGTGTCCATCGTCACGGCCCAGCAGGTGATGCAGGCCATGTCCCCGGCCAAATACGAGATCGTGCCGATCTACATCACGCGCAGCGGCAAATGGCTGACCGGGCCAGCGTTGAGCGACCTCAAGACCTTTCAGACCGCCAATATGGAAGAACTGATGGGCGTCAGGGACACGATCATTTCGCCCAGCGTGCAGCATCACGGCATGATCACACCGCCTGTGGCGGGCTACCTGGCGCGCAATACGCTGCGCCGCCTGGACGTGATCTTCCCGGTGGTGCATGGCACTCACGGCGAAGACGGCACGCTGCAAGGCGTGTTTGAGATGGCCGATGTGCCCTACGTAGGCTGCGGAGTCGAAGCGTCGGCCATTGCCAACGACAAGATCGCCACCAAAGCCATCCTGCGCGAGCACGGCATCCCGGTCATCGATTACGTGGCCTTTCGCCGCCACGACTGGCTGGTGGATCGAGACGCCGTGATGGAGCGCATCGAGGCGATGGGCTACCCGCTCTTTGTCAAGCCTGCCACGCTCGGATCGTCCATTGGCATCGGGCGACCCACAGATCGGCAAACAGCCATCGCATCGATAGACGTGGCGCTCAACTTTGACCGCCGTATCGTCGTGGAGCGGGCCATGACCGGCGCAATGGAGGTCAACTGCGCCATCCTGGGCAACGCCGAACCACGCCCCTCGCTGCTCGAACAGCCTATCTCCTTTGAGGAGTTTTTGACCTACGAGGAAAAGTACATGCGGGGCGGCGCAGCCGACGGCATGAAGGGCGCGGAGCGCAAAATCCCTGCGCCGCTGCCCGACGAGCTAACGGCACGTATCCGACAGTTGGCGGTTGAGGCGTTCAAAGCCATTGACGGGCGCGGCACGGCGCGCATCGACTTCCTGGTCAAAGACGGCCAGCCCTACGTCAACGAGATCAACACCATGCCCGGCTCACTGGCCTTTTATCTGTGGCAGGCCGAAGGTATGACGCCCGCGATGGTTGTTGACGAACTGATCCGGCTGGCGGTGGAAGCCGCCGCCGACAAGCGCCGCACGATGTATGATTACAAGACCGGGCTGATCGACCATGCCTCGGCGCGGGGCTTGAAGGGCCTCAAAGGGGTGAAGGGGATCAGCCAGTAGGTGCGGCGCGGATGACTGTCAGGCCAGCGCTCAAGCCCTACCGCCGTCCGGCACTGCGGCTGCGGCGGGTGCTGCACCGCCTGGTCGATCCGGTGTGCAGCCTGCCCAACCGGTGGCGCGCGGCGCGCCGGCTCCGCGACGTGCCCGATGGCGAGATTGATGCGGGTGTGAGCGTGCCCTACGTCTCGCAGTTTGCCAGCCCCGACCTGATCCATGCCTACATCCACCAGCAGCTTCACGGGCGCGATGATCCGAACTGGCAGGCGTTTGGTGCGCCCGACCCGGAGACGTATACCTTCTGGGCACACCGGGCGTGTGCCGTCGCCTGCGTCAAGATGGCGATTGATGCCTTTGGTACGTCCGCGCCGCGCACGATGTGGGAACTGGTCAGCGAAGGGCTGTCGCTTGGCGGCTACCGGACGCACGACGCGGCAGGCCAGTTCGTGGATGAAGGCTGGTTTCACCCGGCGCTCGTCCAGCTTGCCAGGCGGCATGGCCTGTGCGTCGAGAGCATGGGCTACGCTTCTCTGCTGGATGTGTGTGCCGCCGTGCGGGACGGCTGGTTAGTCGCCGCCGCCGTGACACCCGAATTGGGTGAGCATGGCCCACTGCGCCGCTACGACGGTCATTTCGTACTGGTTTATGGGTTCCAGTGGCGGGCCGGGCGCTACACGGCGTTCGTGCTGCACAATCCATCGGGCCGGAGCCGTGATCTGCAAGCCAACGCCCTGATCTCGGCCCGGCGCTTTGGGGCAGCCTTTGCCCACCGTTTTATCGCATTCCAGAAACGCTGATCTACTTGTCGTCGGTCAGCGTGGCCGTCTCCACGTCTGTGCCTTTGCCGCCCTTGTCGAGTTCGAGGGTGAGCGCACCACCCTGGCCCGTCCAGTCACCAAATTTGATGCGCACCACGTCACCCGGATCGAGCGTAATGCCCTCGTGCTCAAACGACTGCTCACCCTTGTCATCAATGCGGGTCAGAACCAGCGCGTAAGTGGCAGCCGCCTTGTTATCCTTCGTGTCCAGGGTCAGGATATTCTGCTTGTCGTCAAGGTTAAGCTGCACCGTGCCGCCGCCTTCCATATCGACGCCTTTGATGTCGAACTCGTAATCCGCGCCCGGATTCTCGACGCCCACAACGATATTGGGCGACTCGGTGCCGTCCGTCTTGTAAACCAATGATGAGCCGTTGGGTGAAACCGTCAGCGTGTCTTTCTGATTGGGATCCAACTGGATGCCGGTGATGCCGATACTATGCCCTGGGCCGACCATCACGACGTCCGTCGCGTTGGCTTTGTCGAGCGAACTGCCGTCGATGGTGATCGTGAATTTCAAGCCCACCGGAACTTTATAGATCGGTTCTCCGTCGTCCTTCCACAGGTCGTCGGTGAAGTCCCGCTCAACGAGAATGTCCGGATTCTCGTTCACGAGCTTGCCATCAACGAAGCCGGTGCGCTTGCCCTGCTCGTCGGTGATCAGCAGGTGGCCGTGTACCGGCCCTTCGCCGTCCAGATAAATCTCGTTGTATTCTTTAACTGCTGCCAGTCGCGCCAGGTGTCCGCTAGAGGTGGGCTGACCTTCGCAGAACGGGCAAGGCTGCTGGGGTACACCCGGCGTGGTGGGCAGCAGGAACAGCGATTGGGTGTTGGCATCGCCCTGATACAAAGCCTCTGGTTCGTTCGGGTTGATCGACGCCACGTAGGACCAGGCGTTGGCATTGGTGTCAAACAGCATCTCACGGCTGATCTTGGGGAAATTGTTGTCGTAGATCAGGACTGCCATCTGGCCGTTGCCACGATCTTCCACCGCATAGGGTGTAACCGCGTGACCGCCGCCGCCGTCAGCCTTGAAAAAGGCAACCGTATAGGTTTCCGCCTTTCCGGCCTTGAGCAGTTCGATCAGCTTTTGCAGGACGGCATTCGGTTCGCCGCCAATCCCTGCCTGCCGCACGGAGTCAAAACGCTGGAAAATCCAGGCATAGGCCAGTTCCCGCTGAAGGTTGTCGTTGTCTTTGATGGGCAGTTCGACAGTACTTGTGCCGCCAAAATCGCCCGCTTTCAGATCGCCGGAAAACAGCCGGAGCGATGCGACCGAGAATCCATAGCAGTGGCCGTCGTCCATGATCTTGTTGGTCTGGTTCATCCACTCTTCGGCGGGCGGCGTCAGGATGCACTTGTCGCCTTCCAGGCTGGCGCACACCTGGTCACCAAAGGCCCGGCGCATCTCGACAGGAGTGAGACTGGTGAAGCCCGGCCCGTAGTTTTCAAAGCCAAAGCCATTGGCGTCGGGTCGGAAGCCCAGATCGGCCACCACCGTACCGGCCTGGCTGCGTGCTGCGGTGAAGTGAGTGCCCGGCGCAAGCAGCAGACAGGCGATCAGAACCAGCAAACGGAAGCGTTGGAACGGCATCGATGTGTCTCCTTGTGAACGCAAAGAAAAGTGGGAATGGAAGTCATCATCGCACAGATTGGTAAGGTGGGCAAATCGGCCTGTCGGGCCATCTCGGTGGTCGATGCGCTGATCCTGGGCGGGACACTGATCCTGTGGGATTGGCTGCTGAATTACATGGCCTACCATCAACCCTGGTTTTACAGATTGATCCATCCCGCGCTGCTACTGACTATCAACGATGGTCGCTTGATCCCGGCCAATGCGCGCAAGGAGTTGCTGACGCGGGATGATATTGAGGAGCAGATGCGCTTGCAGGGCATCGAATCGTTTGAGCAGGTCGCCAAGGCGTTTGTGCAGTCCAATGGCGAGATCAGCATTATCCCAAGGGAGAACGAAACAAACTCTAGTAAACGAGAGGGCCGGCGCCAGGTCTGAGAGCGTGCTGCTATTCGATCCCGGCCATCTGCTCGTAGATGGGCACGAGCGCCTGGTAAGCAGCTTCGAAGATCGGGAAAATTTGCTGGTAGATAGCCTGCGCGTGTGGGTCAGGTTCGATCACCTCGACGACCCGGTTCATCGATTCGATCAGGCTGAAATCCGGGTATAGTCCGACTCCGATGCCACCCGCCAACGCCGCGCCCATCGAGGTTGCCTCCTCAAGAATCGCCAGGCGATGAACCGGCACGCCGTAAATGTCGGCCCTGATCCGGTTCCACAAGCGCCCGCGTGCCCCGCCACCAATGACGCGCATGGCCTCGATGCGCGCGCCCTGTGCCATAAACGCTGCCTGGACGATCCGCAGGTTCATGGTAACACCCTCCAGAACCGCGCGGATCATGTCGGCGCGCGTGTGGCGGATGGTCAGGCCGATGAACGCCCCGCGAGCGTGCGGGTTCCAGTATGGGCTGCGTTCGCCGAGCAGGTATGGCAGGAAGATCAGGCCGTTCGCGCCGGGCGGCGATTTTTCCGCCTGAGCGTTCAGCAGTTCGTAGGGGCTGAGGCCAAGCGCCAGCGCCGCCCGCATTTCCGGCGTGCCCAACTGGTGGCGCGTCCAGGCATAGGCGCCGCCCGCCATTTGCATCGCCCCACACGGGCTGAACATACCTGGAAGCATGTGGGCAAAGGTATAGGTCTTGAGGTCCGGCTCGTAAATCGGTTTTTTCGTCGCCAGCGAAATCCACGACGAGGAGCCGATATAGTTGAAGGCCGATCCCTCGCGGATCACGCCCGCGCCAATGGCGGCGCTGACGCCATCGCCCCCGCCGACCACGACGGGCGTTCCGGCGGGCACGCCCACCTCGTCTGCTACATTCGACAGAACTGTTCCCACCACCTCGGTTGATGGGCGAATGTCAGGCAACTGTGCCGGGTCAAGCCGGGCTGCGTCGAGGATGCGCGCCGACCACGTGCCGCTGTCCAGATCGTACAGGTTTGTCCCGGAAGCGTCCGAGGGGTCGGTCACAAAGTGGCCGGTGAGCCGGGCCACAATCGCGTCTTTGGCCTGCACGAATTTGTGGGTGGCCCGGTATACATCCGGCTGGTTGTCGCGGAACCACAGCATCTTGCACAGCGTTGAGGACGCGGCGACGCGATGGCCCGTGATGCGGTAAATGTCCTCTTTCGAGAGCTGCTCGGTGATCCAGCGTTCCTGGGCAACGGAGCGCTGGTCGGCCCAGATGATGGCGCTGCGCAGCGGTCTGGCCGCTTTGTCCAGCGGCGCACAGCCCATCATCTGCCCGCTGAAGACGATGCAGGCCACCTCGTCGCCGCGTACCCGGCACTCCTGCAAAAGCTGGCGCGTGGAGGCGCACACAGCCCGCCACCAATCCGCCGGATGCTGCTCGGCCCAGCCGGTGTGAGCGTACTCGGTGCTGTAGCCGTCAAAGGCGCTGCCGACCATGCGGCCAGCGTCGTCGTAGAGCGTGGCTTTATTACCCGACGTTCCCAGGTCGTGAGCCAGAACATAGCACTTCATACCAGATTGGAGTCGCCTTCCTCAGCCTGCAATGCTGTATTCGTACCGCCCCCGTACCGGATCGTTTTCGGCGTAGCGGCTGAACCGGAACAGCCGGCGGTCAAAGGTTGGCGTGCTTTCCCCGATGAGCATCTCGGCGGCCATCAGGCCCACTGCCGGGCCGAGCTTGAAGCCGTGCCCGCTGAACCCGGCGCAGATGAAAAAGCCGCTGCCCGCCGGTAACTCGTCAATGATCGGATGCCAGTCCGGGGTGATGGCATACAGGCCCGCATAGCCTCCGGTGTTCTGGCTGCGTTCCATCGCCGGGTAGCGACGCACCAGCCGCTCGCCAACGTCCAGCACAAAATCCGTGCCAACACTTTCATTATAGCTGTCGGGGTTGACGATGGCATTGGCTTCTGCTGGATCGATCAGGCCGACCAGGGTCAGGTTGCCCGTTTCGGCGCGGAAATAGGTGGCGTGGATGAAATCGGCGACGACGGGGTGGGCCGCCTCATGCCCTGCCGGGCGACGGAAGAAAGTGACCTGCACCCGGCAAGGATTGATCGGTACGTCCAGACCGACTAACCTGGCGACCCGCGCTCCCCAGGGGCCAGCGCAGTTCAGCACGAGCGGCGCGTCGAGCCGATCAGCCTTTGTGTCCACGCCAGCGACATGCCCGCTTACAAAGCGCACCCCCACGACTTCGCTGTTCACGAAAATCTGCGCGCCCAGGCGTCGCGCTGCATCGGCGTAGGCGTTCACCGTCAGATGCGGGTCGGCATAGCCACTTTCCGGCTCGTAGCAGGCCGAGACCAGATCGCTCGTCTCGACGCCCGGCATGATTTCGCGCAGGCATTCCGCCGAAATCAAGTCCGTCTTGATCCCGATACTTTGCTGCAAAGCGACGTTGGCCGCCAGTCCAGCCTGATCCTTTGCCGAGGCTATTCCGACGTAGCCCGTGCGGACGAATCCGCACTCGCCGCCGACCCGTTCCTTAAAGTCCTGAAATTCGCGCAGGCCGTAGAGCGCCATGCGCGCCGTGACTTCGTTGGAATAGTGCTGGCGGATGATGGCCGACGATTTGCCCGTCGATCCGCTGCCGATGTGATCCTTTTCCAGCACGGCGACTTTCCAGCCGCGCTTTGCCAGTTGGAAGGCCGTGCTGCAACCCATGATCCCGGCCCCGATGATGATCGCGTCAAACGTATGTGGCATGGTCGCCCCTCTTCTGGTGCTACTGGTGCTAATGGACAGTCGAATCGTCTGTTCGCCCGATCATAAGGGGATGTACAGAGGGGCGGCAGTACAGGAAATCACCCTGTCGAACGCCAGTTATCACTTGTGGGCGGGTCTGATAAAATCGATACGCTCAGACAAGGTTACGATCTGGGGAAACGCCACACTACCTCATCACACTGCCTCATAGGACGGTGGGTTGTCCATCGAGGCTGATGGCACCTACCGGGTGGCTTGTAGGCGGGAGCGCCTTGAGGCGCTTCGGGACGGAAAACCAGCCTGAGCACCGATCAGCCCCCCATTGGGGGATCGTTACCCCCAATGGCCCAACCGCGGTAGAATAGTCAGCAATCGAAAGCGATGAGGCTCGCGCTCCCTGTGGGGAGATTGCCAGTGGATGGCTGATAGCCTCTACCTGTGATATGCACGTGGTAGAGGCTATTTTGTTGGTAATATCGGTTCAATGTGACGATGACGAGGGTGGAGGTAGGTGCGTAAAGGAGGCTGGATGGTGACGCCACTTGGTTATTTCGATCTCGTCGAGACCTTCCCAAAACCTGGCTGTGTAGTGTGCAACCTCGTCCTGCGCGATGTGGATCATTTCCTGGATTTGCTCCTGTACGAACGGGTCAATGAGCCTGACTCGCATCGTGCCTTCCGGGCGCGCCGAGGGCTATGCAATGAACATGCCTGGCAGCTCACCCGTTACAAAGGTGGAGCACTGGGCATCGCCATCCTGTACAACGCCACGCTCGACGAAGTACTGAACATCGTGGAACAGGTTCCAGTGGCAATGCCGACTGCCCCGTCCGGGATCAGGCGCTTTCGGAATGGCGGCGCTGACTCGGCGGGGCCTGCTCTGGCAGAGCGGCTGGAACCTGCCATGCCCTGTCTGGCCTGCGAATTACGAAACGGTTCTGAGCGTAGCTATGTGCGGGTCCTGAGCGAGTACGTCGACGACACACAGTTGCAGGATGCCTATCGCGCTTCGGAGGGGCTGTGCCTGCCCCACTTCCGCCAGGTACTGCGTCTTGTGACCAACCCGGAACAGCTACAACTGTTCGCCAATATCCAGGCCACGATCTGGCGAAAGCTCAAGGCTGATCTGAACGAGTTCATCGAGAAGAACGACCACCGTCGGGCGCATGAGCCGATGGGCGCCGAGGGCGATAGCTGGCAGCGGGCCGTTCGGCGCATGGCCGGGGAGAAGGGAGTATTCGGCAGTGACCCGCGATCTGCTTAATCGATCTCAGCGCATTTCCGTCGCCGTGACGCTGTGCGCGCTGGAAATGACGCTTCGGCAGGCCCTTGCCGAACAGGCCAATGAGGAGGGCATCCTCTATCGACGCAATGGAATGCTGCCGCCTGAGCAGCAGGCGCAAATCCACCAGTTGATCCAGGCTGCCCTCGCCGAAATCGCTGAACTGGCGAGGGAACTGAACCTGCCCGTGGAAGTTCAGAATGCCCGCAACGACCTGTGGGGCAAGCTGGCGATCCACTGGGCGGACTTGCAGGATATTCGCCCCGAAAAACTGGTTCGCTATGGAGAGGTTGCGCCAGAACTGGATACGGTATTCACGCCGCCCCTGCAACGCCTCGGCGATGTGATTGCTCGTCTCCGGCACGCGCTTGAGGGTGAAACGCGCCGACATTAGCTGAATGGGAGGGATGTATGAACAAGCCAACTGATTCGAAAGCGGAAGTGACGGGTGAAAATGGGCCGTTTCACTCCTTTACCGAGGCGTTCGAGCACAGGTTTTTTGAAGGGGCTGAACAGGTCAAGGTCGAAGTCACCCTGATGCGCGACACCTGGGAGGCCATCCAGGGGACGATGCAGGCCAACGATTGGAAGCCAAACGAGGGCCTGATCATGCTCCTCACGGTGGGCATGGCTTATGCGCGTGCGGAGAAAGCGCTTTCCGTCACCGACGGTGCGGCTGGTTTGCGTGACGAGGAAATCAAGAAGCTGCTGGACCGGGCCATCACGATGGAAGCCAAACACGCTGCCATGAAGAACTTTGCCTTCGACATCATGCGTGACCACCGCGTGCTGGAAATGCGCTATGACCCCATTGAGAAGCAGTATGTCGCGTATAAATCACTCGCCCTGCGCCTGAAAGAGGAGAACGCTGCGCTCAAGGGCGAGAATGACCGTCTCCGGCAGGCACTGGAAACCTACAAAGCCAGGGGCCAGGCGCAGCCTGTTGGCAAGCCCGGCCTGTGGCAGCAATTCCTGAGTAGATTGCGAGGCGCGGCTGAATGAGCCAATCACCCATCGTCTTGCCTGCCACACTGAGCCATCAACCGAACAGGGAATGCCCCCATTCTCGGCCAGCGGCCTGACCGAGGCGCAGGTACTGGAAAGCCGCCAGCGCTTCGGCACGAATTCGTTGCCAAGCACGAATCGGGTGTCCTGGTGGCGGCAATACCTGGCGGGCTTTCGGGATCGGACGATCTTGATCTTGCTCGGTGCGGCAGTATTGGCGGTTATCCTCGGTCTGCTGTCGAGGGAGATACTGGTCGACGGCCTTGCCATCCTGTGCGCGGTATTCATAGCGACCACGACGAGTTTCATTAATAAAACGGCGACCTGTTGGCCGCCGTAGTCCGATACGAAACTGTCGCCGTCTACGAGAACAACCCCTGCGCCGCCCGTGAGGCCCAATCGTAGAGCGGTGTGGCGGCCACCGTGCCCATCAGCACGACCAGGAGGCATGTAAGCCCCAATGCCCACACGTAAGGCTGGCTGACCGGGATCGGCTTGTTTTCGTCTTCACTGCGATCCACGAACATGACCTTGATCACGATCAGGTAATAGTACAGAGCGATGATGGAGTTCATGACGCCCGCAACGGCCAGCCAGGTCAACCCGGAGTCGACGGCGGCCCGGAACAGGAAGAATTTGCCGATGAAGCCCGCTGCCGGGGGAATGCCGCCCAGCGACAGCAGCGCCACCGTCATCGCCAGCGCCAACCCGATGTTCCGGCGCGACAACCCGGCGAAGTCCGCAATGGTTTCGCTGCCCGTCGCGTTGGCGAACAGGATGATCACGCCGAAAGCCGCCAGGTTGGTCAGCACGTACATCGCCATGTAGAAGCCCACTGCTGCCACGCCCGCGCCGACTGTGGCGCCAGGCTGCGCGGCAATGGCCGCCACGCCGACCAGCGCGTAGCCCGCCTGCGCAATCGAGGAGTAAGCGATCAGGCGCTTGATGTTGCGCTGCGGCAGCGCCAGCAGGTTGCCCACCGTCATCGTCACCAACGCCATCACGGCGATCAACTGCACCCAGAAGCGCGTCGTCGGGTCGCCCTGGAAGACGATAATGAAGAAGCGCGTCAGCAGCGCGAAGCTGGCCGCCTTGCTCGCCACGCTGATGAAGGCTGTGACGGGCGTGGGTGCACCCTCGTAAACATCCGGTGTCCAGAAGTGGAACGGCACGGCGCTCACTTTGAAGCCGAAGCCGACCACGATCAGCACCATCGCCAGCAGGATCGGCAGCGCCAGGGAAACGTTGATGGCATCGCCCGTCTTGAAGGGCATGGTGCGCAGCGTCTCACCAATGGCATACAGGTTGGTGTGCCCGGTGAAGCCGTACAGCAGGCTCATCCCGTACAGCATGATTGTGGACGTGAACGCGCCGAACAGGAAGTATTTCATACCTGCTTCGGACGAGCGCTTGTCGCT
>JAJPHV010000041.1 GCA_021325095.1 Chloroflexota bacterium | reverse complement strand
TGCTTATCATGGTTCTGCCTGTGAGCTTGGTTCTGTTTCACACCCTAACCTTGCCTCATTTGGCAGAACTTCTCAAGACCCTCGCCACTTATGGCTAATCACCAGTTATCTATGATTGTGGCCTGCTGAGTATTGCATTGACAGGAGAGGATAGGAGTGCACTGAGCGAATTGTGTTGCGGGCAACATGTCAGCGGGAACCAGGAGCGGGTAAGGGGACTCGAACCCCTGACATGTTGCTTGGGAAGCAACCGTTCTACCACTGAACTATACCCGCACCTTTCGCTCATTATAGAGGTAAGGGCTTCCAGCGTCAAGGCTGCTTTTTGCCTGAGATGCAGTTCCGGAAAGCCCCGATCAGCGCTTGCGTGTTGACAAAACTATACGTAGGGTGTATAGTTTTTCTTGTGACTAGACACTCAGCGTATAGGTTTTCGACATAGGGATCGATGTCCGTCAAACATACCCTGCTCGCCCTGCTTTACCAGCGCCCCATGCATGGCTACGAACTCGGCAAGCAACTGGCACTCACCGTCTCCGCCGAGTGGGATGTCAAGCCGGGCCAGATCGCCAGCACCCTGGCGCGACTGAAAGACGCTAACCTGGTCGATTACGAGGTGGTTCCGACGGACGATGCCCCGGATCGCAAAGTCTATGCGTTGACCGACGAGGGGTTGGAAGAACTCCGAACGTGGTATCTGAGTCCCGAAGTACGGGACTACCGCCTGGGCGACGCGTTCTATGTGAAACTGGTCCTCAGTCTGACAGGTGGCCCGGTTCCACCTGAACAGGTGTTGATGGTGCAGCGCCGCGAACTGTACCAGCAGTTGCACGAAGTCACCGAACTGCACCGCAAGGCCGACGCGCAGACCGAACTGCCCTGGGTGCTGCTGCTGGACAGCGCGATCATGCACCTGGAAGCCGATTTGCGGTGGATAGAAATGTGCGAGGCGCGGCTGCCCGAACTGAAACGCTTTACGCCGCCGAAGCCGGAGCCGAAAGCGCGAGGCCGTCCACGCCGCAAAGTACCGCAACCCGAGGATCAATCTGCGAATTGAACGCAGTTAGCTGTAATTTAACTGTAATCGAGGGACATCACAGGCCGTTCAAAGACGGTGCAGGCCGGGAACGTCACACGGCAAGGGAAGGATAAGGGTATGCAGGTCATTCGCACAGAAGGGCTAACCAGGATTTACGGCGATACCGCACAGCCGGTGTACGCCCTGAACGGGGTCAACCTGAGCGTCGATGAGGGCGAGTTCGTCGCCATTATGGGGCCAAGCGGCTCCGGCAAGAGCACCCTGTTGTACCTGCTGGGCGGCCTGGAACGGCCATCCAGCGGCACGGTCTGGCTGCGTGATGCCCGGCTGGACAGCCTGAACGACGAAGCACTGTCGCGCCTTCGACGCACGCAGTTGGGCTTTGTCTTCCAGTTCTTTAACCTGATCCCGGTGCTGACCGCCCGCGAGAACGTCGCCATGCCTCTGATTCTGGATGGCGTGAAACGCGACGAAGCCCTGCGCCGCGCCGACGAAGCCCTGGCGCGGGTCGGCCTCTCGGAGCGCGGCGCGCACCGTCCCGCGGAGTTGTCCGGTGGAGAGCAGCAGCGTGCCGCACTGGCGCGGGCGCTCGTCACGAACCCGGCAGTCATCATGGGCGATGAACCAACTGGCAACCTGGACTCGCGGGCGGGTGAGGAGGTCGTCAAACTCCTGCGCCGTGCCGCCGACGAGTGGGGCCGCACCATCCTGCTGGTGACGCACGACCCGCGCATTGCGGCCTACGCAGACCGGATCATCTTCCTGAAAGACGGGCAGATCGTAGACGAGAACCGGCTGAAGGGCCAGGGCAACGCCGATCATATACGCGAGCAGCTTGGCAAGGTCGCCATTCGCTGACGCGCAGGAGGCGACGATGGCGGGCACAATCTCACAACGAAGAGCAGCGTCGGTCTCGATGCTGGCGCAGATGGCGGTCATGGCGCTGCGCTACTTGAATGGGCGCAGGCTGCGCACCACACTGACCACACTGGCAGTTGTGCTGGGTGTTGCGCTGATCTTTGCCGTCAACCTGATACTGCCGAGCGCGGTGGAAGCCTTCAAGCGCACCATGACTTCGGCCAGCGGCGCCGTTGACCTGACCGTCAGCAGCGCAACAGGTGAATCATTTGCGCCCGACCAGCCCATGCAGGCCATTCGCACGGTAAAGGGTGTGCAGGCCGTCACCGGCGTTCTGCGCCGCCAGATCACGATCCCGCTGGCGGGCAACGGCAGTCTGGGCAGCGCCAGCCAGATCGAACTGGTGGGGGTAGATCCGGCCACTGCCGACGCGGTGCGGCACTTCGCCATCAGCGAGGGGCGTTTCCTCCAGCCCGGCGATACCGGCAAAGCCCTTGTTCCGGCAGCCATCGCCGAGTTGGCGCCCCAGTTCAAGGTCGGCAGCACTTTCCCGCTGATCACGGTGGGCGGCCTCAAACTGTACACAATTGTGGGGCTGCTGGCCGAGCCGGGCAATATGGCCGCACCACGCATTATCGTCAGCCTGGCCGATGCCCAGGCTGCGTTTAACCAGCCCGGCCTGATCAACAGCATCGAGATCGCCATCGAACCCGGCGCGGATCGGGAAACCGTCAGCGCCGACGTGCAAAAAGCGCTTGGCGACCACTTCCGGCTCAACACAAACACCACACAGATCGACGCGCTGGCGGCGCTGGAAATCGGGTTTGCGATCTTCAACCTGTTCGGCCTGCTGGCGCTGTTCATGGGCGCATTCCTGATCTTCAACACCTTCCGTACTGTGATTATTGAGCGGCGGCACGACCTGGCGATGTTGCGGGCCATTGGCGCGGAACGGCGGCAACTGAGCCTGATGATCTTGATCGAGAGCCTGATCCAGGGCATCGGGGGGACAGTGATCGGATTGATCCTCGGCTATAGCTTCGCGGCACTGCTGGCGGCGGTGTTCCGCAATTTTTGGCAAATCGTCGTACAGGGTCTTCAATTCAACCTTCAGTTCAGCCTGTCGGCGGTGATCGGAGCCTTCGTGCTCGGACTGCTGGCGACGCTGGTTGCGGGCTACTTCCCGGCGCGGGCAGCCGCAAGAGTTTCCCCGCTGGAAGGGCTGCGCCCGGTGACAGCGGCGCAAACCAGACGCGCCGCACGCTGGAGCCTGGCCGTCGGTGTGGGGCTGCTGCTGGTGGCAATGGTGCTGCTGGTGGGCAGCCGCCAGACCAGTGCAGCCGGGGCGCTGCTGTTCCTGGTGGGCATGGTGCTGGCCGCGCCGGGCTTGGTGCTGCCAATGGCGCGCCTGTTCAGCCCGCTCATCTCCATATGGTTTGCCAGCGAGGGCGACCTGGCACGCGGCAACCTGCTGCGCCAGCCAGGGCGCGCTGCGATCACGGCCAGCACGCTCATGATCGGTCTGGCGGTGTTCATCCTGATCGCAGCGGCGGTCAACAGTTTTGACCAGTTCATCGTGAACCTGACCAACAGCACCTTTACCAGCGACGTGCTGGTCCTGCCCCAGACAATGGGCCTGTACGGGAGCGTCGTCGGCGCGGACGAACAGCTTACCAGCCGGCTCCGCGCACTGCCCCAAGTGAAGGCCGTCGGCGGGCTGCGCTACGCGACTGGCTCAACCAATAACCAGACGATCCAGGTGCTCGGCATCGATCCGGACGTCTACCCGCAGGTGTCGTCGTTTGATTTTGTGCAGGGCAAACCCGAAGAAGTGTTTCCGGCCCTTAGCGCTGGACGGGCGGCGATCTTGAATTCGCTGGCTGCTACCACGCTCAAGGCCGGGACAGGCAGCGACCTCACCGTGCAGACCGTCGAAGGGCCACAGACCTATCACGTGGTCGGGATCGCCAATGACCCGTTGAGCATGAAGCTGGTGACGCTCATCATCTCGCAGGCCAACCTGCAAGCCGACTTCCACAAAGCCGAGGACGTGATGTTGATGATCAACCTCAAGCCGGGGGCAGATCGGAAGGCGGCACTGGATGCGATCAACCGTGTCTTGCAGGACTACCCGCAGTTCTCGGCCCGGCTGACGGGCGAGTACCGGGCTATGATCGTCAACCTGTCCACCAACGGCCTGAACGCACTTTATGCCCTGGGAATATTGATCCTCATCCCAGCCACGCTTGGCCTGCTCAACACACTGACTATCAACGTCATGGAGCGCACCCGCGAGATCGGTGTTGTGCGGGCGGTGGGTGGCAGCCGTGCCCAGGTGCGGCGGATGGTCATTGCGGAGGCGCTGCTCCTGGGGTTGTTCGGCGCTGCTACAGGGGTCATCGCCGGAGTTGCAGCCAGCTACGGATTCATCACGGCCTTCAGTTCCATCGGCTGGAAGATGCCGTACCAATTCCCACTGTTCGGTGTCGGCGCGGCGCTGATCCTGGCGGTCCTGCTGGCACTCGGTTCGAGCGTTCTCCCCGCGCAGAATGCCGCCAGGCTGAACATCATCCGCGCCCTGCAATACGAGTAAGGGACACGAGTAAGGCGGGCGTATGGATGTGGTCAGCCAGACTGTCCAGGTGCAGGGCGTCCGGACACATTATTGGAGCGCGGGCGAGCACGGTTCCGTCGTGCTGCTCCTGCACGGTGGAGGCGCAGGAGCAGCCCTGCTTTCCTGGGAAAGCACCCTGCGGGCACTGTCCGA
This sequence comes from Chloroflexota bacterium, assembly GCA_021325095.1. Lineage (GTDB taxonomy): Bacteria > Chloroflexota > Anaerolineae > Aggregatilineales > UBA2796 > JAJPHV01. Next base: position 36,683 of record JAJPHV010000041.1, on the reverse strand, counting down.
TGCGCACCGGGTGCTGGCGCCGGACTGGCCCGGTTATGGCGACTCCGATCATCCTGACATACCCTACTCGACGGCTTACTACGTTCAATTTCTTGCCGCCTTGATGGATAAACTGAGCATCGAACGCGCCAGCCTGGTCGGCAACTCGATGGGCGGCGCGATTGCGCTCGGCTTCACACTGCAAACGCAGGCGCGGGTGGAGAAGCTCGTGCTGGTGGATAGCTATGGCTTGCAAGCCCTGGCCCCCTTTCACAGGTTGAGCTACTTCCTGGTGCGTATCCCGTTCATCAGCAACGTGACCCTGATGATGCGCAGCCGTGCTGCCATAAGGGCCAGCCTGCGCGCGATCATCCACGACCCGAAGGCCATTACCGAGTCTCTGATCGACAAAGCGTTAGCCGATGCCCGGCGGCCCAGGTCCGGCTGGGCTTTCAACGTGTACCAACGTGATGAAATTCGGTGGCGTGGCGTCAAGACCTGTTACATGCCGCGTCTGCACGAGATCACGGTTCCAACGCTGATCGTTCATGGCGCCCAGGATCAGGCCGTTCCGCTGGCCTGTGCTCGGCAGGCACACGAACAGATCAAAGGCTCGCAGCTCTACGTGATGGAAGATTGCGGGCACGTTCCGATGCTGGAACGGCCTGACGAGTTCAATAACGCGGTGGCGGGCTTCCTCTCCTGAGCGGCTGGCACGCTGGCGTGGCCTGCCGGGTGGCTCTACCTGGCGCTGGTTCTGGTCGTACTGATGGCGCAGGTCATGGAGAAACGCACGCTGCGTGAGGAGCTACAGGGCTACGACGCTTACATGGCGCAGGTCAAATACCGGCTCATCCCGTATGTGTGGTGAACGGCATTCACCTACTGTAACAGCGCCTTCAGCGCCGCCATCAGCCGATCCGCGTCGTCCTGCGTGTTGTAACCCTGGAACGAGGCACGGATCAGGTGCTGCCCGTTGTGGCTGGTGATCGGCACTTCGACGCGGTATTCGTCGTACAGCCTGCGCTTGAGTGCTTCCGGTTCACAGGCCGGGATGGGGAAGGAAACCATCTGCCCGAACCATTCCGGTGAATCGGGCGAGATCGGCGTAAGCTGGAACAGATCGGCGGCGCGCTGCCGCACCTGGCTGGCAAGCGCATGGCACTCGCGCCGAACGTCGTCCCATTGGTGCACTCGCTGAAATTCGATGGCGTCTGGCACGCTCAGGAAGGCGGCAATGTCGCGCGTGCCCTGCCACTGGTTGCGCTGGACGAAAGGCGCATCGTCCAGCCAGCCCCAACTGATGACCAGCGGTTCGATCATGGGCTGGTGCTCGGCGCGCACGTACAGGAACGCCGAGCCTTTGGGCGCGCACAGCCACTTGTGGCAGTTGCCTGAATAGAAATCTACGCCAAGCGCCGTCAGGTCAATCGGAACCTGGCCGGGGGCGTGTGCCCCGTCGATCACGGTCAGCAAGCCTGCCTGCCGTGCCCGGCGGCAGATCTCCGCGATAGGAAAGATCAGCGCGGTAGGCGAGGTGATATGGCTCAGGAAGATGACACGGGTGCGGGGCGTGACGGCTGCCCAGAACGACTCAACAAATGCCTCGGCGGACGTGACGGGCAGCGGGACGGGATGGCGCACGTAGCACGCGCCTCTTTTGCGACATACAAACTGCCAGGTGTGATCCATCGCGCCGTATTCGTGATCCGTCGTGAGAATTTCGTCGCCCGGTTGGAGCGGCAGCGAACGCGCCACCGTGTTGATCCCGGAAGTAGCGTTCGGCACAAAGATCAGATCGTCCGGCTTCGCGTTCAGGTACTGGCCCAGGCTGGCCCGCGCCGCGTTGAGCAATTCGTCAGCACGCCGCCCCAGGAACTCCACAGGTTGCCGTTCCAGCTCGCGCTGCCAGCGCTGGTAGACCTCAAAAACGGGTCTGGGACAGGCCCCGAATGAGCCATGATTCAAAAAAACAACGTCCGGATCAAGCAGAAATTGGGTTTTAAGATGATGGTTGTTAATGGTTTCCCCCGGTCAAGTTCAGAGAAGCGCCGAAGATCAACTGCCCGCACTCAACGACAGGATATACAGGTACAGGTTCTTGCCGCCCGCGTCGCTCAGGCGATTCGTGGAATACAGGTGCGCATTGCCCAGCTTACCGCCTGTCCGCAGGAAGTCAATGAACTGGTCTTCCGTCAGTTTGTTGGGGACGAGCGCCTTGCCCTTGTCCGTGCCTTTGGCGTCCGCGCCGTGACAGCTTCCGCAATCCAGTGCCTCGTAACGGCCCTTGCCGAGCGCCACCTTTTCCGCGTCGAGCACCTGCGTGCCGCTGGCGGTGAGCGTCGCCGCCGCAACGGTGACGACGACAGGCGCTTCGGTGGGCTGCGTGAAGCTGTAGGTTGGAAAGGGCGTCAGCGTCGCCTGGGGAACAGTCGGGACAGCTGTACTGCCTCCGCTGCCACAGGCGGTCAGGATCAGCATCAGCACAAGGGCCAGGATGGAAGGATGTCGCATAAACGCCTGCCTCATGATCGTGAACGCACCGGGTCAAAGGCTTCCTGAAGGCCATCGCCCACGAATGAAAAGCCGAGCATGGTCAGCGCGACCAGGATGGTCGGGAACAGCGCCAGATGATAGTACACCCGGATGGACGTGCCGATGCCTGAACCGACCATTTTGCCCCAACTGGCGGTGGGTTCGGTGATGCCGATGCCCAGGAAGCTCAGGGCTGCTTCCGAAAAAATCGCCAGTGGCACGGCAAAGGTGAAGGCCACCAGCAGCGGCGCCATTGCGTTGGGCAGAATGTGCGTGACCGCAATGCGCAGGTCAGATGCGCCGATGGCCCTGGCGGCGGTCACAAACTCGCGCTCGCGGAAGGTCAGGAATTGGGCGCGGGTCAGCCGGGTCGGGTCCACCCAGGCCGTTACGCCCAGCACAAAAATGACGCTGCCCACGCCGCTGCCTATGATGCTCAACAGGAAGATCGCAAAGAGCAATTGGGGAATGGCTGTGCAGACATCCACCAGGCGCTGGATGAAGAAATCGATTTTGCCGCCCCGGTAACCGGAAAGGCCACCCAGCGGCAGGGCTATCGAAAACGAGAGCAGCGGAACGGTCAGGCCCACCAGCAAGGAAGTTCGAGCGCCGTAAATGAGCCGGGTCAGGTAGTCCCGGCCCGCGCTGTCCAGTCCGAGCGGGTGTACCGGGTCGATAAAAGGCAGTTCATTGGCCTGCACCGTGAAATCCGGCTGGTCATACGGGTGAAGGGCCAGGACGTCGGCAAACACCGCCAGAAAGATCAGGACAGCCAGGATGAACAGCCCAAGCATTGCCAGCCGGTTGCGGGCGAAGCGGCGGGCGGCATCGACCCACGGTGAGCGCTGCCTGGTGTCCTCCGCCAGAGTCACCGGCTTGGCTGTAAGCAGGCGCGCTTTGGCAGCGGTTTCGCGGCCAGCCATCAGCCACCTCCTGCCCCGACCAGGCGGACACGCGGGTCGATCAGGGTGTACAAAATGTCCGTGATCAGGTAGGTCAGGCCCCAGAAGAAGGCGACCAGCAGGGTGACAGCCATGATCATCGGATAGTCGCGCTGGAAGAAGCTGGTGACGAAAAACTTGCCCAAACCCGGGATGCCAAAGGCCACTTCGATGAACAGCGAGCCGGTCAGCAGGTTGGGGACCTGCGGCAGCAAGATCGTGATCATCGGGATGAGCGCATTGCGGAGCACATGCCGGAACATGATCCAGCGTTCTCGCAACCCTTTGGCGCGGGCCGTCCGCACGTAATCGGCGTTCAGGGCTTCGACCACGCTGGAACGGGTGTAGCGCGCGACCAGGGCCAGCGGGGCAAGGGCATAGGTCATGACGGGCAGAAAAAAGTCCGCCGAGAGCAGCGGCGGGCCGTTATTCCACAGCGGCGGGATGATCCACTTGCCGGGTTCGCCCCAACCGACCTGGAAACCGAAGATCAGCAGCAGCCAGGTGGCGATGATAAAGTTCGGCACTGTGATGCCCAGTGTGGCAACGAAGGTCGCCAGGCTGTCAATCCAGCTATTGCGATGATAGGCTGCTGTTATACCCAGCAGAAAACCCAGGCCAAAGGAGAGGATAATCGTATACAACCCGACTTGCAGGGTGACAGGCCAGGTGCGCGCGATCAACTCGATGACCGGAGGGTTGCCCGCGACGGCGAACGAATTGCCAAAGTCCAGTTGCAGGGCGCTGCTCAGGTAGTTCCAGTAGCGCTCCAGAACGGGTTTGTCCAACCCATATTTGCGGCGCAGGTTATTCAGAGCCGCTTCGGAGTAACCGCGATCCCCGTAGCTGAATGGGCCACCCGGCGCAGCATTCATCAGGATGAAGATGATGGCGGAAACGGCCAGCATCACAAAGAACAGCGATATGAACCGCCGGATAATGTACCCGGTCATGAACCCTCGGTGTGGTAAGCGCCTGGGAAGCAACAGGTTTGTACTTCCCAGGAAATGTGAAATCGTCGTTGCTCAGTTTACCTCACCCCCTGGCCCCCTCTCCGCTACGCAGGGAGGGGGAACCGCCGCACAGCAAGTTGTTTATTCTCCCCTCTCCACCCTGTGGAGAGGGGTTGGGGGTGAGGTTCTTACACTCACTTCTTGGTGCGGAACGTATCGTAATTCTTAACGTTGTCGCCAATGTAAAGCGCACCCCAGCACCAGTCATTGCCCCAGTGCATGGCCGAAACGCCCTGCTTGTCGGGCCGGAAGCAATCGCCTTTGATGTAGGGCTGGAACAGGTCGCCCTGGATGCGGTGATCCAGGAAGATGCCGCCCACGTCCGAGACCAGTATCTTTTCGGCGTCCCTGTACATCTGCGTGCGTTTTTCCGGATCGCCGACCAGCACATTGGCCTTCTGCACCAGATCGTCAAACTGGGCATTACGCCACGAGTGACGGCCCGTCGATACCCACAGGCCAAGCATATTGGCCGGGTCGAGGAAGTCCATGCCATAGGACACCGCGCCGAATTGAATACCCGTCGGGCGGGCCAGCAGCTTCTTCATGTAGTCGGAGAATTCCAGGTTGTTCACGGTGATCTTGACGTTGAGGCACTTGCTGATCGAGGCCGCAGAGGCGATAAACCGTGCGGCGACGGACTCGGACTCGCCACGCATCTTCAGTTCCACGTCCGGGAAGCCCTTGCCATCCGGGTAGCCTGCTTTGGCCAGCAAGCCTTTGGCTGCTTCGCAGTCGTAAGCCTGGATGGGGTGCAGTTCGCCCTTCGTGTCCGAGGCCGGGAAACCGGGCATCAGGAACGAGTAGGCCGGGATCGCCAGCCGGGGGCCGATGACGTTCTTGACAATCGATTCGCGGTCAAGCGCTTTGGCGAAGGCCAGGCGCACGTTGACATCGTTGAAAGGCGGATTGTAGGTGTCAAAGAGCAGATAATCGGTACGGAAATCGCCCGCGTTGGGACGGTAGTTCGCGCTCAACTCCTTATCGGCGTCGATGATCTTGAAATCTGCCGGAGAAAGGTGCTCATAGCCAACGTGGTCGATGGCGCGGGCCTGGAAGGCCAGGAAGCTGCCGTTGAGTTGGTCGCCATATACACCCCGGATTTCCTTCAGCCAGGGTTTGCGGTAGCCCTTATAGGTCGGGTTGGCGACCAGCGTGATACTCTTGCCCGGCGTAAAGTCCTTGAGCATGAAAGGCCCTGAGGAAACGCTCTTGGCCGGATCGATAACATAGTCAGGACCGTACTGAGCCAGCGCTTTCGCCTGAAGGGGCGCCCAGAAATAAAGCGTGCTGGGCAGCGGCGGGAACGGATTCTGGGTCGTGACTTCAAGGGTCAGATCGTCAACGGCCTTCATGCCGATCTGGTCAGGCGGCAGCTCGCCCGCGACGACCTGATCCCAATTCTTGATGACGCCCTGCCACATCCAGACGAAATCGTAGGCGTGTTTGGGATCGGCCATGAAGCGGTAGGTCGCAACGTAGTCGTTGGCAGTCAGGGGCGTGCCATCGCTCCAGACGAGGCCAGGGTGCAGGTGGAACGTCCAGGTCAGGCCGTCTTTGGAGGCTTCCCACTTATCGGCTGCCGCCGGAATCAGGTTCAGATTCTCGTCCAGACTGACCAGCGAGTCCCCCAGTTGAGAACCGGAGGAGTCTATGCCCTGAGTACCGCCACAGATGCGCGAGTAGACGGAGACCGCCATCGCAAGCGTGGTTTCCTTGCGCGTCGAATCGCACAGCACTGACCAGATCTGCATACTGTACGGCGCGGCGTCTTTGGGCAGGGTGCGGCCATACACGTCCACGTTATCGGCCTGAGCGGTGCTAACCGGCACACCGACTTGAACGGTCAGGGCGAGGAGCAAAATGACAAAAACGGCCAATAGTTGGGTGCGTTTGCGGAACATAATCGTTTTCCTCCAACAATGTATTTGGCGTGAAGCACCGATCTATTTTGGACAGGCCGGTGGGTCACCTGTCATATATACCCGAATTTGCGCGGAACGCAAATAGCCAGGCGACCTCACCCTTTCGCGTCAGAATTGACACGACGTTTTGGACGACGCGTGCTCTTGCGAATCTCGTCCAAGCTCCAGCCCTGTTCCAGTCCCCATTGGATCTTGGGCTTGAGCGCACCCGTTGGGCAGACGCCCACACACTGCCCGCAAAACACGCACGACGACTCGGTCATCGGCACATCAAAGGCCGTCGAGATGTGCGTGTCGAAGCCGCGCTCGCCGAAATTCAGGGCAAAGGTGTACTGCGCGTCCTCGGCGCAAACCTGCACGCAGCGCCAGCACAATACACATTGGGAATAGTCCCGGATGTAGAACGAGTTGTCGTCGTGGATGGGTTGCTCGCGGCGTTTCGCGCCGGGGAAGCGTCCCGTATCAGCCTGATAGTCGCTCATCATCGCCTGGATTTCGGGGGCCTGGCTCAGATCGACGGCGGAGTTGAGCATTTCGAGGATGGTGCGGCGGCTGCGCTCCACGCGCTCATTGCGCGTCTCGACGGTGGTGTTATCCTGGCAAGCGGCGACACAGGCGGGCTGTAACAGCCGCCCGTTGTTGATGTCCACCACACACACGCGGCACAGCCCGTTGGAGGTGGTCGCCTCGTGGTAACAGATGACAGGAACGTCACTCCCCAGTTGGCGGGCCGCTTCCAGGATGGTCGTGCCTTCAGGAACGGTCACTGTGCGCCCGTCGATGGTGAGCGTTACGGTCTTAACCCTGTCCGTCATTTCACCTGTGCCTCCACCAGTCCAGGCCACTTTTTCAGCGCGCTCAACACAGCCGAAGCCGCCGTCTGCCCCAGGCCGCACAGTGATGCCTCGGTCATGGTCAGGCCAATGTCCTGCAAACGTTCCAGGTCGCCGGGCAGCGGCGCATCGAGCCGTTCCAGGATTTCCATCTGCCGCTGCGTGCCAAGCTGGCAGGGGAAGCACTTGCCACAGCTTTCGTGCTGGAAGAAGCGCCCCAACCGTCGCAGCACGTCGCGCAGGTCTGCTGTGTCGTTGAAGACCATGATCGCGCCGGAGCCAAAGGTGCTGCCGATAGCGCGCAGGTTCTCGAAGGTCAGCGGCACGTCGATCTCGTCCGGCGTCAGGAACGTCCCGGCTGCGCCGCCCATCAATACCGCTTGCAGCGTGCCGACTACCCCGCCGCAATCCTGGTCGAGCAAGGTGCGCAGCGTAATGCCGGGTGAAATCTCGTACACGCCGGGCCGGTTCACATGCCCACTGATCGAGACGAGCTTCGTCCCGGTGCTTTTCTCTGTCCCGTACTGGCGAAACCAGGCCGCGCCGCGCTCGACCACCACCAGCGCGGCGCACAGCGTTTCGACATTGTTGACGGCGGTGGGCTTGCCAAACAGCCCGTGCGTGGTCGGGAAGGGCGGCTTCATGCGCGGGAAGCCGCGTTTGCCCTCGATGGCCTCAAAGAGAGCGGTCTCCTCGCCGCAGATGTACGCGCCCGCGCCGCGCCGGATCTCGACGTGAAACGAGAAGTCACTGCCGAGGATGTGCCCGCCCAGGAAGCCCGCCGCCTGTGCCTCGTCCAGCGCCGCCTGCAAGCGCTGAGTCGCCTCCGGGTATTCGCCGCGAATAAACAGGTAGCCTTTCTGCGCACCGACAGCATAACCGCACAGCGCCATCCCTTCCAGCAGCAGGTGGGGCTGGCCCTCCATCAGCACCCGATCCTTGAACGTGCCCGGTTCGCTTTCGTCGGCGTTGCAAACCACGTAATGCGGCTGTCCGGGGGCCTGGCGCGTGAGCTTCCACTTCATGCCCGTCGGGAAGGCCGCGCCGCCCCGCCCGATCAGGCCCGACGCTTCGACCTCGGCGATCACCGAGTCGGGCGTCATGTCGCGCAGCGCATGGCGCAGGGCTGAGTAGTCGCCGTACTCGTCCAGCGTCTGGCGGCGCTGACCCCCGGCGCGCTCCAGCAAGACTCGCTGCTCGCCGCCAATGTGCACGGCGCGCTGCCTGTCGCAGTCCGAGAGCAGACAGCCCAGGTCGCTGATCGGCGCGTAGGACATCTCCCCGATCCCGCGCCGGCTGAGGAGCGCCGCCGGAGCGTGTTCGCACAAGCCCAGGCACGTCGTATGCAGCACCGTGTAGCGGCCATCCGCTGTCGTCTCCCCACCATTGAGGCTGAGGCGGCTGCACAGGCTGTCCAGGATCGAGTCCGCGCCCGCCAGTGCACACGCCGGATCGGTGCAGATGCGGATGATCGTTTCGCCGGTTGGCTGGTCGTGGAACAGCGCGTAGAAGCTGATGACGCCGTAGATGTCGGCTTCGGGCACGCGCAGGGTGTGCGAGATGGCGTGTACCGCTCCGGCATCGATGTGTCCAAAGGCGGTTTGAACGTCCCACAGGACGGGCAGGAGCGCATCGCGGCTGCGCCCCGCATAACGTTCCAGAATACGATCTAAAAATGTATTGGGCATTAACAATTTCCAGCTTCAGGGGCAGTTCATTGTATACTGTAAGTCATCATTCAGGCGCTGACAAGTAGGACCTGACCTCACCCCCTGACCCCTCTCCGCAAGCAGAGAGGGGGAACCGGCTGGGACTGGGGTATTGACTCCCCTCTCCAACTGGAGAGGGGCCGGGGGTGAGGTCAATAGATGGAGTACGGCTTATGGTGGCAACTCCCCTTTTGACCCCGGATCGTATTGTGCGGACGACCTGCCCCTACTGCGGCGTGGGCTGCCAGATGGACCTGCATATCAAGAACGATCTGATTTACCGGGTCAGCGCGCCTTTCGATTCCGCGCCGAACTACGGCAACCTGTGCGTCAAAGGGCGCTTCGGCACGGACTTCACCACCCACCCCGGACGGCTACGCACACCGCTGATCCGCACGGGCGGCCCCGGCGAGTTCCGTGAGGCGACCTGGGACGAGGCACTGGCGCTCACCAGCGCGAAGCTGGCGCAGATCGTCCGCGAGAGCGGTGGAGACAGCATTGCCTCTTACGCCTGCGCCAAAGCGACCAACGAAGACAATTACGTACTGCAAAAATTCGTGCGGGCTGTGCTGAAGACCAACAACATCGATCACTGCGCCCGGCTGTGCCATGCTGGCAGCGTGATGGGCCTGCAACTGGCGATTGGCTCCAGCGCCATGAGCAACAGCATCGCCGAAATGGAGCATCTCGATACGTTCATCGTCACGGGCAGCAACACCACCGAAACGCACCCGGTCATTAGCCTGTTCTTGAAGCGGGCCGTGCGCGAGAACGGCGCAAAGTTGATCGTGATCGACCCGCGCCAGATCGAGCTAACCGACTTTGCCACACTCTGGCTGCGCCAGAAACCGGGGACGGATGTGGCTGTGTTTCAGGCGATGGCGCATGTCATCGTCACCGAGAAGCTGTACAACGCGGACTTCATTGCCCGGCGTACCGAGGACTTTGAAAGCTATATCGAGTCGCTGGAAGCCTTCACACCCGAGTGGGCCGAGTCGGTCAGCGGTGTGCCTGCTGAGGACATCCGCAAGGCAGCGCGCATGTACGCCACTGCCAAGCGTGCCGCCTTCTACTGGGGCATGGGCATCAGCCAGAGCACACACGGCACGGACAACGCGCTGGCGCTGACCAACCTGGCGCTGATGACCGGGCACGTCGGCAAACCGGGCACGGGCCTCAACCCGCTGCGCGGGCAGAACAACGTGCAGGGCTGTTCGGACAGCGGCGGGCTGCCCAACGTCTTTACCGCCTACCAGCCCGTTACCTCGCCGGAGGTACGCCAGCGCTTCGAGCAGGCCTGGCACACAGCCCTCTCGCCCGACCCCGGCCTGACCGTGACCGAGATGGTGGACGCAGCGCTGACCGGCGCGGTGCGGGCGATGGTCGTCATGGGCGAGAACCCGCTGATGAGCGAACCGAACCTCTCGCACGCCGAACATGCCCTGCACGCCCTGGACTTCATCGTGTGCATCGACATTTTCAGGAACGAGACCACCGAATTCGCACACGTCATCCTGCCCTCGGCCAGCTTCGCGGAAAAGGACGGCACGTTCACCAACAGTGACCGGCGCGTGCAGCGCATCCGCCGCGCGCTGCCGCCCGTCGGGCAGTCCCGCCCGGACTGGCAGATCGTCTGCGAGCTGGCGCGGCGCACCGAGGCGCAGTTGGGCGTTGAACAGAGCGCGGCCTTCGATTACCCTGATGTGGAGGCGATCTGGGAGGAGATGCGCGCCGTGACGCCGGATTTCTACGGCATTACCTATGAGCGCATCGAGCGTGAGGGCGGCGTCCACTGGCCCTGCCCGGCCCTGGATCACCCCGGCACGCCCTACCTGTTCGAGAAGGACTTCCCGCGCGGCAAGGGCAAATTCTGGACGCTCGAATATGGGACGCAGAGCGAATTGCCCGACGAAGAATATCCCTACCACCTGACGACGGGGCGCGTGCTGTTCCACTGGCACGGCGGCACGATGACACGCCGCTCCAAACTGGACGATGCCTTCCCGGAGCCGATCCTGGAGATGCACCCGGAGGACGCGCACGCTTTGCAGTTGGTCTCCGGCGACTGGGTGGAGGTCACGTCGCGGCGCGGCAGCGTGGTCTGCCGGGTGATGGTCACGGGCCGCTCACCTGCTGGCACGGTCTTTCTGCCGTTCCATTTTGTTGAGGCGGCGGCCAACCTGCTCACCCTGGATCGGATCGATCCACGCGCCAAAATTCCCGATTTCAAGATGGCGGCGGTCAGGCTGCGTAAGGCGGAGGCGCCGCCTCAACGCGACGGTGCGGACGTTCCGCTTGAGGCGCGTGGCGCGATCAAGGAGCCGACGCGCTTTGTCCATTGAGGACGCGCTTTGTTTGGGGTTGTTCGCCTCGCTACTGGAACAGGCCCAACGGCTATTGCCCGACAGGCTAACTTTTGGCAACGCATCGTCGCCCTGGTTCGCGGCCCCAACACTTCCTCGTCCTATGTCCTGACGCACTGGTTGTTCTTGCGGCTGCTGGGCGGCATCTACTTCGTCGCCTTCCTGTCGTGGTGGATGCAGTCGCCAGGGCTGATCGGCAGCAACGGCGTCGCGCCCATCGCCGATTATCTGGCGGCATTGCAGCGGCAATGGGGGAGCAGCATTTACTGGCAACTGCCCACCCTGGCCTGGCTGAATTCGAGCGACAACTTTTTGAACCTGCTGTGGGGAGCCGGAACGCTGCTTTCACTGCTGGTCATCCTGGACATCCTGACCCTGCCCGTCCTGGCCGTGCTGTGGGTGCTGTATCTCTCGCTGCTGTACGCCGGGCAGGTCTTCACCAGCTTCCAGTGGGATATTCTGCTGCTCGAAGTCGGCTTTCTGGCGATCTTCCTTGCTCCCTTGCGCGTGCTGCCCCGGCTATCCCAGCAGGAAGCGCCCTCGCGGATCGTGATCTGGCTGCTGCGGTTGGTGCTGTTCCGCCTGATGCTCGAATCCGGCTATGCCAAGCTCGCCAGCGGCGACCCGACCTGGCGCAACCTGACCGCGCTGACCTATCACTACTGGACACAGCCGCTGCCCAGCCCGCTGGCCTGGTACATGAACCAGCTCCCGCTCACTTTTCAGCAGTTGAGCGTAGTGTTCATGTTTGTGGCCGAGCTGGTTGCACCGTTTCTGATCTTCGGGCCGCGCCGCATTCGCTTTCTGGGAGCCGGGCTGATGGCGCTGCTCCAACTGCTGATCCTGCTCACCGGAAACTACACCTTTTTCAATTTCCTGGCGATTGCCCTGTGCCTGCTGCTGCTGGACGACGCCTTTCTGTCGCGCTTCTTGCCTGCGCGGCTGGTCAGCAAGTTGACGGCAGAGGTACGACCCGAACCGGCTTACCGGCGCGTTGTGGCAATTGCAGTCGCAATCCTTATTGGCTTACTAAATGTCGTCGAGTTTGGCAACCGGTTCTTCCTGGGCAGTGTACCCGCCTTCGCTGCCGGCATCGCGCAGCAGCTTGAACCGCTGCGCCTGGTCAACAGCTATGGCCTGTTCGCCACCATGACCACCTCGCGCCCGGAGATCATCGTCGAAGGCAGCGAGGACGGCAATACCTGGCTGCCCTACGAGTTCAAGTATAAGCCCGGCGATCTGTATCGATCTCCCGCCTGGGTCGAGCCGTTCCAGCCGCGCCTGGACTGGCAGATGTGGTTTGCCGCGCTCGAAGGCTCGCCGTACTATGAGGGCTGGTTCCCGACTTTTGCCCGGCGGCTGTTGCAGGGCACGCCGGAAGTGCTGGCGCTGCTGGATAAGAATCCGTTCCCCGATCACCCGCCGCGCTACATTCGGGCGACGCTCTACGACTACACCTTTGCCGATGCCAGCACCCACTTCGCAACGGGGCAGTGGTGGCAGCGGCGGAAGATTCAGGACTTTATGCAGCCCATCTCGCTGGATATGCTGGCGAAGTAACGCCCGGCATGGCTCGTTCCCAAGCCCCTCCATTGGAGAACCCGTCGCGGGGTGAGGTACACTCTCAGGGCGTGGGCCAATCAGCGACATGTCGCCGTTTTCTTTTCCGCGCAATCAAGTAAAGTAGTGTGAGTGCCACGCCAAACAGGAGGCAATTCCAGCTATGGCGGAAATGATCGACCATTACCGCATTGACCACATGCTCGGTCAGGGCGGGATGGGGGTGGTGTACCAGGCGACAGATATGAATCTTCAGCGCCCGGTGGCGATCAAGGTTATGCACCCTCACCTGGCGAGCAACCCCGAATTTCAGCAGCGCTTCATGCAGGAGGCGCAAGCCGCCGCCAGCCTCGATCACCCGAACATCGTGCGCGTGCTGTACTTCGGGATGCACGAGGGCCAGCTTTTCCTGGTGATGGATCTCATTGCGGGCGGCAGCCTGCGTGAATATTTGCAGCACCTTCATTTGCAGCGAACGTCCCTTGAACTGCACGAAGTGGTTGAGTTCGGGCGTCAGATCGCCGACGCGCTCAACTACGCGCACCAGCGTGGCATGATCCACCGCGACGTGAAGCCGGATAACGTGCTGCTCAAACCCGTCACTAGGGACAACCTCTCGACTTTTCAGGCCATGCTGACCGACTTCGGTCTCGCCAAGCTGTCGGAGAGCGTGGTGCATTCCGTCCCCGGCCAGACGATGGGGACCTTTCCCTATATGTCGCCGGAGCAGTGCCGGGGTGAGGAACTCGATGGGCGCTCGGACATCTATTCGTTGGGCGTCCTGCTCTACGAACTGGCGACAGGGCGACTGCCTTTCCTAGCGAAGAACCTGAACGAAGCCATCCGGATGCACACCAGCGATCCCGTCCCTGACCCGAACAGCATCCGGCCCGGGCTGCCTATCCCACTCGTGGACATCATCATGAGGGCGCTGGCGAAAAGCCCCAATGACCGCTTCGCCACCGCGGGAGACATGGCCCAGGCGCTGCAACGGCTCGGCCAGGCGCTGGAAAACCAGCCGACCATCCCCGAAATGCCCGGCGCGCCCCTGGACAGCCTCGCCACCTACCTGATGAGCCAGCCCGGCTCACTGCGCCAATCGACCATGACCATGCAGCAGCGCGGCCCGGTGTCGCCCAGCCAGGCCGGGGTGGACCGTCTGAACGCCGTTTCGGATGCGGGCGTTTCCCAGGTTTTCCCGCTGACGAAGGACGACATGGTGATCGGGCGCAACCCGGCCAGCGACATCGTATTGAGCAGCGAGAAAGTGTCCCGTACCCATGCCCGGGTCACACGCCGCCCGGATGGCACTTTTACCATCACCGATCTGGGTTCGGCCAACGGGACGTGGCTGAATAACGAGCGCCTTGCGCCCAACGTGCCGACCAACTGGACGCCAGGACAAACCATTCGAGTGGGAGACTTCCAGATCACGCTCCAACTGGCAAGCGGAGCGCAGGCCGTCAAACGCACCAGTGAAATGGCCGCGCCCGTGCCGCCCACCGGACGGACGCAATCGCCACCGCAAAAAGCCGGGCCGAAGGTCAGCGCGGTCCTGGTGCCCAACGTGGTCGAGGTGCGGCCCGGCGGACAGGCGGAACTGACCGTCGAGGTGACGAACCTGAGCGACAGGGCCGATTCCTTCCTGATCCAGTTGCCCAACGTGCCGCGTGAGTGGGTCACCTATCCTACCGAACCCTTGCAATTGTTCCCTGGCGATAAAGGCAACTTCCGGGTGCGCTTCCACCCGCCCGCAACCGGAACCTCGGCGGGGCAGTTTGGCTTTCAGGTGCGGGTCGGCACGGGTGGGCAGGGCGACGTGACCGTGAACGGCACGATCCGCGTGCTGGCCTCCAACAGTTTCACCTTCGACTTGCAGCCGCGCCGCCTGAGCCGTTCCGGGGACGCTGTGCTGATCGTGACCAACACCGGCAATGCCCAGGACAGCTACACGGTCTACGCGCAGGATGCCAACGAAAGCCTGGTCTTTAACGTGGGACAGGCCAAGTTCAGCCTGGGGCCGGGCCAGGTCGGGCAGATTCCGTTGCAGGTGATCCCGCTCCGGCAGCCGCTGATCGGCGGGACGAGCCTGGTTCCCTTCGACGTGACCATTCAGGCGGCTTCCATGCCCGACCAGATGCAGACGCAGCGCGGCGAATACATGCTCACGTCGCGCATCCCGACTCTGGCGCTCGGCATCATTCCGGCGGCGTGCGCCGGGCTTTTCCTGGTCATGCTGGTCATTCTGGCAGTTGCTTCCGGGCAAAACTCAGCCAATGCCGTCACCCAGACCGCGCTGGCCGCCAGCCGCACAGCCATCGCCAACCAGACGCAGATCGCGCTGGCCTTGAGCACGACGCCCAGCCCTTCCTCCACGACCAGCACGTTCCCAACGCTGACCTCGCCGCCGTTCTTCTTTACGGACGTGCCGCAGCCGACTTCGATCTTCCTCTCGCTGAACCGCACGCAGACGGCGCAGGCGCTGGCTTTCGCAGGGGCCGCTACCCAGACTTCGCAGGCGCAAACCCAGATGGCAATTAACAACCAGCAGGCCATTGCGGCGGCGACGGCGACGGCCCAGGCCGCCATTCAGATTGCCCTCCTCCAGACCGTGACCGCGCAGGTAGCGCAGCTTACCCAGGCGGCACAGCAAGGCCAACAGCAGGCTGCCCTCCAAACGGCAACGGCCCTGGCGATCCAGGTGGCGACGGCCCAGCAGGCCGCCAACCAGACGGCGACGGCCCAGAGCGCTATCCAGGTGGCTCTGAACCAGACCTCAACGGCGCAGGCTGTCCTGGTTCAGCAAGCCGCAGCCACGCAGACGGCAATTGCCGTCACGTCCGCTGCACAGGCGCAGTTAACCGCTATCGCACAGCAAACGGCGGCTGCCGCTGCCGCGCAACAGACGCAGATCGCCGGGCAGACGGCGGCGGCGGGCGCCGCGCAAACCGCTGCTGCCAATACGCAGAAGACCCAGGCAGCGGGCGCCGCCCAGACCGCCACAGCCGCGCAGCAAACGTTGGTGGCTGGGCAGACGCTGGCGGCGGGTAATGCGCAGCAAACGGCCATCGTCCAGCAGACCCAGATCGCCGGGCAGACGGCGGCAGCGGGCGCCGCGCAACAGACGCAGATCGCGCAGCAAACGTTGGTGGCTGGGCAGACGCTGGCGGCGGGTAATGCGCAGCAAACCGCACTGGCTGGCGCGGCTCAACAGACACAGATTGCCCAACAAACGGCAGGGGCCGCCGCAGCGCTCACGGCCACAGCAGCGGCGGCCAATAGCAAACCGCAGTACGTCCATGTGGCCGACCCCAGCACCATCAATAACAACGTTACAGTGCTCACCAATCCAACCGTCAACAACAATGGGGCCGCGCTGCTGTTTGTCACGTCCAATTTTGGGCCGCAGCAGGTTATCAATCCGAATGAGGTCGGAGTCGGGCGAAATGGCCCGGCCTGGATCATCCTGACCGAGAACCAGTCCCCTATGCCGCCAAACGCGGCCTTCAATGTGGATGCACAGAATCCGGGCCAGACTGTATTCGCGCACCAGGCGAACCAGGGCAACACGGCGGGCCACATCACCGAGATCAGCAGTCCGGCAACGGATAACCAGCCGAACGCCATCCTCATCGTGACACAGAATTTCTCGGCGGGGAACACGCTCAACCCGCATCCCATCGGCGTGGCCTATGATGCAGGCAAGAACAAGTGGACGATCTTCAACGAGGATCAGGCGGCCATACCCGCCAATGCTACGTTCAATATCCAGGTCTTGAACGCCGGCCCCAATGCCTTCGCTGTGCAAGCCAATGGCCCGAACGTCAGCGGCAACAAGGTCTATCTTGATAACCCGGCCCTAAACGGCCACCCGGAGGCTTTGATTCTCGCAACACAGGTGAGCGTGGGTAACGTCACTAACCCGCACGTCATCGGCGTCATGTACGATGCCGGGGTCAATAAGTGGGCGATCTATAACCAGGACAACGCGCCGATGCCTGCCGGGGCGACATTCTTCGTGAAGATCATCTAAGTGCAAGCATATTGAAAATGTGGGATCAAATTGGGAATTAGCGCGCATAACCAACAAATTGATCCCACAGTATTTTTGTGGTTGTACTTAGAGCGCACGTATAGCAGCTAAACCTCAGCTTCGCGCGAACCATCACACTCAGATTGAAATTGAGCCTTTCCGAAAATCGGTTTTCCCCAGGATGGCGTTAATGATAGCTGGCTTGCCGGCTGCCGTCGCCGCCCGTGCCTGCGCCAGCGTATCGGAAACCAGTTCGGGATCATCGACGCGAAAGCCTGCACCGCCAAAACCCGCAGCCACACGCTCATAGTCAGTATGTGCCAGGACTGTGCCCACGTCGTCGTGCAGCATCTCCACCTGCTCGCGGGCGATCTGCGACCACGAAGCGTCATTGCCCACCACCGCCGTAACCGCGATGTTGTGCCGTACAAAGGTATCGAACTCACTCAGGCTGTAACCCACCGATCCATCGCCGTATAGAATCCACACATCCGCGTCGGGATGCACCAGCTTGGCCCCCAGCGCGAAGCCCGCACCCACGCCCAGCGTGCCAAAGACGCCCGGATCGAGCCAGCGCAGCGGCCCCGGCGGCTGCACGATATACGAGGCCGTCGCCACAAAGTCGCCGCCATCGCCCACGAGCAGGGTATTGGCGGTCACTGCTCTGTCGATCTCCTGGCAGAGATGCACGGCGTTGACCTTGCCCGTCGGTTCGAGCGCTTGCCGGGCAATCTCGGCATTCCGGGCATTGTCACGCTCGCGGAGTTGGGCACACCACGCCATCCAGCGCTCGCCCACTGCAATGTGGGCGGCAATGCCCCGCAAAGTTAATGAGGCATCTGCCAGGATGCCCAGGTTCGGCCTGCGGTTCTTGTTCAGGTCGATCCGGCTGCGGTTGGCCGAAACCAGGTAGGCGCTGCGCCGGATGTGGTTGCCGTAGTCCAGGCGGAAATCAGCAGGCACACCCGCCAGCAGCACAAAATCCGCTTCGCGGAGGGCTTCACGGCGCTTGTGGCGCATGTGCAGAGCATGGTCACGGCCCAGCAGCCCGCGCGCCATCCCGGACAGATAGACCGGCGCGCCGATCCTCTCCAGCGCTATGACCAGTTCGTTCACGTGCGGTACGTCGAGCACCGCCTGGCTGCCCACCAGGATCAGCGGGCGCTGTGCGGCCA
The DNA here is from genome assembly GCA_021325095.1 of Chloroflexota bacterium. Classification (GTDB taxonomy): domain Bacteria; phylum Chloroflexota; class Anaerolineae; order Aggregatilineales; family UBA2796; genus JAJPHV01. The sequence continues at coordinate 18,617 of JAJPHV010000041.1, read as the reverse complement.
GCAGCCGATCCGCTGCCTGCTTCACCTGCCCGGTGTCTGGCTGTGGCGGCCTGACCTGGATGGCAGGGCCAGCCTGCACATCATGACCATTCGCAAACATCCGGTTGACGTGGAAATTCAGGTAGGCCTTCAACGCCCGGTCCGCCAGCGTTTTGCTGCCCCGCTCCATGCCATACCACTGGCGCACCACCGCCTCGTCGTACAGCAGATCGACAGGTGTCTCGACGAACACCGGGCCGGGCACGCCTTCCTGTGCCACCCGGAAAGCCTGTTCCAGCGCCGGGATCAGGTCTTTGACACGCCGCACCTGGCGCGCCCATTTCACATGGGGGTGAATGAGCGGCATCTGCTGGATGTCTTGCAGCGCACCTCGCCCCTGCAGGGCTGTCGGTGCGGCCCCGCCGATCAGAATCACGGGCGACTGTGCCAGTTGCGCGTTTTTGACGGCTGTGATGGTGTTGGTCAGCCCCGGCCCCGCCGTCACTGCTGCCACGCCAGGCCGCCCGGTCAGCCGGGCCACCGCATCCGCCGCAAAGACGGCAGTCGCCTCGTGCCGCGTATCAATGACGCGAATACCGCGCTGCTTGCAGCCGACCAGGATCGGCGAGATGTGCCCCCCACATAACGTGAACAGGAACTGCGTGCCCTGCGCTTTTAAGACCTCCGCAACCAGATCGCCGCCGTGCATGAGTCTAACCTTCTACTGGCGCTCCGCCTGCCTGCGTATTTCTTCCTCGCGCAGCGCTCGGCGCAGAATCTTGCCGATCATGCTCTTGGGCAGGTCACTGCGGAACTCGACCTCGGATGGCACTTTGTACGGCGTCAGCCGCTCCCGGAAAAAGGCGATGAATTCGTCCGGCGTTGCCATTTCGCCGTCCTTAAGGACGATGTACACCTTGATGCGCTCGCCTTTATAGGGGTCAGGGATGCCGACGGTGATCCCTTCCTTCACTTTGGGGTGCTGGTACAGCACCTCGTCGATCTCGCGCGGGAAAACGTTGAAGCCGCTGACGATGATCAGCTCTTTCTTACGATCCGTGATGTAAAAGTAGCCGTCTTCGTCCATGTAGCCGATGTCGCCTGTGTGCAGCCAGCCGTCTACAATCGCCTGTCGTGTCGCTTCGGGGTTGTTGTAATAGCCCATCATCATCGTCGGCCCGCGCAGCACGATCTCGCCCAGTTCGCCTGGCGGCAGGTCGTGCCCGTCGTCCAGGCTGACGATTTTGGCGTCCATGTCGGGGAAAGGAATGCCGATACTGCCCAACTTGTGCTGCCCCTGGAATGGGTTTGCCATGCAGGCCGTCACCGTTTCCGTCAGGCCGTAGCCTTCGATCATGCGCCCGCCCGTCCGCGCCTCGAAGCTGTCCTTGATGGCGCGCGTCAGGGGGGCTGCACCGACAAATATCCCTTTGACGCTGCGCAGGTCGTAGCGCTCAATGTCCGGCAGGTTGCTGAACGCCACAAACATGGTGGGCACACCGATGAAAAACACGGGTTTGTACTTATGGATCGCCCTGGCTACGTCTCTGGCATTAAAGCGCGGAATGAGCACGATCTCCCCACCAGCCAGGATCGGGGCGTTCATGGTCACGCTCATGCCGAAACCGTGAAAGAGCGGCAACACGGCCAGGATACAGCCTTCCTCGTTCATGTGGCCCCAGGTCACCGCCTGATGCGCATTGGCGACACACTGGAAGTGCGAGAGCATGATGCCTTTGGCAACGCCCGTCGTGCCACCGCTGTACAGAAGAATTGCCAGCGCATCGGGATCGACAGATTCTGGCACGAAATCGGCGGATGAGCGGCGCAGCAAGTGCTGGAAGTCGATCAGGCCAGCGCTGCCGTGCTGGCGCACCTGCTTCGATTCCTGCCAGCCCGACGCCAGGTTGAGGGGCAGCGGCAGGTAATCGGCCAGGCGGCTGTAGATGATCTGCCTGAGTGGTGTCTTTTCGCGCAGCGGCACCACCTTATCCAGGAAGCGGGGCAGCGTGATCAATGTGCGTGTCGCTGAGTCCGTCAGATGAAAGGTTAGCTCGTGTTCGGTGTATAGCGGATTCAGCGGGACGATGACCGCTCCGGCTTTCAGCAGCCCGTAGTATGCAATCAGGAATTGAGGCGAGTTGGGCAGCATCAACCCGACGCGTTCTCCCTTTTGAATGCCCAGGCTGCGAATGCCCGCCGCAAAGCGATCCGAGAGTGTCTTGATTTGTTGGTAGGTAAACTGTTTGCCGAAGAAGGTCGCGCACGTCCGAGTGGGATACTTTGCCGCCGAGTCGTCCAGCAGCCGGTAAATGGGAATGTGCGGGTAAGGCAGTTGGGTAGGGACTTCGGGATCGTAGAACCTTACCCATTTACGTAATCCCGACTCAAGGGGGGCTGACTCGACGGGCCATCCGGGGGCTTGTGACACCATAACAAGTTTCCTCTTAACTTCAATTTTAGAAGACAGGTCGCCTTTGGAAGGTTGCTGTGAGGCCATAAATCGTATATGTATTTTACGCTGGATTGCAGAATCCCGCTCGGCCTGCGCCGCTTTCCGCTAGAATATTAAAAGTCAAGCACACAGCTTACCGAGGATATTATGCAAGACAACCTGAAAATATTGAAAGAGATCACCCCTGACGTCAGCCGGGTATTGACCCCAGAGGCACTGGCTTTCGTCGCCTCCCTGCACCGCACCTTCAACCCGACCCGCGAACAGCGCCTGCGGCAGCGCGCCGAACGGCAGATCGCTCTGGATGCCGGAGCCATGCCCGATTTCCTGCCTGAAACACGCTCGATCCGTCAGGGCGAATGGCAGGTCGCGCCCACACCGCCCGACCTCCAGGATCGCCGCGTGGAGATCACCGGCCCCTCCGAGCGCAAGATGATGATCAATGCGCTTAATTCCGGCGCGAAGGTCTTCATGGCCGACATGGAAGACGCCTATGCGCCCACCTGGAACAACATTATCCAGGGCCAGATCAACCTGATGGATGCCGTGCGGCGCACCATCAAGTTTACCAACCCCGACGGCAAAGTGTACCGGCTCAACGATCAGACGGCTGTCTTGCTCATGCGCCCGCGCGGCTGGCATCTGACCGAAAAGCACATCCTGATCGACGGGCAGCCTATCTCGGCCAGCCTGTTCGACTTCGGTCTGTATTTCTTCCACAACGCGCACGAACTGATCAGGCGCGGGACTGGCCCCTACTTCTATTTGCCGAAGCTGGAAAGCCACCTGGAAGCGCGGCTCTGGAACGACGTGTTTAACTTTGCACAGGATACGCTCGGCATTCCGCGCGGCACGAGCCGGGCGACGGTGCTGATCGAGACCATCCTGGCCGCCTTCGAGATGGAAGAAATCTTGTACGAACTGCGCGACCACTCTGGCGGGCTGAATGCGGGCCGCTGGGACTACATGTTCAGCGTCATCAAGAAGTTCCGCAACCGGGCCGACCTGGTGCTGCCGGATCGGGTCCAGGTCACGATGACGGTTCCGTTCATGCGCGCCTACACCGACCTTCTGGTGCGCACCTGCCACAAGCGCGGCGCGCACGCCATCGGCGGCATGGCAGCCTTTATCCCGAACCGCAAAGACCCGCAGGTCACGGAGACGGCGCTGGCAAAAGTCCGCGACGACAAAGACCGCGAGTCCAGAGATGGTTTCGACGGCACATGGGTTGCCCATCCCGATCTCGTGCCGGTGGCAATGGAGTCGTTTGATCGTGTCCTCGGCCAGAAGCCCCACCAGAAAGAGCGGCTGCGCGAAGATGTGCAGGTGACGGCCCAGATGCTGGCGAACATCCACGTGCCGGGCGGCACGATCACTGAGAACGGCCTGCGCAACAATATCAGCGTGGCCCTTCAATACCTGGATGCCTGGTTGCAGGGCAACGGCGCCGCCGCCATCTTCAACCTGATGGAAGATACGGCGACGGCGGAGATCTCACGGGCGCAGCTCTGGCAGTGGATTCGCCACAACGCCAGGCTATCCGATGGCCGCCCGGTGAACCGGGAATTGTATAACCAGATCAAACTGCAAGAACTCTCCGGGCTGACCGATTCCAGGAATGGACGCTACACGGACGCGGCCAAAATCCTGGATCAGTTGGTGCTGGACGACTCGTTCTGCGAGTTCCTGACCTTCCCGGCTTACGAATACCTGGATTGAAAGGATTGTTACGGAATCCGGCAATTCTGTTGACAGTAGAGAGTGTCCCGCAGAGAGTTGGATACGCCATCGCAGTTGGGATCGCCGTTATTAGCGCTAATGCAGGCCGCAACTGCGCCGGGAGTACACACCGGTGGTAGGACTGGCACACAGGCGGGTGCGGTTTGCCCGTCCGGGGCAGGCCCAATCGGGGTGCAGCCCTGCCACTTGCCCAGGAAGGTCTTGCCTTCGTTATCAGGTGTGCTGCTCAACAGGAAGTAGCCGTTGGGCAGAGCGTACAGGCTGTAGATGCCTTGCGTCAGGATCAGCACCGCACCCCCGTCTTGTCGGCCCGCTCCTGCGCCGCGATGATCTGCTGCTCGGCTGCGAACAGAAGCTGCTGCCCACTGCCGTTCAGGACTTTGATGCCTCCACCAGCAAAGCTGCTCGTGCCGCCGTTCTGATTGACGCAGTACACAGCCACCGCCCCGTGCCCGTTGACCCAGGGGATCAGGTTGATGCGCCCGTCGGATGCACTCGCCGGGCTGGGCACCGTCACCCGACTGACCAGGAGAAGCACAGCCATGATAATGAAAATGAGGACTTTTCGGGAGAACGGGTGTGTTGTGAACATCTGAGTCCCTTTCGGAGTGGAATGGTTGAGTTCGATACCAGATTATACTGAATCGATAAGACCGCACAAATGGGCTGTCATGCCGTTTGACATCACCCTGTCGCGCTGCGCTCCTTACCCCGCCACCAGCGGCGAGGGGTCGAGGGTGGGGTTCCTGAACGTCGCATCCTGTACTTTTATGAAATGTGCCCTACAGATGCGCTGCGCTTTGAGCAGGTTATAGTCAGGTATATAATACGTTAGCATGGACTTCGAAGCGTTGCTCGAACAGGCCGAGCGCGATCCTGCTGACGGTAAACTGATTGCCACGCTGCTGATCCAGAGCACGCGGTTGGATGAGGCCAGCCTGTCCGATGAACAGCGTGAGCGGCTCTACAACCTGTTTGCCTACGTCTTCACGACGCTGGAAGGCAGCAGCCACGACGCCCTGCACACCGCCCTTCAGCGTGCTCTTCTGCAACCTGCTGTCCTGGAATACTTCCAGCGCCAGATGGAGTCCAGCCCCGACATGCTGGAAACGGTTCGTACCAATGTGGCGGCCCCGGTCATTCTGGCATTGCTGTGCACGCACGACGACCCGAAGATCGCCCACAGGGCGGCCCTGGCGCTGGGCTATACCGGCAGCCGTCTGGCCTACGAGATGCTGCTGCGCTGGCAGGCAGAAGGAACCAACAAGAAACTGGTGCAGGCCGCCGAACTGGCCTTGCCCTATTTCAACGAATCGGCAGAAGAGCCTTGACAGCTTGGAACATCTGTGCTATTCTAACCCTGCGCTCACCCTCTTGTCGGCGACGAGTATTAGCTGAATTATGACACCTGATCGGCTTGCCTGTTAAACAGGCGATCAGGTGTGTGGCTCACGCCGGGCAGACAGGATTTGTTCCAGACTGATGCCGTGCCGCCGCGCAATTTCCCTGGCGTAACTGCGTCCCTGTGGCAGCCCGCGCTTGATCTCAAAGGTCGGCACAGCCTTAAGGTCGTCCGCTGTCTCGATCAGCTTCAACCCGGCCACCAGGCTGTAGACGGCGCTGTCGCCTTCGATGGCCTTTTCAATCACGTCCAGGTGCTCGGCCACTTCGACCAGGTGGGTTGCATAGATGGCCCGGACGCCGATGGCCCGCAGGCCGCACAGCACGTCCTGGGCCAGATAGAGCGCCTCACTGGATGTGGTGCTGGACAGCGACTCGTTGAGCAGCACCAGACTGTAGCGGGTCGCTTTCAGGCAGATATGCCGCAGCCGCGCGGCTTCCTCGGCCAGCCTGCCCTGCTGCGCTTCCAGGGCAGGGAAATGCGTAAAAATGGCGTCCACCGGGCTGAGACGTGCGCGACGCGCCGGGATAAACAACCCGGCCTGGAACAGCACGTGCGCCAGCCCAACCGCCTGTACGTAGGTCGTCTTGCCGCCGCTGTTTGGCCCAGTCAGGATGGCAATCCGGCCCTCATCGTCGAACGTCACGTCGTTGCTGACCGGAAGCGGCTCGCCTTCGCGCAGCGCCAGGTGAAGATTGACCAGCCCTTCCATCACGCCCAGGCGCTCCTCGGTGGGCGCGATCTCCGGCGGGCACAGCGGCACACCGCGCGCTTCTAGGCGCTGCATCAGCCCGACGGCGGCGACGTAAAAGGCCAGTTCCTTTTCCAGACTGACCAGCGGCCCGCTGCTGATCCGCACGTAACGGCTCAGGGCACGTGCCACCGGCTGTACGACCTGCGCGATCAGCCGTTCCAGGTCGCGGAACAGGGCCGAGAGTGGCCGCTGCTCCGGGTCGGACGGGACGTAGTGCAGCGGCGCAAGGCCCGACTCCTCGGTCTCCTCGGCGGGCATACCGAGCAGGCGGCTCAGGAAGGAGCGCGCCTCTCCAAAACGTTTCTCGTTGATACCAAGCAGCACCGCCGATTCGGGTTGCAACTGGGCATTCAGGTTGATGCCTACAGTCAGGCTGGCAAAACTTTGCAGAGGGCGCTGCAATTCGGGCAGTTCCGAGCGCAGTGCCTCGAAACTCTCGCTGCGGGCGACGCGCTGCAAGTTCTGCCGAAGCTGCTTCAGTGCCTCCGAGTGAAGGTCGGCGGCCTGGAGCGCCTCATACAAGCCGTCTACCATGTTTACGTACAGTTCCAGTTCCGAAAGGCGATCCGCCGTCTCAAGCAGCAGGTGGCGCTGCTTCGTGCCGAACAGCGCTTGATTTGTGCGCAGTTCGGCCAAGCGCGGCAAAAACGCCGAGACGCGCTCGACCAGCGCCGGGTTGCGCCGGAAATCGTCCAGCACCGCCTGCCGCCACGCAATCACTGCCGGGTCGGTGAGCAGCGCCGTCAGCGTCTGCCGGATGAATGGTACGTAGCGGCTGTCAGCGCGGAAAGCCTGAACGAGGCCATCCAGATTCAGGTCTTGCATCCACGCAGACTGGACCGTCTTGTCCGGCGGCCTGCCGTTGGGCCACATCAGGCTGACCGCGGCCAGGTCGATCAGTGACCGGCTGTGCGGCGATTGATCACGCATCACTCATTCCCAGACCGGGTTTGTCGTCTGCCACAATAGTACCCGATTGGTCGCAACAGGCGAACTGCGCTCCTCATCGTCGCTGGCTTACTTGTCTTCGACACCCTCTCGCTCGCCCATTCGACTTGAGCATCAAGAATTATCAGTGCTATACTGTGAATAGATCGGGGTTAGATCACAAAACGGTCAGCAGCCACAGTACTAGCAAAAGTAAGGATGCAGGCGGCCCAATCTACCGGTGCGCGCGCTGACGTGATTTTTGGAAAGGAGAAGAGGCACGTCTTTTGCCACGTTATGAAAATCGCGCTTACTTTCGTTTTTGAGGCCATTCAAGACACAGCTTGGGAATTATGGATGGGCCCGCAGGCCACTGCCTTGAGGACAGCGGCCAGAGTGCTCGGCCAACCAGCCTCCTTCAAGGGGCTGGCGAAGAGCTACTCGTGGATTCGTAGATAGCAGGAAAGGGGGACACCTACTCAAATTTATAAGCCAGTTTGCTCGGTGAAGTATTGATTTGAGGAGATTGACTTATGAAAGTATCGATTAGAGTCAACGGCACGTTGTACGAGCGTGACGTTGAGCCGCGAATGCTTCTCGTCCACTTTCTCCGTGAAGAACTGGGGTTAACTGGCACCAATATCGGCTGCGACACCAGCCAGTGCGGGGCCTGCACCGTCCACATGGATGGCCGCGCGCTCAAGTCCTGCACCTGCCTGGCGGCGCAGGCCGACGGCAGAGAGGTGACCACCATTGAAGGGCTGGCAACGAACGGGCAACTGCACCCGGTTCAGGAAGCGTTCTGGGAAAAACACGGCTTGCAGTGCGGCTACTGCACGCCGGGCATGATCATGGCGTCGGCAGCCTTCCTGAAGACCAATCCGAACCCGACGGAAGAAGACATCCGGCACGCGCTGGAAGGCAACCTGTGCCGTTGTACGGGCTACCAGAACATCGTGGCTGCTGTGCAGGCTGCCGCGCAGGCGAGTCAGAAAGTGAGAGCGTGAGCCATGACGCGCATATTTGGTTCTGGCATCAAACGCCGCGAAGACCCCCGGCTGATCACCGGTAAAGCGAAATATACAGACGACATCATATTGCCCGGCACGTTGCATATGGTCATCGTGCGCAGCCCACACGCGCATGCCCGCATCAAGCGCATCGATACCAGTGCGGCCAAAGCTGTCGAAGGCGTGGTAGCAGTTTTCACGGGGCAGGACGTGACCCTCAATGGGCTTCCCTGCGCATGGCTCATCCCGAACTCGGACTTGAAGACACCCACGCATCCTGCATTGGCGAAAGACACGGTACGCTATGTCGGCGACGGTGTGGCGCTGGTTATTGCCCAGACCCGCTACCAGGCTCAGGACGGCGCGGACGCGCTGCGCGTCGAATACGAACCGCTGCCCGTCACTGTCAATCCTGAAGAAGCAACCCGCAACGGCGCCCCGCAACTTCACGCCGACGTACCCAACAACATTGCCTTCCGCTGGATCATGAGCAGCGGCGACGAAGGTGTCGAGAAAGCCTTCGCCGAGGCCGATATGGTTGTGCAGGAGCGAATCGTGCAGCAGCGGCTTCTGCCGACGGCTATGGAACCGCGCTCGGCATTGGCACAGTGGGACAGCGGCACGGAAGAATTGACGATCTGGTGCACCAGCCAGAATCCCCACATTCATCGCCATATTCTAGGACTGGTGATCGGCATCCCCGATCAAAAGCTGCGCATTATTGCGCCGGAAGTGGGTGGTGGTTTCGGCAGCAAGATTCCCGTTTATGCAGACGAGGCACTGGTCGGATGGGCCGCGATGAAGCTGGGCCGTCCGGTCAAGTGGACGGAAACCCGTTCCGAAAACTACCAGGCGACTATTCACGGGCGCGATCATGTCGAATACGTGGAGATGGCAGCCAAGAAAGATGGAACGGTGACGGGTATTCGCGGCACGGTCTACGCGGCGATGGGTGCGTACCTGTCCACTGCTGCGCCGGGCATCCCGACCATCCTGCACGGTCTGATGTACAGCGGGGCTTATACCATCCCGAATATCCGCTGTGAAACCATTGGCGCGTTCACCAACACCACACCCACCGATGCCTATCGAGGCGCGGGCCGCCCCGAAGCGACCTTCCTGGTCGAGCGGCTGATGGACAAGATGGCCGCCGCCCTCAATATGGACCCGGTGGCGCTGCGCCGCAAGAACCTGATTCCACCCTTCAGCAACGGCCATACCGTTGCCACCGGCCTGACTTACGACAGCGGCAATTACGAAGCAGCGCTCAACAAAGCGCTGGCAATGGCTGGCTACGACCAGTTCCGCAAGGAGCAGGAGGCAGCACGCAAACAGGGCCGCTACCTGGGTATCGGCGTAACGACCTACTCCGAAATCTGTGGGCTTGGGCCGAGTCAGGTGGCCGGGGCCATTGGCTTCCAGGGCGGCCTGTGGGAAAGCGCCATCATTCGCGTCTCGCCGACAGGCAAACTGCAAGCCATGATCGGTGCGTCGCCACACGGCCAGGGCGAGGAAACGACCTTTGCACAGCTTATTTCGAGTGAACTGGGCTTCCCCGTCGAACACATCGAAATCGTGCATGGCGACACCAATCGCACGCCGATGGGTTGGGGAACCTATGGCAGCCGCACCACGCCCGTTTCCGGGGCCGCGCTGGCCCTGGCCGCGCGCAAGCTCAAAGACAAGGCGCGTGTGCTGGCGGCGCATTTGATGGAAGCGGCAGTCGAAGACATTGACTACGAGGATGGCCGGTTCTTTGTCAAAGGCTCGCCGGACAAATTCAAGACTATTCAGGACATCAGCCTGATGGCGAACGTCGCCTGGAACATGCCGCCCGGTATGGAACCCGGCATGGAAGCCTCACAGTTCTACGACCCGCCGAATTTTGTCTATCCCTTCGGCACGCACATCGCCATTGTCGAGGTTGACGCCGAAACCGGCAAAGTAGACCTGAAGCGCTACATCGCCGTCGATGACTGCGGCCCGCAGATCAATCCGGTGATCGTGAATGGGCAGATTCACGGCGGGATCGTCCAGGGCATCGGCCAGGCGTTGTGCGAAGGCGCGGTGTACAACGAGGATGGTCAACTGCTGACCGGAGCCATGACGGACTATGCTGTGCCGCGCGCCGACATGTTCCCGACGTTCGAGATCGATCACACTGTCACGCCGTCGCCACACCATCCGCTTGGGGTCAAAGGAGTGGGCGAGACGGGCACCATCGCCAGCACGCCTACCGTTTACAACGCCGTAATCGACGCGCTCAGGCCGCTCGGCGTCGAACAGATCGAGATGCCGCTGACAGCCCCGCGCGTTTGGGCTGCCATCCAGAGCGCCAAAGGAGCGTAAGCCATGCGACCTGCGAAAATTGAGTATCGTCGTCCTTCGTCGGTGGCAGAGGCAGTGCAGATGCTTGCCAGCAGTGGCGGCAAGGCGCTGGCGGGCGGCCATAGCCTGATCCCGGCCATGAACCTGCGCCTTTCCGAGCCGGGAACCGTGATCGACATCGGGCGGCTGAACGAATTGAGGGGTATCAGCGTCAAAGGCAACATCCTGTCCATTGGTGCGCTCACCACACACGCAGAGATCGCGGCCTCCGCAGATGTGCGCACGCACTGCCCGGCACTGGCGGCGGCCTGCGGGCAGGTCGGCGACCCACAGGTGCGGAACTGGGGCACGCTGGGCGGCAACCTGGCCCACGCCGATCCCGCCTCCGACCCGCCCACCGTCGTGCTGGCCTGCGGCGGTATCCTGCACGTGCAGGGGCCTTCCGGCGTGCGGACTGTCAGGGCCGACGACTTCTTCGTTGACCTGTTCACTGTTGACTTGCAGCCCGGCGAACTGATCACCAGCATCGAACTGCCCAGTCTGCGCGGCTACAAGAGTGCGTATGCCAAGATGCCGCACCCGGCCTCGCGCTATGCGGTGGTCGGCGTGTGTGTGGCGATGGAAGTCGAGGGCAGCAGGTGCAAGCAGGCGCGTGTGGCGGTGGGTGGCGCGACTTCCAAAGCGACCCGTGCCACCAGAGCCGAAGCGGCGCTGACCGGTTCCACGCTGGATGAGGCCGCGCTCGATAAGGCGGCCAGCGCGATCATGGACGACGTGGGTGACGGCGGCATGGGCGACATCTATGCCGACGCCAGCTACCGCCGCGCGATGGCAGGCGCATACCTGAAGCGAGCAGTGCGAGCGGCCCTGGCGTAAACGGAGTTGACTTCAGCCCCTGGCCCCTCTCCAACTGGAGAGGGGGAACTGGACGGCACAAGGTTACCAGACAAACTCCCCTCTCCACCGGGTGGAGAGGGGCCGGGGGTGAGGCATTGTATAGAAAGTAGTTCATCGGATGTTCAGTGGTGTTGAAGCAGTCCAGAAGGCGCTGGCCGGGCAGAATTACATTGCGGAGCGCAGTCTGGCAACCGCGATTTTCCTGGCTTTACAATTGAAAAAGCCGCTTTTCCTCGAAGGCGAGGCGGGTGTCGGCAAGACCGAGATCGCCAAAGTCCTGTCACAGATTCTCGACACGAGCCTGATCCGTTTGCAGTGCTATGAAGGGCTGGATGTTAGCAATGCCCTCTACGAGTGGAATTACGCGCAGCAGTTGTTGTACCTGCGGGTGATGGAGGCCAGCGGCCTGGGCCGCGAAGAGATGCGCGCCGGGCTGTTCACACGCGATTTTTTGCAGTCCCGGCCACTATTGCAAGCCATTGAGGCGGGCGCAGAAGGACGCTCCCCGGTGCTGCTGATCGACGAGATTGACCGGGCCGACGAGGAATTCGAGGCGCTGCTGCTCGAACTGCTCTCCGATTTCCAGGTCACGATCCCGGAACTGGGCACGATCAGTGCCGTGCAGCCGCCCGTCGTCGTGGTCACGTCCAACCGGACGCGCGAGGTTCACGATGCACTCAAGCGCCGCTGTCTGTACTACTGGATCGATTATCCCTCCTTTGACAAAGAACTGCGCATCGTGCAGACCAAAGCGCCCGACGTTGAGCCAGCCTTGGCGCGGCAGGTCACAGCCTTCATCCAGGAATTGCGCAGCATGGAACTCTTCAAAGCGCCGGGTGTGGCCGAAACGCTGGATTGGACGGCGGCACTCGTCGCGCTCGACCAGCAGGCGCTTTCGCTGGAAGTGGTCGAGGACACGGTGGGCGTCATCCTGAAGTACCAGGACGACATTGAGGCGACCTCGCGGCAGACGTTGCAAGCGGCGCTGGAACGCGCCAGAGTCCGGGCGGATGCGACAGGATAACGGCATGAGCGACAATCGCCGCGCCGGACTCTATCTCGGCCCCGATGGAACGCCTTACCAGGGCGGCAAGCTGCTCCATAACCTGCTGCTGTTCGGGCGCGTCTGCAAAGGGTTGGGCATGGACGTGACGCCCAGCCGCATGATCGACGTGGCGCACGCGCTGGAACTGATTGACCTGGGGCGCAAGCAGGACGTATACCACACCCTGCGTGCGCTGATCGTCACCCGGCAGCGTGATCTACCGCTTTTTGACGAAGCGTTCCGCACTTTCTGGCGCAGGCCCTCCGAGGGTTGGACGACGCTCAATTTGCAATCCCTGGGCGAAACGCGCCGCCAGAAGAAGACCCAGTTTTTGCCGCCGCCGGAAGCCAGTCCCGAAGGCGAGCAGGAAGACGGCTCTCCCAAGCCTGCCGTCGATCCGCTGATGATCCTGGCTGTGCCGACCTTCAGCCAGCAGGAAGTCCTGCGCCACAAGGACTTTGCCGACATGACCGGCGAGGAGATCGCGCAGGCCCGTCGGCTGATGGCCCGGCTGCGGTGGGGGCTGGGCCTCCGCAAGACGCGCCGCTTCGTGCCGGGCAAGGGCACACTCCTTGACCCGCGCCGTGCCTTTCGGCGGAACATGCGCTTCGCCGGGGAGCCGCTCGAATTCCTGACACGCACGCCGAAGATCAAGCCGCGCCGCCTGGTCTTGTTATGCGATATCAGCGGCAGCATGGAACGCTATACACGCCTGCTGCTTCACTTCATGCACACGCTGGCGAACAGTATCTACCAGGTCGAGTCTTTTGTGTTCAGCACCCGCCTGACCCGCATCACCCGCCCGATCCGTCACCGCTCTATTGACGTGACACTGCGCCAGGTCAGCACGACGGTCAAGGATTGGGGTGGCGGCACGCGGATTGGCGACGCCATGCACGAGTTCAATTACCGGTGGGCGCGGCGCGTGCTGGGCGACGGCGCTGTAGTCTTATTGATCACCGACGGCTGGGATCGGGGCGACCCGGCGCTGCTTCAGCGAGAGATCGCGCGTTTGCAGCGCAACTGCTACCGCCTGATCTGGCTGAACCCGCTGATCGATGCGCCGCAGTACGAACCGCTGACGCGCGGCGCGCAGGCGCTCCTGCCCTTCGTGGACGATTTTTTGCCGGTGCGCAACCTGGCAAACCTGGAATCGCTGGCGCGGGAGTTACAGCGCGTAGACTGGCGGCGGCCCGAACGCCCCGCCCACGCGCATTTGATCGTGAGGTAAACTGCTAACCTGTGGAGAGTAGAAGTATCAGGATAAGTCCGTATTAACCTCACCCCCTGCCCCCCTCTCCGCAAGCAGAGAGGGGGAACCGAACAGCGCCGAATAGTCATGGAGGCTCCCCTCTCCACCCAGTGGAGAGGGGTTGGGGGTGAGGCAAACCAAAGGAAGCATGACAATGTTCGACATCCTGGACACGGTAGATGACTGGCTGCGTCAGGGAAAAAACATCGCGCTGGCGACGGTGGTCGAGACGTGGGGATCGTCGCCCCGGCAGGCAGGCGCGAAAATGGCCGTCACCGACGAATTGTCGATGATCGGCTCAGTCAGCGGTGGCTGCGTGGAGACGGCGGTGGTGCAGGAAGGCATCGACGGCCTGGGCGACCACAAGCCACGTTTGCTGCATTTCGGCGTCAGCGACGACACCGCCTGGAACGTCGGGTTGGCCTGCGGCGGGCGCATGGCCGTGTACGTGGAGCCGCTGGATAAGGATTGGTGGCGGGCGGCTGCTGACGCGACGCGCCAGAACCGCGCTACAGCCAGCATTGTCGTGCTTGAGGGCGAAATGGCGGGTCAGAAGATGCTGATCGACGCGGCGGGCACGATCCTCTATGGCACTGATGGACTCACCCCGGGGCAGAAAGATGCGCTGGTCGAGGCGGGACGGGTCGCCATCGAACGCCGCAAGCCGGAACGGGCGACAGTTGCCGATCTAAATGTACTGATCGACGTTCACCGCCCGCTGCCCCGGCTGATCATCGTCGGCGGCGCGCACGTAGCGATGGCCCTGCACAGCTTTGCGCGGCAGTTGGGTTTCCGCGTGGCGCTCATCGACCCACGCCAGGTCTTCGCCACGCCAGAGCGCTTCCCCGATATCGACTGCATCCTGCACACCTACCCCGACAAAGCGCTGCTCGATCTGGGCCTGGATTCGGACACCTACGTGGCTGTGCTGACCCACGATCCCAAGATCGACGATCCGGCGCTAAAGGTGGCCCTGCCCAGCCCTGCACCCTACGTGGGCGTCCTGAGCAGCAAACGCTCCCACCAGAAGCGGGTAGAACGATTGACGGCGGCGGGCGTTGATCCGCACGATCTGGAACGGGTTCGGACGCCCATCGGCCTGGAAATCGGGGCCAAAACGCCGGAGGAAATCGCTCTGAGCATCATGGCCGAGATCGTCGCGGCTCGCAACGGAGCGCTCGTATGAAGTTCGGGCCGGTTCCGCTGGCGGAGGCAGCGGGCAAGGTGCTGGCCCACAACGTCCTCGGCGCAGAAGGGCGTAAGCTGTTCGGCAAGGGCCACGTGCTGACCCCCGACGATCTGAAGGAATTGCACGCCCTCGGCCATACGTCCGTCGTTGTCGCGGCGTTGGAAGCCACCGACCTGGGCGAGAACGAGGCGGCGCAGCGGGTCGGGCTGGCGCTGGCCGGGCCACACGTGCGCGTCGCTGCGCCGGGGGTGGGCCGCGCCAACCTGATGGCCGAAGTCGCCGGGCCGCTGCGCATCAACGTCCCCGTGCTGGATCGGATCAACAACATCGACGAGGGCATCACCGTTGCCACACTGCGCGAGCATAGCCTGGTGCGGCCCGGCCAACTGCTGGCGTTGGTCAAGATCATCCCCTTCGGCATTCCCGCCGCCCGTGTCGAGGACGTGGAGGCCGTGACGCGCGAAGCCGGGCCGATCCTGTCCGTCCGCCCCTTGCAGCCGCGATCTGTGGCGTTGATCATCTCCGGGCCGGCCAGTGCCCAGGAACGCCTGCTGGCCGATTTCAACGACCCGGTGCGCCACCGCGTGGAAGGGCTGGGCAGCCGCCTGGACGCGATCATCTGTGTCGAGCATACCGTCTCGGCCATCGCCGCTGCCATCCGGGAGGAATGCGCTGCCGGGCGTGAACTGATCCTGCTGGCGGGCGTCTCCGCGATCATTGACCGCGAGGACGTGGCCCCGTCAGCCCTGTGCGCTGCGGGCGGCAGCGTGGCCCATTTTGGCGTTCCCGTCGATCCGGGCAGCCTGCTTATGCTTGGCTACATCGGGCAGACGCCGGTGGTCGGTGCGCCTGGCTGCGTGAAGTCTCGGCAGACGAACGTGATCGACTGGATTTTGCCGCGCTTGCTGGCAGGAGAGCGGTTGACGCGCGCCGACCTGGTGGTGATGGGTCACGGCGGATTGCTGGACGACATCAGTGAGCGGCCCATGCCCCGCCAGCACAGCGAGGAGTAGTTGGCCTCCCCTTAGCGCTCCAGCACAAATCAGCGCGTGGCTAGAGCGGCACGGCGACGAATCGCCCGTAGGCCACGAAGGCCGCCAGCACCAGCAGGAATAAATTGACGGTGATCATGGGATATTCCCCGCGACGAATATGTGTGTAAGCCGCCCCAAGCATAACCAGCATGAGCCCGATGCCCGCCAGCGGCGTTAGCAAGGGCAAGATGCCGGTCAAAGCGGGCAGAATCAGGCCGAGTGCGCCTAAGATTTCAACCGTGCCGATAGTCTTGACGGTGCTGACCGGGAAATCTTCGACCCATTTCATTCGTGTCACCAGCTTTTCTTTTGGCTGTGTCAGCTTGATGCCGCCTGCCGCAGCAAAAGCCAGTGCCAATAAAATCTGTACGATCCAGATGGCTGTGTTCATGATGCGTTCCCTTTCCGATTCATCACCTTTGGCTGATCCTCACTTGTTGACTAAACGCCAACTGTCGTTTAGTATGGTAGTGTTCGATGCAGACGAAATCAACCAACAAGAGCGCAGTTCTGTTGGTTAAACGACAGAGGGCAAATAATGTCGGCAAGTCAGGAAAAGGTGGACCCGCGCGTGAAGCGCACCCATCAGCTTTTGCAGAAGGCACTCATCGAGCTGCTGAAGGAAAAAGAATTCCGCAAAATCACGGTGCAGGACATCACCGAACGGGCCGGGGTGAACCGGGCGACGTTCTATGACCGTTACGAGGATAAATTTGCTTTGCTCAACGCCTGGATAAAGGAAGATTTTCAGGCACGCCTGGATGCCAAAATCTCACCTGGAGCGAGGCTGACTCTTGACAATCTGCGACTGCTGATTCTGACGGCGTGTGATTATCTGAAGGGATTCATCGGGCATTGTGCACCGTCCACGCATCATGATGAACAGATGATCATGGTGTTGCAGGTACAAAGAACAATACACGAGACGATTTTGAAATGGAGTGCGCACTCGGCGAACCCGCCGAGACAAGCGCACGTCCCGCCCGAAATGGTGGCGACGGTCATGAGTATGGCCATCGTCGGCTCGGTAATGGAGTGGGCGATGAATGGGCGCAAGGTATCGGCAGAGCAATTGACTGATCAAATCCTCTTTTTGCTTACGTCCGGACCGGCGGCGTCTCTCATCTAGAGACTTCGAGATCGAGTCGCCCGATTTGCCAGACCCGCCTTATACTTTCTGGCATCAGGATTGCGAGTTGATGACAGATCTCATGCAACAGCTTACGCTCGGCAATCATCATTTCGCCTATCGGGTCGCTGGCAGCGGCCCCGACGTACTGCTCATTCACGGCTGGCTCAGTTCCGGGCGGATGTGGGAAGCGCTGATGGCCTACCTCGCGCCCCAATACCGCGTCTGGGCGCCAGACCTGATCGGCTTTGGCGATTCGTGGGCGGATGATCCGACTCGCGTGCTGACTGTCGAGGATCAGACCCGACTCGCTGTCGTGTTTTGTAAAGCCGTTGGAATCCGGCCTTACGCGGCCATCGGGCACTCAATGGGCGGGGCCATCATCCTCAAGCTGGCGCTCGATTACCCCGAACTGCTGGACAGGTTGGTGCTGGTTTGCCCGGTTGTCTCCGGGAAGATCGGCTGGAACCTGGACGCGCTGCTGACCACGCCCGTCGGCCAGACCATGCTGGCCTTCGGCCAGTACGTGTGGGGGACCGTGACGCAGTTCTCGCCCATGTCGTTCTTTGTTGCGCCGCCCTACCTGACCCGTGAGGTCGTCCAGCGGACCGTTGAGGATTTTCAAAAAGCCGCCTGGGGCGCAACCTATGGCGGGCTGAATTCACTGCTCAACATCCGGCTGGATCGCCGCCTGCACGAGATCGACAAGCCGACGCTGATCATCACCGGGACACACGACCTGACCGTGCCGCCCGCCGAAGGCCGTCTGGCTGCCGCGCTGATTCGCGGGGCGCGCTTGATAGAACTGACCGGCTGTCACCACCAGGTTCCTGACGAAGAGCCGGAACGCTTCCACGCTGCGATTGCCGAATTTCTGGCCGCAGCCGCATCCCAATCTGCCTATGCCGCCTGACTCACTGCGCCTGTTCATTGCCATCGAACTGCCGACGGACGTTTGTGAAGCGCTGGCCGCCTTGCAGAAGCAGTTGCAGTCAGTGGATCGCACGCGCGCCATCCGGTGGAGCGCCATCAGCAGTATTCACCTGACGCTCAAGTTCCTGGGCGATACGCCTTCGGAGCGAGTCGCCACAATTGAAGCGGCCATGCGTCAGGCCAGCGCTGGACACAGACCGTTCGATCTGAACATGGGTGGGGCGGGCTGCTTCCCCGATATGCGCAGGCCGCGCGTCGTCTGGGCAGGCGTGGGCGGCGATCTGGACTCGCTGCACACCCTGCGCGATGCCGTCGAGCGAACCGTTTCCCCGCTTGGCTACCCGACGGAGACACGCCCATTCAGCCCGCACCTGACGCTTGGGCGCGCCCGGCAAGAGGCGTCCCGCGAGGCACTGGCGGCCATCGGCAAGCAAGTTGAGGCGGTCAAGCAGGGCAGTCTCGCCAGTTGGCGCGTCACAGGGATCAGCCTGATGCGCAGCGACTTGAAGCCGTCCGGCGCGGTGTATACGCAGGTGGCGCACG
>JAJPHV010000111.1 GCA_021325095.1 Chloroflexota bacterium | reverse complement strand
TGCTTATCATGGTTCTGCCTGTGAGCTTGGTTCTGTTTCACACCCTAACCTTGCCTCATTTGGCAGAACTTCTCAAGACCCTCGCCACTTATGGCTAATCACCAGTTTACGTCCGGATCTCAAAACCCAGGACCCTTGACATTTGTAGCAGGCTATGTTACTTTGTAGTTGCGTGAACATTAGTTCATGAAATTATGTTCAATCGACCTGCGTGCTGCTATGTACCTAAGTTTTGTGCAAACGTGAAAGAATGACCTGACTGGGATAGGTTTTTGGTGCGCACCGAAAGTAGCCCAGAGGTCATTCCATGAAAACAATAACATACCAAGCGGCAGAACGAGAAGAAGAAAGCGTCTCGGCATTTTTGATGATGGTCTTGGAGTATGGGCGCGAGAGTGGATTGTATGCCTTGTTGAGCAGCAAACTGAAGATAGCGATGAAAGAAGTCAAATACAGCCTGGTCAATAAAGCCCAGACCGTCATTGCCTCGCTGGTGATGGGGTGTGGACATACCAAAGCCATCAACGAAACGCTTGAGCCGGAACGTGCCGCAGCCAGCTATCTGGGCCTGGAACGCTTCCCCGAGCAGTCGCAAATCAACCGCTACTTGACGCGCTTTAGCGCGGAAAATGTGGAGCAGTTGGGCCATATTCAGTTGGATATGCTGGTGCGCCAATCGCGGGCACGTCAGGCGGCGGGCTGGGTAGTCGTTGACATTGACCCGTGCGGTCTGGTTGCCAATGGCAAGACTTACGAGTTCAAACGCAAAGGTTACTTTCCGCGCAAGCGAGGCAACGAAGGCTATCAGGTGTCGGCAGCCTACATCGGTGCGTATGAGGAAGCCCTGCAACTGTATCTGGACGCAGGCAATGTCCACTGTTCGCAGCGTTTGGCCGATTTGCTGCGGGATACGGATCGCGTCTTGACGCAAGACAATCCGGCGCTGAAGGTCATCTGCCGTCTGGATGCCGGCTATGACACCCCGACCAATCGGCGTCTGTTGATGGAGCGTGACGGTTATTTTCTGCTGAAGGCCCACGACACCAAACTTGCCCGCAAGCTGGCTCAACAAGTCCCACTGCAAGACTGGCTGCCGGTCGATAAGCTGGTACATGCTACGGAATTGCCGCCCATCGACGCCTGCCGTCGCCTGTTGTACGAATTCTACCTTCCGGATGGAAGCCTCGAATACTTCCTGATGTATACCAACTTGCCCGCTGACGAGTTTGGCGTCCAGCACTGTTTCACGTTCTACAACCAGCGCCAGACCATCGAAGCATTCTTCGCCCAGTCGCGCCATGTCTATAACATCCAGAACCTGCGTTCCCGTAAGTTCAATGCCATTTATGCCTGGCTGGAAAAACGGGCACGGGCAAATCGACGGGCTTCAACCCCGCCCCATCCAGTTAGAGTTGCCTTTTGCTCGTTTGCACAAAACTTAGGTATGTACCGGTTCGCACCCGGCAGAAGGTCCGAAGGCCGGCGAAAACCACCTTGACTCGCCATCAAAATTCGGAGAGATGAGCGACATTCTGGGTGTTGCTCCGAGTTGTCTGTCCGGAGCCTCTATTGCTCTAGCTTACTTATCTTAGGAGTTGAGACATGAATTACCATCGAATAGGCAAGCTGCTACTAAGCCTCCTTCTCATCATCGTCCCGCTGATAGGAATTCCTACTGCTGCCCCGACACACGCCCAGGGGAAATGGAGCCTGGCCGAGGCTGCTGCTCCTTACAAGGGCACCGAGATCAAAGCCTTTTTCCTCGAGCGACCAGGCTATGTGGCCGCCGAAAAAATGATCCCTGAGTTCGAGAAAGAGACCGGCATCAAGGTCACATGGGACACCACGCCTTATGAAAATAGCCTTGAGAAGCAGACGCTGGATTATACTGGCGGTACGGCGCAGTACGACGTCAGCCTGGTCGATGTGGTTTGGATTGGCAATTTTGCCGCAAACGGCTGGATCGTCCCGATGGAAAAGTTCTACAACGATCCGAAGCTGGCTGACCCAAACCTGAACCTGAAGGGATTCTTTCCGATTCTCCTGGAATCCTTCGGCACATGGGACGGCAAGGTATATGGTCTGCCCTTCGACAACTACAGTGGACTGCTGTATTACAACAAGTGCATGTTGAAGGATGCAGGCTTCGATCAGCCACCTCAGACCTGGCAGGAACTGTTGGATAAGTACGGCCCGGCCCTCACCAAGAATGGCAAGTATGCCTTCGCGCTTCAATCCAAGCGTGGTGAGACGCAATCGGCTGACTCGTTCATGCGCGTGATCTGGCCGTTCGGCGGCTCACTCCTGAAGGATGATTTCACCTCGAACTTGTCCTCGAAGGAATCGCTGGCTGGCTTAAAATTCCGCCAGGACTTGATGAAATACATGCCCCCGGACATCGTCTCGTTTGATCACGATGAGACCGTGCAGGCTCTAGCTCAGGGTCAGGTTGCGATGATCACTGAGTGGAGCGCTTTCTATGCTACGCTCGCCGACAAGACAAAGTCCAAGATCACCGATTGCCTGGCTGTTGGCGTTGAGCCTGCGGGACCGGCTGGACGTAAGCCCGCACTGGGCGGCTTCTCGCTGGCCGTAAATGCCAGTTCTTCACCTGAGAAACAGGCTGCTGCCTGGCTGTTCATCCAGTGGGTGACGAGCGAGGCAAAGGCCAAGGATTACATCGCGAATGGCGGCGTGTCCGGTCGCATTGCCCCCTATAAAGATGCTGATCTGGTGAAGACATATCCGTACTTTGCCCCGCTTGCCGAATCGTGGGAGAAGTATGGCAATGCAATTTTCCGGCCACGCTTCCCCGAATGGCCTGCCATCTCGGATGTTATTGCACAGTACGGCACCGAGATGATGCTTGGCAGCGTTTCAGTCGAAGATGGTGTTAAGAAGATCGAAGACCAGATGTCAACGATTCTTAAAGATTACACGTCCGGGAAGAAACCGAAACTGCAATAGCGAAGAACCCGATGGAATCTGGTTGCCCTCTCGAGGGTAGCGAGACCGAGCGATTACGCCCTTACGAGCGGATGGCACGCCATCCGCTCATGAGGTTTGGCTCATTTGGCAGAAGGGGTTGGCAACTCGATAAGCTTTTGGTTGCGATAACGAAAAGCATGAGGAGCCAACCCAAGGCAATGGTGTCCCAAGAAGCGACGTTAATCAACTGGGTGTGGGTGTTGTTGGCCGTGCATCGGGCGGTGTTCGGACAAGAGCGGGTGTATCTGCGGGCACTGGCGATGGTGCAGGGCGAAATCCTGGCCTTCAACAGGCACCGGGTCACGGACTTGCTGCGCAGTGTGGGCTTGGTAGCAGAGGATTGGAGTGCCTGGTATCGGTGGTGGGAGCGTCCGAAACGCTTCGTCGAGGAACACGCGGCGGTCGTGGTGCTGGGCCTGACGCTGCGGTTGGTGGCCGACAGCGCACTGTATGTCATTGGCGTGGACAGTACCCAGGTGTGGCGAGACAGCCGGCGGATGGAGGGGACGAGTTGGCTGGCCTGTGGACGCGCGCCGAAGTGGAAGGTGGGCATTCATCGGGCACAGCGCTTCTTGAACGGGAGTTGGCTAACGCCGTTGGCGGCGGGCTTCTGTCGAGCCATCCCGCTGCGCTTTCTGCCCGCCTTCCCGGACAAGGCGGTGCTGTCGGCCTATGCGCCGCACAAAGAACACCTGAGCGGGTTGGCGTTTGTGCAATGGGTGCGGAACCAACTCAACACGCACGGACGAACAGCACAGCGGGTCTTGTGCCTGGCCGATGGCCGCTTCGACAAGCCCGACTTCTGGCGTGGCCTGCCCGACCAGGTCACAGCACTGGTGCGCACCGCCAAAAACCGGGCGCTGCTCCACCGTCCCGGCCCCTACGCTGGCAAGGGTCGGCGACACACTTACGGCGACCAAGCCCCCGCGCCGCAGGACTATGCCAAGCAGCGGACGGGCTGGCAGACGACGGCCTTGACGGTCCGGGGCAAGACCCGCCGCACCGTGTATCGGGTCGAGGGGCCATTTCTGCGCAAGACAATGGCCGACGTGCCCCTGCTGCTCATCTGTGTGCGGGGCCAGACCTGGGCGCGCGGCGGCAAAACCCGCCGGCGCGAACCGTGCTACTACCTGGTCAATGCCGTCCAACAGCATGGACAGTGGGTGCTACCGCTCCCAGTCGAGGTGCTGCTGAGTTGGGCCTGGCAGCGCTGGGAACTCGAAGTCGTCCACCGCGAAGTCAAGTCGATCCTGGGTCTGGGCGACAAGCAGTGCTTCAATCCCCATGCCGCCGTCTCCTCCGTCCAGTGGTCGGCCTGGGTCTATACCGTGCTCATGCTGGCCGCTTATCAGGCCTGGGGCTTGCCCACTCCGCCCGCCCCGACCGCCGCTTGGTATCGCCATCCCAAACGCTGGACGCTTGCCACCGTGCTGGATACCCTGCGTGCCGCGCTGTTTACCCAGCCCGACTTTCGACCCTTTTTTCACCCGTCCACCACCAACTGGCCCGAAATGGAGGCGGTCTTGCGTCAGTATTCTTTATCCCTCCGCGCCCACCTTCCCTTTTCAGGCGGCTAAAGGGCCAAAGTTCAGGAGCGGATGGCGTGCCATCCGCTCGTAATCAATAAGGAAGGATCTCATGGTACTTGACGTTCATGCCATGGCAAAGCAAGCACTGAGCGAGATCGGGGTGGTTTTCGATGAAGTAAAAACAGATACACCGCGCAAAATGTGCGACGAAATTATGAGGGCGAAGCGCATTGCCTGTTATGGGGTAGGGCGCGAAGGCTTAATGATGAAGGCGCTCTGTATGCGGCTGATGCACCTCGGTTTCGATGCGCACGTTGTGGGCGATATGACGACACCGCATCTGGGCACCAACGACTTGCTGATCGTCAGCGCAGGTCCAGGTGAATTCTCGACTGTCCTGGCATTGATGGGGGTTGCCAGGCGTGACGGCGCACGTACCATGGTGGTCACTGCCCAACCCGCTGGCAAAGCACCGAGTCAGGCCGATGTCGTCATTCACCTGCCAGCGCAAACCATGGCAAACGATCTAGGGGGCGCGGCCAGCGTGCTGCCCATGGGCAGTCTCTACGAAGCCGTGCAGCTCATCTTTTTCGATCTGGTCACGATCATGTTACGTGATCTGACGGGGCAGAAGCCTGAACAGATACGCGCTCGCCACACGAATCTTGAATAGGTGCGGTATCCTTGAGAAGGATAAGTACGCCTTCTTTTAGTTTTCGGAGCATCTATGACTGCAACAGCCAGCCCTCTCAGGGTAGCAACACTGCCCAGACGATGGCATTTCAATTGGGCCGCCATCACCATGATCGCGCCGGCGGTGCTCACGCTGCTGCTGATCGGGTTATACCCGCTGCTGTTCGCGGTGAGCCTCAGTTTTCAGAAATTCCAGTTGAATCGCCCGGCGGACAACGGCATGTTCGTGCAGTTCAACAACTACCAGTCCGTGCTGCAAGACGACCTCTTCTGGAGTTCGCTTGGCCGTACCATGTTCATGCTGATCATCGTACTGATCGTGCAAATGCTGCTTGGCATCGGCATTGCTTTACTTATCGACGGAAGCCGCTGGAAGTTGATGAACTGGATTGTCAAAATTGCCCTGGTCATTCCGATTGCGATGACACCTGCTGTGGTCGGGCTACTCGGCGTTTTGCTCTTCAACCGAGAGTTTGGCTTGATCAATTACGCTCTCAGTTTCGTCGGTGTTGCGCAGATCTCGTGGCTGGGCGACCCCACCATGGCGATGGTTGCCGTGATCATCACCGACCTGTGGCAGTGGACGCCATTCGCTGCACTGGTCATGCTATCGAGCCTGGCAATCGTACCCCAGGACATGGTTGAGGCAGCCCGGTTAGACACCAAGAACGGCTGGACGATCTTTCGCTATGTGAAGCTGCCGTATCTGATGCCCGGAATCACGGCATTCATGATTATCCGCACGGCAGACGTACTGAAACTTTTCGATATGCCCTTCACGCTGACACGCGGCGGCCCAGGTGTCTCAACCGAACTCATCAGCCTGTACATCCAGCGTATGGGTTTTCGCATCTTTGATATGGGGGTGGCATCGGCACAGGCCATTCTGCTGCTGATCCTATGCATCATCCTCTCGCGGACGTATATCCATTTCTTTTATCGCGCTCCCGAGACAGCCGAGTGAAATGAATGGCAAAGCGATAACGGAGGCAGGCATTGGCCCGAGCGAATAACCACCTCTTCAATGCGATGACAGGTACACACAGTGCAACTGCGGCCCGGCGACGGGTTCGGCACGTAGATTGGGGAGCATGGGTTCAACTTTTCCTGCTGATCCTGTTGCTTGTGGTGCTCCTGTTCCCGTTCTATTTTATGGTCACGACCTCGTTGAAGCAGCAAAACGATACGTTTGCGATACCACCTAAGATTTGGTTTGCGCCGACCCTGGAACACTATACTGCTGTACTGCAGGACCAGGCAGGATCGGTTCGAACTGGATTGCAGAACAGTATCGTTGTCGCCGTTGGCACCACGCTGATCGCGCTTATCCTCGGTACGCCTGCCGCTTACGTACTGGCCCGCTTCGAGTTCCGTGGCAAGCGCGATCTGTGGTTCTGGTTCATTTCCAATCGTTTCATCTCGCCGATTGTCGTTGCGCTGCCCTTCTTCCTGATCGCGCGCGATCTCAAGCTGCTAAACACACCTACAGCGCTAATGTTGATCTATTTGACGTTTAACGTGCCGCTGGTGATCTGGTTGTGCCTGGATCAATTTCGTTCCATTCCAACTGAGATCGACGAACAGGCCAAAGTCGATGGCTGCAACCTGTTCCAGACTTTCTTCCGGATCAACCTGCCATTGGCGATTCCGGGTGTTGTCGTCTCGGCCATTTTGTGCTTCATTTTTAGCTGGAATGAATTACTGTTCGCGCTGATCCTCAACCGGGGCAGCGGACAAACTGCACCAGTTCAGGCCGCGAACTTCATGACAGGTTTCGGGATCAAATGGGGTGAGATGATGGCGACAGGTACACTCATCGTGCTGCCAGTGGTCATCTTTGCCGCGCTTGTTTCCCGTCACCTGACGCGCGGGCTGACAATGGGCGCTATCAAATAACCTAGGGACAGAGAGCAGCCTATGGAATTCGGCATCAATCTGGGCTTTGCTGTGAAGCGCCTGCCCGGCGCCTCGGAATGGGCTAGTTTCACCCGTGAAAAGTTAAAGCTGGACCTGGTGCAGTTCTCGTTTGACCTGATTGACCCGTCTATGCCGCCCTCGACTCGTTCGGCCCTGGCCGCGCAGGTGCGCCAGGCCGCCCGCGATTACGGTATCCGCATCCATTCCGCTCAAGTCGGATTGGCCTGTTACACGTACAATGGCCTGCTGCACCCGGACAAAATGGCTCGCCAGGCCGCGCTGGTCTGGTGGTTAAATGCAGTCGAACTGGCTGCGGAACTGGAAGCAGAAGCCGTCGGGGGGCCTCTCGGCGGCATGAGCGTTCGTGATGCGGCTGATCCGAAGGTGGTGAACCGGCTTTACCAGGAAATGCTGGACTCGTTGGCGCGGATCACCGAGGCAGCGCATCGTGCCGGTTTGCGGTCTGTGCTGGTCGAGCCAACTCCACTCAAGCGCGAGTTTCCGCATAGCGTTGATCAGGCTGTCAGGCTGCAAAAAGACATGCAAGATCGAGCCACAGTGCCAGTTGAATATGTGCTGGACATCGGGCACGCGCTCTACCAACCGCTTTACGGCCAGAGCGCATCTCTGGAGGCGTGGTTCAAGGGGATTGGTGGTCACATCGGCGTATTGCATCTGCAAAACACCGATTTCCAGAGCGATTCGCACTGGGGCTGGCCCGATCTGCGCGGAGTCTACGATGTCAACCGCTTCTCGGCCCAGGTGCAGGCCGCCGGGCTGTCGCGCGTGCCGATCTTCCTCGAAGTTTTTTACGCCTTCGAGGCGGACGATAAGGCTGTTCTCGAAAACGTAATCAGTTCGGTGGAGCACTGCCGTCTATCACTGGCTGAACGGGTTTAACCCTTGTCACTCGTTCGCTTCTATCCCCTTAATAGGATGCGAGGGGATAACTTGACAATCATCTGAGCACCCAGGAAAATTCCCGCAGAAACCTACCAGACCTGTGACGGACAATGGTTCAAGAGATTGTGGGATCAGATGAGCAGGAATCGGGCCAGGATGAGCAGTTGCTGCAAGCCGCTCACCTATATTATGTCGACAACCTGACCCAGGCCGAGATCGCTCGCGTATTGGGTGTTTCCAGGCCCACGGTATCTCGCTTGCTGACCAGGGCGCGCGACGAGGGTATCGTCCAGGTCACCATCCGCCCCTGGAAGGTCCGCGACGAGGCGTTGGAACAACAATTTGTCCAGCTTTTTGGCCTCAAAGGAGCGATCATTGTCCGGGGTGTCGGCGTGTATAGCAGTGCTGCGGCTCGCAAGCTTATCGGCTATTGTGCGGCGCCCTACGTTGCCGAACTAATCCACCAGAATGAGATCGTAGGCATTGGGCAAGGCCGCACGTTGGCGGAACTGGCCGCCGCGATTCGACCTTCGAGTGCGCTCCCCCCGCAAGCGCTTCGAATCGTGCAGCTTCTTGGCGATGTTGCGCCGCATCACAGCGAGACACTCTCCCATGAACTGACTCGCCTGCTGGCTTCTCGGCTAGACGGTCAGGCGTACTATCTGTCTGCGCCTGCCATTGTTGAGAGCAAAACCCTGCGCGATATCTTGATAAATTCCGATACGATCCGGCCTGTCTGCGCTATGTATCAACGAGTGCAGTTGGCGCTGGTTGGCATTGGCGCTGTGGAGGACTCCCCGCTGGTACTCGGCGGATTGGTTTCACCTGAGCAGGCGAGCCAGATGCATCGCGAGGGTATTGTGGGCGATATTTGCGGGCATTTTTATGACCAAGATGGTATGCTTCGCGCTACAGTCTTCTCCAATCGCACGGTAGGGATAGGCTGGGACGAACTCCGACAATGCCCCACCGTCGTGTGTGTTGCTGGAGGCCCGGAAAAAGTCCTCCCGATTCTGGGCGTTTTGCGCGGGAAAGTGGTAAACTACCTCATCACAGACCGATTGACCGCTCTCGAGGTCATCAAGCGCCAGACAGACGGTTGATATTCTGCTTGACTTGAAGCCCTCAGCATGAATAGATCGGCACATCGCTCACATGAATGTTTTGTGATCGTTGACGCTGGCACGACTCGCATCAAAACCACTATCCTCGACACTCGCGGGCAGGAAATTGCAGCCGCGTGGCGGCCCAACAAACTCCGGCGGCCACAACCGTTGTGGTGCGAGCAGGACCTCGATGATACATGGGCGTGCATTCTGACGTGTCTCCAAGATGCTGTTCGCCAAGCTGATCTCCATCCAAGCTCCTACATCGCCTTAGTGGTGAGTGGTCAGGGTGATGGTTCACGCCTGATTGCTGATGATGGGACCCCTGTACGTCCGGCCATTGTATGGCAGGATAACCGTTCTGCGGCACTCATTACGGATTGGCAGAACGAGGGACGTGCCCAACAAGTAACACAGTATACACGCTCGGTACTTTGTGGTTCACATCAGACTGCCCAGCTTGCCTGGCTTCAGCAACACGAACCAGAGGCGCTGTCACGCACCTGGAAAGTCTTTTTCGCCAAAGACTGGGTCATGTTCCGTCTGACCGGACTGGTTGCTACGGATCAAAGCGATGCCGGACACACCTATTTAGACGCTGCGACCCGCCAGCTTGAACCACGCATTCTCGAGATGCTTGGCCTCGATCACCTCCGCTCCCGGCTACCGCCGGTGCTTGATGCTGGTCAGAACACTGCACAATTAAGACCAGACATCGCAGCAGAAGTCGGGCTTCCAACTGGGCTGCCGGTTGTCGGCGCCCCACTGGATCTGGTCTGCGATCTGCTGGGCGTTGGTGGTTTTGCAGCGGGTGTCGCCTGTAGTGTCTTTGGCACGGCGGGCGTGCACCAAGTGGTGATTGACTCTTTGCCGGATTCCCCAGTTGAAACGGGGTATACAACGTGTTTGCCAGGCAAGCCACTGTGGGTGCGGTTTATTCCGACCATGCTGGCAATGCCGAATATCGACTACTGGGCCAGCCTGCTGTATGGTGATGCTACTGCATCCAGCGAAAACTACGACAGTTGGACACTGATTGAAGAACGTTTGCAGGCTATTCCTGCTGGGGCAGAGGGTGTGATATATCTGCCATTCCTGTCACCAGCGGGCGAGCGCGCGCCACGGATGCGGCCTCAAGCAAAGGCCCAGTTTCTCGGAATGAGCCTACTGCATGACCGAGACCATCTGATGCGGGCCGTATACGAAGGGTTGGCGATAGCAGCAGCTGATAGTTTTGGACATCTCCCTCCAATGACCAGGGGCCTTCGGCTGGCAGGAGGTGGTGCGCACAGCGAGTTGCTTGCCCAGATTCTTGCCGATGTCTTAGGACAGCCCGTTTGGGCTTTCACGAATACAGGTGCACGTGGCGCGGCACTCTTCGCGGCACAGGCGCTTGGTTTGTTCTCAAGCTATGAGGCTGCATATCAGGCCATGAGTGTCGGCTTCCGAATATGCGAAGCCAATCCCTCGAATGCTGAAACCTACCACACCCTGTTTAATCGCTATCGTGAACTCGTATATGGCCCGGAGAGGTAAGGCGGGAAGGCCCCGAGTTACCGACAATTGTTGTAACCCGCCATACCTGCTCATGGTGACTTGATACAACTCCGTCAAAAGCCGGGCGAAGATGTCGCCAATAATGGCCCCATGATTTAAGAATATGTGGGCAGCCGAAGGAATGATCTCCAGTCTCACGTGAGGAAAATATTGGCACATCGCTTGGGCAAGCTCGATGGGATGCAGGGCACCGTTGGGCCAACCGACAATGCAAACGGGCATTGATGAACATATTTCTGGAGTACTCGCAAACGGTATGCCGGGACATCGGATTATGAAAGAAGACTGTATCATGCAAGGGTGACAGCTTGGGTTCCAGCAGGGTGATGAAACGGTGACAGTTTTCACGCACTGTAGAGTGCCAAATTCCTGAGGCATAGCGCTAATTGAACTGTGCCTGCAACCATGGGCGCAGATCGTCTATCGTCTATTTCAACACATTGAACTGGGCCAGTGCGGCGTGCCTGGGCGTAGTCCCTGCGCCGGGCTGCTGGGGAATCTGGTAGTAACCATCCTTGACGGTAGCCGGTTCCTCAAAACACTCGCGCAGCCAGGGGATGTATTCCAATACGCTGCAAGCCGGGTGTGCTGCTGCCAGTTGCAGATGAACCTGCATCATGTCGCCCACGTGCGCGGCCACAGGCAATCGGAAGGCCAGCGCCAGGTCGGCGACGCGCCACCATTCCGTGATTCCGGCTAGGCGAGTCGCATCGGCTTGCACGAAGTGTACCGCACGCACCTGAATAAAATCGCGGAAGTTGTCCAGCGTGTAAAGTTGTTCGCCCAGGGCAATGAGTGTGCGGATAGCCTGCGCCAGGGCTTGATGCCCGGCTAAATCGTCGTACCAGAGCGGTTCCTCGAACCACAGCACATCGTAATCGGCGAAATGGCGGCCATAGTTGATGGCAGTAGGCAAATCCCAGCGACCATTAGCATCGACCATCAACTGGATATGCGGCCCAATCGTCCTGCGCACTGCATCCAGCCGCTTCAGATCGTCGTTGGGGTCAGGGCTGCCTACCTTGATCTTGATACCCTGGAAGCCGCGTTCTTCAACCGAACAGCGCGCATCATCGATCAGCTTATCGAGCGGCCAGTTGAGCCAGCCGCCATCCGTATTGTAGGCCATTACTCTCTTCTGCTGGCTGCCGCCGAGCAGCTTCCACAACGGCACGCCGGCAGCTTTGGCCTTGATGTCCCATAAGGCAATATCGACGGCGCTGAGAGCCAGGTGCGTGATGCCGGAGCGCCCGACCCATTGCACGGGCGGGAAGCGACCCAGCTTTTGCCACAGATAGAGCGTCTCGCGGGGATCTTCGCCGATCAGAAGTGGCGCATAGGTCTCGGCGATGCATGAGGTAATCAGCTTGTCGGTGGGCAGATGAGCATGTGTGCCCGTATACCCGTACCCGGTGAGGCCGTTGTCCGTCTCGATCATGACACCGGGCGCGCCCCAAAAGTCGATCCGGTGCGTACTGTCCGCGATCTCGTTCCCCGTAACCGGCACGTGCAAGATAAAGGGTTGAACCCGCACAATTTTCATCGATATTGCCTTATCCGCTTATTGCTCGCCTCGCCGCGTGACCGGTGGTGAGAAGTAAATGAGTTCCTAATCGTAGCACTGCGGCGCGAGGCGCAGTGTGTTATACTGCGCCATATCGTGACCGAACAAAATTGTGGCGTTGTAGCGCCGTTCTAGCCAGCGGGCACGCTCAATACTGCGCAGGAATTGTTCCGAGTTATGCAGAATGGCGGATAGGCGTGCGGGCGGCCCATAATTCGTGCGGTTGTTGGCCGCGTCGCAGATATAAAATATCGTGCCGGAATTTTCCAGGTGGAGCATCACGCCCGTGTGCCCGGCAGTGTGGCCGGGCAACCAGATCAGCCTGAGATCGTCAGCCAGTTCCAGGCTGTCGCCCTCGAAAGTCTCGAAGGAAATACCCGGTAAGCCTATAAAATCTGACCGCAGGTAGCCATTTCTCAGTTCATCGTTGTGAACGTAAAGGTCGAACAGTACCTGCTTTAGCTCCAATTCGTGGACAATGACCTGGCCCCCAGTACGGCTGTGGCAGAAGTTGTCCAGGCCCCCGGCGTGGTCAATATGCAGGTGTGTCAGGATCAGCAGGTCAATGTCTGACGGCTTCAGCCCTAATTCCGCCAGCCTGTTTTCAAGCAGATCGGCCTCAGAACGGATCAGCGGGTTCATCCGGCGCACATCCTCCGGCCAGCGGGTGGTCATAGCGTCGCGGTGGCTCCCGGTGTCAACCTGTACCCAGCCCAACCTGGGGTGCTCAATGAGCAGGCTGATCGATGGCACGCGGTGCCACTGCGCGGCTCGGTTCGGCTCATCCGCTGTTGCCTGGTTATGCAGCAGCACGTTGAGTGCCACATCGTTTTCGATAAAGCCGTGAGACAGGATGGATATATAGTTTTGTCGGTCATTGCAGAGACCTTGTTTAGCGCTGTGAACGCGCATAGATGTAGATTGCCACGATCAGGATCGCGCCCTGCACCATCAACTGATTGCTGTAGGGCAGGCCGAGGAAGCGCAGCAGGCTGAATGTCATAGACAGGAACAGCGCGCCGCCCGCCGTGCCGATGATCGAGCCGGTTCCGCCAGAAAAAGCCGTGCCGCCGATCACCGCGGCTGCCACCGAGTTCAGGTCGTAGCCGTCGCCCAGGCTCAGGCTGCCTGTCCCGATGTAACCGGCCAGGACAAGCCCGGCAATGGCGGCGGACAGGCCGGATACGACGTAAGCCAGGACGATGATCCGATCCGTTTGTACACCCGAAAGCCGCGACGCTTCGAGGTTTCCTCCTACCGCGTAGATATACCTGCCGAACGGCGTCCGCTGGAGTGCCACATAGGCCAGCAGGGTGATGACTACCCAGAAAATGACCTGCGTCGGGATCGGCCCGACAAAACCGCTGCCGATGAACTTCAACACAGGCGAGGTGTTGCCTTTGGGCGCACCATTGGTGTACACGTAAGCGATTCCGCGCAGGATGATCGCCATGCCGAGCGTTGTGATGAGTGGCGGAACTTTCAATTTGGTGATGACTAACCCGTTCAACAGGCCGATGAACATACCTAGCGCCAGGCAGAGCAGGACGACGGGAATGAGCAACTGGTCGCTGCCGTTCAGAAGCGTGGCAGCAATTACATCGATCAGCGTGATGGCGCTGCCGTTCGACAGGTCGATGCCCCCCGTGATGATGACTGTGGTCTGGCCGATGCCGACAATGCCCAGCCCCGATGACTGGCGCACCACATTGAGCAAATGCGCTCCATCCACAAAGCCGCTGGAAACCAGGCCGGCCACGATGAGCAGCGCGAGGACGGCGATCCAGATGATGGCCGCCGGGTTAGAAAGGCTGCTATGACGGAGCCTGCCGAGCAAGTTACGACCACCTGTTAGCGCTGCATCCATCCGCCGCGTTGCTCCGGTCTAGGTGTGACGCCTCTGTCGCCAGAAGTCGAAGGCCAGCGAGCCGATCAGGATCGCGCCCTTGACGATCCACTGGTAGAACGTGCTGATGTTGTTCAGGTTCAACATCGTGTTAAGGATGCCAATAATCAGCACCCCGGCCAGTGTACCCCACAGCCCGCCAATGCCGCCCATCAGGCTCGTGCCGCCGAGTACGGTGGCCGTGACCGCGTCCAGCGTGAACGCATCACCGACCAGCGGATCGCCAGACCCGATGCGGGCCGCCAGGAAGATGCCTGCGCACGCCGCCAGCAGTCCGCTGATGGCATATACCGACAGGATAACGCGCCTGGTGCGGATACCTGACAGGCGTGCGCTGTTTTCGTTCCCGCCGACGGCAAAAACTGACAGGCCATAAGGCGTCTTTTTCAGCATGTACATGCCGATCAGATATAGCACTAACAGGTAGAGGACCGGGGCCGGAATTGGCCCAATCACGGCGCGCGAGATCTGCATAAAATCCCGCGTCACCGCGCCACCGGGCGCATCCTTGATGCTCAGGGTCACGCCGCGAATGATCGTGCCCATGCCGAGCGTCAGGATGAACGGGTTCAGCTTGCGGTAGCCCACCGCATAGCCGTTCGCCGCGCCGATCAACAACCCGATCAGCGCACACAACAGGGCAATCCCTACGGCAGATTCGGGATGATCTTTCATCCAGACAGCACACGTTAGATTTGCCAGGCTGATGATCGGCCCAATCGACAGATCAATGCCTGCTGTGAGGATCACGAGGGTTTGTCCGACGGCTGCAATCGCCAGAGGTGTCGAACTGACCAGCACGTTGCGGATCGATTGTTCTTTCAGAAATGATGGCTGAGACGCCGCCGCAGTGAAGATCAGCATGACCAGCGTCAGGTAGACAGGGCCGATCTTCAGGAGCCAACCGAGCTGATTCGCACGGCGGGGGTGTGACGTTGGTTGGACGCTCTCAAACGTTGCCATGTCGCCCTATCCGCTGCTTGCACTGGCGAAAACCGACTGGCTGACAGTGCTGCTTATGCCGCGTGTTGCCGCCGACATAATCGCTTCTTCGGTGGCCTCTGCGCCCGACATTTCCGCCACAATCTGCCCTCTGGACATGACCACGATGCGATCACTCATGCCCAGGATTTCGGGCAGTTCGCTGGATACCATCAGGATGCCGACACCCTGCCGGGCCAGTTCGCGCATCAGGTGGTGAATTTCGCTTTTTGAACCTACGTCGATGCCGCGCGTTGGCTCCGCAACGACCATCACCTTGGGGTTGGTGCCCAGCCACTTGGCAACGACTACCTTCTGTTGGTTGCCGCCAGATAAATTCCGCGTCACCTGCATAGGGCTGGATGCTTTGATGCCCAGCCGGTCCACCAGTTGTCGGACAAAACGCTGTTCGTTCGGTTCGTCAACCATAAAGAGACTGCGCAGCCGCGCGAACAAGCTGGGCAGCGCAATATTCTCCCTGACGCTGCGCATAAGCACCAGCCCTTCATTCTTGCGGTCATCGGGGATATAGGCGATGCCGCTCCTGATGGCGTCGTGCGGAGAATGAATGGCCTGCCGCTCGCCGTCTACCGTGATCGCGCCGCTCGTGGTACGCACCGCACCTGTAATAGCTCGCACCAGGTCACGCTGGCCCTGGCCCTCCAGCCCCGCCACGCCGAGAATTTCGCCTTTGCGCACTTGCAAGCTGACATCGTTCAGCGCGCCATCCAGGCTCAGGTGTTCAACTTTCAGGATTATCTCGCTTTGGACGGTATCTTTGGGTGGATACCGATCCGCCAGCGTTCGCCCAACCATCATCGTGATCAGCGAGTCTTCAGTAACCTCGGATAAAGCCTTTGTGCCGACCAGCTTGCCATCTTTCAACACGGTGATCGTGTCGGCAATCTCGAAAATTTCGCGCAGGCGGTGTGAAATGTAAACGATAGCAACGCCGCGCGCCTTGAGTTTCCGAATCACCTCAAACAGGTGTGCAATCTCAACGTTGTTCAGAGCGGCGGTTGGCTCGTCCATGATCAGGATCCGCAGATCGCGGATCAGCGCCTTGGCGATCTCCACGATCTGCTGCTGTGCGATGTTCAACTGGCTGACCAGCAGCCGCGTATCGAGGTGAAAATCAAACTGTTTCAACGCATCTGACGCCTGGCGGTGGAGTTCCGCATTGTCCACCGATCCCCAGCGGGTCGTCGGAAACTGGCCCAGCAAAATGTTCTGCGCGACGTTAAGCTGGGGAACCAGGTTAAATTCCTGGTAGATAGCCCCGATGCCCAGTTCGAGTGCGTGCAACGGGTCGTTATACACGATGCGTTGGCCCTTCCACCAGATTTCGCCCTTATCCGATGGGTACGCGCCGGACATGATCTTGATCAACGTTGATTTGCCCGCGCCATTTTCGCCAAGCAGCGCGTGTACTTCGCCGGGGCACACTGAAAAAGAAACGTCGTCTAGCGCCTGGACACCGGGGAAACTTTTACTGATATTGCGCAACTCCAGGAGCGCATCCGCCATACCTGACTCCACCGTAAATATCTATCGAAGTTTTGTTTAATTTGCCTCGCTCCGCTCAGTTCGGAATGTCCGTTTTGCGCCCCGCTCCACCCTGTGGAGTGGGGCTGGGGCGAGGCAGACTTTTATTTCCCCGTACACTTGTACAGTTCGGTGATCTGCTCCCTGGTCATCTTGGTATTCGACCAGACATCATCCGGGCAGTCCATACGGACGTACTGATCGAGTGTCTGATCGGTGATGGTTGGCAGTATCAACTCGTCCCACTTGGCGATGTTCTTGCCCTGCAAGCACGACACCGCCTGGTTCAAGGCCTCGACGCTTTGCCAGGTTGGCTCGTCGGGGCCAATGCTGGTGAAGCCCTTATCAAGGTTGTTCTTCCAGAATTTCAGGAAGCCATTATAACCTTCACCCGGCACCGGAACCAGCTTGCGGCCAGCAGCCTGCAACGCTTCAAGGGCACCCAGCGACATAGCGCCGCCTTGAGAGTAGACGCCGTCGATCTGCGGGTAGGCGGCGATCAGGTCTTCCATCGCCTTCTTGCCTTTATCGTAAGCCCAGTCCGCATAGACTTCCTGCAAAATCTGGATACCAGGCTCAAAAGCGGCCTTGGCGCCCGAAGCGCGAAGATCGCTGCCGCTCGTTCCGGCAATACCGCTCAACATCACGATCTTGCCCTTGCCGCCGAGCTTGTCATTCAGCCACTTGCCGCCCAGGTAGCCGAATTTGAATTCATCGGCCCAGACGATGGAATGGAACTTGTCGGTGTTGATTTCGTTGTTGTAGATGATGCTGACAATGCCCTTGCTGTACGCTTCTTCGACCTGCGGCACGATGCCATCTGGCGTAAGCGGCAGGAACAAGATCGCATCCACGCCCTTCGCCATCAGGTCTTCGATGTCCGAGACTTGCTTGGCCTGGTTGCCATCCGAGTTAGTGATGATCAGCTCTTTGATGTTAGGATTGGCCTTCGCAGCGGCTTCCAGTTCTTTGATCATCTGGACACGCCACGAATTGCCCATCGAATAGTTCGTGACACCTATCGTCCAGGGGCCATCTTTCTTCAGCTTGGAGCAGTCGGTTTGCTCGTCGCTCCACTTCGCGGGTTTCTTCCCCATCGGGTTCTCAAGCGAGTAGGCTGCCTGAGTCGCTGCGGGCGTTGCCGCGTTGCTCACTTTGGGGCTGACGCCGTTCATGGAGACGAGGAGCATGACCAGGAGCAAGAAGATCGCTGACCAATGTAAGAAACGAGAATTCTTCATCTTTTCCTCCGAAACTCAACGTGCGAAAAAACTTTGATGTGACAGACCAAATTGCGACTTTGCGAGCGCTTTCCGCTACAACCCCCTCCTTTCATGTTGAATGCCATGCAATAAAGTATGGGCACGCGCTCACAACACGACGCTGTCGTTCTGCTGGCTTGACCGGTAAATGGCGTCGAGAATGGCTATTACACCTTCCGCTTCGGCCAGCCATGCCGCATTGTCCGTATCCCAGGTTCTGACCCGCCGAAGCATATGCTGGACCTCCGCTGTGTAGTTGTCGTCTACCATGAGCGAATTCCCCACGCTGCTAGCTCCCAGGCCGCTCCAGGAATGCCAGCCCACGCTATAGCCCAGCTTGGCGTTCCGGACGTACAGCTTGTACCAGGGCGGTACAAGGCCCACGTACAGTGTACCGTCTGCGCCGTAAATCTCGATCTGCCAGGCTTCGACCCAGGGCTGCGCTTCCCAGGCGGTGATGTCAAACGTGACGAGCTTATCGTCGTATTCCAGCACTGCCGCCCCGACATCCTCATACAGCAGGCCGCCCAGCGGCATTTCAACTGTCTTACCCAGGCCGGAAAGCGTATCTTGCTTGAAGCCATGCGCCAGCACCGTCGGTCCGGCGGGCAGTTTGAGGACGGTTCCTTTCACACGCTGCGGCATTCCGAACAGATGGACGATCAGCTCGGCCATGTGGCAGCCATCTGTATAGACTAATCCGCCCTGGTCGCCCGGCAGGCTCTGCCACACTTCACGCGAGCCGCCGACGGGCGTGGCAGCGTGGCAGCGTGCCAGTGTGATCGGGCCAAGCACACCGGCTTGCAAGATGTCACGGGCGCGGGCAATGGCGGGTGAGAAGCGCAGCATATAGCCAACCTGAAAAGGAACCAGTTGGCCGCGTACATCCCCGACCAGGGCGCGCATCTCCGCCAGGTTCGGCGCGCCGGGCTTTTCCAGCAGGACCGCCTGCTGGCGTTTGACGGCTTCCCGCACGTAAACCGGGTTGGCCGGGTCCCAGCCCTCGACCACCACCAGCCGGACACCGGGCTGATCGAGCAACTCCTGCGGAGAGGCATAGGGGCGCAATCCATACTGATCGTGCAGCGCGGCGACCAGATGCTCGTCTGGATCGTAGCAGCCAACCAGTGCCACATCAGACTCGGCAGAGAGCAGTTGCAGACGCGCGAAAATGTGGGG
This sequence comes from Chloroflexota bacterium, assembly GCA_021325095.1. Taxonomy (GTDB): domain Bacteria; phylum Chloroflexota; class Anaerolineae; order Aggregatilineales; family UBA2796; genus JAJPHV01. The sequence goes on along the minus strand of JAJPHV010000111.1, from coordinate 43,891 downwards.
ATGGGTGCAACCTACGAAGGCGACACCAATTTTATCCGGCATGTTGCGCCCCCTCGTTGGCGGATGTAGGAAGTTCGGTTAAAACCCGGCGGCGCAAGCGCCAGATGTCGCGTGCGCTCAGGTACAACTGGCGGTAAATCTCATAGACCGCGCCATACGCTTTCGCGTATTCCGGCTGCGGCTGGTAACGTTGCGCAATATGAACGGCTTGCCGGACTGCTTCGCCGAGCGACGGGTAATAACCAGTGCCCACACCGGCCAGGATCGCCGCCCCGCGCGCCCCGATCTCCGATCCAGTCGTGACCAGGATACGCCGCCCGGTGACATCGGCAAACATCTGCGACCAGAAGGCGGATCGCGCGCCGCCGCCTACCAGCGTCACTTCTTCCACAGGCTGGCCGATGGCGTCGTAGCAGTCGCGCATCGCCAGCGCCGTGCCTTCGTAGATGGCGCGCATCAGGTCGGCACGGGTGTGCTCGATGGAGATTCCGAAAAACTGCGCGCGGGCGGTAGGCTCGGCAAAAGGCGAGATGATCCCCGCACTGTTCAGGTATGGCAGATAGACGATGCCACGTGCGCCGGGCGGAACCTGCCGCACGGTCTCCTCGATTAGATCGAAAACATTGCGGCCACTGCTCTGCGCGGCAGTGCGCTCTTCCAGGGCAAGGTTATCCACCAGCCAATCCAGGTTAAGCGTGCCGGACGTGTTCACCAGCGAACGCAGGCGAGTACCGCCCGGTAGTACGGCCTGAACACCCGACTCCGGCGGCTGGAAGGAAGGCTCTGCGACGACCAAGCTGTTCAGGAAGCTGGTTCCGAGGATTGAACAAGCCTGGCCCGGTTGGTAAACGCCTCCGCCCAGCGCCGAGGCCACCACGTCCACCGCACCCGCGACCACCGGTGTACCGGCGTGCAGCCCGGTTTGGGCAGCGGCCTCCGCCGTGATCTCACCTGCAACGGCATCAGAGCGAAGGATGGGCGGCAGCTTGGCCTGCCAGCGAGACACTTCACACAGATCGAACAACTCGGCGCTGTACGTGCCGCTGCGAATATCGCCGGGGCAATAGGACACGTCCGACTGATCGGCATGGATCTGCCCGGTCAACTTGTAGCGCAGCCAGTCTTTATGGAAAAGCAGCCAGCGCGTGCGTTCCAGGACATCTGGTTCGTTGTCACTCAGCCAGTTCAAAAGGGACAGCGTGTAGCCGGGAAAGGGCGCGTTGCCGGAAACGGCAAAGATTCGGCGGTAAATGCCGTTGCTTTGCCATTCGGAGATAATATCGGCGGCGCGCCCATCATTCCATAGAATCGCCCTGCGTACCGGACGGCCTACTGCATCAATAGGCCAGAAGCCCGCTGCCGTCCCCGCGATACCGATTGCGGCGATTGATTGCGCACCGACACTCTGTACGACCTCGGCAATGGTCTGCGCCGTAGCTTCCCACATGGCCGACATATCCGCTTCTGACCAACCTGTCTGCGGGCTAATCAGCGGCGTCTCACGACGTGCAACGGCGATCTCACTCCCAGAGGCGTCGAACACGACACTTTTCACAACGGATGTGCCCGAATCGATGCCGAGCAGATAGGGCGCGGTCATAAGGCAATCCCTTCGAAGGGTCCAGGCGAAGTTGGTTTGTCGGCCACTCTATGCCCTCCGTTTGGGGAGGCTACGGATAAGTTGAGCGCGCTCAGTCAGCCCATTGCAAGCAGCGGGCCGGGTTGCGTACCAACAGCCCCTCGATAGCTTCTTCGCTCAGGCCCTCGGCGCGCAGCCAGGGCACAAAGCGCCACAAAATATAGGTCAGGCCGGGGCCACCACCCATACCGTAGCTGGGCCAATACGATTTGCGTGAGAAATCCCCGGCAAGCATGATCTGGCCGCCGAAGCCCTCCTGCACCATCCTCTTCACCAGGGCAACGCGCTGCGCATCCGGCACGTACTTTTCCTTGCTGATCTGATCGTAGATCAGGTTAGCCCCCCGGCTTACCACACCATAATGCACCTCCCAGTTTGTGTGGCGATCCAGATGGCTGAGGCAAATACGGTCAGGTTTAACCCCATCCGAGGTCAGCAGATCGAGCTGCTCGTTCGCCATCGTTCCGGCTTCGGTGTGCGTGATGATCGGCGCGCCCGTTTCGCGCGCTGCCCGCGTCGCCGCATGAGCAACCTTCTCTTCGGCGGGAGTGATCTTGTTGAGGCTGGTCGCAATCTTGATCACCCCTGCCCGGACGCCGCTTTGCCCTATCCCCTGCATCAGATCGCGGATCATTTCTTCTGCCAGGTCATCTTCGCTGCGCGATTCCACAAAGGGACGGCAGTAAGCGTCCTTCAGCCAGCCTGTTGTACTGATAATGTGAACGCCGCTGCGCTCTGAAATGCGCTTCAATCCTTCGGGGTTGCGCCCGTAGTCTGGCGGCGTCATTTCCACAATCGATTGCCCACCCGCCATGCGGAAATATCCCAACTCCTGGACGGCGGCATCCTCGCTATCGATGGTGAGATCGGGATCGGTAACGCTGGCCGGGGGCCGTGTCAGCAGGTGTTCGTGGGGATAGCAAACACCGAGCTGCTCCGGCTGAATGGGGCCACGAACCGTCATGATAGTGCCCATAATCGTAATTGTCAGTCTTTCAAGCGACCTGTTCGGCAACAAATATTCAAAATTTCAATACATAATCATAGTCCAGCAACCCCCGATCTGTCAAGCCTCTCCACGTTGACACCACAAAGCACCTGTGTTATAAGTAACTATCGGATTTGTGTTCATTATTTTGAACAATTATACGATGCGCGATCTCCATTCCCCAAGCGACTCTTCTCGGCTAATGCAGCCGTTGCTGTCCAAATATGGGCGCGTGGTGAAGAATCTTGCCAGCGAACTATTAAACTGCGCCCCCGGAGACCGGCTCCTGCCGGTGCAGGAATATGCCGCACGGTTGGAGGTAAGCGTCGGTACGGTTCAGTCGGCGCTTGACCATCTCCAGGCGGTAGGCAGTGCAACCTTCGACCCCAGAGGACGCTTAGGAACTTTTGCCCGGTCGCTTCACTATCCGCTGTTGTGGTCTCTGGCAAAGAGCCGCTCAGTTATCGGAACGATGCCCCTGCCTTATTCGCGCCGCCTGTCGGGGCTGGCGACCGGCATACGGCTTCAGTTTGGACGCCAGCCTGTCGAACTGAGCTTGCGGTTCATGCGTGGGGCCGTCAACCGGCTACAGGCGTTGGCGACGGGTCAGTTCGACTGGGCACTGGTATCAAGTTTTGCCGCGCAGACCGCTCACGCGCACGGGTTTGACATCACGGTCTTGTTTTCGCTGGGGCCTGCGACCTACATGGCCGACCACGTGCTGCTGATGCGCGGCACAAGCAGCGGCATTCAGGACGGTATGCGCGTTGGCGTTGACCTGCAGTCCAACGATCACACCTACCTGATCCGCGCTTTCAGCCGCGGGAAGTCGGTTGAGTTCGTTGAGATCGAGTATGAGCGCGGCGCGGTACTGATCCGTTCTGGCGAAATCGACGCCACGGTGTGGAGCCGCGAAGACTTGCCCGCCGACCTGAGCGACCTGAGCGTTATTGCCCTGGACTACCAGACGGAGCCTGCGCTGATGGCTCTGAGCGAGGGCGCAATCGTGATCAACCGAGGCAATCTCCCAGTCGCCAATGTCCTTCGCGCCGTGTTGAACCAGGACGAGCTTGTGCAGATTCAGCGCGACGTGATTGACTTGAATCGGCTGCCGAGTTACTAGCCCCATCGGCTTTCGGTCTGAATAGTAAGGAGCAGCAACATGGACATCTTTTCTAAAGCCATTCGCAGGCAAGTGTCGTGCGATGTCCTGGTAATCGGCGGCGGATCAGCGGGTTGCTGCGCCGCGCTTGCGGCGGCTCGTTCCGGCGCGCGCGTTGCGCTGGTCGAGCGCTACGGGTTTTTGGGGGGGATTTCCACTCAGGTACTCGACACATTTTATGGCTTCTATACGCCAGGCACGAAGGCCATCAAAGTGGTGGGCGGGGTTATGGATGAGGTGGTCGCCGAGTTGCAGAAGCGAAAGATGGTGCTGCGGCGGCCCAACACTTACGGCGCAGGCGACGGCATTACCTATGATCCCGAAACGTTGAAGACCATCTGGGAGCAGCTTGCCCTTCAAGCCGGTGTTCAACTGCACTACCATACCCTGGTCCTGGATGCTATCCGGGAGCAAAACCAGGTGGTGGGTGTGGTCGCGGGCAGCAAGGACGGCCTGGTCGAGTTCCGTGCGGGCGCTGTGGTTGACGCTTCCGGTGATGCCGACGTGGCCGCAGCCGCCGGGGCTACCTACGACAGCGCGGCTGGCGGTGCAAAGATGCAATCGCTCACCACAACCTTTCGTGTGGCGAATGTCGATGGCGAACGTGCCAAAAACGTGCCGCGGCGCGAGATGGAACGGATGATGTCGGAGGCGGTACAGCACGGCTATCGGCTGCCACGCCGTGAAGGTTCAATCCATGTGACGCCACTGCGGGGCGTCATGGCAGCCAACCTGACCCGCGTCGCCGATGTCGATGCGACTGATCCCCAGCAGTTGACGGCATCTGAAATCGAGGGGCGGCGGCAAGCGCTGGAATATGTCCGGTTTCTGCACGACTGTGTACCCGGTTACGAGAATGCGGTGCTGATTAACCTGAGCACGCAGATCGGGATTCGAGAAAGCCGCCGCGTTCACGGAGACTACTGGCTGACCCGTGAAGATGTGCTTTCCGCGCGTGATTTTCCCGACACGATAGCCCGCTGTGGCGCGCCTATCGAGGATCATCACGCCGGAAGCGATACGCGCTGGGAGTATTTGCCCAACGGTGCAACCTATGGCATCCCGTACCGTTGCTTGTTGCCGCGAAATGTTGATGGACTGCTGGTGGCCGGGCGCTGCCTATCGGCGTCGCATGATGCGCACGCCTCGGTGCGTTCGATGGGTCAGTGCATGGCGATGGGCCAGGCCGCCGGAGTCGCTGCTGCAATGAGCGCTGCCAGCCAGACCATGCCCCGCGATGTGGATGTGGCGGTACTTCAGGACAGGCTGCGCGGGTTGGGCGCCCTGATTTAGCGACTTCTGGTCAGCGGGGGCATGAACCCGAAGCTCACGCCCCGGTCTACATTCTGACCGGCCTTTGCTTTGTGGTTGAGGCAACGCTGGCGATGAAGAAGCATCACGATGTCACCAGTCCGGCCACGTGAGAGCCTTGTCCGCCGTGCTGTGCGCTGTGATCATGAGCGTGCAATTTGGATGCCATAGATGGCAAAGATCAATGAGCCTCCGGCAATCGAGCCACCCATGACCTGGGGAAGACTGACATTCGCAAAATAGAGCAGCCCCGCCGCCAACCCGGCGCAGGCCGCCAGGAGACCAATCCAGATTAACGGTTTTGCCAGTACAGGCGCGTCAGCATTCATTTCGCCCATAAGGATCGGTGGTACGCCTAGCCCGAACACAATTGTCCCCAGAACGAATAGGGTGTCGAAGAATAACTTGAACCCGGTGAACGCCGGCAGTGCCCCATCCAGGGCTGCCACCTGCGTCAGCACACCGCCGGACAGAGCGTCAACGATGACAAAAGCCAATACGCTAATGGTCACCAGTGCCCAGCCCGCCCGCTCGATTTGCAAACGTGCCGGAGGACGGAACGCCATGAGCAGGAGGGTGCCTCCCGCTAGAATTACGTCGGAGAGGATTCCAATGATCCCTGCGCTGATCATAGTGGCACGCCCCGCGATCATCCCGTTGAGCGCATCCGTCACTGAAGGGTTGGGAATCGGCAATGCGGCTGAGACAGGGGAGAGCGCATAAAAAATACTGCTCACAACGACGCCAAAAGCGCCAATGGCGAGCGCAAGGCCAGCCCAGGACACGATGTCAACCCTCGCGCTTGGTTTGATCACGGCGGCTTCTTGTACAGACGATGCAGACATATCAGCTCCTTGTGGAATGATGAACTGATTGAAACTTTTCATGTGAGGACATTCCGCAGATTGATGAGGGTAAAGGCCAGGAAATGGCTACCCATGAAGTAGATTTTCTTGATGTCAAAGCGGACTAACAGCGCGCGGAACTTGTCGATCCAGGCGAAGGTGCGTTCGCTGGCAAAGCGGTCTTTGTAAACGTAGGTACGCTAACCACTTGAGATGTGACCGTGACTGTCACGAGAAGGGCGTTGTAACCGACAATCGCGCCCGAACGGACAGTCGCACCAGAGGATCGGATCATCCTGGAGGGAGTGTACCATGTTCAGACGTTTTCTCGTGCAATTGGCCCGCCACCTCTTTGTCATTCTCATCGCAGGCGCGGCCTGGCTGAACACAACCTGGGCCGTGAGCAGTGCCTTTGGCGGCGCACAGCCGGACGCGAATACAACCGCCTGGCGGGGTTGGCTGCTGCCCGGCGTCTGGTCAGTGGCCCAGGCCGACGAACTGATCCGCCGCGCCGGGGGCATTCGCGCCTACCTTGATTCGGAGGAAGCGGCAGATAAATACCTGGACAAAATCAGGGCACTAATGGCGCGGCGACTCGGCGACACTGAATGGTACGCCGACGGCGGGGATGGCTATGCGCAGGAATCCGCCCTGCGCTGGCCCGTCGCGCCATCTACTCCTCCAGGGGCCACGCCCCTGTTGTTGCCCGCCCTGACCACCTCCACGCTGGCGGAAAGGGCGGAGCAGCTTCGCTTGCTTTTGCGGCGACTGGCAGCCTACAACAAGCGAAGGCGTGCCCATTGGCCGCTCCCATCCAGCGCACCCGCTATCAAGTTGCCAGCGCCCGCGCCGATCTATTTCATTCCCAGGTGGACGGCCACCAGATCGGTTCGGGATTGGCTCGATACCTACCCAATCGACGTTCGACACCGCACCAAATTGGAAGCCTACAAGCTGCCCAACATCACGCCAAAGCGCCAGGGAGAAGATGAAAAGGCCGCGATCCTTCCGCCGCCACCACCCGCCACAGAAGCGCTGATAGCAGCGCTGCGCAAAGAAGAGATAGACCGGGTCACGGCTGATCTTCGGGCGCAAGGGGCATTGGGCTAACAACGATTGCTGAGAGCGACCTGGCCCCTCTCCACAGTACCGATGAGTAGCGCTTGGCCGAGCAGCAGGCCCCGGCAGTACAGTGGCGGGCAGCGTGAAGTTGCATGTGATGCACCGAAACAGAAGGAGGTTTTGAGGACGGCATACCGAATGACTACCTCGAGCAGTCACAACAGCAGCGCTGTCGCTATCCGGACTCCAATGTGATGACCGCGCCGTCGGGACAGTAGGAGTGAGACCTGGAATCGACGCTCTTTCAGTGCTCGCGCTGCGGGCGTTATTTTGAGGAGCAAGACCTGGCGTACTTCTGCGCTACACGCGGGGCCTGGGCCGTCGTCGAAATGACGGCGACGGAGCAGATGGCGCTGCCCGGAGTGAAATTGGCTGATGCCAACCGTCTACGCCGAAAACGTGCCCTGTTTCCCGACGTCACAGTCCGCCGTCGATAGTGTGGATCGCACGCCAGGAGGGAGGAGCCAGTGTGGGCAGCGAGGTACAGGGTGGGGCATACGGCGCTGATGCCAGTGGCCGCTCGGCCTTCATATTGGCCCTTGAGATCGGCCCCGAAGCCTACCGCCTGCCCTGGCCTGTCTTCAACCAGGCCCACCACAGCCCTCCATCACGACGTGAAGCGCGGAGTAGTCAGCGCCAGGCCTTCAGGGATTTGGGGCGCGCTTATGACCTACCTGATGCTGGGACGGCGGGCGAGGCGACGGCTGAGGACTTCCTTGAACTTGTGCCGCCTTTGATGCTTCAAGGCGGGCAATAGTGACTATGCGTTACGCCCACTGCCAGGACACCGGATACATTGCGTATGGGTGTGGTTGGCTGGACGCAATATCGTTCGATATGAGTGTGAGCATACCCTAAAAACGGGAGAATTATCGCAAATGTGCTTTAATATCGGGACAAATAATGCGGAACTGGCAGACGCTTGCGACGCCCACCAATTCCTGGATTTCAATGTGCGGGAGGCACAAAGAAACCCTGTGTCGAATCTACCCCGGCGCGATTTCTCGCGCCAGATATCCCTTCTTAATGAGCGCAAACACCTTCCCCCTGCCGTCCAACAATGGTCGGCTGATAGCGGCTACGCAGACATCCAGCATGAGGTTCATGCCAATTTTGGCGTTTACCTTGACTTCGTTGCACGCAAGGATCAGCGGCTGTTTATCGTTGAAGCCAAAATCAATCTCGGCAAGAGCCACCTCCGAATCATCGGACAGCATGAAGCCTGCAGGCTGGCTTACAGCCGAGACGCACAGGTGATCCTCGCTGGCCTAAAGGGAACACTGACCCAGGATGCGATCAGGGCTTACGACGAATTTGGCTATGCCATTGTCGAAATCGACATGGATAGCATAGCAAATATCAGTGCGCCGCCTGACCCCGGCACAACAGAAACCCCCGTCCAGCGGCTGGGAAAAAACTACTGCCCGAAATTAAAAGTGCGTCTTGGCGCTGCCGACTCCGCTGTAGAGCCGATATTGGAACGGTGGCGAAAGGATGGCGTTGCTGCCGAGAAGATTTCCCGGGCTGTTCGGCTGCTGGATGCCCTGGATCGGGGCGATATAGATGACGTGCGCCCAATTAGCCAGTTCCTTGACGGTCTATTGACCGGGATTGGCCTTGTCTCCGATTGGGATTCCCCGGACGACGAAGACTAACCACCATTTCGCAATCCGAAATAGGCCTAATTTGCGACAGGGAGTCGCCAGAAAATGCAAACCGATCAGCAATCACCAACGATCCAGGCCGTCGCCGGTCCAGGCGGAAAGGCCGACAATGAGTCGGCCAAACGGACGAAGTACCGCAAAGAAATACGGCTCAACCCCCGCGATACAGATGTGGAGCGGATTGTCGAGAATTGGAATGTTAGCGGAGACGGGGCCAGAAACGTTGCCGCTGCGATCCGCCTGTACGACGCCATATTGCGCGGCGACCTGGACAGTGTGCGCCAGCAAGTGCCTTTATTGGCTCCGGCCCTGGCTGCTACATTTGAGCGCCCAAAGCCGCGCAAAAAGCGAAATGCTGCCCCTGTATTAGAGTCTTTTGATCTGAATCAAGATCAAGACTCACTAATACAGGGGGAGACGCAGCGCGATTATGACCGGCGCATGGCCGAGATGATCCCGGCCCTTGCCACCACCTGCGGCATCGACCCGGCCCTGAACGAGCGCGAACTGCGCCGCACCGCCGATCTGATTGTGCGCGGCGGGTATCTCGTCGAAGACCTGGTCTACTGGCACAACCAGTGGTGGCTGGTCGAGGACTGGCGGGGCCGCAAGGGCGAACTGCCGACGCTGCGCGACGTGCGTGAGCATCTTGGCAAGGTCAAGGCGCTGCGCCTGGTGCTGCGCGAACAGGAGGAACGCTACACGGCGCAAGTCGAGGCTGATCTGGCCGAATGGACGGCGGAGAAATCGCAGCCGGAGCCGTCTCCCAGGGTGGTCGAGATGGAAGCGACCTGGCCGCCGGAGCGGGGCATACTGAATTGTCCGACCCTGCGGACGGAGGCACAGATTCGCTGGGATTCCCGCCAGCAGAAAACCCATTGGAACGACGATCTGATGCTCCGCCATTGGGAACACACTCTCCCAGGCATTACCTGAATCGAGGCGAACTCATGACGATCATCACCCTTGCCAATGAGAAGGGCGGCGTAGGCAAAACCACCCTCGCCACCACCCTCGCTGCCGGCATGGCCGCCAGAGGCCATCAGGTCCTTCTGGTCGATGCCGACCCGCAGGCCAACGCTACTATCGCCGTCGGCGCAAAGAAAAGGCCGGGCATCTACGATCTGCTGATCAGAGATGCTGCCTGGCATGAGGTCATCATGCAGGTTCCGAGCAAGTATTACAATGCCAACCCGCAGCAGCCCTCACGCCTATACCTGCTGCCCGGCAACGTGGAAACACGCAACATTGCCAGCAGCATCAGCGATGTCTTCGCCATAACAAACCGCCTCCAGGAGCTAGAGGGCACGATGGAGCTGATCATCATCGACACCAGCCCCACGCCAAGCCTGCTGCACGGCAGCATCTACCTGGCAACGGACGGCATCATTTACCCGACCACCTGTGAGGCACTGGCCTTCGATGGACTGATCGAAAGCCTGCGCCACCGCGAAGAGGCCAACAAGGTGCGCAACAGCAAGAACATGGCTGCGTTCAAGACGCTGGGGATTGTCCCAACCCTGTACCGCCACACCAAAGAACACGAGGACAACCTGAAAGACCTCAAGGCCGCCTTCCCTGGTCTGGTCTGGGAGCCACTGCCTCAGCGCACCATCTGGACAGAGGCAGCCCGAAAGCAACTCAGCGTGTTTACGTTCGACCCGACCAGCCAGGCCGCAGCCGACGGTCACAAGCTGGTCGAACAGGCAGAAAGGGCCATCTATGCCATCGCGTCAGCGTGACAACAGCCGGGCCGGGAGCATGTTTGAACAGGCTCCCGATCCCCACGAGGTGGACAGCCAGATATACGGCAGCATCACCGACCCCAAAATCCTGGCGCTGGCCGACGAGCGTAAGACCATCCGGGCCATCCCGCTTCAACAGATTGCGCCCGATCCGGCACAGCCCCGGCGCATCGTTCCGAGCAAAGTCCTCAAGGCAGCCCAGGGCAAAAGTGTCACGGAGATGATCCAGATGTGGCTTGACATGGCCGAACAGGAGTCGGGTAGGCCGTTCAATCTGGCCGGGTATCTCGGCGCGCTGCCCGACTTCGAGCGGCCAGCCGATCCCACCCCCATCGAGGCCAGGCTCATCGACGTGGTCAGTCTGGCCGCCCGTATCGCCGAAGAAGGGCTAGAAAACCAACTCGGCATCTACCGGACAGCGCAGGGCTACGCCATCAACCAGGGCGAAAAGCGCTGGCTGGCCCACCACATCCTGCACTTTTACACGGGCGACGAGAAGTACACACGTGTCAAGGCCGAGGTCATCGACGCGCCGAGCGTGTGGCGCCAGGCATCCGAGAACGGGGCCAGGTCAAACCTGAACGCTGTCGGCATGGCCCGCCAACTTGCCCGCCTCGTCATGGATATCTACCAGCGCGCGGGTGTGCAGTTCAGGCCGTTCGAGGAATACGCCGGGCAGTGCGACAGGCATTACTACGCCCAGGTCGCCGACGGTGAGCAGTTCCGTATCCCGCGTGGCTGGGGCGAGCCGATCATGGCCGCAATGGGCATCAAAGACCCCAGCCAACTTCGGCAATACCGGGCCATCCTCAAAGCGCATGACGAACTGTGGACGCGCGCCGACGACGAGAACTGGGCCGAGGGCGCGATCCGGGCCGCCATGAAGACCAAGCGCTCTACCGTTACAACTGTAACGGTATCCAAGCCGGTCAGGCTGAAAGCCAGCCCGGAGGCATGGGCACGTGTCCGCGCGCTGCACCCAGACGCGGAGGATCAGGTGCTCCTCGAAAATATCATCGCCTTCTACCTGGACAGAAACCGGAAAGGTTAGCGCGAGATGCAACTCAAGTTTGACCTGGCCGAAGCCACTGCGAAAGCACTCGGCATGACCGTCCAGGCAGTGGCCGAGGAAATCTGGAACCTGGCGACCTGGATCGAGGAGCAGGGCAATCACGGCCAATCGCTCAGAACCATTCGAGCGCAGGGCTTCAAAGCGCTCTACCTGGAGTCAGACAATGGCCCGGCTGAATACAAGGACGTCTGGCAGGGCCTTGTCTTCTACACCGAGGAAAACGGCTGGCAGGTGCGTAAAAACCCGCACTGGTCAACGGTCTGGGCCACGCGATACGGCCACCTCGACGAGAAGCGCGCTGCGGAAGTCCGCGAGTGGCAGTGCCGGGCCGAGAAGAAAAAGGCCGAGGACGCCGCCCGGCCCAGGCGCACCGAGGAACGCGGGCCGGAAGGCGCATGGAGTGCCCTCACCACCCACCAGGTCGGCGCGCGCTGGGCGCTGTGCACGACGATAACCAACCAACTGCGCAACGAATACCACGGCAGTCGCCTGCACAATCTTGATAACCTGCTCAAGTATGTAGCCGCCATCTGGATCGAGCAGGAAGCGGCAGCCTGGCAGGAGCTGCAATTCCGCGCGGCCATCAAAGATCGTGACGCGCTCAAGATCGTGCGGGGCAGGGAGCAGCACGAACTTATCAGGAGCTACTTCACGCAGGCGCAGTTCGAGGCAATCAAGACAAGCGCGCTCGCGCTGGCGCAGATCGAACCCGCCGACCCGATGCCGTTTGTCCCGCGCGTGGTTCACGTCCACTCGCACGCCTGGGCCAATACCCCCGAACGCGAGCGGGTGTACATAGGCCGCAACCGCAAGCCCTTCAAAGATCAGGGATGGGGCAACCCCTACACCGTCGAGAGAAACGGCAGGCTCGAAGCCATTGCCATGTACGAGGCGGACTTGTTGAGCGACGCCGATAAGCTGAGACGGCTCTACGACCTGCGTGGCAAGCGTGTGCTGGGCTGCTGGTGCAAGGCCAGGCGTCCCGGCGATTCGGATGAACCCTGTCACGGCGATATACTGGTCAACTACGCGGCGCTGGCAGACGAAGGACTGGATGCCCTCATCGAGCGAGCAGGGCGAGGGTAAAAAGTGAGAACCGCGTTTTACTCGCATGTCACCGCCGACCCGGATATGAGCGCAATACTGGCACAGGTTGAAGGCGCAGCCGGTGTGTTCTGCATCGCCCTGTCCTGCGGGCTGTACATCATCGGCGGCCATTGTCACAACCGACCCCCGGGGGAGTTCACCAGCGATTGCGCGCAGGCCATCCTCGACGCTGAACGAGTAAAGCGACTCCTCGAGGACGTAGAGCTTGAGTTCGATTAACCATCATGAAGACACTCGTCAAACTGGCCCTGCGCAATCGCGGCGCAGCCATCCCGGCATTCCAGGCCCTGATCGGCGCGTTCGACAATGGCACTCCTGCCGGCCTGTTCACGCTCACGCTGCTGTTCCAAATCTTCCCACCCTACACAGCACTGCTCACCTGAGCGGCCTGTCGAGTAGAGAAGGGGTGTGCATGTTCCCAGTACATGAGGCAGCATTTTCGGCCTGCCTTTGCCGATACTCTCTTTTGTCGCCTCTTGAGCACTTTGACAATGTCCAACAGGGTGTCCTTAGGGCAATTGCATATTGACCAATTTGACTTGATCGACGGGTTCAAGACGGTTCATAGAAGTTCAATAAGGCTCAAGAGTAAGCCAAATAACGCCATATGCAATTGCCCTAGGGTGTCCTTTTTCGCGCTTGACAAGTCTCCACACAGTATACTAAAATCCGTATAATGGCAAATCAACCTGAATGGTCAATCGTCTTCTACACCACCGCTGACGGCGATGAACCAGTCCGGGACTGGCTGGCAAGCCTTGATCAGAAAACGCAAGTGCGCTTTGAGTGGTCAATTGAACAGTTGCGAATACGGAATGTCCAAGCTGGCGAGCCGCTGGTCAAGCACATAGAAGGGAAGATTTGGGAATTGAGGCGAGCCTCAAGCGGCAATATCTACCGCTTGATGTATTTCTTTTTTACAGGTCGTCAGATTGTGTTTTTAAGCGGTTTCCAGAAGAAGGCACAAAAAACACCACGCGAGGAAATCGAGATAGCCGAGAAACGGATGGAAGACTTTATACGACGGCATGAACAAAAAGGGAGTTGAGTAAGTTATGGCAAAAAAAGGACAGAATGACCCAATAAAGGCCGGGAAATGGTCCTACAAAGCGTGGCGGGAGAAGCTGCATAGTGCGCCTGGCTATAAAGAGATGTATGAGGAAGAAGCGGCCAAAAGTGAATTATGGCTGCAACTGGTTGAGGCCCGTCAAAAAGCCGGATTGACCCAACAACAGATGGCTGAACGGATGGGTATATCTCAGGCCCAGGTCGCCCGGATTGAAAAGCGCGGTTACGACGCCTATACACTCAATACCCTGAGACGGTATGTGAAGGCATTGGGTGAAGGATTTTCACTTGAGATCACAGTCAAGCAGCCAGAGCAGCCAGTTAGCGAGGAAACAGCGGCTCACCCCCTCCACCCTTGAGGCTCACACTGTACGTCATCAAACAAATGGAACTCTCTACGAGACGGATTTTGGCCTGTCTATGCCGATTCTTTTTGTCATGTCTCGAATGCTTGGAATATGCACAGCCAATGCGATCCTGACACCGAGTTCAGCCCTGTCACATTCAGCTGCCATAGCAAGCATCAGTTCAGGTAGGCTGTCTCCACTTACAGTAATCCTGTCGCCCTTCACCTCAATGGTCGTCACGGCAGACGCATTGGGAATACGTTTAGTGTTAGATTCTGGTGCGAAACGAATGGGGAAAAGGCGACAAAAGTGAGAGAATCAGGGGAGTTAGAGGGTAGTCGGGTTGTGGGCAATGTTACGCGAGCGGTACGCACGGCGAAATGTGTTCGAGGAAATCAAAGGCATCGAGCTGAGTATGGAACCGGTGCTGATGCAACTGGATAAGCTGTTGGAGAACGACGGGCTATTCAGGGCGGTGAAAGGCGATCTCAGCCAACGCTATCGGAAAACACTGGTGACTGGGCGTGGGTCAACGCCGGTGGAAGTGGTCTTGCGGATGCTGGTCGTCAAGCACCTGTATGGCTGGAGCTATGAGCAGACGGAGCAATGGGTGAGTGACAGCCTGATCTTGCGGCAATTCTGTCGGGTGTATCTGGAAAAAGTGCCGGACGACACGACGCTGATCCGCTGGGCGAACCTCATTCAGCCCGAAACGCTGGCGGGACTGCTTGAACACGTCGTGAGATTGGCCCAGCAATTGAAAGTAACCAAGGGACGCAAGCTGCGCATCGACAGCACCGTGGTCGAAACCAACATCCATCATCCAAACGATGATCAGTTGCGCCGATTACTTTTCGTTCGTTCCAGCATTCTGTGCGCCGTCATATTCGTGATCAACAGGATGAATTGGGCGCATCGGGCGCTCACGTGTTTTTTCTTCGTAGATGTGCGCCACCAGTCCCGGCAGCCGCGCCATCATAAAGAATGTATTGCCGAGTTCAGGTTGGATGCCTATGTCCACCAGCAATGCGGCCATCGCGCCATCCACGTTAATCGGCAGGATAGTTCCATGCGTGGCAAGCGCCTTTTCGAGCGCGCGTATCACCGCGACGCCCTTGCCCGCCAACCCGGTCTGCTCCGCCAGCGCCAGCAGGCGTGCCGTGCGCGGATCGTGCGTATGGATACGGTGGCCGAAACCGGGTAAGCGCGCGTTCGATTGCTTGCAAGCGGCAACAAAGGCGAAGGCTGCCTCGTCAAGTACACCCTTGCTGTCTGCGCCACGTTTCTGAACATCCCGGATCATTTCCATACATGCCTGGATAGCGCCACCGTGATGCTGGTTAATGCTGAGCAAACCCACCGCCAGCGCTGCATTCATCGCTGCCCCGGTGCTGGCCGCAGTGCGCGCGGCAAGGGCCGAGGGCGGCGTCGCGCCGTGGTCAATCGAAGCAACGAGCATTGCATCGATCAGGCCGCCCACCTCTGGCGAGGGAAGCTGTCCGGTCAGGGCCAGGTGAATCGCCTGGCTGAACGTGATCTGCCCCATCAATTCATCGATCCGGTAGCCACGCAGCCGAATCTCGTTCGGCTTCACCTGAGTGACGGCGGTTTTCCAGTGCAGTGAGTCTCTAACGTTCCGCGATGATGCAGCGGATTTTTGTACTTTGCGTGGGCGTGGCTGCAATTTGCTCAACAGGTTGGCGGTGACCGCCGGAATATCGGTGAAGGAATCGACGATATGCGCACCTACTGCGCGCAGCCGCGTGACTTTGCCTTCATAGGTGCCCCGTTCGCCTTCGATGATCGCCCCGGCGTGGCTGAAACGTGTCCCGCTCCTGGCGGCCTTGCCGCCGATACAGGCGATGAGGGGCTTTGTAAATCCGCCCGTTTCGATCAGTGTAGCAGCGTCTTCCTCCTGAGAAGTACCGATCTCGCCATACATCACGACTAACTGCGTGTCATCGTCGGCCTCAAAGTGCTTCAGGACTTCGGCGTGCGGCATCCCGACAATCGGATCGCCGCCGACGTGTACCATCGTCGAACAGCCGATTCCACGCCGGGCGAGGTAGTAGGCCATGCTGGCCGTGATGCCCCCGCTGCGGCTGCTGATGCCAACCGGCCCCGGCACAAACCAGCTTTGGGCGCTCGCAGCGTGTCCGCCGACCATGCCCAGCACCCCGCGACCAGGACTGAGCACGCCCAGCGTATTCGGCCCAACAAAGGCTGCGTCTGTCCGATCCGCGATGGTGGCGATCTCCAGCACGTCGTAGATCGGCACGCGATCCGGCACGATCACCAGCAGCTTGATCCCGGATTCGAGCGCTTCGATGGCGGCGCCCTTCACCAGAGGCGCAGGCACAAACAGGACGCTCACATCGATATTGCCCACCGCTTCGCAGGCCCCGCTGACAGTGTCGAAGACCGGGATACCTTCCACATCGGTTCCGCCTCGTCCCGGTGTCACGCCCGCCACAACGCAGGTGCCATAGCCTTTCATCAAGCGGGTACGCGCCAATCCCTCCCGGCCCGTTATGCCCTGTACCAGCACACGCTGCTTGCCATCGATCAGGATTGCCATTGATCAGTGCTCCTGTCCGATTACGTCCGGGAGCGGCAGCATGATGCGCCCGCCCCGGCTGCCCAGGAAATAGCACTCCACCTCACACGCCAGACATTCGGTGCAGCCGCCTCGACGCGCTTCCTCCCGGCTAATGTTGAGCACTGGAACGCCACCTTCCAGCGAAAGAATCTTCGGATCGCAGCTCTCGACGCAGACTTTGCTTTCGCAGCCCCGGCAAACGGCATGATCGTAAGTCACCGTGCCGCCCGTGAGCGTCTCGAACTGGTACGGTTCGGCTGGCTGTGGCGTGTGGCGCGGCGCCGGCTCAGGACTCGGCACGTAATCTCTGGTAAGCGCACGCAGCCGTTCGACACATTGATCAGGCGGATCGTCGCGCCCATAGGCCTCGACAGGTGCGGGGAAGGTTCCGTTGGCCCGCTGCAAGATGGCGATGGCTTGCTCCTCGGCGTTGCCGCCGATGCGAATCACGGCGGGCACATTGAGCGGCGCGTCCATGAAGGCTTTGACTAGCCCGCGCGCCGAATGATATTGCTCCTGGCTGGCGACGCCACTGCCGCCCATAAAATAGCCGTCGATCCCCGGCTGGCTCAGGATCAGCCGTGCGGCGCGGTAGACTTTGCTGGCCGGAGGGTTGCCGCTCGTATCGACAAAGTTGGCGATGCGGAAGCCATGTGCCAGCAGCGCATCCATGTTGATCATTGCGCCGCCGCCGCCGTTGCCGTGAAAGCCGATGACGCCTTCGCTCTTGTGAAACTCGGTTTCCATTTGCACAAAGTAGAACGTGCCCCGGTAATCGTCTTTTTCGACTGCCCAGGCCGCCCGTTCCAGCGGAGTCGGCGGGCGATCAAATTCCCGCGCAATCTCAATGCCCAGCTCAGGATGGCGGAACACGGCGTTATCATCGACCGTGATCCGGGCATCGAGCGCTACCAGACTGCCTGCTGCCGTCATTGCCAGTGGGTTGATCTCGGCGGCGCGCGCCTCGCAGCCACGCACGGTAGTGAAGAATTGGAGCACCAGTGTGCTGAGGGGCAGCAGCAGCTTGCCGCTGATCCCGGCCCGGCGACATAGATCGCGCGCTTCGAAGTCGCGCAGCCCGGTTCCGACGTTGACGACCAGGCGTGCCATCTGATCGGGATGTTGGCGAGCGATTTCCTCAATTCCACTGCCGCCCACCGCACTCAAGATCAGAACGGGCGCGCGAGCGTGGTCGTCGATAATCAGCCCCAGGTAGAATTCTTGCTCAATCGTCAACCGCTCCTCGACCAGCAACCGGTCAATCGTGAAACCGCCTATCTTCTGGCCGAGCATCTGCTCCGCGGCTGTCGTGGCGGCCTCCGGCGCGTCGGCAAAGCGAATCAGGTTGCGGCCCGCCCGCCCCGTCACCCAGACCTGCGCCTTGACGACCACTGGCCCGCCGATCCCGGTTGCCAGGGCGCGGGCTTCGCCGGGCGTTTCGACCATGCCGCCTTTGGGGGTGAGGATGCCCGCCGCCCGCAAAAGCGTTTTGCTCTGGTATTCGTGCAGTTTTGCCATGTGCTATTTCGTGAACTCTTTTTCGGCGCGACTCTTCAGCGCTCGTTCGTACAGGCGGATCGTCTCTTGTTCCAGATTGGCATCAGCCAGAAAAGGCAGGCACAGCCCGCGACAGGTTGACAGGGCTGCGCGCCACCGCGGACTCAGCGCCTCGATTCCCTGGTATGCGCCGCACAGCGACCCCACCAGTGCCGGGAGCGAATCGGCAGATTTGGCGATCAGATTCGCGTGCAGGCAGGCGCTTTGCAGATCGCCCACGCATTTTTCTACCAGGACGAAGGTAGCGGGGATCGTCTCCGGCGCGAACGATCCAAACGAATAAACGGTATTGATGACCCATGTCGAGAGCAGGAGGGTCAGATCGGAGGGCGTCTCGGCTTCGCATAGGCACATCCGCGCAGTCCCGTCGAGGTGGGCGATCCATGACCCGGACGGGAACTCGCATCGTGCGGCATTTAGCGCCTCATTCAGCGCACCGCCCCCGGCAAGAATACTGATCGCTACTGCCAGCGCCCGCGCTCCGTAAATACCGTCCTCAGCCTGCGTGATCTGGGCGTCCAGTGCCGCAAGCTCGGCGGCGCGACCTGGATCACCTGCGCAGTACAGGCCAATCGGGACAGCACGGATCGCGGCACTGTCCTCGCAGTACAGCGGGTTGTCGTTGCCGGAAGGGGGTGGGAGCAGGCCGCGCTTCAGGTTTTCAATGGCGGCCCGCTCGGAGAAACCGCTGCGCACCGACTCCGCGTCAGGAAGTACCTGCTGCTGCCAGATCGCCAGAAAGGTCCGGGCCGTTGGCTGGCCTTCGTCCTGTACCAGCGCCCGCAAGGTGAGCAGGGCAAATTCGGTGTCGTCCGTTGGGCACGGTTCGAGAAGTTCCGGCGGCAGGCGGTGCGTGTAGGGCAGCATCAACCGGATGATGTTCTGCTCATCAAGAGCCTGGTTGGTACGCCACAGAAATTCATGGCGCTTGCGCGGCGTGGCCTGGAAACGGTGGAAAAGTGCGGGAAAACTGATGGCGTCGCCGTAGGCCAGCCCGAACATGGCGCCGAGGAAGCGTTGGCGCGGATCGATCATGGCGCGCCGCCTGCTACCAGTTGATCGGCAACATCCGTGATGCTGCGCCCGGCCACAAAGCCGATGCATTTGCCGCTGGCCGTGCTGACTCGCTGCTTCCAATCGGCAGGAATCGAATCCTCACCACTGTACACCCCTGCCAGACTGCCTACAATCGCCCCTATGGTATCCGCGTCGCGTCCCAGGCGTACCCCCGATGGCACGGCGCGGGCGAAATCACTGCCGCAGGCCACAAAGACGGCCATCGCGGCGGGTACGGCCTCCGTCACCAGATCGGCCCAGGGCCACCAGTGCACGATCAGATTGTCGTCGATCACTTTCAGCGCTGCCTCGAAGTCCGTCCCCTCAATGCCGAGAGTCAGCACCCGCGCCAGCACACGAGCCGTCCACGAATCGGGCGGAACAAAGCGCACTCCCGTCTCGATCATCTCACGTGGCGCAGCGCCGACCATGCCCACACTGATCGCCGCTGCCACTGCCTGCGCCGCATATAGGCCATCGCGGGCATTGGAAACACTGCCGAGCGCACTCGCCAGCCGGACGGCTACATCGGGGCGCCCGGCACAGGCGATCCCGGCAGGGCTGATCGCCATCGCCACGCCGTCGCTCCATATCTGGTGGTTGAAGGCGCCTGACTGCGGCACGTGCAGCCCGGCTTGAAGATTGCGCGTCGAGATCACGTCGCTGAAGCCACCGGGACGGTAATGGTATGCGCCGCTCAGGAGCTTGTCACGCCATTCGGCTTCCACCTGTTCACAGGTGATGTCCGTGCCGTAACTCAAGATGAGGTGCGCATTGAAGATTGTGAAGTCGGTGTCATCCGTGCCGACTGCTTCCTCACTCAGAAACCCGGTGATGACGCCGTAAGTTTGCTGGATAGCCTGCGCCGACATGCCTTCACAGGGCGCGCCCATCGCGTCGCCAATCGCCACGCCGAGCAAAGCGCCGCGCGCCCGTCGCTTCAAATCGCCGAGGTCGGGCATTCGATCAGCCTTTCAGGCCCACGGCGGCCAGGCCACCGATCAGGTGGCGCTGCGCGATGAAGTAGAGGCCAAGCACCGGCGTTATCGACACCAGCGTCGCCGACATCAGCAGATTCCACTCCACGCCGTACTGTCCCCGAAAGAAGGCCAGACCCACCGAGATTGGATACGAGCTGAAGTTGTTCAGGAAAATAATCGGGTGCCAGAAATCGTTCCACGTCCACAGAAATGCAAAGACGATCATCACCGCCAGGGCTGGCCTGCACAGTGGCAGGATGATCCGGTACAGGATTGTCCAGGTACCCGCCCCATCGATTCGTGCTGCTTCGTCCAGGTCGCGCGGGATGGTCTTCATGTACTGGACCATCAGAAAAATAAAGAAGGCCTCACCGAAAAAAGAGGGTAGCGTCAGCGGCCAGTAGGTGTTGATCATGCCCAGACTCGAAAACATCGAGTAGAGCGGGATGAGCTTGACTTGCATGGGGATCATCATCGTACTGAGCATCAGCGTGAACAGGATCGGTTTACCGGGGAAGCGCAGCCGTGCAAAGGCAAAAGCGATCAAAGGCACTGATAGCAGGTAGCCGAGCGTATTCGCGCCGACCAGGAACAGGGTATTGAGCATGAACTGGCCCAGCGGGTACTTGGCGAAAGCCGCACTGTAGTTGCCCCAATTTGGCGTCTGCGGGATAAACTGCGGCGGCCAGGCCAGCACTTCCTGGCGTGACTTGAGCGAAGTCGAAAACATCCAAAGGAGCGGGATCATAAAGACGAGCGCAATAGCAATCATCAAGGCATAGACAAGTCCATAGCCGATCAACCTGCGCCATGTAATGCGGCGCATCGTAAGCAGTCTGGCGCTGGTGGCTGGTCGTGCAGCTATCGAAATCGGCGTAGCCATAGGTCTCACTCCGCCTCGTAATAAACCCAGCGCCTGGAGGTGTAATTGACGAATACCGTTGCAGCCAGGATCACCAGGGTCAGGAACAGCGCCAGCGCCGAAGCATAACCCATATTGGAATTGCGGAAGGCTTCTTCATAAAAGTAATACAGAAAGAAATAAGTGGCTTTGAGCGGGCCGCCCTGGGTGATGACAAAGGCCTCGGTGAAGATCTTGAAGGAGTCGACCATCTCGATGATCAGTTGGAAGAAGATGGTCGGCGTCAGCAGCGGGAACGTAATTCCCCAGAAACGGCGCCAGGCGTTGGCGCCGTCAACCTGAGCCGCCTCGTACAGTCGGACAGGGATGTTTTGCAGCCCGGCCAGGTAGATGATGGCGCTGCCACCCACCCGCCAGACGCTCATCAAGGCCACCGACATGAGCGCCCAATCCGCATCCCAGAACCATTTTGGCCCCTGGATGCCGACAAAGCCGAGCAAGCTGTTCACCACGCCGGTGTCGGGTTGCAGCAGCCAGATCCACATCAGCGAAACGGCCACCCCGGAGATGACTGCTGGAACATAAAACAAGGTGCGGAAAATGTTGATCCCTGGCACTTTCAGATTGAGCAGCAGCGCCAAAGCCAACCCGAAGACCAGCTTGAGCGGCAGCGACAGCACGACGTAGCCTAACGTCGCCTTGAGTGCCTGCCAGAACAGCGGGTCGGCAGTGAACATGCGGACGTAGTTCTCAACCCCGATCCAGCGTGGCGCTTTTACAACCGTCCATTCGGTGAAGCCGAGGATGATCGACACCACAATCGGGAAAGCGGTGAAGGCCAGAAACCCGATCATCCAGGGCGTCAGGCTAATATAACCCTCGAACGCCTCGCGGCGCACCAGCGGGTTCATTCTTCGCCAGGATGCCAACATAGGCTAACCTCTCTTACCGTTGACCTCACCCCGACCCCGCCGAAACGGAGTTTCGGGCCTCCGCTTCGCAGAGAGGGGGGTGAATAAGTCGGGCAATCTCAGCCGCCCAACCGGGCACGGCACGCATCGAGTTCCTTTTGGGCCGGGGCAACCAGGCTGTCCAGCTTGGCCTTGATCTCATCGCGCTTGATCTTGCCGAGCATGATCAAGTCCCAGGCGTCCTGGGCCGCGCGTAAAACCGTTCCCTTACAGGGGTGCGCATTATCCCATTCGGCCACGTGCTTCAGCTTGAGCACGTCGAAGAATGATCTGGCATAGTCTGTACCCGCGTTTTTGTAGGTGCCTAGGATAGGTGGGATGGATGGGATCAGGTTGCCATTGTCCATCAGGAATTTCTGACCCTTCGGCCCGGCCCAGTAGCTCAGGAATTTCCAGGCTTCGTCGGGGTGCTTGCTGCCCTTCCAGATCGAGACGGTGAGCGACCAGCCGTTGACGAAGCGCTCCTTGCCTGGCCCTTTCGGTTCCGGGACGATCCCGAAGTTGATCCCGGCTTTCGCTGCATTGAGCATGTGCCCCTGGTTCAGGGTCGCCATCGCCAGCCGTCCGGCCAGGAACAGATCAACTGGCCCGGTGCCTGCCTTGCTCAAAACGTCCAGGTCGGCAGGGGTAGGGGTGGCATTGGTGTTCACCAGGTCCCACAGCCAGGTATAAGCCGCCACCGACTCTGCGCTGTTCAGGTAGCCATCAACCTTCATGCTGTCGTCGCTGTAGGGGAACGCCCCATAGTTATACCAGATGGCGCGGAACGGCCCGCGCGGACGATCCCCGCCCCAGCGCTTGCTCGCGGGGTCGTTCAGTTGCGCCACCAGTTTGAGGTAATCGTCAGTCGTCCAATCCGCGGAAGGATAAGGGACTTTGGCCTTGTCAAAGAGGTCCTTGTTGTACATGACAAAGTTCGCGCCCACGCCGAGCGGCAGGCCGATGACCTTATCCTGCCACAGGGCGCGTGTCTTCCAGTTGCCGGGGAAGTAGATGTCCGGCGTAACGTCTTTGCTATCTTTCAAATAGGGCGTCAGGTCAAGAGCCTGGGGGAACCAGTTGTTATCCCAGAAAAAGGCCACGTCGGGCGCACCCTGTCCCGCTCCGAGTGTGGTGGTCATCTTGTCGGTGAAGCCATCTTCGGGCAATACCGTGACGTTGATCTTGATGTCCGGGTTCTCGGCCTCGAACTGCTTTGCCATGTCGCGCTGGACTTGCTCGCTGTACTCCTCCGAATCCACCGTCCACCATTCAATCGTGACGGGGTCTGCGGCTCGGCTCACTGGCAGGTGGAATGCGCCAAGAACCAGGACAACCAGGATGAAAACGCTCCATTTTTTGCGCTGAAACATCGTAAACTCCTTGCTCTATTGTTTGTTGCCGACCGTGAAACATACGTCACCGTATGCCGATCACTGCTCAAGAACTGGGAACTAGCTCGACCAGCTTCTGCGCCAGGGCCGGAATATCGTATCCAGCAGCAAACTTCAGGCACACGCCTGCCGGGCGACGCACCTTTTCACTCCAGGCGGGCGGGATGACGCTTTGGCCGTGTAGCGCGCCTGATAGTGCGCCAACCAGCGCGCTGATCGTGTCGGCGTCGCGCCCGAAATTGGCGGCCCAGAACATCCCTTTACGAAAATCGCCCTCCGTCAGCCGGAAAACGGCAAAGGCTTGCGGGAGGGCTTCGGCAATTGCCGAGTGCACTGGCGTCCATAGCTCGTCGTGCAGGGCTTGCCAGGCCGCTTCGATACCTTGCTGCTCGTCGCAAATACGCATCGCCCGCGCCATCGCCCGGCCAAGCCAGCTATCGGCAGGGATGTGTGCGATCCCGCCTGCCAGGATCGCTTCGATGGAGGCGTCCGTCATCGCCAACGCGACACTGGCTGCAACGGCCTGCGCTCCCCAGACGCCATCGCGGGCATGGCTGATACAGGCGTCTATCTCGGCCATTTGCGCGGCGCGTTCCGGCGCCCCCGTGCAGACGATGCCAATCGGCGCGATGCGCATGGCTGCACCATCGTCGTCATTGTGCACGTTGTCGTGACCGGAAAGTGGGGGCATGATGCCCCGTTCCAGGTTTGCGACAGCGCCGTACAGGGGTTTGCCGCCGCGCATGCCCATGCCACCCTGATCCAGAATGTAGCGACGCCACGCAGCGGCCACCCCCTCCAACGTGAGTTGACCCCCACAGTCGATGAGTGTTTGCGCGGTGAGTACGGCGAATTCCGTGTCATCGGTGCTTCGCGCGCCATCATACAGATTGGTGATCAGGCCGTAGCGCTGTCGATGTGCATCGCTGCGTCCCAGGTCGCCAATAGCATCGCCCACCGCCAGCCCCACGAAACAGCCTATAGCGCGTTCGGTCAGGAGACTTTTATCGCCCTTGCCCACCGGAACAGTCTTATGATCGGTCTGTGTAATAGATATCGCAGCCCTTACTGACTGATGGGAACGTTCCCATTTCATTGCATACAAATACCCTGTGTTGACTCCACGGTGCTTTAGGCTACTCGTCCTGTCGAGCCGCGTTGCATCAATTGACAGGGCAGCTTGATGTGTTGCGCAGTTGGCGGAGCCGTGCCGTCCAGTCTTTCTAGCAACAACCGGGCAGCAGCTGTGCCGATTTCATATTTGGGTTTGGCAATCGTTGTCAGCGATGGCGATGTCATGGCTGCCGCATAAATATCATCCATGCCGACAATTGATACATCGCCGGGTACATTGCGTTTCATCGCCTGCGCCGCCTTGAGCGCACCGATAGCCAGCACATCATTTGCAGCAAAGACTGCGGTAGGCGGTTCCGGCAGCATTAACAGTTGGCACATCGCATCGTAGCCCGCTTTATCAGAAAAGTCACCTTCAATGACCAGCGATTCATCGAGCGGCAGCCTATGTCGGCGGTGGAAGGTGCGATAGCTGTCAAAGCGAGCGAATTCTCGCCGCCGCTGTGAGCGTCCTGCTATCAAGGCAATGCGGCGATGCCCAAGCGCGAGCAAATGCTCAAGCGCTTCTTGAGCACCCGCCTCGGTATTGCTGCCTACGCTATCGAAATTGGGCAAGCTGCGACCGCTGCCTAACAAGACAACCGGTACGGCCAGTTTGAGCAGCGTTTCGCCGTCAAGGCTCATCGGATTGATGATCAGGCCGTCGAACCGATTCCGGCGCACAATTCGCAAATGATTCTGCTCTCGTTCCGCGTTCCAATCGCTGTTGAATGTTACTGCCGCATAGCCACGCGCTTCGATAGTGTCCTGAACGCCTCGCGCAACTTCCGGCCAGAAAGGGTTGGTAATATCCGGAATACACAACGCCACCATAAAGGTTTGTTTTGAACGCAGGCTTCCAGCAACGGCGTCACGCTCATAGCTGAGTTCCTCGACAGCCTTCCACACGCGGGCACGGGTCTTTTCCTGGACGAGATCATGCTGTCCACCGACTACTCTCGCGGCAGTTGTCTTGGATACGCCCGCCAAACGGGCAACGTCGATAATGGTGGAACGTCGCATTTTCGCGCAAACACCCTATTTCTCAAAGGATTGTGCAGAATCTAGGACTGAGACCGTTCCCATTCTCAGAATACTTAACATTCGTGGTTGTGTCAAGCGTGTACATTGGGAGGGTGCATTCCAGGAGCGATGAAACGGGCTTTGAATTGTTTAACACCACTCTCTACCGTGCCGGAGCCGATAGGATAGCCATTTTCGCGGAATTCCTGGTAGCGCAGCCGGCGCTGATGGGTCTAATGGGAAACCGAATTACCTGAGGGTGGGGCACAAGAGAGCCTGAAGAAATGAGCCAATTCGGGTAGAGTCAGGAGTTGTCACACTCAGACAGAACCGAAAAGGCTCAAGACAATGATAACGGCGGATCATCCGTTGATCCAATTGCTGGCGCTGATTGACCTGGTGTGGATCGAGGCTGAACTGGGGCCAGTGAAGCGCGGCGGACCGAAGTTCTACGGCGAAATGACGCTGTTCAAAGTGTATATGGTCAGCTTGCTGAAGCAGTTGTGGGCGCACCGGTCGTTGTGGCGGTATCTGTCGAGTATGCCACTGGTGGCGTCCGCGTGCGGCCTGGTTCGGCTTCCCGACCGTCGGACACCCTGGATCGGCGGTTGGGAGAAATTGCGCCGCAAGCCGAGGCACAAATCCAAGCGTTGGGCTTGACCCTGTCGCTGGAAGCGATGACGGATGCGACCGTCGCCGCCAGCGATGGTTCGGCCTTTGCCACGCCAGGCCCGGTGTGGCATAAAAAGGGCAAAGCAGCGCGGATCATCCCGGAAGGACTGCATGGCGTGGATGTCGAAGCCGATTGGATTCAGTCGGACTATCATGGCTGGGTTTATGGCTACAAAGCCCATGTCTCGATCAGTGTCGCGCCCACAACCGTCCGCGTTGTCTTGGATGCTTGTGTGACCGGGAGTGCCTGTGAAAGCCATGTCTTGTAGGCACGGGTCAAAGATTTGCCGCCTTTGCTCCGCACGCTGTTGTTGGATGCGGGCTACGATGATGGCGATCTGATTGCAACGTGTGCCGAACGCGGGCTCGAGGTGTTGGCTCCCTTGTCCAAGCCGGTTGGCAAGCCCACCGCTCAAGTTCGGCGCGACCGGGCCGCCTATCTGGCCTCGCCAAGGGGCAAAGCCCGCTATCGACAACGCGGCGAGAGCATTGAGCCGTTCTTTGGCACGATTAAGGATTTCTTCCATCTCGACCCGCTGCCCCTGCAAGGCAAAACCAATGCATCCCTTTTGATCCTGCTGGCTTTATATGCCTGGAACTTGATTGTTCTGTTCAATTTCGTCAATGACCGTCCATTAGGTGCGGTCAAACCAGTCCTTGACTTGCTCTGATTGTAATTGCTCAGGCTCAAATTTAGATTTGCCAACAAAAGGATACATCAGATAATCTCATGTGATGAACAGTCCAGTGATGCCCGATATTCCGCGAGAAGAATTGTGGCTCATCGTCTGTAAGTTGGCGATTGAGGTCGATGAAGTGCGGGCTGAAAATAGTACATTAAGGGCGCAACTGGCACAAGCAAACGAGACCATGCAATCTTTGCAGACACAGTTGGCCTTGCCGAGAAAGACGGCGCAGAATTCATCAGTTCCGCCAGCCGTTAGCCACAAAAAGCGTTGCGAAAAAGGCCTGGGTAAGCCACGCGGCGGAAAACCAGGCCATGTGGGTATCAGTCGGAGACGACAAAAACCAGATGTGGTCATTGACTGCCGAGCGGAAGCGTGCTGCCGTTGTGGTGCAAGTTTGGTTGGCGTCACTGGCGAGTGTTTCAGCAGTCACCAGGTATGGGAACTCCCGCCGATAAAAGCGCGGGTGGTGGA
This sequence comes from Chloroflexota bacterium, assembly GCA_021325095.1. Classification (GTDB taxonomy): domain Bacteria; phylum Chloroflexota; class Anaerolineae; order Aggregatilineales; family UBA2796; genus JAJPHV01. The sequence continues at coordinate 16,455 of JAJPHV010000111.1, read as the reverse complement.
GTTTCGGTTGTACCGGACGCAGTGTAGCTGTGGCGCGTGTGAAGAAGGGCAGTGTCCAGCGGGCTACGATGATGTGCAGCAGGATTTTGGGCCTAATGTCCATGCGTTGGTGAGCTACTTGAATGGGACTCATCACATCGCCCAAAACCGATTAGAGCAGTTGTTGCAGGATGTGTTTGGTTTATCCATGAGTGCGGGAGCGATTGCCAACAGCTTGCGCCGGACTGCTACTCGTCTGGAACGACCCGCGCATGACATTTTGTGTGATATTCGGCGCAGTCCAGTGATTGGTTCGGATGAGACAGGCTTTCGGGTCGAGGGTGAAAACTGGTGGCTGTGGACAGTACAAAATCCTGAGAGTAGCTACTTTGCGATGGCGGATACCCGCGCGGGCGATGTGCTAGAAGGCTTGATGTTCGATGCCGTTGCTGAGGTGTGGTGCTGCGATTTACATGCTGCCCAACTGAAAGCGCCAACCCGCCGTTTTGCGATTTGCAATGCCCACCAACTGCGGGATTTGCAGTATGCCATCGACGCGGGTGATACTATTTTTGCCCCGCCAATGCAAGCACTCCTGCGTGAGGGGTTGCGCTTGACGCAAGAACGGGATCGGTACAGCCCAGCCGATTTCGAGCAAGCTGTCGAGAACCTGAAGACACAAGCCCATGCGCTGTTGGAACCAACGCCACAGCAAGCCGACGCGGTGCGCTTACAGAAACGCTTCCGCAAACATTTTGAGAGCATCTGGCATTTTCTCTCTCGCTCCGATGTGCCATTCACCAATAATGCGTCTGAGCGGGCACTACGCCCAGCGGTTATCCATCGTAAAGTTATCGGTGGCTTCCGCTCTGAAGTTGGGGCGGCAGCTTATGCATTATACCGGACGATAGAGGATACCGCGCGTAAACGTGGACAAAATATTCTCAACACCCTTAATCAAGCACTGACAGGCACTTTTGCGCTAACGTCAGTTTGGATTTCCTAATTCAAGTATGAGGAGTTACTGTCTAGGTTCTGCCGCATAAAGCAGACCGAAGGGAGGTAATTTCAGTGACACAGGGTAAGGTACAAGCAAGTCACGTCACGACCAACGACGGCGTCAGGCTACACTACCTGGAAGCTGGCGCTGGCAAAGCGCTGGTCCTGATCCCTGGCTGGTCCCAGACAGCCGCTATGTATAAGCACCAGCTCGACGGGTTGGGCCAGTACTACCGAGTTTTCGCCCTAGACATGCGCGGTCATGGGGAGTCGGAAAAGCCTGTGCATGGTTACCGTATTGCCCGACTGGCTGTTGATACCCATGATGCCTTAGTAGCCCTCAACCTTCGGGACGTCACCCTGGTCGGCCATTCAATGGGCTGCTCGATTATCTGGAGCTACTGGGAGCACTTCGGCAGTGACCGGCTGTCGAATCTCGTCCTCATCGACCAGGTACCGACGGCGACGGCCTGGCCGGGCTGGACCGATGAGGAAAAAGCCTTAGCCGGAAGCGTCGGCGAACCGACATCCCTGTACGACTGGCCCGCCCAACTCTATGGTCCGGCTGGGGTCAAGGAGACCGAAGACTTTATCGCAAACGCCTTTACCTTCACCAAAGCCTTCCCGCAGGAACAACGTACCTGGGCGCTAGAGGAAAACCTCAAGCTACCGCGCCGCTATGCCGCCCGCCTGCTTGTCGATCACTCAGCGCAAGACTGGCGGGATGTGATTCCCAGGATCAATATTCCCACCCTCGTGGTCGGCGGCAGGGCGAGTTTCTTCAACATCAAGGCGCTGGAATGGATCGGCGCGCAGATCCCCGGAGCGCGGGTCGAGATCTTCGACGAGCACGAAGGCGGCAGCCACTTCATGTTCCTGGAGAATCCGGAGAAGTTTAATCAGATTGTCCGCGCATTTATCGGGTAGCGCACCCGTGATACATCGCTCCGCCGTAAGTACTCAGGCTTGCGTTAGGAATTTCAAATTTGAGCCTGAGCAGTTACCTCTGATTTTCTGATTTATGCCCCACCCTTGTATCATAGAGGTAGGCTCAAAAGCCAGGAACGAGAGACTGCCCCCACCCTGAAACGGGCGAGTTTGTGACTGAGATGAGTCCCGTTCCTGTCGAAAAACCAGACGAGAAGTCAACGGTATCTGAAGCCCTGCGGAGCGATGTGCAGAGAGCTTGCATACAAGGTTGGCCGGGATCTGGGCGAGAAGAGCCGATAGGAGTAACAAACAGTCATGGACGGCTATGTGGGAATTGACGTAAGTAAAGAGCGGCTAGATGTGTTGTTGCTCCATGAGGCAAACCGAGTAGGACAGCATTTTACCAACACCGCCACTGGGTTCAGCAAACTGGATGGCTGGCTAAAACGGCGTTTCAAGCCGGACCAGGTGCATATTTGTCTGGAAGCGACCGGGCCATACGGTGAGGCCGTGGCGGATTATCTGTTCGCGCAGGGTTACACGGTGAGTGTGGTCAACCCAGCCCGCATCAAAGGCTACGCAGACAGCCAAATGCAGCGGAACAAGACGGATAAGCTGGATGCGGCTCTGATCGCGGATTTCTGCCGTACCCAACAGCCCGCGCCCTGGACCCCACCGCCGCCGGAAATCCGTCAGTTGCAGCAATTGGTTCGTCACCTGGACGACCTGCCCCAGGCCCATCTGCGCGATCAACTCACCTTTCTCGACCAGCAAATCCAGGAGACCCAACAAGCCATTACTGACCTGCTCGATCACTATCCGAACCTGAAGCGGCAGAAAGACTTATTGCTATCCATCCCCGGCCTGGGGGAACTGACCATTGGCAAGCTGCTGGCGGAATGTCGTGACTTCCGCGCTTTCCGCGATGTGCGCCAACTTGTGGCCTTCGCTGGGTTGAATCCCCGCCAACATGTGTCCGGTTCCTCCATTCATTGGAAGCCGAGCATTTCCCGAACCGGTTCAGCCTCATTGCGGGCCGCCTTATACATGCCGGGCCCTGACGGCCATGCGCCATAACCCAATCTTGCGCACCTTCGCCGGGCGTCTTCGTGCCCGTGGTGTGATTGGCAAAGCCCTGGTCGTGGCCGTTATGCGTAAGCTCTTGCATTTGGTGTTCGGTGTCTTAAAGTCCGGTCACCCCTTCGACCCCTATTGGCCGTCGGTCTCTTGACTTTCAAGACGGCATCTCAGGTATCTGGCGGCGGCTCACTCGGGTTGCAGCGTTTCATTGATGGCCTTGGTATGCCGACAACCCATCACCAGCGAGGCAATGATTGTCTGCGCTTTATTCACCAGGCTGTATTTGACGGCCTTCATCTTGATTTTCAGCCTGCTCCCCAGCAAGCCGTACAATCCGATTTCTCGCCCATAGTCAAACACCATCATCAAAAATGCCGAGACCGTTTCGTCTTCCCGTTCTGCCGCTTGATATGTTATCGTTTTCATCGAATGACCTCTTGGGTAGTTTCGGTTGGCACCAAAAACTTATCCCAGCGAGGTCATTCTTTCACGTTTGCACAAAACTTGGGTAGTTAAGCAATCGATCCAGATAATCCCATTCACCTCACCCCCGGCCCCGCTCCGATTCGGAGCGGGGAGTCTCGCCCTGCGAGACGGGGTGAGGGTCTTATCTAAACGGTATTGGCGCTGGAAGAACTGCGCCGCTTCCGGGCACAGGGCCGCGACCTCGTCGTCACTCAGCGCGCCGTTATAGAGTCGAACGTCATCGAGCGCGCCCGCGAAAAACTGCGTTCGCTGACTGTGCAGCCGCGCCGCCCCGATGATCGTGTGGCCGCGTGCGTCCCAGTCGGCATTGTAGGGCTGTGCGCTTTCCAGCTTGCCGTTGACATAGAGCCGGATCTGTCCCTTCAGCGCGTCACGCACGCCGACCACGTGATACCACGGCCCGGCCTGCGGGCTAAAGGTCGATACGGCCTGCGCGTCGAGGTCGCCTTTGAAGTTCAGCATCGTTAGCGCGAACCGGTTCTGCGCTGTTGGGCTGTATTGCAGCGCGAACTCGCTGGCAATACCCCCTTCCTGGCTGATCAGGGTCGCGGTTTGATCGACGCGGGCAAGTTGCACCCACGCGGCGATGGTGTAGCTGCCCAGCGTGCTCACGACATGACGATTGAGATCGAGGAAGTCGGTGCTGCCGTTGAAGTGCAGCGCGCCGCCAATTGGCCCGCTCGTCCACGCCGGAGAACCCTGTGCCGAGCCGGCATTGCCTTCGACATCCGCGAGGCGCGCTGGATCGTCGAAAGTCCAGCGCGAGGCCAGGCCACAGGGCTGCCCCGAAGGAGCGGGTACGGCGGCACTGTCTGGAACCGGCGTGCTGAGGTTCGGCGTGTTATCCGGGTTCCAGGTGAAGAGCTGGATCTTGATCTCGCGATCTTCCCAGCCATCCGTGGCTTTGGCCTTGGCATGATAAACCAGCCAGTCCTGCGAGCCATCCGGGGACGGGACCGGCATCGAGTTGTGGCCGGGGCCATAGACGGTCCCGCTCTGCTGGAATACGGGACCGATCTTCGTCCACGAGGCTGCATCCAGCGGATCGGGGCCGATCAGTTTGAGCATTCCGAGCTTGTAGGCCGCGCTCCAGCTCGCGTCCGCCGAGTAGACAATCGACAGTTGGCCGTCGTGGAGGAACGCTTCTGGTCCTTCCTCAATGGGCTGGACACTCTTTTCCCAGCTTTGATCGGGCGTGGCGATCTGGTGTCGCACGCCGACGGTGAGCGGATCGCTCATCGTGGCGATGTACACGTTTTGCGGAAAATCGCCCTTGTCGCCGGGCCAGCCCGACCAGACCATGTACAACTGCCCTTTGTAGGCAAACACCGAGCCATCGATGGCCCATTTATCCGTCGGCGCGTCGTGGTAAACCTTGCCCTTGAACGTCCATTTTCCGGTCGGGTCAGCGCTGTCGGCTTGCAGCGCGTAGATCCGGTGCGCCGGGTTATGGCCGGGGCTGTCGTCCGCCGCAAAGTACACGTACCAGCCATTGTTGATGTAGACCAGTTCGGGCGCCCACAGATCGTAGCTGTAGGGCTGGCCCGGCGGCGGCGTGAAGATGGTCACGTTCGGCGCGCTGCCGAGGTCGGTCAGCGTGGCCGACTTTTTGAGTTGCAGCCCCCCAGCGTCCGACTGAATCAGGTAGTAATAGCCGTCATGATAGACGACCGATGGGTCCTGTCCTCTGGCGATCAGTGGATTCTTGAACGAGCAGGCAATCGCCCCGGCAGGAGCCGGAGCCAGGAACGTGAACGACACGACGAGTAGGACACAGGCAGCCAACAGTCTGCGCCGAATGGGCATGTTCACCTCTCATAATTCGCCATCAATGCCGGCTGGCAGGCATCGGACGTCAGGTAATCGACCAGGTCGTGGAGCATAGCGACGCCGACCGGATCGGGTATCTCCTCCTGGAGCGCCTCTTTCAGGGTAAATGTGGTCATCAGGACGCGGCCCCGGCCATAACGAAACTGCACCGTGTAAATGGCCGGGTGGCGCAGCCAGCCCGAAATCTGGCCTGCCAGGAAATCGCGCTGGTAGGTTTTGTCTTCGATCGGGAGGCCGAGGATCACGCCGGTGGGCATCACGTCCGCAAAGGGCAGGTCGAGCGGGTTACTGATTGCCAGGCGCGTGTGGATCTCCGGGCGTATCCAGGCAAAGCTGCTGATCCAGTTGCCGCTGTACGTGCCCGCACGGCCCTGCCGCCAGAAAAACGGTCCCGGCCCACTGCTGAGCAGCAGCATATCGCCGCCATCGCGCACCCAATCGAGCATGGCTGCCGTGGGATAATCGGTGATGATGAGCCGCGTAGCGGGCGATAGTTCACGAGTCGTCCGGTAACCGAGTTGCTCGATCACGCGGCGAAAGCCCCGTGTCGGCGCGGTCCGGGTCGTCGTCGCCTGATCGACCGGCGTGCTGTGGCCGGTCACCGGGCCGCTCGACGCCGAGTGATCGGTCATGTGTGGAGCAGCGGCGACCAGTTGGTCGGCCTCGACAATCATGCGCTGATCGCGGCGCATCGACACAGCCACTTCGCCGGAAAACGCCGCCAGGCGCGCGCTCGCCGGCAACACCAGCACGTCAGTCGAATTGCGGACCAGCTCCCGCCCAGCTGAATCGGTCAGTGTGAAGGTCAGTTCGCTGCTCGTGGGGCGATCAACAGCAGGCAGATCCAGGCGCTTGAGGCCGAATTCAAAGACCGTGCCGCGCTCGACAGAGCCGATCTGGATTTCGTCGACATGGTCGCCCAACGTCCAGCGCAGCCGTCCGCCGCTCCAGTCTGCCGCCGAATAGTGCGAGCCGTACAGCCGCACGTATAACGGTTGGTCGTCCCAGTTGGCGTAGCGATTGAACTGCGGAATGATCACGTCCGGCGCGTTGATCTCGGCCAAGCGATCGTTGTAAACCTTTGGGTTCCGGTCAAAGTCGAGCAGACCGTTGCTTTCCCAGTAGGCGTCGGTGAACTCGGTGATCACGTACCCGGCGAGGTGCTCGAGGCGGCGCATCGTCTCGATCTCGAATTTCATGGCGCGGAACTGGTGCCACTGGGTCGCCGCCGCGAACGCCTCGTAATCGGGCCACAACGCCTCCAGCCCGAAGCGCGTGAAGCGCTCCTCGACGCCCTGCGGCCAGCCTGGTTCGCCATCCCACGGCGACCACCACGCACCGAGGTCGAACCATGCCGGGTCCTGGCCGGTCGGCGCCCGCAGGCTGCGCAGCGAGGGCATTCCCCAGTTGCCGAACTCCGAGAGGATGAGCGGCTCCTGGCCGGTGCGCTGTGCATCGCCGTGGCTGCTGTATGTCCACAGCGGCTGCAAGTTAAATTGTTCCAGGTACTGCACCCAGCTTTCGGCCTGATCCGGGATGTTGGTGTACAGGTGGAAGTCGTCGATGTCGCTTTTGACGTGGATGTTCGGCCCCCAGGCCGCGCCGCACGCTGAGTTATCGACCACTAGCCGGGTCGGGTCAAGCCGCTTGCACAGGTCGAACAGCCTGCGGACCCAGGCGCGGTCTGCCGAACTGAGCGGTAGCGACGTGCCCCAATCCTCGTTGACGAGTGTCCAGATGATCAGCGACGGGTGGTTGTAATCGCGCCGGATCATCTCGGCCAGTGTGGTCTGGACCCGCGCCTTGATCGCCTCGTCGAGGCGCAGCACGTCGGGGTGGACAGTCGTCCGGACGTAAAACGTCCGCCACGACGGGATTTCCGCCCAGACCAGCAGCCCGATCTCGTCGGCCAGGTCCAGGTAACGCGGATCGGGCGGCTTGATGTGGCAGCGCAGATTGTTCAGGCCGAGCCGCTTGGCCTTCTGGAACTGGTCGCGCAGGAAAGCGTCGGAAGGAACGGTGTAGATCGTGTTCGGGTATAGGTCCTGGTCAAGCGCCGAGAGCAGGAACAGCGGCTGGCCGTTGAGCAGAAGCTGCCCGTTGCGGGTCGTGATCTCGCGGAAGCCAAAGCGGACCGTGCATTCGTCGTCCGCCGCCAGGCCCTGCAACTGCACGGTGGCCGTGTACAGGTTCGGTGCGTCCGGGGTCCACAATTCAGGATTATTGATGGTCAAGGCCGCCGTATAGCCGGATTGCCCGGACTTCAGGGCGGTGGCGGCCGTCCGGTCGCCGACTTGCACCCGAAGCATCGCGCCGTCGAGGCTGGCCGTCTTGCCGCCGAGTTCGATAGACAGGTCTATCCGCCCGGTGTGAATATTTGGCGTAACATGAACCTGATCGATATAGGTGGCCGGTTTCGCGATCAGCGTCACGTCCTGCCAGATCCCGCCGACGTTGATGTACCATTCCTGCTTACCGTGCGGCACGTTCTGGGCGTCAAAGGGCAGCCTGCTCGGCTCCCGGCTCGGTTCGTACCAGCGCTGGAACGTGATCGCGTCCTGCACGGGATCGTAGACGCGCAGGGCAAGTTCATTCTCGCCGGGACGGGCATAGGGCGCAATGTCGCACGTAAACGGGGTGTAGCCGCCTTCGTGCTCCCCGACAGGCTGGCGGTTGATGAAGAGCTGGCACCAGTAATCGACCGCGCCGAACGTCAGCAGGAGGCTGCCCTGGAGCCAGGCCTCGTCCAGCCTCACCGTGGTGCGATACCAGGCAAAGCCGCCGTAACGTCGGAGTTCCGGGAAGGCGGCCTGCCAAGGCAGCGGAACGCTGATCTTCCGGTCGGGCGCCAGGTCCGCGACGCCAAGCCGGCCCTCTGGATCAAGCTGAAAGTCCCATTGCCCGGCTAACGAACGTTTCAGAGCCATAAGTGAGTTGATCCTTTTGGTTTGTGCCATGTGCGGATGGGCGGCTTATTGGCCGCCCATCCCAGTGAGCGTGATGCCCTTCAAAATGCGGCGCTGGAAGATGATGTAGAAAAAGAGCACGGGCAGGCTGGCAAACGTCGCGCCAGCCAGCACCAGGCCGCGATCCAGTGTGCCGTATGCGCCGTTCATGACCGTCAGGCCAGCCGGGAGCGTGCGCATTTCCAGGCGATTCGTGACCAGCAGCGGCCAGAACAGGTCGTTGTAGTTGTTCAGGAAAACGAAAATCGCCAGCGCAATCAGCGCGTTGGTCGAAAGCGGGAGGATTACGCGCCAGTACACGCCAAAGCGCGAAGCGCCGTCCAGGATCGCCGCTTCTTCGAGTTCTTTGGGGATCGCCATGAAGAACTGCCGCAGCAGGAACACGCCGAACACGTTGGCGACGCCCGGCCAGATCAGGGCATTGTACGTGTCCAGGAATTTCAGATCGCGCATCAGCAGATAGTTTGGGATGAAGGTGACTTGGCTTGGAATCGTGATCGTCACCAGGAACAGGAAGAACAGGACATTGCGACCCGGGAAGTTCAGCCGCGCGAACGCATAGGCGGCCAGGCTGCACACGACCAGCACCGCCAGCGTATAGCTGGAAGCCACGAACACCGAATTGAACAACCATCGCGGCAGGTTGAGATCCTGCTGGGTGAACATCTTCGTGTAGTTTTCGAGCGTGGGGTCGCCCGGAATCACGATGGGCGGCCAGCGGATGATCTCGTTGCTGTGCATGAACGATTCGCCGACCATCAGCAGCAGCGGAAACCCGACCATGGCCGTCAGGATGAGCAGGAAAATATATAGCCCCACGTTCTTCAGTCGGAAAGTCCGTGTCGCGCTCATGGACAGCCCCTCTCCGTCTACTCACCTTCAGGACGCCGGCCCAGAAACGCGAATTGCAGTAGGGTCAGCCCGATCATGATGACTGCCAGCCCGATGGCGATGGCCGAGGCGTAACCTGCCTGCAAGTAGCGTACTGCCTGCTGGTATAGATAGATGATCACTGAATAGGACGCATAGCCCGGCCCGCCGCCCGTAATAATGTAGGGCTGGCCGAAAACCTGCAGATGGGCAATGAACTGGGTCACGGTCACAAACAGAATCGTCGGGCGCAGCAGCGGCAGTGTAATGCGGAAGAAGAGCTGGCGGCTGTTGGCCCCATCGATCTTCGCGGCCTCGTACAGCGGCTCGGGTATGCCCTGCAAGCCCGCCAGAAAGATCAGCATCGGAAAGCCAAAGCCCCACCAGATGGTCACCAGGCTCAGCGAGGGCAGCACGACGTTCGCATCGCTCAGCCAGGGGATTTTGGGAAGCCCAAGCAGGTTGAGGCCATAGTTGATGACGCCGAAGTTCGTGTCCATCATCCACTGCCACAAAATGCCGACCACGCCGACGGACAGCACCCCTGGCGCATAAAAGACGACGCGGAAGAAATCGCGCCCGCGAATAGGAGCGTTGACGGCCAGCGCAGCCGCCAGGGCCAGGATGGTTGTGCCGATGACGGTGAGAAGCGCAAAGATCGCCGTGTTGCGGATCGAAGTCCACCACACCGGGTCCTTGAGCAGCGTCTCGTAGTTCTTCAGCCCTAACCATTTATGATCCGGCGCGAGCACCTTCCAGTCATAGAAACTGACGTTGATGCCATAGACGACCGAACGCACGATGAAAATGGCGAAGAAGACCAGGAATGGCACCAGAAATAAGTACGCGGTGATGGCTTCCCGGCGGCGGCTGGCCGACCAGCGCCAGCGCCCTGCCAACGCGTCCAGCCGCCTCTGGGGGATCGTCCCGGTTGCTTGTGCCATAGGCATCTTCCTAACTCCAGCTATACAAGCCTCGATACTTTTCAGACCTCACCCCCGGTCCCTCTCTACCCTGTGGCTGAGGGGGCGACACTAAACAAATGAAGAAAAGGGCGGGTCCAGGGCGGCGAAGCCTTCCTGAAACAAGCTGAGGCGGCGAACCCGCGAACCATCAGGGCGGCGGCGGGTCGGAAAGGTCAGGGCGGCTTGTTCCAGACGGGCGGCGAACAGGAGCAAGGCGGTATAAGCCAGGGCCAGCAACAGCAGCAAGTGCTCGACACGAGCGGGCTGCGTTAAGCCGGACTGTCCCCAGCGCCAGCCATGCGATTTGAGGTCACGGATGGCCGGTTCAACCCACATGCGGTGGGCATACTCCCAGCCGCTGAGGGTCGGGTCATTGGTGACGAGTGCCCAGGGTTCACGGGCGTTGGCAGCCCACAAGACGCGGACGTGAGCCTCAAGCCGCCCGCGCTGCTTGAAGACCCGCCCACTGGCTTGAAAGCGCTCACCGGGCTGCTGTACCTGGTCATAAAAGGTGGATTGGCTGCCATCGGGCAAGACGAGCTTGCTTTGCTTGGTGACGCGGAACAGAAACGTCCAACCCATGGCCGCGATGCCGCGCATTAACAAGGGCGAAGTGCCAATGCCTCGGTCAGCCAGCACGCGCACCTTCACTGCCGACGGCAGACCGGCCCGAATAGCCTTCAACAAGCGCATAATCAGCCGGGACTGCCCCTCAGCCGGATAGGCCGCATGCTCGTTGGACTTGTAGGCTCGCCAGGCCAGCGGGATACACCGTCCTTCGTAGGCCAGCCCAACCAGCATCACCCCCATACACGCCCCTAGTTTCGTCTCATCCACCACCAGCGTCACCGTCTGCATCTGCAAGCACCCCACGACCCAGGCGCTCCATTGGCTGAACAACGCTCCCATTTCGATAGCACGCCCTAGAAAGCGTTGCAGTCGCCGCCGTTGGCTATTGGGTTGGCCTGCCACCCGCCGCACGATTTTGCGTTCGTGACAATGCTGCGCCAGCGCCACCCCAGGCTGAACCGCTTTACGTTTTCCGCCTGATAGCCGCTTAACGTCTTGAGTGCTCTACTCCCTTGCCCCATCCACTGGTACACTTGTTTGCGGTTCATTGGGCAGTCCTCCTTGGCTTGCTCACCTTTGAGTCTGCCCAATGAACCCCTTCCTGTCCACTGTCACCCCCTCAGCCCACTGGAGAGGGGCAAGGGGTGAAGCGAGCGGACTACTGGCGATCCAGGATGGCCTGCATCGCCGCATTGCCTTCGTCCAGCGCATCCTTGACGGACTTCTGGTTGTTCAAGGCCGCGCTCAACAGCGGATCGTAGGCGTTTTCGAGCTGGACAATATCCACATTCTGCGGCGCGAAGTGGCCGTATTCCTGGAAGCTCTTGCCAAAGACGATGTTCGACGGATACTTCTGCGGGTCGAGCTTGCCCTGCAGCGAGATGCGCGCCGGGACATGGCCGGACTGCGCCCAGATGTCGGAATGGTCGGTCAGGTACTGGACGAACTTCTTGGCGGCTGTCAGTTTGTCACCGCTCAACGTGGGCGGCCAGAAGATGACGTGCGCGCTGACCCAGGTCGCCGGTTTGGGGCCAATCTGGATCATCGGCCATGCCACCCACTTGATTTCGGGGTGCTGATCGACGAGCACGTTGCGGAACCACGTCCCGGACGGCATGATGGCGATCTTCTGCGCCTGGAAGGCGTTGTAGCCGTTCGTGCCAGCCGGGTCAGGCGCGACGTGGTACTTGTAGATCATGTCATACATGAACTGCAAGGCTTTTTGACCGGCTTCGCTGTTCAGTGTGGCCTTCTTGCCGTCGGCGCTCAGCACGTCGCCGCCAAACTGGTACATCCACGATTGGAACTGGACGCGCACCCAGTCAATGCCTGTACCCCACTGCGTGACGTTGTTCACGTCGAAGCCTGCCTCGTTCGGGTGCTTGCCGTTCTTGTCAAGTGTCAGCTTCTGGGCCAGCGCGATGAACTCGTCGGCATTCTTCGGCGCCGGCGTGTTCTCGTCGACACCAGCAGTCTTGAACAGGTTGAGGTCAACCCATGTGCCGAAGCCATGGTTGTCGAGCAGGATACCGTAGTGCTTGCCGTCGATCACGGTCGCGCTAAACGCTGGTTCGGTAAAGTCCTTGGCCGGGAGCGGGCCTCCGCCCGTATCCAGCATGTCGTCGCTGGACGCCAGCACGCCAAGCTTTTGATACTGCGGAATTTCGGACGTGTGCATCACGAACACGTCCGGCGGCTCGCCAGCCACGAACGCAGCCTGGAGCTTCTGGAACATGGTGTTCCAGTCATAGGACTCGGTATGGACTTTGTAGCTCGGATTATCTTTGACGAACTGCTCGACCATGGCATTCATGACGGAGCCATCGCCGCCGGTCAGGCCGTTCCAGTAATTGATCACGATGTTGCCCGTACCGGCGTCGAGCACGACCGGCGTATTAGTCGGGACGGGGGTGTTGGTCGGGTTTTGCGCGGCGATGCTGTTCGCAGGCCAGGACATCGCCATCATCGCCAGGACCGCGATGACGGTCATCCCGATGAGAAGTGACCGTTGTTTCATCTGAACCACTCCTTAAAACATAATGAGGTTTAACCATACACGCTTCAGTGGCCTACCGATTTGTGTCCCGTTATCGATTCCTGTAATATCGCCTCCTTGAGTACTCATGCGTGACGCGTGGGTATCTACTCACTGGCTCGGCGTCGTTGGCACAGCTCCGAGCCAGTAGTATTCAATGGGCTGACTGTGCCGTAAGGCGGCAATGCGAATGGCGATGGAGCCGGTCAATACCAGGGACGCTGCCGGTTGTTAAGGTGCGGACAGCATCAGGTCGAGTCGCGTTCGATCAGCTTGATCGGTATCTCAAAAGTGCGTCGGGGGCCTTCCAGCCCTTCGATGCGCTCGAATAAGGCTTCGCCAAGTTTGCGCCCAATTTCGGCTGGGTATTGTGCGAGTGTCGTCAGCTTCGGGCGAATGAGCATCGTCTCCGGGATGTTGTCGAAGCCGACTACCGCCACGTCGCCGGGGATGTTGTAGCCCATGGTATGCGCGACGTCGATTGCGCCAATCGCCATGAAGTCGTTGCAGGCAAAGACAGCCGTCGGCGGTTCGGGCAGATCCAGCAACGCTTTCATAGCGCGCTGCCCGCTTGCAACCGACCAGTCACCCTCCTGCATATAGTCTTCGCGCACCCCCAGACCCGCCGCCTGCATGGCCTGGACAAAGCCCTGCCAGCGCCGCAGGCCCGGCGGGAAGGTCTTCGACACGCCGATGAAGCCGATCCGGACGTGGCCCTTGCCCTGGATGAGCCAGCTCACGGCGTCGAACGTGGCGCGGTCGTCATGGGCAAAGGCAACATCGACCTGTGGATGGGTCAGGTGTTTCGCCAGAGCGACGATCTTGGCACCCGTCCGCCTAAGTAGATTATCGATTTCGTCGTCGGTCAGGTGGTAAGGCACCATCAGGATGCCGTCAACCGGGCGGCGCATCATGGCTTCGCAGAAGGCGGTTTCGTATTCCCGGGAATGGTCGGTATTGGCAATGAGTACGTCGTGATGGCGCTTGCGGGCGATGTCCTGCACGGTGCGGACGATGGAATGGTAAAACGGGTTTGACAGGTCAGCAATCATGATGGCGATCATGTTTGTCTGCTGGGCGCGCAGACTGCGAGCGGTCAGATTAGGATAATAACCAAGCTGGTCAACGGCTTCGTACACCCGTTTTGTGGTCTCGTCGCTGATGGGCACCAGTGACGGCGCCTTGCTGAGAACACGCGAAACTGTACTTTGCGAAACGCCCGCCAGTTTTGCCACGTCTCGCATGGTCACGGCAGAGGAACGTTGCATAGACTTTCTCTTGCGCATAAATAAATCAATAACAATCTACATGCAATCGTATGCAGTCAATCGTATTGAAGCATGGTTTGCAGGAAATGTCAAGCAGGGCCACCACGCCTTCGGCCCCCCGCAGACGCGGCGAGGGGAGCCGGGCAGGCTGCGTCACCCTGAGTCGTCCCGGCGTTTGCTGTTTGGGGGACGCTCACCCCCGTGAGCGGCTGGCGGCGAGGGGGATAGGGATGCTTGCTCGATCACCCGGCGGGGTAGCGTCGATGCCCGAATGTCATGAGGCGAAGCGATGCGGTTCATGCGCGCTGTACCGTCTCGACCTCGCTTTCCACCAGCGATTCCGGTTCGATGAACAGCGCGTTGTCGTCGTTGTCGAAGCTGAATAGCTCGGCGTAACGTCCCCAGTTGATCGCCGTCTCCATCTGGCGCTCGGCTTCGTCGGGCGGGAACTCCAAGGCCAGCGCCGCCTCGAACACGTTTCGGTTCAGGTAGTGGCGTTCGGCGGCATCCAGCATACGGCGAATCCACCGGATGATGGGAACCCGGCGGGTGCGGCTGACGAACAGTTCCTTGCGCGCCTGGATACTGGCTTCGGCGAAGGCCTGGCCCAAGGGCATTAAGGTCAGGTCGCCCGCATCGACAGCGGCGAAGCCGAGAAGCTCTGCTGCTTCCACGACGGGCAGCATGTGATTGAGGCGTTCGTTCAGATCGTCGGCCAGTTTGTAGAGGTCGATCCGGTCGGCGGCCTCCTCGTTGACCCGTTCCAGCAAGCCGGAAATGGCATTCGTCGAGGCATGTGGCAGCGCCCGCGTCCGGCCCGGCTCGCGCCGGGCGCGGTACCCAGTTCCTCAGCTTCGGTACTGGTCTTGCCAGCGATTAGCCCGTACACCTGATCGACCAGTTGCAGGAACGAGCGTTCCTTGCGGTGACGAGGATGTGGCAGGTTGACCGGCACTTCCGCGACGATGTGCCCAGGCCCTTTATCCATGATCACCAGGCGATCCGCCATGAAAGCGGCCTCTTCGATGTTGTGGCTGACCATCAGGATGGCCTTGGTGGGCACCGCGCCACCCAGCCACAGTTCCATCAGTTCGCGCGCAGGCTTTCCGCCGAAAGCACGTCGAGAGCGGAGAACGGTTCGTCCAGACACAACAGTTCCGGCTCCAGAGCCATGGCGCGGGCAAAGCCGACCTTCTGCCCCATCTCGCCCGACAGTTCGCGCGGGTAGGCCGTTTCGAAGCCGTCCAGTCCGACCCGGTCCAGAAGGCGTAAGGCACGCTTGGTGCGCATCAGGGGCGGGATGCCGAGCGGTTCGAGGGCCGCCTCGACATTCTCCTGAACGGTCAGCCAGGGGTAAAAGGCAAAGGTCTGGAAGACAATGGTCGTGTGCGGGTTCACGCCCTTGAGCGGCTGTCCCCGGTACAAAACCTCGCCTTCTGTCGCCCGGATCAGGCCGGCGATGATGCACAACAACGTCGATTTGCCACAGCCAGAAGCGCCCAGCAGCGCGACAAATTCGCCTTCGCGGACAGACAGGTTAATGTCGCGCAGCGCCTCGATCCGCTTGCTGCCGCGCCCGTAGCTCTTGCCGACGTTACGAAGTGTTACCAGTTCCGCGCCTGATGTTTTCTGTCTGTTCTGTTGCAAAGATGGCGAGAGCGTGTTAAATCAAGAGCATGACGAACACACGAGAAAGCCGATTTGTCAAGGTGGCGCGGATCGCCTACGGGAAGGGTTGGATCAAGTAAACCAATCTGAAACGGAACGATACAGCAGGCCGCAGGCATAAAGGGGCTGGGCGGCACAATAGTCGCGGGCAGCAGTCAGTGAGCCAGGATGAAACAGCTTCAAAACGGACAGGGCGGCATTGCGCAGCACCGCAAAAACACGGGCGGAGCGGGGAGCGGATAAACGACTACGGTCTTCACCAAATAAGACATCGCGCGACCCATGTAAGGGACTTTCAATGACCCAATGACCGCGCCAGAGCTTCAGCAGTTGCGGCGCATCGGCCAGCGCCGGGGGTAAATTGGTGACGGCGTAACGGATTTGAGTGAACGTTTGCCCAGTTTTGAGCTTTGTCCAGCGCCGCTCTAAGCGCAAGACTTGAGCTAGGGCAGGCCAGTCTAGATAGCCATTGAGTTCGGTGGTCGCCTCAAGCGTGCGCACTTCCAAGCGACCATTAGCCTTGTTGGGCTGCTGTGTCGTGCGTTTATCCAGACCGCGCAAGGCTAATGGCTGCTCAAACCAGGTCTGGATAGCCTCTAACAAGGCAGGCTGGTTAGCCTTGACTGGCATCAGGTAGTAGCCTTTTTTTCAACAATGGCTTGGGCAATGTCACGCTGGGTCAGTAGCGCATCTACCGTCACATGTAGTAGTTAGGACTTAATCTGACACATCGGGTAAACTCAATATGAGCAATGAGGTGTCAGAATGAACAACGAACAGAAAATCATCAAGAACAAGTTGGGCTTGCT
>JAJPHV010000090.1 GCA_021325095.1 Chloroflexota bacterium | reverse complement strand
GCCGAACCGGGCAACGCGCCCAGCCCCACGCCAACCCTGACGCCGACGCCACGCATCCTGTCCACGCCGGCGACGGCAGCGGCCACCGCCCCGTAGGAGGCGTTCATAGGAGGCGTTGACCTCACCCCTGGCCCCTCTGCGCACAGCGGAGAGGGGAACCGTCTAGCGCTGTCACGGATGAACTACCGAATTACCCGGTACAGGCCAGGCGCGCCCCGTCGACCTTTCGCGGGTCAAACCAGGCCAGGCGTCGCCCGAACCAGATCGTCTCATCCATCAACCCGAATGTTGCGATTGCCTCATCCAAGTTTGTCGTTTTGAGCAGGAAAGCGCAGGGTGACTCGCCGAACTGGTCGAGACGCGCGGTGAGCCAGCCCGTGCCTTGTGGCGCGGCCAGGATCACAGGCGTGTCGGGGAAATGTGCCAGCGCTGCGCCAAACACCCTATCAACCTGAGTCATCGGCGCGGGCCAGCCGAAGGCGCGCCGGAACAGATCGCTGGCCGCTGCGATGCTGCGCACGGCCAGCACCACCGCCGCCAGCCCGGTCAGCCCTTTCTCGCGCAGGCCGGGGGTTGGCTGCACGCGCCACTCGCGCGGGCTGCGATCCTGGATCAGAAAAGGCAGGGTCGCGCCGGGTTCATGCTGGCCGAGGTAGGTGAGTTCCCACTCGACCAATCGTCCGTCGGGCCGCCGGCGATTCATGGCGTGCGGCCCATCGACGGGAACGCCTGCCGAGGCCAGCCGTGCCGTGTCCGAATGAATATTGCCAGACAGGACCGCCCAGGCGCATGGCCCTGCATTCCCGGCGATAGCATTACCCCACCAGGGCGCGCGCTGGCCCGGTTGAAGCGTGGAAATCAGTTCGATGTACGAGCCATCCTCGAAGCCGAGCAGCCCCATGTGCGTAATGCCGTTGGAGTGCAGGCCGCCATATTCGGGCTTCAAGCCCAGGTCAGTGAAGGCCCGCTCCATCCTGTGCAGGTCGGAGCCAGCCAGGGTCACGTGGTCGATTTTCATCACTTGATCGGGCGCTTGTTAATCGAGATGGTGCACACTTCGTCGCCCTTCGCCACGCACGAGGTTTCGGCTAGTTCAAACTCTTTGCCACCCGTTGCCCAGGAGAGACTCTCCTGCAAAATGCCGACAGCCAGATGACAACAGGGCGCATCGGTGTGGCGTTTCCAACAAACCGGGCAGCGCTCAATTGTCCACAGGTAATTCACACTGTCCTCGCCCAACGTAACTACCTGATCGGTGAAACGGTTGAAGACCATCGCAAACATGTCAAACCCGACGTGCAGTTTGAGGCCGAGCGGCAGCATTCGCACCGGCAGATCGGCGATGCCAATCAGCGGGTTGAATTCCTGCAAACCGCCCGTCAGGCAGGCCCGGCCCACCTGGCGATTTAGCTCGCGGCCCTGCTCTATGCCATAGACAGTCTCCACGCCAGCCTGCACCTGTGACACGTACTCGAAGGGGAACTGCCGTTCCAGATCGCCTGACGGGGGATGATCGATAAACAGTTGAAGGCCGGAAGCCTTCATAATGCGTTTGTAATCGTCTGCCCCGACCATCTCCTCCAGGGCGCGCAGAATGATCTTGCCCATCCGGTTAGGATAAAAGAACTGGAAGTCATCAGCCATGCGCCACCCCCTCGTTGCGATTCAGGGCAGTATAGCATGATTGGCCGCACCCTGAAAACGATTGCGACAGAATCAATCGCATCAGGAAGCGGGTTGCGCGCTGGCTCCATGAAACGACTGCACGCCGAGTTCCACAGGTGTGATGGGCCGCGACAGGTCGTAAAAGACCGTGTACGGCCCGACGGCCTGGCGCTGGAACGCGATGCCGTGCGCCTCAAACTGCTGTACGATAAGCCGATCCAGTTGCGGCAGGTTGGCGGTAAGGTAGACAGGATGTTCGGCCCGCGCAACAGCAGCAGTATAGGGTGGGTAGCGATCCGCAGGGGTGTAGATCAGGGATGCCTTATAGGGCAGTGCAGGGGTCAGGATGACCATTTCGCCGGACAAAAAGGCCAGCCGGTACGCGGCCCAATACGTCGTATAGCCATATTGTGCGCCATGCTGTTTCAGGAAGTCGATGACAGCCAGATCGGAGTCATTGGTGAAATCGGTGGCCGGGTCGAATTGCGGTGTCAGGCCGGGCGGTACGGTGCGCAGCGCAATGACTGTGCCGAGGACGTTAACGCCGACCAGCACCGCAAGGATGACCCACTGGATAGCTGCCCGGAAATCGCCGATGCGCACTGCGATCAGGATCGCCAGTGGCGCAACCAGCGGCAGCAGGTAGCGGCCCGTCGCGTCCACGCCGAAGCTAGACAGCACAAAAACCAGGGCAAAGCCTGCCACCATTGCCAGCAGGAAGCGCGCCCTACGAAACCGGATGGCTGTCACCAGCAGCGCCGCGTACAGGATCGCCAGCGGCATACTGAGCGGGCCAGGCCAGTAGGTGCTTGTCCAGGAAAAGCGCGCTCCGATCAGGGCAGGAACACCCAGCAGGAGCAGCCCGAACAGTTTGTCTGCGAGGCCGATGTGGGGCGCGGTGGCCGTCGATTGGAAGCCACTCAACAGAAAGCGGATGGATTGCCAGTCATTGCTCAGGTTATACAGCCACCAGGGGGCGCTGAACACGAAAAAGGCGAGCGCCGCGCCCACAACCGAGGGCCACGGCCAGTGCCGCCACAACGGTACGAGCAGAACCGCTAACGGGAGCATATAGGCCCCGATCAGGCTGTTGGTCCACCAGCCCAGGCCGAACAGCGCACCAGCAGCCAGCCAGCGCCAGCGCGAACCTGGCTCGCGGCTGAGATCGAAGCCGATGAGCAGCAGCAAATTTCCAATGAGCAGCGTTTCGCCATAGCCGCCCAGCGAGATAGTGGTGTACAGCGTCATCACGACAGGCGGCAGCGCGACCAGCAGCCCGGCAGCGGATGCAATCCACCGACTGCCGCTGAGGCGATGAGCCAGCAGCATCGTTGTCGCCACAACGGCCAGATACAGCGCGGACTGGACGAGCCGAATGCTCAGAACGCTTTCGCCCAGCAAGCGGAAGGCCAGCGAGACGAGCAACGGATCGAGGCTGCCCATGTACGGCTGCCCGTAGAAAAAGACGGGAATGGGACGCCCCTGATTGATGTGCCGGGCCATCAGCCCGACAATGGCCTCGTCGGAGTGGAAGGATACCGCGCCGCTGGCGAGGATCACAGCCCGCCACAGCGCAGCCAGGATCAATACTGCCAGCCACCCGGGAAAAAGTTCTCGCTTTAGTTTCAAGGCTGTTTACCTATGAGGAAAACTCGGTGGGCGAACCCAGGCTCTTTCCGGTAGAAGCGCATTGGATTACAATAGCGCCGATCAGAGCCACTGCCAATGACGAGGAGAGACATCAATGCCGATTAGCCGCGACACGATGCGTGCCAAACGGGACAGGAAAGTACGCGCCGCGATGGGGAAATGGGCGCCCATCTGGCTGGTGAACGAAGAATATCGCCCGCGTGAGGACAGTCTGGTCTTTAACCTGGTGTACCAGCACCCGATCTATTCCTGGGTCAACCACCGCTTCAAGTATGATGGCTTCAATGACGTGTTATACCACATGGGCGAAAAACGGTTGAAGGAAGAAGAAGCCCTGAGCATTCTGGAGCAGGAGCCGTATATCCCCGGCGAGATTTCGACGCGCGTGCCGAACGAACCCGCTGCGCGGCCCAGCCTGCTCCTGACCCAGCCTGCGTAACTAACGCCTATTCGTGCCTATTCATAGGCGAAAAAGCTGATGGTCAGGGGCGTCTCGATCAGAACGTCCCCGGCCAAGCGGACTTCCCATTGGCCGCTGTACAGCCCACCCTTCCGGGGCGTTCGGCCTCGGAAGACAAACACTGCGTCCTCGCCCGGTTTGACTGGCTCGGTGTTTTTCATCACGATCTTGCGCGACGCCTCAAAGCGCTCGCCGCTGGTATAGCTGAGGTACATGCCCGGCAGCCAGTCACAGTTACTGGTATTGCGCAAGACGATCTCACGCTCGAATTCGGTGTTGGCGCGGATGGGGTCTTTGTCCGGCGCTTTCTCCACAATCTGGCGATAATCCTTGACGCAAAGCAGCGCCGTTGCGGTGTAATCTGGGGTCCTGGTCGTCCCGGCGGACTGGGTGATGAAGAAGGCATCCAGCGTTTGCTTGACGCTGGTGGCCGTCAGGTTCTGCGCGGCGACGGTGGCTGCGTCGATGGTGGCGGTGATGTTGGGGGTGGGTGTCGGCGTGTCCGAAGGGGTCAGCGTCAGGGTGGCCGTTGGGGTCGCCGTCGGCGTAGAGGTGGCGGTGGCGGTGGCGGTGAAGGTCGGGGTGCTGGTAGGCGTCTGGGTGAGTGTGCTGGTGGCGGTGAAGGTCGGGGTGGGCGTGCTGCCAGGCAGCGCTGCGACCACCGTACCCGTCGTGGCCGGGGTCGCGGTCAACACTGGCGAGGCCATCATCGTCGGCGTCTCGCTGGGGCGAAGCGCAATACCGAGCAGCGGCACATGCCCGGTGACCAGGGTCACGCCCCCGAAGAGCGCGACCAGGCCGACCATAGCCACCGCGCCCAATCCGGCCAGGGAAAACCGGCGCACAGAACGCCCGCCATGCTCCGCCGGTGCGCCAGCCAGATGGGCGATGCGGAGCGTATCGCCACCCGGTTCAGGCCCGGCGGGAAGTGGTGAGGCCGAGGCAACCTCAGTCAGCGCCGGCCCTGTGACCGCTTTCAACTGCGTCAGCATCTCGTCGGCGCTCTGGAAACGGTCTTCCGGGTCTTTCGCCAGCGCCTTCAGGATAATGCGCTCGATGGCCGCAGGCGTCTCTGGATTAAACTGGCGAGGCGAGGGAATCGGCTCGTTGACGTGCTTCAGGATAGTCGCCAGCGGCGTCTCGGCGTCGTAGGGCAGGCGTCCTGTGGTCAGTTGAAACAGGATGACGCCCAGCGAATACAGATCGGAGCGCTCATCGCCCGCTTCCCCCAATCCCTGTTCGGGGGCCATATAGGAGGGCGTGCCAACCATGCCACCGCTGGCTGTGAACTGGTGACCGGTCACGATCTTGGCGATGCCGAAATCGGTCAGGACGACGCGCCCGTCGCTGTCCAGCATCAGGTTGGCGGGTTTCACGTCGCGGTGGATCATGCCTCGGGCATGGGCGTAGGCCAGCGCTTCCGCCGCTTCGCTCGTAATACGCAGGATTTCTTCCGTTGGCAGGGGCTGCCCGTTCAAGCTGTTGAGCCGATCTTTGAGGGTATGACCCTCGATCAGCTCCATGACCATGTAGTAGCTTTCGCTTTCGACATCGAACTCGAAGTCGTAGACTTGCACAATGTTGGGGTGGCGCAGTCGGGCCACGTTGCGGGCCTCGCGCTCGAAACGGTCTTTGAATTCGGGGTCGTCGGCCAGAAAGGGATGCAGCAGCTTGATAGCTACGTAGCGGTCCAGGCTGGGCTGGTACGCTCGATAGACTTCGGCCATGCCACCCCGGCCAAGACGTTCAATAATGTCGTACTTGCCAAGCTGCTTCTTCGCCACGAGCGCCGGATGCCTTCTACGGAGATCGAGTTCGGAGTTAGTATAGCGTAGTTCAGCGAACGGCTCCAAACGCGCGGCAGGGGGTTGACCTCACCGCCTGGCCCCCTCTCCGCTACGCAGAGAGGGGGAAGCACCGGATGAGGCTAGGGCCGCATCCCTACCGCTTGCGGCGTGTGTGTGGTGGGCGCGCTGCCCGACGGGGCTGGATCGGTAGCCTGCGGTGTGAGGGCCGTCAGATCGATGCCCGCCGTCGCTGCGCTTACCGCGTTCGTCTGGACGGCCACCGCAGCCGTTTGCGTGGCATTGGCCGCCGGAAGGCGCGGGCCTTTTGCGGTGGCGGTCATGGCCGCGAACGTGGCCGTCCCCTGTACATCTGCGTAAGTCGTGCTCGGCACGACACCGTACATGTCGCAGCAGCGCACGATCTCGACCCAACTGTTGCCAGGTTTGAGGTGAATGGGCGTCTGGCCGTCCTGCCGCCAGAGCGTCAGCGCCCCCTTCTCACGGTTGCGGCGTATCCAGATGCCTTCGTACCACCTGCCGTCGCGGAACACCCAGGCTTTTTCCTGTCCCCAAAGCTCCACCTCGACGGCGGGCGAGCCGGTTTCGCTCTCGTAAATGTCAGGACGGTTCTTGTGAAACGCCTCGATGACGATCACGTTGTCGGCAGTTAGCTGCTTGCCGTTGTTGGCGTCGATGTGGGGCAGGCCCGTGTTCCAGCGATAATACTTGCCGTCCTGCGGGTTGTATTGCCAGCGTGCATCCTGGTCGCCGTACCACTTGATGAAGATATCATTGGCCGTCTTGCCGCCCTCATCCGGCGAGTCGGCAAAGGCGAAGCCCCTGGCCGGGATGGGCGTATTGACGTTACGCTTGGTCGCCAGCTCCCACATCTGGAAGGTATTGCCAAACAGGGTGTGCTCAAAGGCCAGGCCGGGGCGCGGGAAACGGCAGAACGGCGGGCAGTTATCCCCGAACTGCGGCGTCAGGGCCTGGAAGCGCCATTTTGAATCGGGATCGCTCTTCTTGTCGTCCGGGCAGACGATCCGTGAACCGCTTGTGGGATCAATACACGAGCCTTCCAGGATCATCTTCTTGATGTTGTCGTTGGAGCCGCTGTAGGCCAGAAGCGCCTGGTACATCGGAACCAGTTCGAGGTCGAGCAAGCGGCCACTGCGCACCGAGCCAACGTGATCGACGCCCTGGCTGCGGTAGATGGCCGCGAAGCGCGTCACGCCACCCTCGACTTCGTATTCGTACACAATGTCGGCCTGGCTGAGTCCGCTCTGTGGGCGAACCACCCAGGTGTAGTTTGAGACCTTGACGATCAGGTTGCGGCGATTCTTGGCTTCTTCACTGGGGTAAGGCAACCCTGTCAGCGGGTTGATGTTGTCGGGATAATTGACCGGCCCGATGGTCGTGGGCGTCGCAGTAGGGGTGTCGGTAGGCGTCGGCGTGGCCGTCGGTGTGCGGGTGGGCGTCCGCGTCGGGGTAAAGGTTCGGGTGTTAGTCGGCGTGCGGGTGGGTGTATCGGTCTTGTGCGGCGTATTGGTCATGGGTAAGGTCGGAGAGACAGGCCGCCTGGTGTTGGTCGGTGGAGGGTCTTGCAGCGATGTTGGCGTCGCGGTTGAACGGTTTGTGCTGATCAGGATTAATGTCGCAACCAACAAGATAGCGCTACGTTTGACATTCAACTTCATTTCGTGGCCTCAACTCGCGCCGAAAGCCGCACCCACAGGCCCGGCGCAACCGCACATACATGCAGATATGATCGGGCACTTGCCCAAAAATGCCCGCCAATAATACCGTCATTGTTGAGGTTTGGCGACATGCGCCAGAAAGCGTAGGAACAACGTCAGGTTGGCTAGATATTGGGAGCCAGGCCCTGTCCCCCACCGGTGGGCAAGGGACGCAGACACGACAGACTCGGCCCGATTAGGTGGTCATGCTGCCGCCAGCCAGGGTGCGGACGCGCGCCCCGATCTCGTCGGCCAGTTTGTTCAACTGGGTAGCGACGATGGAGGTGGGCTGGAACAAAACAATCGGGAAGCCTGCCTCAGAAGCCTGGAAGGCCAGTTCTGGCGCGGGCGAGATGATGGCAAGCATCTCGTGATTCAGGATTTGCTCGGCCTCTTGCCAGGGCACTTGCAGGGTGGACTGCGTGCGATTGCTCAGAATAATGTTGGTGCGCCCCCGCCCGACGCCCATACTTTCCAGTTCTTTGAGGATTTCGCGTGCCATGTTGAGTGTGACACGGTACGGCTCCACCACGAGCGCTACCTGATCGACTTCCTTGACCAGCCGGGCGTTGAAGCGGTTGAGGCTGGGGCCCAGATCGACGACGACAGTTCGCGCCAGTGTACGCAGGTTCTTCAGGATGGCGGCGGCGATGTCCGGGTTGACGTTAAGTTGCGCCTCTTTGGGGCGCGCCGACGATAACAGCAGCTTGATTCCGCTGCTGTGGGTGACCAGTTCGTTTTCGATCATCCGGGGGGTGATGTCGTTGGCGGCCCGTCCGAGCAGGTTCGCCATCCCTGCCGAGCGACCCAGGCCGAGCGACAGACCCAGGCTGCCCTGGCCCGGACGGATGTCGGCCAGGATGGTCGGTTCTTTCTGACCGAGCGCAGCCGCCACGTTGGTGGCGAGGGTGGTCGTGCCAACGCCGCCCTTGGTTCCCAGGAAGCCGATCACCATGCCCGTGTCGCTGGCCGCGCGACGTTGGGCCACGCTGCGCGCCAGGACGGCCTTGACGCGCGAGGCCAGTTCGGCTGGATGGGTGGGCTTGGTCAGGTAATCGTCCGCGCCTGCCTCGAACCCGGTCACTTTGTCGTCCACCAGGGTCTTGGCAGTGAACATGATAATCGGGATATTTTGTGTATTGACATCCGCCCGAAGACGCCGGCAGACTTCATAGCCGTCCATATCTGGCATCATCACGTCCAGGATGATGAGATCGGGTGTCTCGGCAAGCGCTTTGGCAATTGCCTGGCCGCCAGCGCTGGCGGCAGAAATCTCGTATCCCTGCCGCTGAAGCATCAAGCCGATCAATTTAAGGCTATCAATATCGTCGTCTACGATTAGAATCTTCTCGGCCATGCAATTCGTCCTTCGGGGTAAGTTGTCAACCGAAGTCTAGCATGATGTACGGGTGCGCGCAAGATAACCCCCGACTGGGTTCTACATTCCCCCTGTGTACAAAAGGTAAGGACGAATACCCTGTCAAGAAGCGATCAGACAACGGCGAGGCCCATCTCGCGCAGGTACTTGTCCCGGTTCGCCCCGCGCGCAATTTTGCCGCTGCTGGTCTTGTGCAGCCATTTGGCATCCACCAGCAGGACGTTGCTGACCGCCGTTTCGGTCTGCTGCGCAATCCGCGCCCGGATTTCGCGCCCGATGGCGTTGCGTTCGTCCTCGTCCTCGGTATCGGCTTCGGCGACCAGCACAATCGCTTCCGTGCCGAGCCGCTCGTCTGGCACACCAAAGGCCACCACGCGCCCCGGATGGACGCCCGGAACCTCGTTGGCGATGGCTTCCAGGTCTTGCGGGTAGACGTTTTTGCCGCCGACGATGATCAGGTCTTTCTTGCGGCCCGTGATGTACAGTTCGCCATTAGCCATATAGCCCAGGTCGCCCGTCAGGTACCAGCCTTCAAACATGACCTGCGCGGTCAGATCGTCACGTTTGTAGTAGCCAGTCAGCATACTGTCGCTGCGAACGGCCACCTCCCCAACATGCCGTTCGGGGAGCGCCTGGCGCTGGTCGTCCACGATCTTGATCTCACAGTTCGGGATCGGACGGCCACAGGACAGCATTTCCATCGACAGGTCGCTATCCAGGGCCGGATCGGCGCGGTGGTACTGGCCGAGCGCATTGCGGCTGATCACGTCGATGGTCGGCGGGCCGTCGATCCCGCCCTGCGTAACGGCGAAGGTGTTTTCGGCCATGGCGTAACAGGTGGTCAGCGCTTCCGGGCGCAGGCCATATTTTGCAAAGCGGCTGGCAAAGAGGCGGTGGCTATCCACGCGCATCGGCTCAGAGCAGTTCACGAAGGCACGCATACTGGACAGGTTGACGCCTTCAATCGCGTTGTCGCGGATGCTTCTCGCCATAAAGTTGTAAGCGAAATTCGGCAGCCAACACAGCGTCCCGCCATGCTCGTGGATGGCCCACAACAAGATTTTCGGGTCGCGCACCCAGTGGAAGGGCGACATCAGCACCAGCGGGATGCCCTGTGCGATGGGCATAATGAAGCCCGCGATCAGGCCCATGTCGTGGTACAGCGGCAGCCAGGACACGATCCGGTCATCGGCGGACAGATGCAACGTGTCGCTATAGCTTGCCAGTTGGTTGAGCACCGCGCGGTGCGAGAGCGCCACGCCCTTTTGCAGCCCCGTCGTGCCGGAAGAATGCTGCAAGAAGGCGATGTCCTGCTCACCGACGCCCGGCGCAAAGGACGGCTTGCCCGTGCCGGGCTTGAGATTCGACTCGGTGATGACGCGGACATCGTGGCCCGCCAGCAGCCCGGCCAGCGCCCCCGCAAACTGCTCCGACGCGATCACGGCAGTGGCGCCGGAATGTGTCACCAGCTTCTGCACGCGCTCGCAGTACATCACCGGGTCGAGCTTGTCCGAGAGGAATGGAAAGATCGACGGGATCGCGCCGAGCATCATCGCACCCCAGAAGGCATACAGCAGCGCCTCGCTGTGTTCCATGACCAGGATCACCAGGTCGTGCGGTGCAACCTGCACCTGGCGCAGCGCCTCGGCATAGTGGCCCGCATTGTCGAAAAATTCCCGCGTGGTGATGGTGCGGGTGGCCTCGCCGCTGGCAGGGATGAAGATGACGGCGGCGGCACCCGGGCGCTGCTCGTACTGGCGCTGCGCCAGGTCCAGCAGCGTGCTGGCCTGCGTGCGGTTTTCGAGGGTCAGGAGCAGGTTACTGGCGGTGAGATTCGACATAATCTGCAATCATCTGGACTGTGTCCATATTGTCCGCGTTCAGTTCGGTATCGTCAGGGCGGACGCCGAATTTTTCTTCGAGAAAGAGGGATAGCTCGACCAGCGAGAACGAATCAATGACGCCGCCGGAAATCAACTTGTCGGTGTCGCCGAGTTTGTACTTCGGGTTACGGATCAGGTTCGTGACAATATACTGGCGGATGGCATCGCGCATTTCCTGCATTCAACTCTCTCCGGGTTGGGATGTTACGCTAAACGCGCGCCATTGTACCGTGAGTTGGTTGAAGCGCCACTTGCAGATAACGTTTGTGGCTGGCGTGCATCGGTCAGTTCGGCAAAGGCCTCGGCTAACGGGCCGATCATTGTCTCGCCCCCTCACCTCCTCTCCTTCCCCGTAGCTTTTCGCTCGCTTATTTGATTCACGTTAATCTGATCCGGCCCTGGCCTCGCAAAGTTGACCATAGCCAAATCCGCGAAGATCGCTATAATTGCACAGAATACTCAGGGAGGCCAATCATGAAAGTCCGTGCATCTGTACGTAAGATTTGTGACAAATGCCGCTTCGTGCGGCGCCGGGGTAACCTGTACGTAATTTGCAGCGCCAACCCCAAGCACAAGCAGCGCCAGGGCTAAAACCCTGCTGCTGCGCTACCATTTACCTTGAAACGGGCTTCGCGGCCCGTTTTGTATTCTCATGTTACATAGAGCCTCACCCTCCGGCCTGTCCAGACGCTCGAAGCCATGCGTCGGGTCCTTTGGATGGTCTGGGTTGCTGCCGCCTGGCTGTAGCCCATCGACCAAACTTGCCAACCCCAGGCCCTGCACTGGCTCCGCTCTCGCGGCGGCAAGCTCGGTTTGCTATCCGACCTGGATGGCCTTGCCGCTGTCCTTTTGACCACCGCTACCCTGGCTTTTGTCTGTACCAATCCCTTCCCACGCCTCAAAGGCGCTTGTGGCTAATCACCAGAAGTAAATGGTTGACAGACTGGGCTAGAAGGCGTCACGATCTGGTTTCTTGCCCCAGCGCCGGAAAAATACCTCCCTCCTGATCACTGTTTTGGCAGCACTTTGAACTCGTACAACCGGATGCTATCCCCGATGAATGCGCCCTTTTGCCGGATAGGCAAACGCCGGTTGGTTGCCGGGTCGTACAGCCCGGCGCGAAGTTCGTATTGACCCGGCGGTACTTCGGGAATGGTCAGCTTCCACTCGTCTTTGACGGTTTCGCCCGCCTGCCACAGCCGCGTATGGTAGGCTACACTGAAATGCTCGCCGGGGACGCCGCTCCATACCGACCAACCCTGCGAGACCGGTTCGCCGCCCCACGACGCAATCAGCTTTTGCGCTGTCGGATCCCACAGGTGGATGAAGACGCTGTAATCCAGGTCGGCGGGTCGGAGCGCCTGCCACCACAGTGTCAGGTACGCACTGCCGCCGGGCGTCGTTTGCGCTGTGCTCAGGTCGTAGCCGGACAGCAACGCGAAATCGCCAATCTGAGCATCAAGTACACCGTTGGGCGTTGGCTTCTTGAAGCGCGCCGCATTGTCCACGCGATAGGCGGAAAAACGGAAATTGTGATCGTCAATGGTGTACAAGCGCTGCATCACTTCGGGGAAGCGCGTCAGCGAGGCCAGAATCTGGTTGTAGTGCTTGCCATATTCAATGTACAGCCGCTGCCCTACCGAGCTATCGACGAAATAATCCACATCCGCGATCTGATCCAGCAGCGTCGGGAAATCTTCGCCCCGCGACACGTCGGCGGTGCGAATGTCGTCAGTGGGGAAGAAGAACGGCAGGCGCAGCTCGCCAGGTGCTGCCACGCGCATCGGACGATCCAGCTTGAGGGGGTAGCGGTTCGGGTCGCGTCGATCCTGCAAATAATCGACCAACCCGATCAGCGCTGCGTTGCCCCGTGCCATTTTGTCGTGGTCAGTAGGCAGCGATCCGGTGAGGGCCGACTCCAGCCCACTGAGCGCCGCCAGCCAGCCCGGCAGGGCAAGCGCCAGGATAATGACGCTCGCGGCCACAATGCGGGGCTTCGAGCAGCATACCCATGCCCTCAGCAGCTTTTCAGCCAGCACTGCCAGCAGCACAATCATCAAGGGCACGATAGCAAAACTCAGGCGGTAGTGGTACGAATACGACCAGAACCACGTCACGAAATAGGGCAGGATAAATGCACCGATCAGCAAGACAGTATGGCGCAACGGGTCTGACAAACGACGCCAGATCGGGATCGCAGACCAGGCCAGCAGCGCCACGCCAAACGCGATCATAGCAGCTTCCACAACCGAAAGGTGGGTAGGCGTCGTGGTTGGCACAGCGCCAAGCACCATCTGGCTCAGCTCACCGTAAGTTGGCAACCGCCAGCCGAACGCCGACGGCAAGCTACCCGCCGCCATCAGCAGCAGCCCGGCCAGCGCACTGATCGGGCGCTGGCGACGCACCAGCAGGATCAGCGTGGCTGCACCCGCCATCAGCAGCGGCCAGCCCAATTCCTGGCCGGAACGCTGCGCCATCAACTGCCAGTAACCCGCCGGGAAGACGAGCGCTGGATGTCCGTACAGGATGTTGCGGACGTACCACATGCCGCCCATCGGCGCGGCGACCACCAGTGCCAGCATCACGGCCTGCAAGCTCTGCAACCTGGGCAACGCCGTAATGCCCGCACCTTTCTGACGCGCCAGCCACCACGCAGCCGACACAGCGCCAATGAGCACAGCGCTTTCAATCAGCGCGCCCGCCGTCGGCTTCGTCCACAACGCCGCGCCCAGGAGCAGCCCGCTCAATATCAGATAACGGCGGCTGCGCTCGCGCCAGCCCAGGATGAAGAAGGCCGCTGTGCCTGTGAAGTACAGCGTGACCGGCACTTCCAGGTCGCCAAACTGGTTCCAGGCAGCGTGCTGCGGGTAGAGCATCCAGATTGCGGCAGTCAGCAGCCCCGCCCGACGGTTGAACAGGCGCGCGCCGAGGACGTAGGCCATCAGCGCACTGCCAAGCGCGAACATCGGCACTGCCGTGCGCGCAGCATGGTCGTTTAGCGCGCCCCACATCAACTGGCTATAGGTATAGGCTAATGGGACAAGCTGCGGGTAATAGCCCAGGCTCGGCGGAATTGCGCCCTTCAGCATGAAGATTTTGGCGTTGTAGCCGTAGACCCAGAATTCGTCGTAGGTCGTGTACGGCCAGTACGCCGCGTTCCAGAAGCGCAGCAGTACGGCCACGACAATCGCCAACCCGAGCACCCAGTCGATAAGATTGGCCCCATCCCCGACATTCCAACTCCCCTCTCCACCAGCGTGGAGAGGGGCCGGAGGTGAGGCAGCCCGATTCCGCACCGCGACCACCGTGCCAACCCCAGCCACCAGCACTGACGCGACCAGGACATTCTCTTGGCTGAATTGCCCAAAGGTTCCGATCACAAACATGGCGCTGGTGGTCAGCGCCGGGCCGAGCGCCAGTGACACCGCCAGCACGGTGATCGGCCTTCGCCAATCGGCGTGCGGCAGCAGCGCCAGCGCCCAGGGCAGCCCTACACCGAGGAACATCCACAGCAGCGCAGGCGCAAGGAGAAAGGTGGGCAGCAACCAGTCGGGTATCATTGCGAACGGAATCGTACCGTGAGCAGGGCCGGACGCCAAAAGCCGTCAGGTTTGCGCCTCGTGAGCGCTCACCTTTGGTGCGCGGCTTGACAAAGGACGCGATAGTGCTAATATGACCCCGGAACGGGCAACCCGCTCTGTCCAATTTCGCCTACAACCGTGCGAGTGAGAAGAATGACTGCCAGTACACACGAGCCAGGAATCGTTGGTCAGGATACTGCTATCGGCCATCTTCCGGAGTCTGCGGCGTTGCATGATGCCGCTCACCAGGAAGCCAGCATCGAGAATCGCAAATTCGCAATGTGGCTCTTCCTTGCTTCGGAAGTGATGTTCTTCGCAGTACTGATCGCATCCTATGTTTTTATGCGCTTCAAGTATCCGGAAGAGCACGCTGTCCTGAATATTCCGCTGACCAGCCTGAATACTTTCCTGCTGCTCACCAGCAGCTTTGCGGTGGTGCGTGCCCTGGCTGCTATCCAGATCAATGACCGTCTCAAGTTCCTGCGCAGCCTGGCGCTGGTCGGGCTGCTCGGCACGGTCTTTCTGGCGATCCAGGCTTTTGAATACACCAACTTCAGCCACGAAGGACTGACATTGAACAGCGGGCCGTTCGGCATGGCCTTTTTCACGCTGACTGGCTTTCACGGAATGCACGTACTGATCGGCGTCATCTGGGCGGGGCGTGTGTTCTGGCAGGCATTCAATGGCAAGTACACGCAAGACGATCACTTTGGGGTTGAGTTTTTCGGCCTGTACTGGCACTTTGTGGACGTGGTCTGGATTCTGATCTTCACCGTCGTATATCTGATCTAGCGAGAGACGAGGCATGAACGAAACACATTCCGAACAGTCCAGAGGACATGTACTGCCCGGCGAGGGCGTCTACTTCGCCGTGTTTTTGCTGTTGGCGATCCTGACCGTCGCCGAACTGGTGACGACTTATCTTCCACAGCTTGTGAAGGTGCCGATTCTACTCGGCCTGATGGCTGGCAAAGCCTGGCTGGTGGTGCAGTTTTACATGCACTTGCGCTACGACAGCCGCATTCTTACCTGGTCATTCCTGATCCCGGTGATCGTCGGCGTTATTGCCGCGCTGGTGCTTCAGCCACTGCTTTCGACAGTGCCTCTGGCACATTAAAGTCACCCTGATTTGGCAGCACAAGAGCGGCTAAATTGCCGCTCTTGTTGTTGAAATTGACCTCGGATCAGGTCAGGAACATGGGCATTCCGATGATGTGACGGATACGAGGCCGGTACTGGTCGGTGTCGTACAACTCCGGCACGTTCACTCGTTTCTTGCCCTGCGACAGCGTCGCTATCGGCACGTCGCTGTACACCCCCCGTTGCAGGCACACCAGCCGCCCCGACTCGCCCCGCTCGACCAGGCTCATCGCCATCTG
>JAJPHV010000114.1 GCA_021325095.1 Chloroflexota bacterium | reverse complement strand
GCGCGGCGTTCCGGCGGAAACAGGTCGGCAACCAGCGCCATGCTGACCGGGACCATCGCACCCGCGCCAAGCGCCTGGACGACGCGCCCGATGATCACGGCAGTCAGCGTCAGCTGGTTCAGGTCGGGCCGCTGGCGGAGCACCTGCCGCGCAAACTGGTTCAGAAAGTCGGTAGGGAACTCGTGGGCCGTTGCCACGCACCACGAGCCGGCAATGAAAATACCCAGACAGACCAGATACACGCCGCGCCGCCCGATCAGATCGGAAACGCGGCCCATGACCGTC
The DNA here is from genome assembly GCA_021325095.1 of Chloroflexota bacterium. Lineage (GTDB taxonomy): Bacteria > Chloroflexota > Anaerolineae > Aggregatilineales > UBA2796 > JAJPHV01. The sequence continues at coordinate 75,450 of JAJPHV010000114.1, read as the reverse complement.
ATGCTGACCGTGTAGGCCAGCAGATAGCCCGTCACTGCCCACGCCGCCGAGCCGAGGTTAGTATCGATGGGAATGTTCAGCCGGGTGAGCACTTCGGGCAAAATAGCCGAGACGATGGTCAGGTCGAGCGCGCCGTTAAAGACGGGGATCAGGATCAGGGCCATGATCACCCATCGGCGGCGTCTTGACACCGGACGAGCGCTGACGTTCATGGGGCTGCTGTCGCCTCAGTTGCCGCGCCTGTGGGCTGACCGGTTGCTGGCAAGGTGGCCGCGCCCGTTGCGATGCTGGTGGCCGCAGCCTCCGGCGAGACGATCTGCACGTCCGCGTTGTAATCGAAGATTTCCAGTTGCCAGGTGGTCGGCTTGGGTTCCTTTTCGGTTACGGTGTCCGGCTGAACGAGCGTCACCCGATCCACACGCCCGGTATCCACGACGATGTAGATGTCCGCCAGCACGTCTGAGCCGCGAATCAGGCCGACGGTCAGGGCAGCAATATCAGTGCCCGACGCCTTGCCCGTGATGTGGTACATCTGCACGCCGTCCACGTTTTCCTTGCCGACCATCTTCACTTCTTTCAGGGCTTTCAGTGCTGCTTCGATGCCCTGGTCAGACGATACCAGCCTGGCCGCATTGAAGCCCGGCGAGAAGATTTGTCTGATCCAGCGGTCAGCGGTCAGAATTTTGTTGCGCATCCACTGGTCGTCGCCGATGGCGATCACGTCCACTTCTCCGGCCAATCCCAGGATTTTCGCCACGACCTTCGCCTGGACACGATCTGGGGCCTGGTACGCGCCATCGGCGGATACGAAGGCGATGGTATTGCCAGGGCCGCCCGGCGTCTGCGGCGGATCAACGTAGGAGGGCGCACCGGTCAGTTGCAACTTGATTCTGACCGACCTGGCGTTTCGCACTTCCGCGGCGGCTTTGTTCAGGAGGGTTTGCGGGTCGGGCAGGGGCACTTCGGTTGGTGTGGCCGCAGTTCCGGCACAGGCTACGACCAGCACGACCATCGCCAGCAGAGCCGCCCAGCGGACGGTTCGCAACATGGGCACTTTTCATCCTCGCTTGTGAATACCAGTACAACAAACCCCGCCAAGTATAACAAAGACCGTTCGCAGAGGTTGTTAAAGTCCCAATAAAAAGCTGCGCCCGGCGCTCAAGCACCGGGCCGAAGCAACGAAGCGCGCTGAAGCGGGCTAAATGGAGAAAGGCGAGAAAGGCCACCGAGCGCGACCTTGCAGTCCAATCCACGAACTACAGGAAGAACTCCTTGAGCGCCGCGCTGATGTCATCGATCAGCGCCGGCCATTCGGCTTCGGGATCGCGCCGCACGGTGAGCGTACCGCCTTCAATGTCAAGCGCCGCCAGCCCGTCGATCTCGAAGAGGGTCTGCGCCAGCGGCGATCCTTCGTCGCCTTCATCGCGGGTGGCGTAGCTTTCGGGGCCATCGGGCGCCAGATTCAGGTTGGTGACCAGCCGCACCTGGTCGGGGTCATCGCCGTACTCGGCTTGAACAGTAATATATTCGGACATCGCTACACGGATAGACCAGTTGGCCTCACCCCCGGCCCTGATTTGCTCCCCTCTCCAGTTGGAGAGGGGTCAGGGGTGAGGTCAATTGACTTCGTTCCTACAAACGTTCGCCCTCAGCCGCCAGCACCGTCACCGGGTCGCCGACTCTGATGCGGCCCGACCTGACCACACGGCACATCGCGCCGACGCGCCCTACCACACCTTCCGGCATTCGCTCGTCGAGGGGCGTCAACTGCTCGCAGGGTTCGCGCAGTTTGCCAAGCGCGATCACGGCCTCGTCGCCGATTTGAAGCTGTGTCCCTACGGGCAGCGTGCGCAGGTCGATGCCACTCAGGATGATGTTTTCGCCCAGCGTGCCCGCACCCGTCGGGTAGCCCTCGGCGGCCAGCTCGGCCTGGGTTCGTTCGTCCATCACGTTCAGGTTGCGCTTCGGGTTGCCACCCTTGCGATCCCCCTCAATGCCATAACCCTCGATCAACATGGCCTCGGTAATTGGACGGCGCAGATAGCCGATCTCAGGTGCAGATTCGCCCTGCGGCTTATAGACAATACTTTTGACCGTGATCATGCTTCACTCCTGAACGTCTGCACTTAACCTTGCGATGGGCGCGGGCCATTGTACCACATCAGGCCGGTTCCGCGATCACGTCCAGCACCTCGGCAGCCATCTCGTACTTGCCGAAAGGCGGTATCAGGTATGCACCCTGAACCATACCTTTCAGCGACAGCAATAATTCCTGAGCGATGGCAATCCCGGTCTTGGGCGCAACCTCGCCCGCCGCGTTGATGCGCGAACGAATCGCGTCGGGGATGTCAATGCCCGGCACTTCGTTGTGCAGGAACGCAGCATGACGCGAGCCATACAGCGGCAGAATCCCGACCAGCAAGGGCAACTTGAGCGCTCCATACAACTGCTCGTAGCGCTTCAGGAAGTGTTCCACTTTGGCCGGGTCAAAGATGGTCTGCGTCAGGGCAAAATCCGCCCCAGCCTCGATCTTTTTGCGCAGCGTTTTGATCTCTTTGTCCAGGTCTTGGGCGCCCATATTCAAGGCGCAGCCCACCAGGAACGACGTAGGCTGTCCGATAGAATTGCCCGCCTGATCGACCCCGGCGTTGAGGTTTTGCTTGATAAGCTGGATCAGGCCCGACGGTACAACATCGTAGTTGTCGTGCGCTTCCGGGTAATCGCCGATCTGCGTCGGGTCGCCCATGACCACGAACAGGTTGCGGACGTTCAAGGCGTGCGCCGCCAGTAGATCGCCCTGCACGCGCAGCAGGTTGCGGCCCCGCGTCGGGAAGTGCAGCACTGTCTCCATCTTGAGCCGATCCTGAATCAGGTGGCAGACTGCCCAGGGACTCATCCGCATCCGTGCCATCGGGCTGTCGGAGATATTCACCACGTCCGCGCCTGCCTCCTGCAACATCTGGGCCGAGGCGATGACCTTCTGCGCGGTGAAGGAGCGCGGCGGGGCCATTTCCACCGTCGCCACAAATTTGCCCGCCGCCAATTTGCGCGCCAATTCAGTGGGCTGCTCCGGCGAGGCCAGATGATCGTGGCCGTTCATGGTGGGAATGGTGATGAGCGGTGAGGGCGTGCGGCGCGGCCTGTCAAGCACCTGGCGCATCTCGTGGATGTGATCGGGCGTTGTGCCGCAGCAGCCGCCGATCACCGAGACGCCGATGTCGGCGAAAGCTGCCGCGTACTCGCCAAAGTATTCGGGCGTGGCCGGATACATGACGCGCCCGCTGACTGTTTCTGGGAAGCCTGCGTTGGGCATGATGGAGAGCAGCGCATCCGGCTCGACGGCCCGCATGATCTGGGCGATCCGGGCCAACTGCGACGGCCCGCCGCTGCAATTCACGCCGATCACGTCCGCGCCCGCCGCCACCAGCGCATTGGCGACCTCGCGCGGCGCATCGCCGAAGAGGGTGCGATCATCGCGGGTGAAGGTCATCGAGGCGATCACAGGCAGACTCGGGTTGACGGCGCGCACGGCCTTGACCGCTTCTGTGATTTCATTCAGGTCGGTGAAGGTTTCCAGGATGATCAGGTCGGCGCCCGCTTCGGCCAGTGCTGCGATCTGCTCGCGGAAGGCGTCGAACGCCTGCTCCGGCTGGATACGCCCGTAGGGCGCGAGGCGCACGCCCAACGGCCCCACCGACCCGGCAATGTAGACCGGCTTGAAAGCCGCATCGACCACGCGCCGCGCCAGTTCAACCGCCGCCCGGTTGATCGCGGCAAGTTGCTCGGCCTGCCCCTGATTGGCCAGCTTGAAACGGTTGGCGCTGAAGGTGTTGGTTTCGATCAGTTCGGCCCCGGCGTCGATGTAGGCGCGGTGAATGGCGGCAACACGGGCCGGGTCGCTCAGGTTCAGGGCGTCGAAGCAGGTGTCAATCGGCACGCCCGCCTGGTGGAGCATCGTGCCCATCGCACCGTCGGCCACCAACGGCCCCTGTCGTAAACGTTCGAGAAACGGTAACAATGCCATCGTTGGTCAACCTCACCCCCAACCCCTCTCCGCTTCGCAGAGAGGGGAGCCGGAAAATGCCAGGTCAGAAAACAAACTGTTCAAACGGCTTCACGCACGGCGCGCTGCCCGAATCGCGGAACGTACCGCCTTCCACCGGAATGAACTCCCAATCGTAGCTCGTGGGGTGCAGTGTTAGCTTGAGCACGCCCCACGTGCTGCTGGCGCGGATTTCGCTGTTTGGCGCGGCGACTTCGCCAGGAGTCTTGGACAGAGTCGCGCCGCCCGTTCCGACAATGAACTCACGGATGCCCCGCCCCGGATCGGCGTTGCCGACGGCATCCTGCAGGGCAAAGCGCTCGTAGTTATGGACATGCCCGGTGATCACCACGTCCACACCGTAGCGGTACAGCATCTGCCAGATGCCGACCATACGCGGCACACCCGGATCGAGTGGGTGCGAGCTGAAGATGGGGTGATGCCAGTAAACCAGCGTGCAAAGCGTCCGGTCCGCTTCCAGGTCGGCGCGCAGCCATTTGCCCTGCGGCGAGGCATCGGGGCGGGCGTCGATGTTGCTGTTCAGCGAAATGATGTGCCACGCCCCCAGGTTGAAACTGTAATAACCTTGCAGCGGCGGCCCGGCCCGTCTGCCAAAATAGTCGAAATAGGGGACGGCCCAGGGCAGCACATAGTCGTGATTGCCGGGCGCGGGTCGGGTGCGCGCCTTGTGCCGTCCCCAACTCGGCCCATAGCAGTCGTAAAAGGTGTTAGGCGCTGCGAACGGATACACGTTGTCCCCGACGGTAAAGATCGTGCCGGGGATGTCGTCCAGCAGCCTGGCGGTCTGCTCGTCGCCGGGCATGGAGCAGGCGGCAATGTCGCCCGCACCGACGAAGACGGGGTCGCCGACAGCAGCACTCGTCTGCCTGCTTTCATGCGGTACAGCGATCACAATGAACAACATGCACGCGATACGTTTCATGACGGTCAGGATTCATCCAGCACCGAGAAAATATCCGCTACCTTGACACTGAACCCAGGCAATACGTCGCCGCCATCGAGTATCCCATCGGGCTTGAGGATGGTCACACTATCTTCAGCCCGGTAGACGTAGATCGCACGCGATTTTGGGTAGACAATCCAGACCAGGCGTGTTCCGGCCTGAAAGTAGAGCGCCACTTTCTCGTGCATTTCTTGCTTGGTGTTGCTCGGCGACACGATTTCTACGGCCAGGTCAGGAGCAATTGTGGCGAATTTGTCCGTTCTGGGCCTGAGACGTGCTGCTGAGACGAATGCCACATCGGGCGCGAGTATCGTGTCCGGGTTCTGGAACAGTTCGAAGCCGGTTTCGGCAGTATATAAGCGGCCCAACTTCTTCGGATAGACGAACGCTCCGAGTAGGTAAAGTATCACAGCACCAATTTCCCCGTGTGTTTCGTTGGCTGGCGTCCTCTCAATTAAGTTCCCCCGAATAAGCTCGTAGCGCTTGCCATCCTCCTGCGGCATGTTCAGGAGATCGTCGGCTGTATAAAGTTTCTCGTGCACGTCCATTGCCGTACTCCTTCGCTAACCAACCAACTGCTCCACACGGCTGACGCCGACGCTGTAGTATTTGGCCTGGGGGTGGTGCACGTAGATGGCTGCCGTCGATTGCTCTGGTATCCACTGGAAGGCCGAGGTCAACTGCATACCGAGCTTGCTGCCCGCTTCCGGCATCAGGCGCAGCAGCGTGGCGTGATCTTCCAGGTCGGGGCAGGCCGGGTAGCCCCAGCTATAGCGTTTGCCCCGGTTCTCCGGGATGCCCAGTTCGCGGCAGATGTGCGCATTGACGTAACGCGCTGTCGCCTCCGCCGCCTGCACGGCCAGCCCGTGAAAGTAGTACGCCTCGCTGTACTGGTCGGCGGCCTGCAACTGGTCGAAATGCTCGGTAGCACGCTCACCCACCGTGACGATCTGCAAGGCTACCGTGTCCACCGCGCCGCTGTCCGCCGGGCGGAAGTAATCCGCGATGCACAGCCGTTCGCCGTCCGGCTGGCGCGGAAAGTTGAAGCGGGCGATCTCACGCTTTTCCGGCGGCTGGCTGCCGTTCTGGTTGCCATTGCTGCGGCTGGCCTCAAACGGCGCGGGATCGTAGATGATCAGGCTGTCGCCATCAGCATTGGCGGGGAAGTAGCCGTACACTGCTTGCGGTTGCAGCCAGTTCTCGCGGATCGCTTCGCGGGACATTTTCTGCAAGCGCGCCTCAAAGTCCGCGCGCAGCCTGTCCCATTCTTCGCCGTGCGCATTTTTGGCCCCCCAACTGAGCCTGAACAGTTCGGGCTTGTCCAGGTGAGTCAGCACCAGCTCGGTGGGCATCTCAAGGATGGTGCGCACGCCCCAAAAGGGCGGTTTCGGTACATCCGGCGCGGGCTGGACGGACGAACGTCGATCCTTGCGCTCGGGGCGGGCGGCTGGCGCAGCCTTGCCGATCTCCTCGTAGCCCTCGGCCACAATCTGGCTCAGGAACTCCTCGTACTCCGCCGGGTTGACCAGCTTATCCATCACGTCCAGGCCCTCGAAGGCGTCCTTGCAGTAGAACACACCAGGCCCGTAAGGTTCGCCCGTGCTGTCCAGGAACAGGATACGCCGCCCGAACCGGCGGTTGATGGCCGCGCCGCCGATCAGCACCGGGTAAGTCAGGCCACGCCGCGCCAGTTCGTTGATGATCAGCGGCATCTGCTTGGAGGTGCTGACCAGCAGGGCGCTCAGGCCGATAGCTGTTGCCTGATGCTGCTGCGCCGCTTCGATGATCACGTTGGCCGGGACCTGCTTGCCCAGGTCGTGAACGGTGTAGCCGTTGTTGCTGAGAATGGTCTTGACCAGGTTCTTGCCGATGTCGTGAACGTCGCCGTAGACCGTCGCCAGCACCACTGTGCCTTTGGTCGTGCCTTCCTTCTTTTCCAGGAAGTTTTCCAGGTAGGCGACGGTCTTTTTCATCGTCTCGGCGCTTTGCAGCACGAAGGGCAGGATCAACTCGCCTGCGCCGAACTTGTCCCCGACTTCCTTCATGGCGGGCAGCAGCACGTTGTTCAGCACGTCCACCGCGCTCTGGTGCTTGAGGCATTCGTCAACCAGCGCCTCGACGCCTTCCTTCTTGCGGTGGACAATCTGCCAGTGCAGCTTTTGTTCCGGCGTCATGCCTTCCGTCGGGTCTTCGGCCTCGTCGTCGCTGTCCAGCGTCACGGCGTTCTGCTCGAAATACTGGATGTAGCGGGGCAGCGCATCGGGACGGCGGTTGAAGATCAGATCGTTGGCGAGTTCGCGCTGTTCTTCGGGAATCTCGCTGTAGGGCTTGATGTGCGCCGGGTTGACGATTGCCATATCCAGCCCGGCCTGCACAGCATGATACAAGAACACGCTGTTCAGCACAGCGCGAGCCGGTTCGCTCAGGCCAAAGCTCAGGTTGCTGACGCCGAGCGAGGTCATCACGCCCGGCAGTTCCTTCTTGATGAGCTTGATGCCCTCAAGCGTCTCGATAGCGCTGTTGGCGAACTCCGGATCGCCCGTCGCCAGCGTGAACGTCAGATCGTCGAAGATCAAGTCTTCGGGCTTCATACCGTAATCGTTCACGGCGATGTCGTAGATGGCTCTGGCGACTTCCAGCTTGCGCTGGGCAGTCTTCGCCATGCCAGCCTGATCGATGGTCATGGACAGCACCGCGGCGCCGTGCTTCCTGGCAATCGGCATGACGCGGTCAATCCGCTCGCGGCCATTTTCCAGGTTGTTGCCGTTGATGATGCCTCGCCCCGGATAGACGCTGAGGGCGGCTTCGGCTACGTCGGGATCGGTCACGTCGATCATCAGCGGCACTTCGATGCTCATGCCGAGTTTCTTGACGACTTTGCGCATCTGCTCGGCCTCGTCGGCGCGCTCGGTCAGCGCCACGCAGACGTCCAGGACGTGCGCGCCGCTGTCTACCTGCTCGCGGGCCACCTGCAAAATGCCGTCGTAGTCGTCGTTGAGCAGCAGGCGCTTGATCTTGCGGCTGCCCTGGCTGTTGACGCGCTCGCCGATCATGGTCGGGCCGGGGTTCTGGGCCATTGGCGTGGCACGCATAGCCGAGGCGATCTGCGGTTCGGTTTCGGGGTGGCGTTCCTTCTGCGGGCGATCCAGGCCGACGTGTTGCACCAGCTTCGAGAGGTGTTCGGGCGTCGTGCCGCAGCAGCCGCCGACGACGCTCACGCCCCAGTCCACAAACTCGGCCATCATCCTGGCGAATGGGTCCGGCTCCATCGGGTAAACGGCTTCGCCGTCGACGTTGATGGGCAGACCCGCGTTGGGCAGGACGCTGATCGGTTTGGTGCTGTGTTCGGTCAGGTACCTGACCGGCTCGCGCATGTGTTCCGGCCCTGTCGAGCAGTTCAGGCCGATCACATCGATGGGCAGGGCTTCCAGGATGGTCAGCGCCGCCGCAATGTCCGTGCCAAGCAGCATCCGCCCCGTCGTATCGAGCGTGACCTGCACCTGCACGGCTACGCGGTTACCGCTGTCCTTGAAATAGCGGTTAATGCCGACGACGGCAGCCCGTACTTCGAGGATGTCCTGGCTGGTTTCGACCAGCAGCACGTCCACGCCGCCTTCGACCAACCCCTTCGCCTGCTCGTAGAACACGTCGGACAGTTCGTCAAAGGTGATGTTCGACAGATCGGGATCGTCGGATGAGGGCAGCTTGCCCGATGGCCCGATGCTCCCAGCCACATAGCGCGGGCGGCCTGTTTCGCGCTCGAAGCGATCCGCGACCCGCCGCGCCAACTGCGCCGCCGCCCGGTTGATCTCGACCACGCGATCTTGCAGGCCATACTCGGCCAGCGTGATCCGGTTGGAGCGGAAGGTGTTCGTCTCGATCACCTCGCTGCCGACGGCCAGGAACGAGGCGTGAATGTCCTCGATCACGTCTGGGCGGGTGATGACCAGGTAATCGTTGCAGCCATTCAGCTTTTCGCCGCCAAAGTCCTGGGCCGTCAGCTTGCGGCTCTGAATGCTCGTGCCCATCGCTCCATCGAAGATGAGCACGTGGTCTTTGATTGCGTCCAGATAGCGCAGATTGGTTGCCATGCCAGTCCCTCTTCTCAGCCAGATCGCCACCCCGAAAACGAAAACGCCTCGATGAGAGGCTCACAACAGAAGGATTATCCAACCTCTCATCTTCCAGTTACCTGCCGGATTTGGCACCTTCCCGACGCTTCAGGGGTTGCCGTGGTTTCACAGGGCCGTTCCCTCCACCACTCTGGATGAGCCTGTTAAATTGTTGGGCCGAATCGTAGCACAGATGAACTGTAGCGTCAAGCGCCGCGCGTAGCGACTCCGCGCTACCATCATGCGATGGGGTATAATAAAGCCCCACACCAGGGATTGAGGAGATAATCAAGTGCCAGGACAGGCCAATCGAAACTCCGAGGAGGAGTACGACACTGCCGACATGGACGTTCGCGCAGGAGTTCCGGAAAACCCGCCGGGCAGCAGGCTGATTGACGTGGTTCAGGAAGCGTCGGAAGAATCATTCCCGGCCAGCGACCCGCCGGGCTGGATTTTCAGCGACTGCGAGACCGAACCCGAATGAGACACGAGTGCGCTGCGCCCGATCATCTCCACAGCGCCCGCACCCTGATGGACAGGGCTTTCAACTCCTCACTCAACCTGGAACACATTTCACGGCAGATCGGGTTCTCGCGCTTCTATTTCATCCGGGCCTTTCGTCGCGCTTTCGGCATCACGCCGCACCAATACCTGACACAGCGCCGCATTGAGAGAGCCAAAGAACTGCTCGCCTTCAGCGACCTGAGCATCACCGACATTTGTTTCGCGGTGGGCTTCCAGAGCCTCGGCTCGTTCAGCGATCTGTTCCGCCGCCACGTAGGGCATTCACCGAGCGCGCACCGGCAGTGGGCGCTGGAACAGAAACGCTTACTGGAGCAATCCGCGCCAGCCTGTTTTATTACCATGTTCGGGATAGGCTGCCTGCCTGCCAGCACGGACGACGCAAGAGAGCAATTTTCGAGAAGCCGGCTATAGAATAAATGTGCTATTCTTCTGACACATCACCAAGTCAGGAGGCTGTCGATGATTACCAGGCTCTCGCACGCAACCGTGTATGTTCAAGATTACGACCAAGCACTGGAATTCTACACGCAGAAATTGGGGTTTGAAGTCCGGCAGGATGTCAAAATGGATGGTGGGTTCCGCTGGCTGACCGTCGCACCGAAGAGTCAACCCGATCTCGAAATTATCCTGTACGAGCCGCAAGCAACGGGCAGGATGGACGAAGCCACCGCCAACCAGATTCGCGCACTGGTGCAACGCGGGGCGCTGGGCGCGGGCGTCTTCGACACGGATGACTGCCGGAAAACCTACGAGGAATTGAAGGGCAAAGGCGTCGAATTCGTTTCCCCGCCGAAAGAACAGGGCTATGGCGTCGAGGCCATCTTCAAGGACAACAGCGGGAACTGGTTCAGCCTGACTCAGCGCCCCCAGCAATAGCGGACTGCGTGAAAATGCACTGCCTCGCTGCCGGGAGATAACCGCCGCCGCCCCAGACGGGGCGGTGTTGCCTGCCACCGCAAGGCCCCTGCACGGCTGAATTGGCTGCGCAGGGGCATTCATTGATTCGATCCTCTGCATCCGTGCTGGGCGCAACGCTCGCTCAACCCTGCCCGGTTGCGGTCATCCGTTCTTGCGCTACAATACGCCCCCAACCTTTGCCCATCCGTAAACGGTCAGGATAAATTCAGCGCATGTCGCTTAAGCGCAACGACGGAGACACGGGGCCAGAACCGTTTATACGCCAGAAGCCGCAGAAACGGCGTCGTCCAGTTGAACCTGAAGCCTTTGCCAACCCGCCACGCCCACGCAGCGCCAACGGCGGGCTGGGCTGCGCACTGGCGGGCCTGGTGATCCTGGTCGTGATTGCGCTGGTGGCCCTGGGGCTGTTCCTGCCGCCCGTCTCGCTTGGCGAGCGGCTTTTTGGCACGCCCTTTGCGCCGCTGGACGCCCAATCGGCCAGCGCGTCGGCCAATGGCCTGACCGTGTCCGTCGATCCGGCTAAACCCGGCAGCGGCTTCGGGGTACGCATCAAAGAAATTGAATCCCAGTACATACGCAATTCGTCGGCTTACACTGGCGAGGACAAAGACTGGGTGCGTGCCGCCAGCAAGGCGCTGCCCGCCACACGTCTCCGAAACCTGATCGTGTACCGGGTGGAGAAGCGCGGCACAGCGCCAGAAGCGGTCTCCATAGCGGCCAGCATACCGCAGCGGGCCGGGACGACCAGCGGCTATGATCTGTACCAGTATGACGGCAGCCGCTGGGTGTTTTTGCCCTCACACCCTTCGCCCGACGGCGCAGCGCTGGTGGCAAGCGTTAACGTGCTGCCGGAGGCAGTCGGGCTGTTTGAACTGGATCGCCTCGTCCCGGTCATTGGCACGGTGGTCGAAATCGGCCAGCAGTTGACGCCAAAAGCTGCCGGAGTCGCCAGCCTGATTCACCCGGCAGGCTTGCAGCCCACCGCCTCTGGGACGCTGCAAGGAGTCCTGCCTGCCGGGATCGAGACAGGCAAGGGTTATGCCGTCGTGCCGGTCATTCGCAACTTTGCCAACCCCGCCGCGATTGACGTGGCAACCGTCACGGCGCTCCTGCAAAACAGAGGGCTGCGTTCGGCCCATGTCGAGCGGCTGGTGGAATTTGCCAGCAGCAAGCCCTACCAGGGCATCGCTATCGACTACCGGCGGCTGGATGCCGAGCAGCGCGATCACTTCACGGCCTTTATTGCGGCGCTGGCCCCCAAACTGCACAACGCCAACCGCACCCTGACAGTGGTTGTCCCCTTCCCCACTCAGGACGGCAGTGGGTTTAACACGGGCGCATACGACTGGCGGGCAATTGGCGCAGTGGCCGACAGCTTGCAAGTCATCCTGCCGCTCGATCCGCAGACGTTCGCGGACAAAGGCGCGGTGGACAGCGCCTTGCAGTGGGCAGTGGGCGAGGTCAACCGGGCGCGTCTGCAAATCGGCCTGACTCTATTGAGCGTGCAGGATACCAACGGCGTCTTCGCGCCTGTCGCCTATGCCGATACACTGGCCCCTCTGGGCCAGGTGGAGGTTAAGCCGGGCGGTGTGGCCGTCGCCGGGCAACCTGTCCAGGCATCCCTGACAGGCTATCTGGCCCATTTCGCGCCGCTGGATTCCTCCGGCACGCCATCGATCAAGTACTTCGCCCCAGACGGCACACTTGCCAGCACCATGTGGCTGGCGACGGGCGCGGTCATCCGGAAGCGTCTGGAGCGCGTGACGACGTACAATCTCGCGGGCGTTCTGGCGCTCGACTTGCTCAGCCCGGGCATATCGCCGGATGTCACGAACGTCCTCTCGATGTACAAGGCGAATCAGCCCGCCGATGCGCAGTCCGCCGCGTTAGCCCTGAACTGGATGGTCAACGCGGGTGGGAGCGTGGTTGCTCAATCAACCGGTGTGCCCGGCACCCCGTTTGTTTACAAGCCGGACGCAGCCAATTCCAGCGTTGCCATCAGCGCCGAGATCGTCGGAGCGCGCCAGATGCTTGGCCCGGTCGTGCTGCAAGTTGTCACCGCAACCCCTGCACCAACGGCCACGCCAACAGTGCTGCCGACAGCAACCGGTGTGCCGTCCGCAACTGCGCCGCCGACCTCGACGCCACGCGCCACGAAGGTAGGCGTCATGGTAACGGAGGCCAGTCGTGATGCAGCAGGCCATGTTTCACGCTAATATTGGGACGACAAGAGGAGAGAATTATGGCAGCCCGAGAAACGATGACAACCGGAGTCATGCGGCCCCGGCACCGCCAGCGAGTTCGCAACTTCGCCATTGCCTGGACAGGCGTGACTCTACTGTTTGGGGCGTTGAGCTTCATCGCCGTCTACGCCGCAACAGGCATTGCCGCCAATGCCGCTAACACGACACGCGGCCTTGCCCCGGTGAGCATCACCACCAACAACGGCACGACCATCACCGAGATGACCACCACCCAATCGCCCTCGGACGTGCCGCTCGTGGCAATGGCCCAGGTCACAGCGACTTCCGGCCAGCCTGCTGCCGTGCCCGCCACCAACACCCAAGCGCCCGCTGGCGGCAATACACAGCCAACAGCGCTTCCGGCCACTGCCGCGCCCGCCACAGAGGCGCCCGCGGCGGCTGGCCCGACGCCGACCATCCCGCCCATTAAAGACACCGACTTTGACCTGGGCATCGCCGTTCAAGAGAACGTGGACGCCAACACCTACAAGAACTGGGTAGCGATGGTTGGCGAACAGCTTAAGCTGAACTGGGTCAAGGAACAGGTCGTGTGGCGCGACGTGGAAAAGGAAAAAGGCCACATCGATTTTGGCGCACTGGACGTAAGCCTGCCGATGCTTAACCAGGCCAACATCAAAGTCCTGCTCAGTATCGCCAAAGCGCCGAACTGGGCGCGCGACAAAGGTGCGCCGACCAACCGGCCCGGCGAACTGGACGGCCCGCCCGCCAACCCGCAGGATTTTGTCGATTTCGTGACGGCTATCGTCAAGAAATATCCGGGCATGATCCACGCCATCGAGGTCTGGAACGAGATCAACCTTGACCGCGAATGGTCAACCGCCCCGCAGCGGCTTGATCCCAAACGCTACGTAGACTTGCTGAAGGCAGTTCATGACGCCGTCAAGGCCATTGACCCCAACATCATCATTATAACGGCGGCGCTCTCGCCCACCGGGGCCAACATCGCCGGCAAGGTCATGGACGACTTCACCTACATGAAGATGCTGATCGACGCCGGGATGCTGCAATACGCGGACTGCGTCGGCGCGCACCACAACGGCATCAACGTGCCGCCCACTGCCGACTGGAACAACATTCCGAACCGTCCGAAGGCGCGCTATCGTGGCCCCTGGGAGAATCCCCACCACAGTTGGGCCTTCAAGAGTACGCTCGAAGGTTACAACCAGCGCATTAAGGCGGCGGGCAGCAATCTCAAGCTGTGCGTGACCGAGTTCGGCTGGCCCAGCACACAAGGGCTGAACGGACAGCCGCGCCAGGGATTTGAATTTGCAGGCGATAACTCGCTGGCCGATCAGGCCGACTTCACCGACCAGGCCATCACCGAGATGCAGAAGTGGGGCTGGGTGCGGCTGGCCTTCCTGTGGAACCTGAACTACGGGGCACAGGCAGGCTGGTCGATGAAGGGGCCGGTCAGCGACAACGTGGTTTATTCCATCCTGGGGCCGGACTTCCAGCCGCGCCCGGTCTGGCAGAAGATCGTGGATCGCAACTTCCGGGGGCAGCCGCGTAAAGCGTCCCAATGAGCCTTCAGCTTTCAACCAGGGCCAGGGTCGGCATCTTACTGGTGCTGGGTCTGGCCCTCAGTCTGTCTATCGCGCTTGCCGCCGGGTTGGGGGCCTCCGGCGCAGCCGGAAACGTGCCGCCCCCGCCAACGGCCCGACCTACCGACCTGGGCGCTTCGCTCATCACGCAGCGTACTTATCCATCCCTGAGCTATGGCATTCAGGCGTTCTTGTGGTGGAACCAGACCACCCGTCCGCGTGACCTGGAACTGGTGCGCCTCATGCGTTTCGATTACGTCAAGCAGATCTTTGACTGGAACGACATTCGTGCGGACGCCAACCAGCCCTACAACTGGGAACACGCCGATGCAGTCGTCAAGGAGGTGCAGTACCGCAAGCTGAAGCTGATCGCCCGCATCGGCAAGCCGCCGCATTGGGCGCTCACGCCCGCCGACCCCCAATCGCCATATGATCTGAAAGCGCTGGCGACCTTCTGCCACGACCTGGCCGCCCGCTACAAGGGGCAGATCGCGGGCTATCAGGTCTGGAACGAGCCGAACCTGGCACGGGAATGGCAGGGCCACCCGCCGAATCCCGCCGGCTACGTCGCTATGCTGCGCGCCTGCTACACGGCCATCAAGGAGGCCGATCCGAATGCGGTTGTGATCAGCGCCGGATTAGCTACGACAGGCACGTACAGCCCGATTGCCATGCCCGACGAGCAATTCCTGACCGAGATGTACCGGGCGGGCTTTGCAGCCTACTACGACGTGTTGGGGCTGCACGCGCCCGGCTACAAATCGCCGCCGGAGATGCCCCCCGACGACCCCTCGCTGGACGGCAACCGCTGGATGTCCTTCCGCCACGTCGAGGACATGCGCGCCATCCAGGTGGCGAACGGCGACGGCAAAAAGCAGATCGCTATTCTCGAAGTGGGCTGGACAACCGACACGCGCGACAAGATCAAAGACCCGAATGATCCAGGCGGCAAGCTGATCGACAACCCGTATCGCTGGCACGCCGTCACCGACGACCAGCAGGCCGAATACCTGGTGCGTGCCTACGAATATGCCGCGCAGCACTGGCGGCCCTGGGTCGGCCTGATGGTCACGATCTATCTGCCGGACGTGGGCTGGACGCAGGACGACGAGGAATACTGGTGGGCCATCGGCCTGCCCGGCTACAACTTCTACGGAAGGCGGGCCTTCACCGACCTGGCGGACATGGCGCGTTACACCGACGATCAGTTCATCCCTGCGCGCAAGCCGGGCACGCTGACCACCCCCTTGCCTGCGCCGAAGTAAGCGAGCATTCCCCCGATGATCCAGTGGCTGCTCGCGTTCAGCTTCTTTCTGCATCTCGTCGCTACGGTGGTCTGGGTCGGCGGGCTGCTGCTGTTGACCCTCGTAGTCTGGCCGGAAGCGCGTGCCCTGCTGGCCCGCCAGGATCAGAGCGGGCTGCTGCTCGACTTCCTGGATCGGCTGCGCAAGCGCTTTTACCCGCTGGCGAACCTGAGCCTGGTCGTGCTGATCGTGACCGGGCTGTTCCAGATGGATCAGAATCCCCACTACGACGGTTTGCTACAGTTAACGAATGACTGGACTCGCGCTATACTACTCAAGCATGTCGCCGTTCTGGGCATGCTAGTCATCGGCGTAGCGATGCAATGGGGGGTCATGCCAGCGTTGGAGCGAGCGATGCTCCTCGTCCGCAGCGGCAGGGAATCGCCTGACCTGGATCGGCTGCGACGCCGTGAACGCCAGCTTACCGCATTGAATTGCGTGCTGGGAATCGTCGTGCTGATCTTTACCGCCATTGCCACGTCGATTTGAGGAACCTCACCCCCGACCCCTCTCCAGTTGGAGAGGGGAGGCAGAACGTGAAGTTGCGCTGCCTGGTTCCCCTCTCCGAATTCGGAGAGGGGCCAGAGGGTGAGGTATGATTCGGTTTTTGTAGCCAACCTGATGGTGGATAAAGATTGTCGTTAAAAGTTCATCGCCCGCTCAAATCCCAACTTCCGCTCATTTTGCTGATATTGCTGGTGGCTGCGGCCATTCGGATCGCCGATCTGACGCGGCTGCCCCCCGGCTTCAACGACGACGAAATTCGGGGGATTCAGGTTGCCGAAACGACGCAGCAGGGCGTGGTCGCCTCGCTGTATAATGTGGGCGACCCGGCGGGCGGTTACGAGGGCCTCTACCCGACTCTGCAAGGCATTCTGACGAGCCTGATCGGGGACGGCCTGTTATGCTATCGCATCCTGTCCATGTGGTGTGGGCTGATCAGCGTTGCGCTGATGTATGCCCTGGCAAGGCGACTGTTCGGCCATTTCGCCGGACTGGGCGCGGCGGTGGCGCTGGCGGTCACTTTCTGGCCGGTGCTGCTTTCGCGCTCCGCCATCCGTGAGGCACTGCTCCTGCCGCTTGTCCTGGCACTGCTGCTGATCATGGCGCGAGCGCTGCACCTGAGCCGTAAGATCGAGCCAGAAGCGCCGATGACCGCGCCCTATACCATGCTCGGCGTCCTGATGGTCATGACGATCTATACCCACTGGACGGGTATTCTAACCGTTCCGCTGGTCGTCGTGTTCCTGATCTATCTGATCGCCACCCATCAGCCTATCTCGCGGCGAGTCTTGAGCTTCACCGGGTTTGCGTTCCTGGTCGCCATCATCCTGGGCATTCCCTATCTGACCTTCAGCCTTCGCGCCCCGGCGTTGAGCGCGCTGCACGTGTTCTGGGCTAACCGCCCGGAAAATGTGGTGTCGCTGCTCAATTCGACAGCCAGGACGGTGGGCAGCCTTTTCCTGGCTGGCGATCCGCTGCCGCAGCACAATATGCCGGGCAGTCCGCTGATCGGCCCACTTGGATCGGTTTTGCTCTTGATCGGTTTGCTGACGGCGATCCGGCGCTGGCGCTGGCCGAACATGGCGCTGGTGCTGCTGACACTGCTGATCGGCCTGCTGCCCGGCCTGTGGTCGCGCGGGGAACCGAACTTCACCTATACCATCCTGGCCCTTCCGGCGATCATGGCGCTCGTCGGCCTGGGGGCGCTGGTCGCTGCGCAGCAGGCATTCAAGCTGAACAACCTGACCGGGAACGGACGTGCCTTGCTGGCCGGCGCGGCGATTGCTGCCGTCAGCCTCTATTTCACCAGCACGGCGTTGTTCCAGCAGTGGCCGCGCAGTCAGGGCGTCGATCAAGCCTACTACGGACGGCTGGGCAGGCTGGCCGCCTACCTGGACCGCAACCATGATGGCCTGACGACTTCGATCTGTACGCTCAACCTGACCAGCGCCGACAGCCGCAAGCCAAGCGACCCGGCGCTGCTCGATCTGATGCTGCACCGCCGCAGTCCCGACGTGCGCTTCAGCAATTGCCTGACGGCCCTGGTGCTGACGCGCGGCGGCGGCTTGCAGCGCTTTGCCTTTGCGGACAGGGAAGCGGCGAAGGCCGCCTCACCGCT
The DNA here is from genome assembly GCA_021325095.1 of Chloroflexota bacterium. Lineage (GTDB taxonomy): Bacteria > Chloroflexota > Anaerolineae > Aggregatilineales > UBA2796 > JAJPHV01. The sequence continues at coordinate 57,658 of JAJPHV010000114.1, read as the reverse complement.
GTTTCGTTTCTGGCTGGACAAGGGCCAGCCAGTCCCGACAGATGGCCTGGCTCCTGGAACGGTGCTGATCCTCAACGTCGAAAAGGAACTGGCCGACCTGGCCGGAAAGCTGACACTCGGCCACGTGGAATGGGCGCCCGAATCGGTGGGTGTGCCGTCCAGCACCAGAGCCACCCTTCCGGTGCGCATGGGCGGCTATCTGACCTTCGAGGGCTATCAACTGCCTGCTGGCTCTGCCTACAGGCCGGGCGACACCGTGGCGCTCGTCACCTACTGGCGGGCCGATGGCCCACAAGAACCCGATTTGCGGGTCTTTGCACACATCCTGCGCAACCCGTTTACGGAACCGATCTTGCAGAATGACGTGTTGAGCGTGGAGGCCAGCCGTCTGCGTGACCGGGATGTGTTCATGCAGATCATCTCCATTCCGCTGCCGCCGGACTTTCCGGCAGGTGAGTATCATCTGTCCATCGGTGCATATCGCAGCAGCGACGAGACTCGCCTGCCGGTTTACGACGCCAATGACGAACACGGGGATCGCCTGTTCCTCGACACCATCAACGTCGAGTAGCCAGCCGACTCCGGAGAATAACCACGCATGTTTGAACTGCTGTTTCTGGGGACTTCGGCCTCTGCGCCTTCCGTCCATCGCGGGCTGGCGGCGCACGTCGTTATGGTCAAAGAGTACCGCTTCCTGATCGACTGCGGCGAAGGCACGCAGCGCCAGATATTGCGCAGCGGCATCGGCTTCAAGCGCCTCAACCGCATCCTGATCACGCACGGCCACCTCGATCACATCCTGGGGCTGGCCGGGCTACTGTCCACCTTCATCCGCTGGGAAAGCATGGACGAACTGGAAATCTACGGTGGTAAATGGGCGCTGGATCGTGTCTACGACCTGATCTACGGGATCGTGCTGCGTGGTGAGGAGCCGCCCCTGCCGATCCATCTGGTGGATTTGAAACCAGGCGTGTTCTTCGACAACAAGGACTTCTCGGTGAGCGCCTTCCCGGTCACGCATCGCGGCCCTGGCTGCTTTGGCTTCATCTTCCAGGAAAAGCCGCGCCGCCCGTTCCTGGTGGAAAAGGCTGAGGCGCTTGGCGTGCCGCCCGGCCCGGAGCGCGCCCAACTGGTGCGCGGCCATGCGATCACCCTGGCCGACGGGCGCACCATCCAGCCGGACGAGGTGCTTGGCCCGGATTTGCCCGGCGCGCGCTACGTCCACATCGGCGACATAGGCCGTACCGACAATGTCGTGCAGTACGTCCAGGATGCGCACGCCCTGGTAGTCGAGGCTACGTACCTGGACGACGAGGCTGAACTTGCCCACCAGTTCGGACACCTGACGGCGGCGCAGGCGGCACGGCTGGCCCAGGAAGCGAACGTCAAGACGCTGATCCTGACGCACATCTCGCGGCGCAGCCGGGAGCGTGACGTGCTGGCCGAGGCGCAGGCTATCTTCCCGAACAGCTACGTGGCGCGCGATTTCGACATCTTCTCGATTGCCAAAGATCGGCCCGTCGAAAAGCTCCGACTCGACAGGTCGTCCAAACCGCCTGACGATTCCACAACGGAAGACTGATTTGCCACTCTGATTCCACGCGGAGTCGGGTATAATTACGACGCTTGTAGTAAAGATCAAGGTAACAGACACAATAATGGCCGTTCCCTACTGTCACATTTGCGATAGCGACCCCAACGAGAAACGTCGTTACGGCGATAGCGGCCTTGAAGAAGGCGATTACTGCCCGGTGTGCTTCCGCCCCTACTGCCGTTTTCATGGCGGCACAGTGCGCTGGCGCTGGCGCGAGAGTGGGCGGGTGGACAGCGGGCGCGTGTGTATGGAGTGCAAGACCGCTTACCGCCACCGGCAGTGGGACGTGGTCAACCGCGACTGGATCAGTTGACGTGGTAGCGCTCCGGCGGCTGCGTAGCGCCGCCCGATACCTGGTCGCGGTGCTCTTTGGGCTGGTGCTGGCGCTGCTCATTGCGGAGACAGCGGTTCGGCTGTTGTATGCTTCGTTGCCCATCGGCCTGCAAACGGCGCTGCGCAACGTCCACGTGACGCCCTTTAGCGATGCGCGGCTGGCTCCTGCGCCACTCTGGCAGAGCGATCTCGATTATCTGAACATCGTGCGCCCTGGCGCGTTCAACAATTTGCAGGCAGGCAGCCCCACTGTCACCTTTCACGTGACCAGTTACAACTGGTGGGGCGGGCGGGTCGGCTTCCGCTCGCCTCCGCCCGACGACGGCAACGTGCAGGCCGTCGCCATTGGCGACTCGTTCACTTTTTGCTACACCGAACTTGAAGATTGTTGGGTGACGCGCCTGCGGCAGGATACCGGGCTGCCCCTGCTGAACATGGGCCAGCCCGTCACCGGCTCGGTCAGCCACGCTCGGCTCTACTACGATTTCGTCGCCAAACCCGAACTCAAGTTGAAGCAGCCCCGGCTGGTGCTGTGGCAGTTTTTCGGGAACGACTACAACGACGACTATGGACTGGCCGACCTGAACCACACGGCGAAAACGCCGCCACAGGCCGCGCCGAACGCTACGCCCTTGCCGCAGGGCGCGCTGGTCGTGTGGCTGCGCGAGAATTCGGCTATGTACGGCATCCTCAGCGCGTTGATCCGGCGCGATCCGGGTGTGGAGCAGTTCGTCGAGCCGTATCACGTCAGGTCAGGGAACGTGGACTTACTGTTCGGCAGCACGTACATTCGGGATTCGTTCGACATGACGCAGGCGCGCAACCAGGAAGGCGAGCAGTTATCGCGGCAGGCCATCCTGCAAACGCGCGACCTGGTGGAGAAGAACGGCGGCAGGTTTATCGTGCTGGCCTTCCCGACCAAAGAGGAGGTCTACCGGGCGCTGACCGAACCCCAGATGGGCAAGGCCGCCCTCGATGCGCTGGCCGCGCCGCGCCTGCGCTTGCTCGACTTCTGCAAAGCGCAAAACCTGACCTGCCTTGACCTGCTGCCCGGCTTGCAGGCCCAGGCCGACAGGCAACTCTACTACGCCAACGATTCGCACCTCAACGCGGAGGGCAACCGCGTCGTCGCCGCGCTGGTCAGCGCGTTCTTGCGGGATCAAGGGCTGGTAGCAGCCCATTAGGGGGATGCCGATTCAGGTATTCGCAGCGTCTCTGGGCGACAACTGACTCGCTACCATATCCTCCAACGGGACCTGGGCCGCACAGAGCGGACATTCCGAGGGCAGCCACAGACTGCTCGGCTGGTTGGCGATGCGTTCCAGGGGGAGGTTCCGCTCTGCGAAGAAATTTACTGCCAGATCGCCCAGTACCAGCAGCGCGCCGATGGCGACGGGCCGCGCGCCGTAAGTTTGTATTTCGGTGAGCGTGCCCCGAACCGCCGACCCCGCGCTGATCACGTCATCGACGATGGCGACTGCCTTGCCATGAATGGGCTTCCTGAGCCCGCTCGGAAGCCGGTATTCCATCGAATACAAGCCGTCGCGCTGTGCGGGGACGAATCGTTCCGTGTAGAAGAACTCCACGTCTAGCTCGGATGCGATCATCTCCGCAACCAACGCGCCACCGACCAGCGGCCCGCAGATCGCATCGGGGTTGTGTTTCACCAGCCGGTTGGCGAGTTCGACGGCGAAGCGATGAACGGCGCGTGGCCGCAGGAACAAGAGATCGAGATCGAGCCAGAAGTTGTTGTGATGGCCCGATTCGAGCTTGAAGTGGCCCTCGCGGGCCGATAGCATCTTGAGCAGGTCTTGCTGCATGGGAGGATTCTACATTATTTCAGCGTCAACAGGTAGGCGACGATGTCCGCGATCTGCTGCTGGTCGAGCGTCTTGTCATAGCTGATCGGCATGACGCCCGCCGCAAAGCCAGGAACAATGTAATCGTTGGGCGAGACAATTGACTCCCACAGGTAATCCTGGGCCGTTTTGCCGGCTTCGCGGCTGTCGGCAACGCTGGCGATCCGCTTGAGCGACGGGCCGACGACCTTCGCGCCCGTCGATACATCGTGGCAGGCATTACACGTGCCAGCCCCATTAAACACAAGTTTGCCACGTGCCGCGTCCGGCGGTTTGGGCGTGGGTGAGACGTAAGCGGCGAACGTCGGCGTGGGCGTGGCGTTGGAGGTGGGCAGCGCCGCCAGTGCCGTCGCCATCGAATCCAGCATATACGGTGAGGGAGTGATCGTCGCCGTCGGCAGGGCTGCAACGCCGGTCCGTTGGGGAGTGCGAGTTGGCGTGCGGGTCAACGTGCCGTACAATGCATAGATGCCAACGTACCCGGACGCTTTCTCCGTGCCGACGCTGCACAGAGTGGCGTTCAGGCCGGCGAGTTTGAATGCGTTGCTGTCAGGCGTGCCCGGACGCTGCGGGTTCAGAAACGACGCCGCGATCAGGCCAACGATCAGCGTCAAGGCGAAGGCGGCAGCAATGACCAGCAAGCCGCTGTATTTGTGCCTGGGGTGTTCAAGATCGTGAATTATTCCCGGTGTTTCGCGCTGCACGGTAGAGGTTCCCATTCGAGTCAGACGGTTTCCATGCTGGATTTTGACAGCCTAACACAGGAGCCCAGCGGGAGGTCAGTGGCATTTATCAGATGGCGAAGGTGACAATCCACATTCTCGGCCAGATTGTCCTACCCTCATCGCGGCCACATGGCGGTATAGTCATAGTGTTATACCCCGTCAGATAATCAATCGATACGCAGGTCGAGCAGGTTGTCTCGGCACAACCCGCTATAAGGAATCATCTATGTCATCAGGCGCTCTCCGCACCGAAGCTGTGGCGCAAGAGGGCAGTCTCTCGGCGCTCAAGCACTCGGCGTTCCGCTGGTACTTCGCCGGGCAACTGGTCTCGGTATCCGGGACGTGGATGCAGGCCATTGCGCAGCAGGTCGTCGTCTACGAGCTGACCAAATCCGAGCTGGCCCTGGGGCTGGTGGCGTGCGCGCAGGGCCTTCCCGCGCTGATCCTCACGCCTTTTGCGGGGGTGCTCGTGGAACGCTACCCGCGCCGCACTATCCTGGTCGGCACGCAGACCTTCATGATGATCCTGGCTTTTATCCTGGCCTACCTGCAATTCGCCAACGTGTTGCAGGTGTGGCATCTGGTCGTGTTGTCGCTCGGCATTGGCGTGGCAAACGCCCTGGATGCGCCGGCCCGCCAGGCTTTTGTGGTGGAGATGGTGGGCAAAGAACATCTCGCCAGCGGGATCGTGCTGAACGCGATCATGTTCAATGGCGCGCGGATCATTGGCCCGGCGTTGGGCGGCCTGGCGCTGAAGGCCGTCGGGCCTGCCTGGTGCTTTTTCCTGAACGGGGCCAGTTTCATCGCCGTTATCATCGGGCTGATCGTCATGACCGTGCCGCACGTACAGCGCCTTCCCGGGCGGATTCTGATCATCCAGCCGCTCAAGGAAGGTTATCGATTCGCGCGCAGCCATCCCGCCATCTGGCCGATTCTGATATTGAGCGCCGTGACCAGCACTTTCGGCCTCACCTTCTCAACGGTTGTGCCCGCCTTCGCAGACCAGGTGCTGCACGATACGCAGCTTGGCACGGCGGCGCTGAACACCGCCCAGGGCATCGGCGCGGTGTTGGCCGGAGTCGCCATCGCCTGGGCCAACAATCGTGGACGGCGTGGGCAGTTCATGGCCTCGATGGCGCTTGCCGCTCCGATCAGCGTCCTGATTTTTGCGTTCTCGACGAGCCTGCTCTCTTCCCTACCGCTGGTCGGGTTTGCGGGCTTTGGATTCATTTCGCAGTATGTGTTGATGAACACCCTGATTCAGACTCAGGTTCCGGACGAGCTGCGGGCGCGCGTCCTGAGCCTGTATACCTTGACGTTCATGGGCCTGAACCCGTTCGGCAGTCTGGCGATTGGTGTGGCTGCGCAGGCGGTTGGCACCGTGCCCGCGCTGCTGCTCTACGGTGCCATCGACCTGATCGGGGTCGGGCTGGTGGTGTGGCGTGCGCCGCAGTTGTGGAAAATACGCTAATCGGAAGAGGTGAGTGCTATAATCGAACCGCGAGGAAATAGCGAGCGCTGCGTGCAGCGCTGCCCCAACGTAGAGATCGGCGTTTTATGACGTCTGAGCAGCTACAATCGGTCGCCCCGCTCATCGCCGCAGCGATCTTCGTGGTGGCGCTGTTATTATTCTTAGCCTCATTACGGTTATTCCGAAAGAGCCGAACCGATTTCTACTGGCGGCGGCGGCGGGCCGCCGGACAGCGCGGCTGGCGGATGTTCGTGACCTCCATCGTGCTGACACTGCTGGCCGGGATGCTGTGCCTGGTGACGGGCGTGGCCGGGTTGCTCAGTGCGCGGCCCACGCCGACCCTCACGCACACCTTTACAGCCACTGCGACGCGCACTTCGACCCCAACGCTCACCCACACCGCAACGCCTTCACTGACGCCCACGCCAACGCTCACGGTCACGCTCACATCCACTGCCACAGCTACACGCACGCCCAGCACAACCGCCCTACCTGCTACCTTGACCCATACCTTGCCGCCCACGCGCACTGCCTCGGCCACCCCGACACCGACGCCCACCCCGACGCAAACACCCACCTCGACGGCAACGGTAACGCGCACGGCGACGCCCACCCCGACAATCACCCCGACGCCCAGCGCCACATTCACGCCCACGATCACGCCCACCCCAACGGTGACCGCGACGCCTACCCTCTCGCCCACACCCACCGAAACGCTGGTAGTGATCAGTACCGTCGTGTTGGAATCGAGCGTGACACCGGGCGCGAACGCCAGCATCAACATCACGGCGCTGGATACACAGGTGTCCAGCGAAGGCAAGCCCGTCAGCCCGGCGACCAGTTTCAAGGCCGGGTTCAGTCGCATCTTCTTTTTTGTCAATTTCAGCGGAATGCAAGCCGGGGTCTTGTGGCGACGCGAACTGGTCTACCAGGGACAGGTCATCCAGCGCCACGAGTACCTGTGGGGCATGGCCCAGGATGGCGAAGCCTTCTTCTTCTTCGGGCAGGAAGGCGGCTTTAAACCGGGCCAATACGAGATCAGGCTGTACATCGGTGAGGCCACCGAACCCGCCGCCACCTCTGCATTCACGGTGTCGTAGCGGGCAACGTCAGGTCGCTGTCAGGCGGCTGCCGTCTGCGCCAGCCTGTCTTCAAGCGCGGCCCGCAAGCGAACCGCCTCGCCGGGCAGCAGCGGGAAGCTCAGGTCGGTATGGGCTGTTTGCGTGCCCAGTTCGAGACACAGCCAGCCCACGTCATCTTTGACCTCAACCGTCGCCGTGCGAATGTGTCCAAGTGGCAGGAAGCGCGTGATCACGGCGTAGTCGGGCTGCGGGCTGCGCCGCTCATCCTCGACCACGATCACTGCCTGGTTGGTGAGCGCGACGGCCCGGTTGGGTGACAGGTAGGTTCGCAGCAGGCTGCGCGAATGGCGAATGGCAGGCTGGAAGACCACTGCCGCGACCTGCTCGCCGGGGATGAGACTGAACTTCAAGTAGTTGTAATACTTCAGCGGCAGGTGTTCGCAGGCGGCTCCCGCGCCTGCTACCCCGGCGCGACTGCTCCGCGCGGCCATGATGCAGCGCACGTAGTCCAGCTCGCGGCGCATTTTCAGTTCGCCTACCGCGTTGAAATCGATCTGAAGCGTGTCGATCTGGTTGCCGCGCGCCCAGGCGAACCGCACGTGGGCACGCAGCAGCACCGTTGCCAGCTCGATACAGACCAGGGCATCCAGCGGAATGTGGATCGCGCTGACCATGCCCTGGCTTTCCAGGGTCATGACTGTGATGTGACAATCGCCGAAGACGAGCACACGTTGTGGCGTCAGTCGCCAGCCAAACGGCAGATCGCCAAGCCAGCCAATGCGCCGCACCGGGAATTCCTGCGGCGGGCAAAGGATGATCCGGTGAATGGGCTGCTCTGCCAGCCGCCGGAATTCATCACGGTACACGGCGGGCAACTGCTCGGCAGAGTCCACCACTTCCAGAAACCGATCTATGGCCTTGCTCATGATATTTCCTCAGCCGTTAACTCCACCGGATTACCGGCAGAGAGGCGCATCAAGACTACGACGTGGCACACAGGCAGTGAGGAGTATTCGTATTCACGACCTCCTCGAGGGGCACATGCGCGGCCTTAGGGCTTATTCTCTCGCTCAAAAACGTCCACGTAGTCTTTTGAGATTCTCAGCCCTGCCTCTGTCAGATGCAGAACGCGCTGCACAGCCTCGACCTTCCTGCCGCTCTGCACAAGCTGATGGATTTCCTGCTCGATCTCCGGCGGCAACGTGATCTTCTCGGTGCGCTTATCGTAAGGGTAGAGCGGTTTAGTGGTCATCGTTATTCTCCATTCTCCTCAAACCAGGTCGCAAGGTCGGCATCGAGTGCGCGGAGTGCCGCGTCTATGTCCGAGGGTTGATCGCTGCTTTCCCAGGTCGTGCCGTCCGGGTCGAGCGCCCGAACCAGCGACGTGTTGAATCCGTTGCGACCTATCTCGATCCAACCCTGTTCCGCAATCCAGCGCGCAAGGTTTGGGTAAGCAGCGATAAAAGAAAACGATGCGCTCCTTCCTGCCATTGCCGCACATCCTGCTTACGCTCTACTCAAAGAAGGTGGCGATCCAGTTCAGGTAGCCCTGCCGTCCAAGTTCCTTTGTCCAGAGCTTGACTGAGGAGCGGACGCGCTTCAAACAGGCTGTCATTTCCTCAGACACTTTGGGCTGGAACTCGGCTTTGCCCCTGGGTTTCGAGGGCGCCGTGCCGCGTCCCAATCGCCACTCACATACCGTGCGAATCCTATCAAACAGGGGCTGATCGAGGGCGGACAGCTTGATCGGTGGCGCTTTGCGCTGGTTTGTCTCCGCCGCGTAGACTCGGGCCAGGAGGTCCAGCACCCGATCCACATTCGAGTCGGCCAGCTCAGGGTGTTCTCGATAATAGGTAACGATGGCAAATTCGATGTTTTCCAGGTCATCGGAATAACGCTCAGTGAACTCCCTATCGTTCATGACTGGCCCCAAATATTGTTTATCCACCCTACGCGCCATGTATTTTACCTCACCCCTGACCCCGCTCCATCTGGCAAGGGGCGGTGGGCCAGGACTCCCCTCTCCACAGGGTGGAGAGGGGTTGGGGGTGAGGCGAACTGAGGCCCAGACTCGAACGTGTCAGTGCGTGAGCCAGGCTTGGGGAGGGAGCCGCTCGGCGCTGTGCCGCGTATCGGCTGCCTGTCTGCGGAGCAGGCGGGGTCGAGAGTGAAACCGATAGCCGTGCTTACACCCGGCTGCTGGCCTTGAACATGCCGTCGGGCTGGCCTCGCCGCACCGCCTCCTGGCAGTAAGCGTACAGCGCGTCGTAGACGATCCATTCGGCGGCGTTAATGGCGTGGTCGTCCTTGAAACCCAGGTGGCGGAAACCCTCGGCGATTGCTTTCAGACCTGGCCCTTCCGGTTGGTTCCAGAGCGTATTGTCCGTGTCCGCGCCGTTCACAATCTTGCCGAGCAGCACCAGGGCTGGATCATCCGTCAGATTGTACTTCTTAAGGATCGCTTCGAACGAACATTCCTGGCCGTGATGGCCGAGTTCAGCGCCTTTTACATCGTAGGGGATCGCACCCTGCCGTGCGGCCTCGGCTAAAACCTGATCGGCGGGTACGAACAGGAATTTGGCCTCCTTATCGACAAAACGCTTGATGAGCCAGGGGCAGGCCACGCGATCCACCTTCACCCGTTCACGTGTAATCCACTTCATCGGAACCTCCTCTACGTCACCGCAGTCGTCAACTGCGCGTATAGAGCATCGTAAATCAACATGCTGCGTTCCAGCGCGGTCTGGTCGTCGGGGCTGACGAGACGAATGCCCCGGCAGATCAGGTCAAGGCCCGGTGCGGCAGGTTCCACCGATACGTCCTGAACCACGTCTGCCTCGTCCACCATGCGCGCGATCCGGTGCAGCGCCGGGTCTCTCAGTGCATATTCGGCCAGAATGTTCACCATCGTGCAGTGCCCGCCATGATGCGACAGGCGCACACCCGGAATGTCGAAAGGTTCGGCATCGGCGGGCAGTGTTTTCTGTTGGGCAGGGATAAACAGGAATTCGGCCTGGGGGTCGATAAACTTGCGGATCAGCCAGGCGCAGGCCATCCGATCCACGCCGACGTTTTGCCAGGTTACCCATCTCACCTGGGCAACTCCTTTCCACCGGCTATCAAGGCTGCCCGGACGCGCTGACCCAGTTCAGAGTGAAAGTAGTCGCTGGCGCTGGTCTGCTGGTAACGCCGGGCCAGGGCGGCCATGTCCGGGTTCTCCTGGCCCAGCTCGTCGAGTATCTCCCGATAAGCGGTCTCGGCTTGCGCCGTGAATTGTTCCACCAGTGCGGCGTCCTGATCGGGCAGCAGCAGGCGGGCTTCCCAGAGCGTGGCCTGTCCATCCAGTTCGTCGATTTCGGCGGCAAGCCACTGCAATTGTTCCCTGGTATAGGGTGTGGGCGGCAGCACCCAGACCGCATCGTGCAGCAGGATCGCGCCCAGGCGCTTGAGCTTGCGCCAGACGTAAACGCGGCGCGCCGTCGGCTCCGGTGGAATTTTATACACGAGAAGCAGCCACAATTGCGCAGACAATACCGCTCCATAGGCATGTAACAGCTGTTACATTGTAACGGTGGTTACATTATATGCGATGTCCCGCTGTGTTGTCAAGAACCCCGACTGGCCGTTAACGCCTCCCACCGCCAGAACTATTGGATATACTTCCCGCTGGAATCTTGCTATAATTGCTTGAAGAAATGTGGCCTGAGGAGATTGTCAAATGAGCTTCTATTCAAACACCAATGTCGAAGCGCGTCCGATGGGCCTCGATCTTGGCGCAGTGATGCGGCAGGTATATCTGTGGCTGGCGTTGGGGCTGTTAGTCGCTTTCGGCGTGTCTTTTGCGGTCGGGAATTCGGCAGTGGCAACTTATGAGGCGGCCCTTAGCGGTGCCCGATCAGCGGCAGCGGCACGGGCAGCGCTGTCTTCCAGCATCCTCTTTAACCCGGTCATCTGGTTGGGGTCGCTCATCGCCTACTTCGTGCTGGCCTTTGCCCTGCAACCGATCATCATGCGGGCGCGCCCGGCCATTGGCTCCCTGTTTTACCTGTTGTTTACGGCCCTGTTTGGGTTCATGATCTCCAGCATCTTCCTGGCATACCAGCCCGGCACGATTGCGATGGCCTTTGTGGCGACGGCGGGCATGTTTGGTGCGATGACGATTGTTGGCTACACCACCAAGATGGACTTGTCTCGGTGGGGCAGCCTGCTCCTCATGGCGCTCATCGGCCTGATCATCGCCAGCATTGTCAACATCTTCCTGAACTCGACAGCGATCTACTGGCTGATCAGCTATGCCGGCGTGATCATTTTCGTTGGCCTGACCGCCTACGATACGCAGTGGATCAAGAACAACGCGGCAATGGTGGCAGCCAGCGGCGATGGCGACGGCGCGCAGCGCCTGGCATTGGTCGGGGCGTTCCACCTGTTCCTGGACTTCATGAACCTCTTCCTCTTCATCCTTCGCATCCTGGGAGGCGGCAGCCGTCGGAGCTAAACCAGCGTCCAGACTATCCTGGTTAATCGCAAGGCGGCCCACAGGTCGCCTTGTTCTTTTACATTCAGACATTCAGCATTCCAACCTGGAGACAAACCTCAATGGACGACACGCGCAGACGGGTGCAGGAGCGTTTTGGCGGCACGGCCCAGAATTACGTGACCAGCCAGGTACATGGAACAGGCTATACCCTGGATAAGTTGATCGAGCTTGTCAAACCTGCTCCGGGCAAACGTGCCCTGGACATTGCCACTGGTGGCGGGCACGTCGCGCTGGCCCTGGCCCGTCACGGTGCGGAGGTGATCGCCAGCGATTTGACCTTGCCGATGTTGCGCGCCGCCCGCCAGTTCATCAGCGAAAAGGGCATGACGGCCCGCTACGCGAACGCCGACGCACAGCGTTTGCCCTTTGCGAATGGAACTTTTGACATGGTGACAACCCGGCTCGCTCCCCACCATTTCCCGGATGTGGCTCAGTACGTCGCCGAATGTGCGCGCGTTGTCCGGCCTGGCGGCGTCTTTGGCCTGGTCGATCATGCGGGCGCAACCGATCCATCAGTGGCGCGCTACGTCAACACCTTCGAGCGGCTGCGCGATCCGAGCCACGTCTGGGAATACAGCCAGGGTGAATGGGAAGCACTGTTCGTCACTGCCGGGTTCAGGACTCAGTACAGCGAAGTTGTCCGCACCCGCCTGAATTTCAACTGGTGGACGCAGATGCAGAACGTTGACGAGGACACCTCGCTGCGGCTGCGCGTCATGCTCAAGCAGGCCCCGCAGGCGGTGGCCGAATGGCTGGAACCTGAAAAGGTGGACGGCGACCAGGCGGCATTCACCCGCTGGCAGTTGATTTTGATCGGGATAAAAGAACAGTAATTGAGGCGACGGTGAATAGGGCGCGGCGATAATATCTTGCCTTTCCATTCCGAAGCGCGATGATCGAACTGATCCTCTGGCGGGCACTGAAGCCTTGTTTGAGGTTCCGGCCAGGTTTGCTCTCCAGAATGGCCGCGCCGACGCCCTTGAGGGCAACTTCGCCCGTCAGGATTTGGACACCATTCCCTCAAGGGCGCTCAGAAAGCGCGTCCCATCCAGGGGCTTGGCGAAGTAGCCATTAAACCCTTCTTGCAAGGCTTGCTGTTTCAGCTCCGGGGTATGAAAAGCAGTGATCGCTACGCAGTGCACGCCGTCCAGTTCAGGCTTCTGCCGGATGGCCCTGAGCAACTGAAAGCCGTCCATACCGGGTAAAGCAAGGTCGATGACGACGGCAGAATAGTGCTTCGACAGCAGCAGCGGCCACGCCTGTTCGGCGTCGTCTGCAACGTCTACGGCCAGGTCTACCTGGGAAAGCATCCGCGCTACCAGTTCCTGGCCGTCCGGCTCATCTTCAACGATTAATACAGGTTGCTGGCTCATGACACATTCTCCTATATCTTGCCGATCAGAGCTGCTATGTCCGGAATATCCATCAGGATGTTCGCCAGTTGCTGCACCAGTTTGGGCGGGTCGAGCGGCTTGGCGATGTGGTTGTGAAAGCCTGCTGCCATGGCCCTTTCCCGATCACCGGGCATGGTATGCGCTGTGAGCGCAATCACGGGGATGTCTGCCGTTGCAGGGTTGCGTTTGAGTTGTTCCAGCATTTGCCAGCCGTCCATCACTGGCATCGACAGATCAGACAGAATGAATCTGGGCCTTTTCTGCCTGGCGACCTCCAGCCCGTCGCGCCCATTCTCTGCCGTAAAGACGTTCGCGCCTGCCAGCTTCAACATGCGTGTGGCGACTTCCAGGCTGTCCGGCTCGTCATCCACGACTAAGACATCCCAGTTTGTAAATAGTTTTGGTATCGGTGGCATGGTGTGATGTCCCTCTTGTAGCTGCCTTAGCGCGCCGTGTTCAGGTTGAGTGGTAGCTCGACAGTGAAGGTACTACCCTGGCCTACGTCGCTCGACACCTTAATGCCGCCCCCCATAAGGATAGTGAGCCGTTTGACAATCGACAGCCCCAGGCCAGCGCCTCCATATTTGCGGGTCGACGTGCTATCCAGTTGCACAAAATCATCAAAAATGATGCCCTGGCGGGAAGGTGGGATGCCCATCCCGGTATCAGATACTTCGACGATGAACTTCGCGTCGAGCCTTTTCAGAGCCAGGCGGACCTTTCCCTTCTCGGTGAACTTAATGGCGTTGTTGACCAGATTGATGGCGATCTGCGTGATTCGTTCCTCGTCATGGATGATCTCTTCAGGCAGCGCCGGGTCAACTTCGACTTCCAGCGCCAGTCCTTTTTCTGTCGCCAACAAGCTCATGTCTTCGTGTATGGCTTTTGCCAGTTGCCGGGGCGACATTGGCACCGGGATGATTTCCAATCGGCCAGAAGCGATACGCGAGAGATCGAGGATATTATTGATCAGGCTCAACAGGCGCTGACTATTGGCGAGAGTCCGTTCGGCCATGTGGGTATTGTCTTCGTCAAGCTGACCGCTGAACAGCATCAGGTGTTGGAAGCCGATCATCGCATTAAGCGGCGTGCGCAATTCATGACTCATCGTGGCGAGGAACAGGTCTTTCAGGCGGTTGGCTTCCTGTGCTTCGCGGCGGGCGGCACTTTCCCGCTCCAGGAGCGCCTCACGCTCGGCTTCGACCCGCTTACGCTCCGCGATCTGCTCCTGAAGCTCGTTGTTGGCTCGGACCAGTTCGCTCGTCCGTTCGGCAACACGCCTTTCCAGTTCGTCGTGTGCCCTTTGCAACACTTCTTCAGCTTGCTTGCGTGCTGTGATGTCGCGGCTGATCCCAACTAGCCCGGCAATCTGGCCGGAACGATCCCGTAAGGTAACTTTGCTTGTCTGATACCATATCTGGGTGCCTGTGGTGCGATCAACAGCCCGTTCTTCCAGGCTGATGGCCGGCACTCCCGACCGCATAAAAGCCTGTTCGTCGTCATGAGAGCGGCGCGCCATGTCTGGCGGGAAGAAATCGAAATCGGACTTGCCGATGCACGCTTCCGGTGTGGCTGCTCCCAACAGCCGTGCATGCGCCGTATTGTTGACGATCAAGCGGCCTTCTGTGTCTTTGACGAAAATTGGATCCGGTAGGGTATCGATCAGCGTGCGCAACAGGTTGCGCTCTTCGGCCAGCGCTTCCTCGGCCAGTCTGCGTTCGGTGATGTCCCGGTTGACGCCCACAATTCCGATAATCTCGCCATGCGCGTTCCGCCAGGGCACTTTGGAGGTCAGCAGCCACCGCTTCTGGCCCTGCGGGTCCACCGTTGGCTCTTCCCTGTTGATCATCGCCTGGCCCGACTGAATGATTGCCTGCTCGTCGGCGAAGTATTGTGACGCCAGTTCCGGCGAGAAAAAGTCGAAGTCGGTCTTTCCTTCCGACTCTTCGGGCTTTGCTACCCCCAGTAGTGTTCTATGCGCCACATTGTCAATGATGATCCGGCCCTGAGTATCTTTTACGAAGATGTTGTCTGGCAGGTTGTCGATCAGGGCTTGCAGCAGGCTGCGCTCTTCGGCCTGTTTCTTTTCGGCCCGTTCGCGGAGCGCAATCTGCTCTTGCAACTCGGCGGCCCGCTGGGCGACGCGCTGTTCTAGCTCATCACGCCCTTGCTGTAACGTTTGCTGTGTTTGCCGGTACTCGGTGATGTCACGCAGGCTGACCATGCGGTGGGTCGGCTGGCCGTTCCTGTCTCTTAACAGGGAAGTGGTCAGTTGAACGGCCAGTCGTTTCCCGTCTTTGGTCGAACACCAGGTTTCCAGAGTGTTGCCGCTGCCTTCGCTCAAGCGTTGCGATAACTCTATCCACTCGTCCGATCCCTCTGTGTGGCGACCATTCTGCGGGGCTTGGCTAATGGCCTCATCCATAGACCACCCGAAGGTGGCTGTGAAGGCCGGGTTGAGGTAGGCCAGATGGGCTTCGAGATCGTACACGGCTATCGCATCAGGCAATACGTCGAGTACCAACCGGTAGTATTCGATGTTCTCGCGTTGTGCCTGGTCAGGTAGGTCAGTGATGTCAGCCATGATATGCCCCCGGTACGATGTGATGGACGACCAGTAAGGTGAACCACCCTGCTGGTCTGCTTTTGGTCTAGGTCTATACGAATCCTATGCCATTTAGATGTTCTGTTGGATCGCAAAAGTTTATCAAAGAGCGGGCAGTCCGTGACGAAGGACTGCCCGCTGAGATGTGCTTCAGGTCGCAGGAGCTTCCCTTATAGCCAGGCAAGCGGCGCACAGCCCCGAAAGACTCACTTCCCCTCGCCCAGATCGTCGGGGTTGCGGGCGGGTGCGCGCTGGCTGACCTTCTTGCCTGCGCCGAGTGCCACGCTGCGCTGGTAGGCCGCCCACACCGCGCGCGCGATGACGGTACGCAGGCCGCCTTTTTCCAGGTGATAGATCGCTTCCGCCGACGTACCGCCGGGACTGGTCACCTGGTTGCGCAGCGCCGCCGGATGTTCGCCCGTCGCTGCCGCATATTCCACCGATCCACGCATGGTCTGGATCACCAACTGCTCGGCCACCCGGCGCGAAAAGCCCATGTGGACACCCGCGTCGATCATGGCTTCCATAAACAGGAACACGTAGGCCGGGCCGGTGCCGCTGAGGGCCGTTGCCATGTCCAGGTAATCTTCGTTGTCAACAAACACCTCCTGGCCGAACGAGCACAGGATGGCGCGCGCCTGCTCGCGTTGCGCCGCCGGAACTTCATTCGTGGCCGTCCAGACGGTGATCCCCTGGCCGATGCGCGCCGGGGTGTTGGGCATGGCGCGGATCACGTTCGGGTTGTACAGCCCCTCGCTCAACTGCTGGATGTGGACGCCGGCGATGATGCTCAACACGACTTTGGGTTCGCGCCCGGCCAAGTGCAGTTCGCGCAGCACTTTGTCCAGCACCTGCGGTTTGATGCTCAGTACCAGCACGTCTGACTCACGGGCTACCTGCACATTGTCTGTTGTCCAGCGCACGCCGAAGCGCGCTTCGAGTTCTCTGCCCCGCGCTTCCAGCACATCGGATGCGAGTATCTGGTTCGGCTCGACGACATGCTGGTTGACGAGCGCGCCGATCATCGCTTCGCCCATCACGCCGCTGCCGATAAACCCGACAGTCTGCCCCTTGAACATCTCCGCTGCCGGTGGTTTGTCATGGTTTGAAGTCATATCTCTCATTCCCTCTGATGGACTGCGATCTATTTGAGGCCCATGAACTCGCTCTTGGTCAGGCTGGCAAAGGTCGCTTCGGCCTCGGCCAGCCGTGCCGGGTTCGCGGTCACGCCCAACCCCGGCCCCGCCGGAACGGTGATGGTTGAGTCCTCGCGGTTCAAGGTGAAGACCTCGTTGGTAATGTCCGGCTCATAATAGCGGTTGGTGGCGCTGATGTCGCTCGGCATGGTCACGCCGGGCAAGGAAGCCATCGCCAGGTTGACCGCACGGCCCAATCCCGTTTCCAGCATTCCACCAATCCAGAGCGGCACGCCCGCTTCGTGGCAATAGGCGTGCAGCTTGAGCGACTCGGTGATCCCGCCGATGCGCGCCGGTTTCAGGTTGATGATCCGGCCCGCGCCGGTCTCAATCGCCAGCCGGGCATCGTCCACGTTGCGAATGCTCTCGTCCAGGCAGATCGGCGTGCGAAGGTGGGGCTGCAACTTGCCGTGCTGGTAAATGTCGTCGTGGCCGAGCGGCTGTTCGATCATCAACAGGTTCAGGTCGTCCAGTTTTTTGAACAACGGCAGGTCGTCCAGCGTATAGGCGCTGTTGGCGTCAGCCATGAGCAGAATGTCCGGGTACGCTTGCCGCACCGCACGCAACATATCGATATCCCAACCCGGCTTGATCTTCAGCTTGATACGCTGATAGCCTTCGTTCAACCGCTTCTCGATCACGGCCAGCGTGGCGTCGATGCTCGGCTGGATGCCGATGCTCACACCGACGACAGCCCGATCTTTGCGCCCGCTGCCCAGCAGGTCGCCGAGCGGCATATTTCGTGCTCCGGCCACTGCCGACCAGAACGCCGCCTCCATCGCCAGTTTCGCCATGGGGTGGCCGCGAAAGCGGTGCAGACCGTCCAGATGCGTTTTGCCGAGCGCTGTGGGGATGAAGAAATCGGACAGCGCGTGCATGGCCGTCCCGATGGTTTCGTAGCTGTAGCCGGGCGACCAGCCCGCCACACATTCCCCCCAACCGGTTGCACCTCCGGCCAGCCGCAACTCGACCAGGATAGCGGGACGCAGCGCATCGCCGCCAAAGCTCGTCGTCAATACCTCTACGAGCGGCATGGCGATAGGATGCAGGGTGATCTGTTCAATCGGCTGATCGGAGATCAGGTGATACGGTTCGTGCATGGTGGATATTTTTAATACCTGTGTGCAAAGATGCCCGGATTTTTGGGTTGCCAGTGGGCGTCTATAATTCTATCCCCGTTTGCCCCATCGCTGGCAAGATTTGTGTAATGATCGGCTATTATGCTCCCATTCATCAGCAAGAGCAGGAGAATGATGATGGAACGCTTACGATGGCTGGCAGCGGTCATTTTTACCGCCGCAGCGGTGTTTGCCGGGATATTCGCCTACAGCACCAGAGGGGTTCGCGCCGACTCCGGACTCGACCCCGAACGGCTGCAAGATCAGGGCGCAGCGCCGGAGCTGACCAACAACATCTGGATCAACAGCGATAAACCGCTGCGGTTGGCCGACCTGCGCGGCAAGGTCGTCTTGCTGGACTTCTGGACATTTGGCTGTATCAATTGCCAGCACACGCTGCCCTATCTCAAGGAAGCCTACGCCAAATATAAAGGGCAGGGTGTGGAGTTTATCGGCATCCACTACCCCGAATTCAGCTACGAACGTGACGTGAACAACGTGTGCGACGCCGTGCAGCGCGAAGCGATTGCCTTCCCCGTCGCCATCGACAACGACGGCGCGGCCTGGAACGCCTACCAGATGCACGCCTGGCCTGCTTTCGTCATCGTGGATAAGTTCGGACGGATGCGCTTCCGTCAGATCGGCGAGGGGCGTTACGATGCCATCAGCGCCGCGCTCGACACTTTGCTGGCCGAACCCGGCCCGACAGCCGTGTTCTAGGCGTTTCAGGCCTGTAAAGCGGATACTGTGCCGATTTTAACGTCTGGCGTGAGGCAGTACGTCGCCGTGCCTCAGCATGATGCTACGCGCTATCTTGAACCTATTTGGCTGCGGCGACCCGGCGGAAGTAGACCCGGTACGAGGTGATGGCCTTGCCGCCGCCATCGCTGGCCGGAACCGTACACGGCACCGCTTCGAGTGCGCGCGTCCGCTCGCTGAGGCCCGGCAGCACGACGTTGTAATTGCTCCCTGCCGTCATCTGGTAGTCGGCAAAGCCAGGATCGCGCTCCGGCTTCAGTCCGGTGAAAAAGTCGTCCTTGTCGCCTCCCGAAGTGACTTCCACGGGAATACCTGGCAGACCAGTGCCGTCTGCGTCTTGCACAAAGATGTCAATCGTGCCCGGATTCTTCGGGTTGCAGAACGCCTCAAGGGCCCCGATCTTGAATTCCCCGGAAGCGGTGGGCGTGGCTTCCGGCGGCAAGGGCGTGGCCGGGGTAAAGGTCGGGCCAGGCGTTGGGAGTGGGGTCTTGGTCGGCGGTGGGATGAGGGTAGGCGTTGGCCGAATGAAAGTGGGCGTCGGGGCGGGCGTGCTGGTGTACAGCGGCAGCAATTCGGAGGCGCAGCCCGTCGCGCCCTGCGACTGTGCCAGTTGCACCATGCTGCGGATGGCCGTCAGGCCGGTGTTGGTGCTGGCATAGTTGGTGCGAGCCAGTTCGCAGGCGGTGTCGGCCAGTGTGCGCCACGTCTGGTCGCCCAGGCGCAGATCGATCAGGCGCTCTACGGCACGGTTCAGATCGTGATCCCGGGCAAAGGCCAGGCTGATCGCCACCAGGTATTGCTGCTGCATCGGTTTGGATAGCTGCCAGGGGGCCGTATTAAAGGCGATGACCGGGTTTATTTTCCAGGCATAAAACAGACCGAGCGCCAGGCCAATTCCTATTCCGATCAGTATCGCCAACCAGGAAACGCGGCCTCGTCGCATGGGCTTACGATCCCGGTGTAGGGGCGGTGGTCGGCAACGCAAAAGCCTGCATGGGCGGCGTATAGTAGCCGAGCGCGCGCGATAGCACAACCAGGTTGCGAATGTCCGCTTCTTTGCCCGTGCCGCTCTCGGAGATATAACGCTCGGTCACTTCACGCACATAGACCGGGATGTTGCTGACACCCAGCGGTTGCAGGCGGCGAATAGCCTCGTTCAGATCGCCATCCACTTGATAAGCCGTTGCGACCATGACGGTGTATTCGTCTTTGTAGCGCCGTGAGAGATCGGCCATCGGACTCTGGACGTACTGCACGGGTGACACGACCCAACCAAAGTACAGGCCAATTCCCGCGCCCACAACCAGCCCTATCAGGAGTGACAGCAACAATCGCCGCATGGGTTCACCTTATCGAGAAGTTTTGGTGTGACCTTGTTATAATGGTCACATGCAAAAGCCGGGGTTGTGGCCCGGCTTGCGCATTGTATAGTGCCGGAGGTGGGAGTTGAACCCACACGGTTTCCCGAGCGAGTTTGAGTCGCTTGCGTCTGCCATTCCGCCACTCCGGCAAGTGGCGCTCATTTTACGTTAAAATAGCCTCTTCGTCAAGGATTGCAGTGATCGTTCGGTATGGACGAATTAGCGCTCATCCACGAGGCGCAACGCGGCAACGTCAGTTCATTCAATACGCTGATCCTTCACTACCAGACCAGCGCTTACAACCTTGCCTACCGCCTGATCGGGGAGCCAGAGGCCGCCGCCGACGCCACCCAGGAAGCGTTCATCTCCGCCTATGCCCACCTTATGCAATTTCGCGGCGGCAGTTTCAAATCGTGGCTGATGCGCATCGTGACCAACGCCTGCTACGACGAGTTGCGCCGCCGCAAGCGACGCCCCGTCGTTTCCCTGGATGACCCCGAAGCGGACACCGAACTGCAACTGGTCAGCCCCGGCGAAGGGCCGGAGAGCCTGGCGCAACTCAATGCCCTGAACCGGATCATCCAGGACTGCCTGGACGAGCTGTCCAGTGAACAGCGGCTGGTCACGGTGCTTTGTGACGTGCAGGGCTACGATTATCAGGAGATTGCCGCCATTGCCCAGGTTTCGCTCGGCACCGTCAAATCGCGCATCAGCCGGGCGCGGCAGCGCCTGCGCGACTGCTTGCAGGACGCCGGGGAACTTTTGCCCGAGTCATACCGTCTGAATCAAAGGGAATGAGAGACCGTATGACTTCACCGATTCGCCCCGACGATTTTGAGTTGCTGTCCGCGTACCTGGACAATGCGCTGCCTGAAGCGACACGCGCCGACCTTGAGTCGCGGCTTGCTGCGGAACCCGAACTGCGCGCGACGCTGGACAGTTTGCGCACGACGATCCGCGTGCTGCGCGCCGCGCCAACCCTGAGGCCGCCGCGCAACTTTACGCTTGACCCCGCCCGTTACAGCCGCCGCGCGCCCTGGTGGGCCAGTTACCGCGCCATGCAGGTCGTCGGCGCATTGGGCGCATTCGCATCCATCGTGCTGATCGTGTTGGGGCTGTTCACCTCGACCATGAGTTTCCAGAGCGCTCCGGCAGCTTCAAACAGCGCTATCGCGGTGCTGCCGACCTCTGCTGCGGCCACCCAAAACAGCCGGCCAGAATCCACGCCCACTCTTGGGCAGCGCGCCAGCGACAAGGCGGCTGCGCTCGCTACCGAAACCAATGCGCTGCTGGGCCAGGACGCCCTGAGCGCGTCCCAGGCTGTGCCGACGACGACCCCGCTGGTAACGATTCAGACCCTTCCGCCAACGGTGGCGGCTGCTCCACTCTTCGCGGCCACCAATGCCATCCCGCCGAGCGCTGCCGATGAGACGGCTGCCGGGCAGCCTGCCTTACCGCCGTCGGGACAAACGCCACTTGCAGAAGGCTACCAGCCAACGGCGGGCGTGATGGCGGGTGCAGCCGCCGCACAGCCACCCACCGCAACCCGACCTGTCTTGAAGGCGCAGGCGGACAGCGGCCAGAATGCGCAGTCGCCGAGACCCGCGCAGCCCGGCCAACTGGCTCTGGCTCCTACACAGCCACTACAGCCTCTTGTCCCGCAGGCGACGGCGCTGCCCTCCGCCACCGCAACGGGTACGCCAGGCCCTGCGCCGACGGCTACACAGATTCTACCTACGCCTTCCCCTCAGAGCACTACCGTTGTGGTACTGGCCGCGACGGTCACTGGCCCCGGCGGCGAACAGGGTGGCGCAGGCGGCAAGGTTGAACCGGCTGCCTTGCCTTCCGCAACGCTGACGGCGGGCCTGCGAGACAACAAGGACGCCAATGCGCATGGGCGAGCCATACCGCCGCTTGCCGCACCGGCGTACTTCTTCATCGTCGGGATCGCGCTGTTCATTTTCTCGGCCATGCTGTTCGGCGTCGGCTGGCTCAGGTCGCGCCTGTGATCGATGCACCCCGCTTCTGTCCGCGCTGTGGTCACGCCCTCGCGGACGAAATGCGTTTCAATAAGCTGCACCGGGTTTGCCCGGCCTGCAACTACATCCATTTCGCCAATCCCAAAGTCGCCGCCGTTGTCTTCATTCAGGACAAGGGCCGGGTGCTGCTGATCAGGCGAGCCGTCGATCCGGAGCGCGGCAAGTGGGCGCTGCCGGGCGGCTTCGTCGATTTCGGAGAAGACCCCCGGTTGGCCGCCGTCCGCGAAGCGGCGGAAGAGACCGGGCTGAACGTTGAGATCACCGGACTGCTGGATGTGCTCTTTGGCGGCGTGACCATCGTGATCGCGTATGCCGCACGGGTCATTGATGGTATACTGGGCGCGGCGGATGACGTGGATGAGGTCGGCTGGTTTGCGCCCGGCGAACTGCCGGAACTGGCCTTTGAAAGCACCGAGCGACTCATCAGCCGTTGGATCAGCGGCCTGCACAACGCGGAGGACACCGTTGGCGACCCGTAACCAGCCTTTCCGGCCCTCGAACCTGCTCAACCTGAACCTGCTGCTCATCTTTATCCCGGTGGCGCTGATCGGCAAGGCGTTGCGATGGAGCGACCTGCTGGTGTTTGCGGTCTCCGGGCTGGCGATCATGCCGCTGTCGGGCATGATCGGCGAGGCAACGGAAACGCTCTCGGAGAAGTTCGGCCAGCGCATCGGCGGCCTGATCAATGCGACGCTTGGCAACGCCGCCGAACTGATCATCACCATTATCGCCCTCAGCGCGGGCCTGACCGAACTGGTCAAAGCCTCGATTGTTGGCTCGATCCTGGGCAATTTGCTGCTGGTAACCGGGTTCAGTTTTCTTCTGGGCGGCCTCAAGCACGGTCTCCAAACGTTTGAACGCCGCGCCGCTGCGATGAATGCCACGCTGGTGATCCTGGCCTTCCTGGCACTGGCGATCCCATCCGGGTTTGACGAAGTGCTGCTCAATTCCGGGGCGGGCGGGCCGGGGCGCGAACTGTTTTTCAGCGAGGGCATCGCCCTGATCATCATCGTGTTGTATGCGCTCTCGCTGATCTACACGCTGCGCGAACGCCAGCCACGCCTGGGCCATACGCCGGACGAGACCGAGGAAGAAGAAGCCAGGCACACGCAGATCGACCTGCGCCGCTCGTTCATTATGCTGGCGCTGGCAACGATTGGCATCGTGCTCATGAGCGAAACGCTGGTCGGCACAGTGGAACCGGTGGCGCAGGGCTTTGGCCTCTCGCAGTTCTTCATCGGCATCATCATCGTGCCGTTCATCGGCAACGTGGCGGAACATATCGTTGCCGTGCAGGTGGCCTACAAGAACCGCATGGATTTGAGCCTGAGCATCTCGCTTGGCTCCAGCCTTCAGATCGCGCTGTTCGTCGCGCCCGTGCTGGTGTTCGTCAGTCTGCTCTTCCCGCAAAAGCTGCTGTTGGTCTTCAATCCCTACGAGTTGGTGGCGCTGGCAACGGCCTCGATTGTGGCGGCGCTCGTCTCCCAGGACGGCGAATCGAACTGGCTGGAAGGCGCGATGCTGCTGGTGGTCTACTTGATCCTGGCGCTGGCGTTCTTCTTGCTGCCGTCGGCGCTGCCCGGCGGCGGAACGCATTGAATTAACCTTTCTCTCTTCCGCCAACAGCAAGGCGGGAGCAGCGTTTCTGACATCTTTATTTGCCGGGTTTCGTTGCCGGGTGTAGGCTTGACTGTTGCCTGGCAGTCCTTAAGTCAACAGCAAATCGAGGTGTCCTATGTCCATTCGTTGGTCGCGCGTTGTACTGTATATTCTGATGATGTTGATCTTCATTGCTTTCGCGTCGACGCCGCCTGGCGTAACCGCACAAGGACCAGCCACGCAAGCCGCTACGCAATCAGCCCAATCTGATGCCTGCGCAGATTTCGTCAAGGCGGCACTGGAGACCACCAACAAAGCCTGCGCCGATACGGGGGTCAACCAGGCGTGCTACGGCAATATTTCTCTCAAGGCCGAAGCGCAGCCCGGCGTTGACAACTTCGTGTTTGATTCACCGGGCAAGATCGTTGACCTGGCAACCATCAAATCCCTGCAACTCAGCGCACTGGACGCCGAAGATAAGACGTGGGGCGTGGTCCTGATGAGGCTCCGGGCGAATCTGCCGGGCACGGTGACCGGTCAGGCCGCCACCATGCTGGTCTTTGGCGATGTACAGTTGCAGAGCGCCGTTCCCGTACCGACCACGACCCTGCCCATGACCGTCACCGCCGCCACTGCCTTCCGCAGCAAGCCCGTCAACGGCTCGCTGGCTGGCAGCCTGCCCGCCAATGCGACGGTTACGGCGACGGGCCGCCTCAAAGATAATTCTTGGATACGCATTCAGGTTCCAGCAAAAGACGCCAGGATCACGCTCACCGGCTGGGTCGCGGCAAAGTTCCTGAGCGGCTCCGGTGACATCAACACGCTCGACGTGGTTGATCCCACCGCACCTGTCTACGGCCCGATGCAGGCCTTTTATTTCCAGACGGGCGTTGGCGTGCAGTCGTGCAAAGCGGCCCCGCCCAACGGTATTCTGATCCAGACGCCGAGGGGTGCGCCGAAGGTGAACATGGTCATCAACGACGCCAAAGTGACCATTGGCTCCACGGTGTTTATGGACTCCGGTGATGACATGACGCTGAGTACCTTTGAGGGCGCGGTCACGGTGGAGTCCTTCGGCAAGCGGCAGACTATCCCGGCAGGGATGCAAGCTTCACTGCCGCTTGGCGCCGATCATAAAGTCTCCGGGCCGCCGGATAAACCTGTCGCCTTCAAGCCGCAGGATTTCTCGACGCTGCCCTTCAACAACCTGCCCGCGCCCGTCGCACCACCCTCTACCACCGGCGGGCAGACCGCACCGCAGCGGACTCCCCGACCCGGCGGCGGATCGACGGCTGGCATTGCGTGCCCATCCGGAACCCCGATCCGCATCAGCTACCCGTCCATAACACTGCCCGATGGGACAACGTATCCGGGCCGTACAGTAAATGCCCCCTGTACCTGCAATACAGGTACGACGACGATGTCGCAATCAGGTGAATATAACGGGCAGGTGGTGACGGTTACGATGGTCATCTGCAACTGACGGACTCCCGAAATTGACCTCACCCCCAACCCCCGCTCTGCACAGTGGAGAGGGGGAACTGCTCTGCGTGAGCAGCTTCACCGTCGTATTGAAAATGAGCCAGAGGCACGATAAGATTCGCCTCTGGCAACCCTCCTGGTTTTCAGCCGTTCAAGCCATTCAAAACTTTCATTTGACAATCTTGGAGAAGTTGACTATCGTTAATTACAAGTTTCACATTCCCACGTAATTTCTTTCTTGAATGGAGACACAGCAGCCGTGAAATCGAATCGGACGATCACGGTCATCGTCATTGGCGCGGTGTTGATCGCCATTGGCGTTGTCGTCGGCCTGAATGCCCGATGGCTACCCGTCCAAGCGTCAGCCGAGTCCGCCAGCGTTGACTCGCTCTTCAACTTCATGCTTGCCATTGCGACAGTCGTCTTCCTGATTGTCGAGGGCGGAATCATCTATTCCATCGTGCGTTTCCGTCGTCGAGCAGGCGACGATGCCGACGGGCCGCCCGATCACGGTAACACGGCCCTCGAAGTGACGTGGACAGCCATCCCGGCAGTGATCGTGTTTGTCCTGACGATCTACAGCTATAAGGTCTTCGTGGACATCCAGTCGCCACAGGACAACGAGACGGTCATTGGGGTGACGGGGCAGCAGTTCCAGTGGACTTTCACCTACCCCTATGAATCGTTTGCTGATCTCACGCCGGAACAAAACGAGATGGCGAAAGCCAACATGATCAGCAATGAACTGCACGTGCCGAAGGGCCGCCCCGTGCGCGTGGAAATCCAGTCCCGCGACGTGATGCACGGCTTTTACATTCCCGAATTTCGCATCAAGCAGGACGCCATTCCCGGCCACATCACGACCACGCGCTTTACACCGAGCGCTGTGGGTGAATACGCGGTGGTGTGCAGCGAACTGTGCGGCGAAGGCCACGCCAAAATGTCCACGATCAACAAGGTGTTTGTGGAAGAGCCGGATAAGTACGATGCATGGGTCACCGATCTGCGCACAAAGGCACGGCAGGCTGCCACCGATCCACGACGGCCAGAGCGGGGCAAGCAGTTGATGGTTCAAAAATATCCCTGCGGCAGTTGCCACACGCTGACGGACGACGGCTTAACGGGAACGGTAGGGCCATCCCTGAACGGCATTGCGACCCGCGCCGCCAACAACGTCGATAATCGCCTGACCAACAGCGGCGTCAAGACGGCGGAGGAATACATCCGTACCTCGATCATCAATCCGGGCGCATACCTGGTTCCCGGTTACCAGAACCTGATGCCCAAGAACTTCGGTGACCCAGCCATCATGCCGGAGGATGACCGCGAGGCCATCGTCAATTATCTGCTCACTCAGAAGTAGCGAGCACGGCGAAAAATGATTAAGCGGAGAGGACTGCAATGGCAACTTCAGTAGCCGCACCTGCGGCCAAGCGCACGCGCGGAATCAGTCGGTACTTCGTCTGGAGCATCGATCACAAAGTGATCGGCGTCCAGTACATGGCAACGTCGTTCTTCTTCTTTCTGATCGGCGGCATCCTGGCGGAACTGATCCGCATTGAACTGCTGACGCCAGAAGCCAGCCTGATGGCAAACGGCGGCGCATATAACTCCCTGTTCACCATTCACGCCACCGTGATGATCTTCCTGTTCGTCATTCCGTTCGGCGCGGGTCTGGGCAACTACCTGGTCCCGCTCATGATCGGCGCGAAGGACATGGCCTTCCCCTGGCTGAACGCCTTTGCCTTCTGGTTGATCCCGCCGGCTGGCATATTGCTCCTCAGTGGATGGGTGCTCGGCGGGCAGGCGCAGGCTGGTTGGACTTCCTATTTCCCCTTGTCCAGCACCCAGTTCAGCCCGTTCGACGGGCAAACCCTATGGGCGATCAGTCTGCACATGCTCGGCCTGTCGTCGATCCTGGGCGCGATCAACTTCATCGTCACGATCCGCAACATGCGCGCGCCGGGCATGGGCTGGTGGCAAATGCCCCTGTTCTGCTGGGCGACCCTGGCAACATCCGTGACGATTGTCCTGGCGACGCCCTTCCTGGCGGGTGGGCTGACGCTGATGCTGCTGGATCGTCTGGCGGGGACGGGCTTTTTCGCCCCGGCGACGGGCGGCGATCCTCTGCTGTGGCCGAACGTGTTCTGGTTCTATTCGCACCCGGCGGTGTACATCATGGTACTGCCGGCGATGGGCGTCATCTCCGAAGTGTTGAGCGTTCATTCACGCAAACCGATCTTCGGTTACAAGGCAGTGGCGCTGTCCAGCATGGGCATTGCGTTCGTCGGCTTCCTGGTGTGGGGCCATCACCTGTTCACGACCCTGGCTCCGCTGGCGCGTGTCCCGTTCATGATCACCTCGATGATCATCGCTGTGCCAACGGGGATCAAGGTCTTTAGCTGGCTTGGCACAATCTGGGGCGGCAAGATACGTTTCACGACGGCCATGCTCTTTGCGCTGGGCTTCCTGTCGATGTTCCCTATCGGCGGCATCAGCGGCATGTTCCTGGCCTCAATCCCGATAGACATCCACGTTCACGCCACGTACTTCGTGGTCGCGCACCTGCATTTCGTCCTGTTCGGCGGCAGCGTGCTGGGACTCTTCGCGGCCATTTACCACTGGTTCCCCAAGTTCACAGGCCGCCACCTCAACGAGACGCTTGGCAAGATCCACTTTGCCATCCTGTACGTCGGCTTCTTCATGACCTTCTTCCCGATGCATTTCCTGGGTCTGGAAGGGATGCCGCGCCGAATCTATACCTACGATCCCAAGTACCAGACACTGAACGTCATCGCCAGCATCGGTGCGTTTACGATGGCGGTGGGCATCATCCCGTTCCTGATCAACGTGCTGGTGTCCGTGCCCTTCGGCAAGGTGGCGGGCCGCAATCCCTGGCGCGCCCTGACACTGGAATGGATGACCGACTCGCCGCCGCCTGACCACAACTTCGACGGAATGCCCATCCCTGCGCCCGATCCCTACGGCTTCGGGACGCCGGAAGCAGCCGCCTACCTGGAAGGGGAGGGGAAGATCGCGGTACAAGCGAGCGGGCACGGGCATGGCGCTGACCATGCCGAAGCGCCCGCCGGGGATTAGTAAGGAACCTCACCGCCTGCCCCTTCTCCGCAAGTGGAGAGGGGGTAGGTACGGCCTGAGCGATGAGGATTGTATGGTATGGATGCGCAATTTGCTCGCCCATTAACCTTTGACGAGGAGCAGTTCCTTCACGACAGGGAACTGAGGAACAAACGCTTTGCCCTGCAACTGTGGCGTATTGCGAACGGCATGGTGTTTGTGTTTTTTGCGTTTGCCTATTACCTGCTTCGGTCAACGCAGGCATCGTGGCCGCCGGCAGGCGTAGCGCGGATTGACCCGACATTGCCTGCCGTTTTTTCGCTGAGTCTGCTGTTCAGCGCAGTGACTGCCATTCGGGCGCAGGCTGCCATCCGGCGTGATAATCGGCCTGCGATGCAGCGCAACGTCCTGTTTACGATTGGGTTGGGGCTGATCTTCCTGCTCGGGCTGGGCTTCGTCTGGCGGCAAGTGCCGTACAGCGGCAGCTACAGCGCGATATTCTTCGCCATGACCGGCTTCCACGCCTTTCACGTGCTGGCCGGAATGGTGCTGTTCGGGTATGTCTTGTGGAAGGCGCAGCGCGGAGCCTACTCGAAGGAAAGCCACTGGTCGGTAGAGGCGGCAGTCGTCTTCTGGCACTTCATCGATCTGATGTGGGTCTTTTTCTTCCTGGTGCTGTACGTGCTGTAAGGCCGTTCCGCCAACGGAGAGACATCATGGATCTCTTTACGACAACTGTAACGCTGACCGCCGCCGTCATCGGCCTGGTTGTGCTGTATATCGTCGTGCGGGTGGCGATGGAAGTGGTGGCGATGTTGGGCATTCGCCCTGGCTTCCTGCGTGCCGTGCTCGGCTTTGTGGGTGGGTTCCTGGCCTTACCGGCCCTGATCGGGCTGCTGCGGCTGCTGCTGACGGCAGTGGGTTTTGTTGACCCGAACCTGCCCGTCAGCACAGGGACGGTGCTCACCTTTGGCGGTTTCGGTGGGCTGTTCGGCTGGCTGTGGGGCGTGGGCACGTTCAACCCATATTCGCACGAGCACAACGGCATGGAACACCTGCGTGAGATGAAGTCGGAGCCGACAGCCCTGGCTCGCCTCATTCACCGGGGAATCCGGGGGACGCCGGGCTTTATCCGCTGGCTCGCCCCCTTCATTCGTCCTTTGCTCGTGGCGCTGGTGGTAAGTGCGGTAGTGGTGGCGATCTTCATGGTGCTTGGCATGATCCCGTCGCCTCTCACTCGTGTTCAGACCGATACCCCCACCGCCTCGGCAGTGACGCCTGCCGGATCGATCATCCTGCCGATTGGGGACGGTCTGGTCGTCAACAAGACCGTTTTCTTTGTGATCATCGCGGGTGCAGTACTGATCACAATAGCGATTTTTGCGGTAGTTCTGGCGCTCATCATGAATGCACTCGCGCCGCGCGTCGTCGAAGCCAAGCAGTCGCCGCCAGAGCCGCCCAAAACCGAACCCGCGCTCTTTCGCCTGATCGACTTCTACGTAAGCTGGATCGGGGACATCCTGGAAGGAACGCGGCGCTCCATTTCGCGGTAGAGCCGTGCCCGGCGCCCTGGCGTCGGGCTTAAACCCTCCCCTGGAACATCGTTCAGCACCCGTTCAGCACCGCTGCACCCTATCCTGCCGCTTGCCCCACACCGTCAGCGCCTGTGCTTGTCGGCGGTCCACCTGATCCTTATCAAGAATCATCTGGCGGCAGGGAGCCGACAGTATGCGGCTCGGTTCCCCGCCCCGCTCCGAGAAGGGAACCGGGATATACTCAGTTCTGATCCACCGAGAGGGTGTAATTTGAGGTGGCCTCGATAAAGGGCGCCATCGCAGCCACCACGATCACTGCACCATCGTTGGGAGCGGTAAATTTGAGCGTACCCTTGTTGTCTGCGCCGAGATTAAGGGGCAGGACGCGCGGTGGCGAGTTGCGTGTGATGACGTTCACCGCCCAGTGCTGGGGGAGATCGCTCTGTACACGGACAAAGCCCTGCGTCTTCCAGCCACCGTTGGCCGTTTCAACGTCATCTTTGTAGCTGATAGCCGACAGCGCGAAGTCGTCAATGTACATGCCCTCGCCCTCGGGCGGTCTATCCGTGACGTATTCAATCCGCAGCCGGATTTTCTGCCCGGCATAGTCGCTCAGGTCTACTGTCTCCGCAGACCAGTCCCGGCTGCTGCCCCGGTAGCAGGGCACGTTGCCCAGGAAACGGCAGTTGGATGTACTGTTGGTTTTCAGCATGTCCCAGTGCTTGCCGCCATCCGTCGAGGCCAGGATGTCCGCCCAGGTGGACTGATCTCGGAAATCCCACCACGCCTTGAAGGTCAATTTGGGTTCCTGCGCGTCGGTCAGGTCGAAGTCGCGTTCCAGGCGGGCAATGCCGCGCTCCTCGTTGTACGACCACCACATCCACGAGCCGGATGTAGGCACGACATCGGTCAGCCGGACGGTGGAATCGCCCTCGAAGTTCAGTGTGTAGTTACCCGCGCCATCCAGTTGCAGGTAATCCGC
Organism: Chloroflexota bacterium; assembly: GCA_021325095.1. Classification (GTDB taxonomy): domain Bacteria; phylum Chloroflexota; class Anaerolineae; order Aggregatilineales; family UBA2796; genus JAJPHV01. The sequence goes on along the minus strand of JAJPHV010000114.1, from coordinate 26,909 downwards.
GCCGTATTCGTTGACCTCCGCGCTGCGCGGCTCTTCCGGCGATAGATCGACGGTGTCGGCGCGCTGCGGTAGCTTGAGCGACTGGTAGTAGTAGCGGCCATCGCCCACGTAGGGGCTGTTGACGTAGTTCGTGACTGTCCAGTCGGCGAATACCTCATCCAGCGTTACCCCCGTTTTCTGAGAACGCAACGCTTCTTCGACAGCGGCCAGGCCCTTGTATGGTGAGCGTGCCAGATACTGGATGAAGGGCGTCCCAAAGCGTTGGTAGAGATAGACGCAAAAAATGTAGCCGGCGGCGTAGTTGATCGCGGGATCGACGTCCAAACGGTACGGCCAGCTATTCAGTTGGAAATTTGTGTTGTGCAGAAAATCACGCAGGTTGCTGTTGGCAATGTAGCGCGGGTTGAAGCCGTTGAGGTGTTCGGCAAGCTGCGCCAACCCTTCGTCCAGCCAGCGCTCTTCATTCCCGTCGTTGTTATATTGGATCAGGTGCTGGAACTCGTGGGCAATGACAGTTAACTGCCGGGGCGAATCGACGGGACCGTTGTCCAGACCGATGTAAATCATTTCGTGCTGGTTGGAATTGGGACAAAGGCGGCGCGGGCACTCGTCTTTCGGGCTGAAAACGCCCACTGCGTACCCGCCGATGGCTTTCTGGTGCAGGATGAAGATGCGCGGATCGCCGTCAATGCCCGGCGTCCAGGCATCGCCGAACAGCAGATGGTCAAGCGGATAGATCTGTGTCTCGAAATACTTGCCTTCGGTCTCGATTTTGGCCTGGTCAACGTCCGTGCCGTCCTCGAACCACCAGTAGGCGTGCTCCGTGACCAGGCGCAGTTCGGCCCGCAGCGTGCGTTGCGGTTTGGACTGGTCGAAATCTAGCGCAAAAAACCGCTCGGTATCGCCTTCCTGGTATGGCTTGCTTGGGAACGGCCCGTAGATGTCTTCGGGCTGCGCCTTGCCGATGTCCACCAGCCAATCGCCACGATGCCGCAGGTGATCGGTGGGCGTTACATCCGACCAGCCAATTACCGGCGCGCGTGTGTCCTGCGCACCAGCAGGGAAGGCAGCCACCACCAGCAACCCGGCCAACACAAGCAGCGGTAAACGTCTCCACAAGTTTCGTCCCGACTTCAACCTGAACATACAACCTCTCACATCCAACACCTTGCGACCAGCGATTCACAAACGAGAAAACGCCTATTGCGCGCTGCTGACCACCTCCAACTGATACTGACACGCCGCTTTTTGCGTCGTAAATTCGGTCAGCCCCGACAAAGCAATCACCAGATGAGACACGTCCCCACCAACGTCGAGCGCCCAGTTGCCGCTATTACCACCGTCGGACGTCAGCAGTTTGAAGACGCGCGGCGTCGGGCCATACTCAGCCATCTGGACGAGGTAGGTTTGCGGCAGCACGTTGTCGATCCGCACCCAGCCTTCGGCCTGCCAGCCATCATCACCCGCTTCGGCATCCGTTGTGTAGTTGATCTCTGGGATGCGAATGTCGTCGATGAGCATTCCAGCCTCGTTCACCGCGTCGTCAGTCAGATACTCGAAGCGGATCAGGATTGTCTTCCCGGCGTAAGGGGTCAGGTCAACCGTCTGCTGTCGCCAAGTCACGTTCGCAGCGGAAGCGCCCGTGAAGCCGGTATAGGCTGGCCCGTAGGGATTGGCGTGCCCGCCGCCCGGCACGCTGTCCTGGGTGGAGAGGGCTGTCCACGTCGCGCCGCCGTCGGTAGAGACTTCAACGTATCCGTAGTCCCAGTCCTTCTCGATGGCGTACCAGAGCCAGAAGGAAAGCGTTGCCTTCTGCACACCGGTCAGGTCGAAGGCGCGCGTCAGGCGCATGTCGCTGTTGTCGCCCCGGTTGCTCCACCACATCTTTTGCCCGCTGTGCGCTTCTGCCGGAACAACCTTGACCGTCGGCGAACATTGCAGGTTGAAGCGGTAGCGCCCGCTGCCAGCCAGGTCGAGGTAGGTGGTTCCCCATTCCGACACCTGCAACTCCTGCGGTGCAGGCGACACGACAGCTTTCTGCATTCGGGGCGCAGAAAGGCCCGTCGTGAGGCGCGGGTGGGCAAACCGTCCGTCGCCGACCTTCGGATTGTTCAGCAGGTTTGCCATCGTCCAGTCGGCAAAGAAGTCATCCAGTTTGATCGTCTTCTGCGTGGCCGGGTCGGTGACGTTCAGGTTTTGCAAAGTGCTTGCAACACTTTCCAGCCCCTTTTGCCGGTTGGCGACGAGTGCCCTGAGTGCATCTTCCCCAAAACGTTCCAGGAAATAGGTGACGAACAGGTAGGCCGCGCCATAATGTGCCCCATTCTCGTTGAGATCGGGCGACCAGGTGTTAAGCTGCACGTTCGGCGAGGCCATGAACGCATCCTGGTAGCCAGATTCCGGATAGCCGTTGAGCAACTGAGACAATACGGCCAGACCCTCGTTGAGCCAGCCTTCCTCGTTGGGATCGACGTTGTCATGAACCATGTGCTGGAATTCGTGCGTCAGCGTGCTCAGGTAATAGTCCGCCCCGATTCCGTTTTTGACATAATCCAGGTTGACAAAAAAGATGTGCTGCTCATTGCTGTCCGGGACAATCGCCTTCGGGTATTCGCTGCTGGAGTCGAAATAGCCGACGATGGAGCCGCCCAACCCGCGCACGTGCAGAATCGACAGATGAGGGTCGCCATCCAGCGGCGGGCCTTCCTGCCCGAAATACTTGTGAACAGTGGGGTAAATGTGCTCCTCAAAAATATCGGCGCTGCGTTTCACGTCGTCCAGGTTCGGCTTATAGCCGGCCTGGAACCACATGTAGACGTGCGGAGTCTTGTACCATAACTGCGCGCTGACGTTGAACGCCGCGCTCTTGTCGTTGTTCAGCGCTGTAAACTGCGCGATGTCACCGACCTGATGTTCTGGGGCGCGTGGTATCGGGGTAATGGTGGTGATGCCCAGGAGTCGCCGCGCCAGATCAGCCGGATCGCGCGCCGGGACAGCGGTTTGCCGCAGCGTATCGAGCGTTTCACGGCCCGGCGCAAGCGCCAGAACAGGGGGATGAACGACAGCCAGCACACACAACAGCAGCAAACACGACACACCAATACGTCGCATGAGGGACAAACTCCGACTCACAAACGCTACAGTATCAAAGATAGCACAAGTTCGGAAGAAAGTTTGAATCGACGGCAAGGAATAGATAACGCCGCGCATCAATCCTTCTGGTACGGCACGCCCAGCGCCGCCGGAACGTGCGTCCGGCCTGCGACGCCCATATACACGATCAGCGTGGCGAGGTAGGGCAGGGTATTGAGCAGTGTGTAGGGCACTTCAATGCCCATCGAGGGAACCCAGACGACCAGCGCCCGCGCAATGCCGAAGAGCAGTGACATGGCAAGCGCGCGACCCGGATACCACTTGGCCGCGATGACCACCGCCAGCGCGATAAAGCCATTCCCGGCAGTGATGTTCTCGGTGAACGTGCCCAGGTTGCCAAGCGTGAAATACGTTCCCGCCAGCCCTGCCATCAGCCCACACAGGATGGTGGCAGTGTAGCGCACGCGATTGACCGGAATACCCACGCTATCCGCCGCGCGGGGCTGTTCGCCGGTGGCACGAGCGCTCAGGCCCCAGCGCGTGCGGAACAGCAGCAAGTACACCAGCGGCACGAGGATATAGGCGACGTACACAATCGGCAGGTGATTGAAGAAAATTGGGCCGATTACGGGGATGTCGCTCAGAACCGGGATCGGCCAGGGCTGCGCGAAATAGCTGATCTGCGGCGGCTGCTGGCCGAAGATGGTACGGCTCAGAAACGTGGTCAGGCCGAGCGCCCCCAGGTTCAACCCGATCCCGGACACAACCTGATCCGCCGCCAGCGTGATCATCAAGAAAGCCTGCCCGGCAGCGATCAACCCTGTCACGACGACGGCGGCAAGCACGCCGAACCACATATTGCCGGAGTAATACGATCCGAGTGTGCCGACGAATGCGCCGGTCAGCATCAGCCCTTCCAGGCCGATGTTCACGATCCCCGCCCGTTCCGACACAATCTCGCCGACGGAGGCGGCAACGTAGGGCGCAGCCACGCGCAGCCCGGTGTTGAGGAACTCGGTTGAGAGCAGGAGCGAGACAAAATCGCCCGGCGCGCTCATCGGTCACCGCCTTGTGGTAAGGGTTTGTCGATCAGCGTTGCACTGTCCAGGTGGGTGGTGGCTTCCAGGCGTTTCTTGCGGAGCCAGCGTACCAGCACAAGCGACTGCCCCGCAACCACGAACAGCATAGTCAGCCCCAGAATCACTTCGGAGATGGATTGTGGCACGCCCAGCAGCGTTTCCGCCGTGTCGGAGCCGTAGCGCAGCATTCCAAAGAACAGCCCGGTGATGATGACGGCCAGCGGATGGGCCTGGGCAATGAAGGCCACCGGGATGCCGTCGAAGCCGTAGTTCTGGGCGAAATCCAGCGTCAACCGGCCTTCGTCGCCCCCGGCGACGATGAGCGCCCCGGCCAGGCCCGCCAGGCCGCCCGCCAGCCCCATCGACAGCACCAGACTCCACTTGACGCGCATCCCGGCGAAATGCGCGGCGGAAGGGTTGAAGCCGGTGGCGCGCCACTCGAAACCGACGGTTGTGTACCACAATACTACGTAGACGACCAGCGCGGCCAGCAGCGCGATAATGATGCCTGAACTGATGCGTGACCCCTCGATCAATTCCGGGATGCGTGCCGAGTCGGGCAAAGGCGGCGACCAGTCGTAGCCGATACTCTTCGGGTCTTTGAGCGGCCCCTTGACCAGATAGGCATTGATCCAGAAGGCGACGAAGTTCAACATGATGGTGGTGATGATCTCGTTCAGGCCACGATAGGCGCGCAGCACGCCCGCCAGCGCTCCCCAGAGGAAGCCACCCACGAACGCGGCGGCGATGACCACCAGCACCTGTACGGCGGCGGGCAGGCTGCTCCCGGCGAAGGCCAACCCGGCCAGCGTCGCAAACAGGCCGCCCGCCGTGATCTGTCCGGCTCCGCCGATGTTCAGCAGGCCGACGCGAAAGGGCAGCGCCACCGCCAGCCCGACCAGGATCAGCCGCCCCGCTTCGGTCAGCGTGTTGCCGATGCGCTTGGGGCTTCTGATGAAATCCGACAGCGCATCGCCGGGCTGCCAGTCGCGGTTAATGCCAAGCGCGCCCTTGAAGATTCCGCTATAGGCTTCCAGCGGCTCATGGCCGGAAAGCGCGATAAAGATCGCGCCCGCCGCCAGGGCCAGGACAACGGCCAGCACCGGGATCAGGAAACGGCCCGGCCCGCCGTCATCTTGCGAGAAGAGCCAGAGGAGAAAGAGGCGTGTAGATTTCATGGGCGACCTAATAGCTCACAGCCTGCCGTTCCACTCCTCAAACTCATCCGAGGCCAGAACCTCTTCTGCGGTGAGGTTCCCGTACAGGTTCTTGAGTCGTGGCCCCCAATCATTGTCAACCAGCCATTTGTCAATGCCATCCAGGATAGCGTCAACTAGCGGAATTGCCCCCCGTAACTTGGCGTCGTGAACAGCGGCAATGTAGAATGACCTGACACGCGCTACGTCATGCCCGAAGTAATTGAGGATTGCTTCGACAATAGGCTGAACTTCGGTGGAAGTCACAGTTTGCATCTCTGCCTCCTAAAACAATTGTAACATACCAGGCCGCCCCAATTCGTTTAGCGCTCGTCAGGATAGATGCTTTGGCCTGGGAATCGGGCACTAGTGCGGTGGTCACCTGCATCTATTACAGCGACTAACAGCGTGTCATTCCAGTAGCGGTAAAAGAGACGGATGCCATCGGGCCAACGCTGCCGATCCAACCAGTAAGTTTTCTGATAAAACACGTTGTCTAGAGTTTGCACGGGATCACCTAATTCAGGCGCTTCGCCAATCGCGTTCAGTAAAACGCGAACGGCCTGCTTGTCGTCTTCATGCAGGCCGTTCAGGAAAGCACGGACGGCTTGAGTGAGTTCGGCCTTATACCTCATACTTTGCCGTCCCACTCCATGAACTCTGGCGCAGGCGCTCATTCCATCACAGCCTGCGGCACAGGTGGCAGATCGGCCAGGCGCGTTCCGGCCATCATCAGCCCGATCCGGGTTGGCTCTGCTTCGTCGCCGGGCAGCACGCCCATGATCTCGCCCGCATGCAGCACGGCGATCCGGTCACTCAGCCATAAAATCTCTTCCAGTTCGCTCGAAATCAAAAGAATGGCCGCCCCCTGTTCTCGCTGCTGTAGAAGCTGCTGGTAGACGTATTCGGTTGCGCCCACATCCAGGCCGCGCGTCGGGTTGGCAACCACCAGCACGGGCGGATTTTCGCTCATCTCACGGGCCAGGATCACTTTCTGCTGGTTGCCGCCGGAAAGCGCACTGACGGGGATGAGGACACTCGGCGTGCGAATGTCGTATTGTTCGGCCAGGTGTTCTGCAAACGAGGTCATGCTGCCAAAGCGCAGCAGCCAGCCCCAGGACAGCGGCGCAGACGGGTACTTTTGCAGCGCCAGGTTGTCGCGCACGGGCATTTTCAGCACCAGGCCCATCGCGTGGCGGTCTTCGGGGATGCGCCCCACGTTCGTCAATCGGACGATTTCGCGGGGTGATTTTTCGGTTACATCGACGTTCTGGATGAAGATGCGCCCTCTGGACGGGTGGCGCAGCCCGCAGATCGCTTCGAGCAGCGCCCGCTGGCCGTTGCCATCGACCCCGGCGATGCCCAGAATCTCGCCGGGCAAGACTGCCAGGGAAACACCCTTAAGCTGGTCGCGCCCTTCGACATGGGTGACGTATACGTCGTCCAGGCGGAGCGCGGGTTCTCCCGACGCCTTACGCGGCGGTTTATCCACCGTCAGTGACACCGGACGGCCCACCATGAGTTCAGCCAGTTCGTGTTTGTTCGTGGTGGCCGTTTCCAGAGTCTTGACTGCGTGACCGTCGCGCAGGACTGTCACACGCTGGCTGATGGTCATTACCTCGTCCAACTTGTGGCTGATGAAAATCACGGCCTGACCACCCGCGACGAACCGCCGCAAGATGCGAAAGAGGCCATCGATCTCACCCGGCGTCAGGACAGCGGTAGGCTCGTCCATGATCAGCAGGTTGGCACCCCGGTGCAACGCCTTGACAATTTCGACGCGCTGGCGCATTCCGAGCGGCATAGCCTCGACGCGCATATTCAGGTCAATGTCGAGGCCGAATTCGTCGGAGAGCTTCTTCACCGCCTCCGCCGTATTTCGCGTCCGCAGCCAGAAGCTGTCACCTGGGGCGCTCATCACGATGTTTTCCAGCGCCGTGAAGACAGGAACCAGCATAAAATGCTGGTGAACCATACCGATGCCCAGTCTGTTGGCGGTGCGCGGGCTGTCGATGTGGACGGGCTGGCCTTTCCAGAGGATGCGCCCGCTGTCTGGGGTCGTCATGCCATACAACACGTTCATGAGGGTGGATTTGCCCGCGCCGTTTTCACCAAGCAGCGCGTGAATCTCGCCGGGCATGATGGTGAGGCTGATGTTGTGGTTGGCGACCACACCAGGGTAAATCTTGGTGATGTTTTCCATTTGCAGCAGCGGCGTCATCGATGTCATCGATTCCTCCGGGACTGAATGAACCTCACCCCTATCCCCTCTCCGCAAACAGAGCCAACAGAGAGGGGAATCTGGGCGTATCAGGCGTCAGCCCATCACTTTGCGGCGGAGAGCACCAGCCAGCCGCCGGGCAAATCTTTGGCCGCATCCTGCTTGTCGAAGTAAGGCACGTTGATCAGACCCGCTTTCAGTGCAGCCGCCACGTTTTCCATCGCAGGAGCCAGGTCTTTGGCTTTGTCGTTCAGCGGCGCATAGCCGACTACGCCCGTATCCAGGCCAAAGAACTTTGCACCGGCCTTGAATTTGCCGTCCTGGATCAGTTTAATTTCCTCAACCATCATTTTACCGGTATCGACGATTTGCGTTGTCAGCATCGTATCCGGGGCAACGGCGTGCTGATCCAGTCCCCAGCCAATAGCCCAGACTTTCGCTTCCTGCGCGGCCTGGATGACCCCCAATCCCGCCGCGTCGGCGATCTGGTAGACGACATCGGCCTTGGCCGCGATGAGCGATTTGGCGGCTTCTTTGCCCACCGTCGCATCGTCAAACGTGCCGATGTAGACCGGACGTAATTCGGCCTTGGGGTTGACGGCTTTGACGCCCATTCGGATCGCTTCAATTTGTGCGATGATGGTCGGGAAGTCAAAGCCAGCTACTGCGCCGACGACACCGCTTTTGGTTGCCAGCCCGGCTGCCACGCCGACCAGAAAGGCCGAATCTTTGGAAGATGGCTGGATGAAGGCCACGTTCGGCGGCGGGTTATCCACGCCAGGGTGATTGGTGACGACAAAATAGGTTTTCGGGTAATCTTTGGCGACTTTCACGGCGACATCGGCAAATTCAAAGCCGTGCCCGATGATGACGTTGTTGCCGTCGTCTGCAAAGTCGCGGAAGGTGCGCTCGAACTTCTCGGTAGGCGTTTTCTCCGAGTAGGCTGTTTTCACGCCGAGTTCCTTCTCGACGAGCTTCAAGCCATCATAGGCGCTCTGGTTAAAACCCTTGTCGGCAATCGAGCCGGGCAGCACGAGCGCCACACGGAAAGTTTGCGCGGCGGTGGGCCTGGCGGCCAGGAGTGGCAGCACCGCCAGCACAAGTACCAGTGCGAGTACCAATCTGCGACGCATCATTTGACCCCTTACCTCTTGCTAAAATGCCAATACGGTTGCCAATGCAAACGAGCCCGGACGCGGTAGACGAGAACAGTTACCTCCTTTCGATAGTCTGTAAATGTTTTTTCAAAATCGCCAATATTTCAGGCAGGACAAGCGCGGTGGCAATTCCCCCTCCGGTGGAGAAATACCCGCTGCGGCCCGCCGGGGAAAGGTACGGCAGGCGTTTCCCCAGAGCAGCGAGCGCTTCGGCCTGTTCAGCGGCATCGGGCACGACGTGCACGAGTCCGGGAACCAGATCGTTGACACCGATCAACTGCCCGCTGCCCTGGCCGGTCTTTCTGGCACGCGGCAGGCCGCCAGCAGCTTTTTCGGCAGCACTGGTCAGAAAGCTGCGGTGGGTCATCTTTGGCGCAACGTAGCCCAGGATCGTGTGATAGTATGGCTTCAGGCGTTTCAACACGGCGGCCATGTGCTGACTGTACCGATTGTGGGCCTCGACATAGGCAGCGCGCTCATTCACTCCCCATCGGTATTTGCCGTTGCCAAGCGGCGTCGCAGTATTGTCCTTGCGCCACGTACAGACTGATGCGCCGCGATGCTCGAACAGACCCGGATCATCATAGCGTGACACCAATGATAATTCGCCGCGCCAATGGTAGATATATTCAAACGGCACAATCCCCATCGGCTCGGAAACGACCATGCGGTGAACGACCAGGCTGCCGTGTTGGAGCAAACCATTGTGCAGCGCTGACAGGGGAAAGCCTTCGGGCAGGGCCTCGGCGATGGCAGGCGGGTAGTCGGGCGTACCGATGGGCACAAAGCCCAGGCCGTCCAGCAGGTAGCGGTTGATGTGCAGGTGTTCTTTACTGAGCAGGTAGGGCTTGGTTTTGGTACAGGGCAACAGGAGCAAGACAGCCTTCTCAGCCGCTATGACAGGTGCCGGCGGCTGGTAATCTGATCGCAGGTGTGCCATGAAAGCCCGTATACGAGGCTCATCGAAGGCGGTGACGTTTTCCTGCGGACAGTAGAAGGTCAGCGCCGGATCAATCGCATAGGGCGGTACGGGCTTGGTGGCGGAAAGGGCCAGACGCTGCTCACGGCTCATTGATTTCATCGGCTGGCTCCGCTTCTGGTTCCTCCACTGCGGGGGCGCGGCCATATAATTTCGCCAGCGCGGCCATACGTTTGCGGGCCGGGTGGTCAAACCATGCTGCCGGGAAGCGCCACGACCAGTTACCGCCGGGCACGCCGGGCGTGTTCATGCGGTGCTCCGCGCCCAGGCCAAACACGTCTTGCAGGGGCACAATGGCCGTATGCGCCACAGACATCATCGCCAGACGGATCAAATCCCAATGGGGTTTGGTGAGATAGCCCACATAGCGTCTGACGCAGCGGCGCATGGCCTTGCTCGTTTCGTGCTGCCACCATCCAACCGTCGTGTTGTTATCGTGGGTCCCGGTATAGACGACGCAGTTCGGCACGAAATTGTGGGGGAGGTAGTCATTGTCGGCGCAGTCGTCGCTAAAGGCGAATTGTAACACTTTCATACCCGGCAGGCCGTAATGGTCGCGCAGCGCCTCCACACCCGGCGTGATCAGCCCCAGGTCTTCGGCAATGATCGGCAGTTCGCCCAGCGCTTCGTTCACGGCATCGAAGAAATGGTTGCCCGGCCCAGGAACCCAGCGCCCATTCACTGCCGTCTCTTCTTCGGCAGGCACTTCCCAGTAGGCTTCAAAACCCCGGAAGTGATCGATGCGGATGATGTCTACCATGCCCAACATCGCCTTGAAGCGGCGAATCCACCACGAGTAATTGTCCTCGGCCAGCACGTCCCAGCGGTAGAGTGGATTGCCCCAACGCTGCCCGGTGGCGCTGAAATAATCGGGGGGGACGCCTGCGATCACGGTCGGGCGCCCGGTTTCATCCAGGTAAAACAGATGCCGGTTGCCCCAGACATCGCTGCTATCATGCGCCACAAAGATCGGAATGTCCCCGATCAGGCGAATCCCTTTGCTGTTGGCATAGGCTTTGAGCGCTTTCCACTGTGTGAAAAAGACCCACTGGCGGAAGGAATGCTCGGCAATGCGCCGCCGGTGAGCATTGCGCGCGTTGGCAATGGCATCCGAGTGGCGCAGCGCCTGGCCCTCCGGCCATTCGACCCAGGGTTTGCCGCCATTGGCATCCTTGAGCGTCGCAAATACGGCAAAGTCGTCCAGCCAGTCGATATTGGCCGCGCACCAGACGTTAAAGGTTGCTTTCTGCGCCGCGGTGCCGCTCGACGCAAAGCGCTCGTAAGCCAGGCTCAACATCTGGTCGTGATAGGCGATCACGCTGCCGTAGTCCACACGCTCATCCGAAAAGGGTGGCACGTTTGCCAGGTCCTCAGCGGTCAGCCAGCCCTCCTCGACGAGCTTATCCAGACTGATCAACAGGGGGTTTCCGGCGAAGGCGGACAGCGACTGGTATGGCGAATCGCCAAAGCTGGTCGGGCCAAGCGGTAAGACCTGCCAGATCGTCTGCCTGGCAGAGGTTAGGAAATCCACAAAGCGAAACGCGGCTTCTCCGATGTCGCCGATCCCATAGCGGCCCGGTAGTGAAGTAGGGTGAAGCAAAATGCCACTCGAACGTGGGAACTGCATTCAGATAATCCTCTCTGTAGCACCTGTGCGCAGCGGCGGCTCCGAAGCCGCCGCTGCCATTCCAGACAATACCAGTGTACAAAGCAACAGGCTACTCGCGCAACACGGGCAGCCCTATAAAATGGCTGACAAGTTAAGCGTGTGCCAATCCCGTCTCTGTCTCCAAACTTGTAGAAGGGGCCAGAGGCGACTGGCCGCGCCGAGACTCCGCGATCTCCAGAGTCGCGCGGTACAATCCCCGGCATGATGAGAGAACGTTTGTACGCAATTGTGCGCCGTTGCTTTCCCTGGCTGGATCGCTTTCCAGAAGCGGAGCGATATGCTGCCGCCGGATACGTATGGCGGGCGCTGGTGTTTATTCCGCCCTCACTGCTTGGCCTGGCCTGGCTGATCAGCGTGACCGATTCAGACGTCTTGCGCGAGCACTGGCCTTTTTTGCTGCTCCTGTTCGGCTTCCTCCTGCTGTTCAGCACGCTCTGGCTGGAGATGTATTTCGTCACGACATCGGGCAGCTATCGCTCGGAGCGGCGCTCGTTCTGGGGCGAGGCGATGTGGTCAGGCGTGCTTGTGTTCGGGCCGACGGTGGCGTGGCTCGGCGTGCTTCTGCCCTGGGTGGCCTATTTTCTTCAGCAGCGGGAGGGCGGTTCCTTACAGCGCATCCGCATCTTCTCTCAGAGCGTCTTCCGCATGTCCGTGCTGGTGCCGACACTGGTTGAAGTGGCAGTCTACGAGCGGCTGGGCGGGCGTTTCCCTTTGCCCTCTCTGGACGTGCCAGACGTGCTGCCTGTCGTAGCAGCGACCCTGGTTGGGTTCACGCTTGGCTCGGTCATGATCGCCATCAGCCAGGGGATCAGCCGCGTCATGTCGCCGTTTACACCAGGACAGCGCACCGAAAGCACCCTTCTGTTCGCCCTGATGGTGCTGCTCGGCCCGGTGGCCGGGTTGGTGGCGATCTTGCCCGCCGGCCTGTACAGTCTGGCGGGCTGGGGTGCTTTTTTCAGCTTCCTGGCGATTCTGCTCATTGGAACCGTCATCATTGACCGCCTGAGCCGTACCATCGAGAGTGCCCGCCGCCGCACCCGCGAGCTTGAGCAACTTCAACGACTCAGCCAATCGCTGCTGCAAGCCGCACCCGACGAGGCCAACCTGCCCGGCCTGCTCCAGGCATTCGTCCCGAACATCTTTCCGCTGTGCTGCGTCGCCATCCGTCTTTACCCCGATCAGGTCTTGCTGCTTCTGCCCGATCACTGGGCTGGCCCCGATGCCCGGTGCTGGAACTGGGACGTGGATCGGGTGGAACCGCTGGTCTTAGGCCCCCGCGAGGCGCGTCCCTGGTTGGACCAGGCGGGCCGGGAAGGGGTGATTATCGTGCCGGTCATCCAGCCGCGCACGCAGCGCGTGCAGGGCCGGATTTATCTGCACCGTGAGCAGCGGATCGGAACCTTTCATCATCTGCTGCCCGCCGTGCAGTGGCTGGCAGATCAGATCGCTTCGACTTTGCACAGCGCCGAAGTGTACCGGCAGACGGTATCGGAGCAGGTGCGCCGGGAACGCCTGGCGCAAGAATTGACTTTCGCCCGTTCGGTGCAGACCAGCTTTCTACCCGCCGAGCGTCCCCAGATCGGGGGCTGGCAGATCGCGGCGGCACTCGAACCGGCCCGCGAAACCTCTGGAGATTTCTTTGACCTCATTCCCCTGCACGGCGGGCGCCTCGGAATCGTCATTGCGGACGTGGCCGACAAGGGGGTGGGAGCGGCCCTCTACATGGCCCTCAGCCGCACCCTAATCCGCGCCTATGCCATCGATTACGCGCTGCGCTATGCGCAGACCTATCTGCGGCAAGTGGCCCACGTCATCCAGACCGTAAATGCGCGGATCGTCACCGACACCCAGAGCGACCTGTTTGTAACCCTGTTCTTCGGGGTGCTCGACCCATCGACGGGCATCCTGACCTACGTCAACGCGGGCCACAATCCACCCTACCTCTTCCGCCGCCACCGGGGCCGCCGCGCCAGGGCACTGCGGCGCACCGGCCCGCCGCTTGGTATTCTGGAAAACGCTCGTTGGTCGCGTCGCAGTCTGAAGATTGAGGCAGGCGAAACGCTGGTGCTGTATACGGATGGGCTGACCGAGGCAATGAACGAGACAGGGGAATTTTTCGGCGACGAAGCGCTGCAAGGGGCAGTCCGCGCGTGTTTGCACTCACCTGCCGAGGCCATGTGTAGCGAGATTTTGCGCGCCGTCGCCGAATTTGAAGGCACAGTGCCGCGCGCCGACGACATTACACTGCTGATCCTGCGCCGCGAACTGGAGAGCAAGCCAGGCCGCCTGTACAGAGAACGGAACAGGCCGTAGATTCCCACCCCCATTTGCCCCTTTACAAGCGGGAGTCGGGCTGGTATACTCTTCAGTCGCGGGGTAGAGCAGTGGCAGCTCGTCGGGCTCAATTCCGTGAGGTTAACAGTACACCCACCCAATTCCGCGAAGGGCGTTAATCTCACAGTGGGCTGCACGCGAGGAAACTGGCGTGCGATTTTCTGTCAAAGTCGGGGAAGCCGTTAGCGGGGTAACCCCGAGCCAAGCTCCAACAACGTTCAGCGTTGGCGGAGAAGGTGTAGAGACTTGATGGCAGGCATCTTCGCGGCCCCCAACAGCCGAAAGATGAAGGGAAAGTCCAGACCACGAACTGTGCAAACAGGCAGCGAAAGCTGAAGTGGTATGCATAACCCGGAGGTCGTAGGTTCGAATCCTACCCCCGCAACTGCTCAAAGGACTGGCATCGACGAGATGCCAGTTTTTGTTTCCGGGTGCGCCCCCTGGATGTTCTGCCTCAAGAAGCCCAGGCTGATCTATAAGCCGCGTTCTGTTCCCTGCGGTGCAGGGTAATGGTCATCTCTCTAGGGCGGCAGTTACCTGCCGTCTCGTGCAGCCTACCCGAAGCTGGTAACGGGACGAGCAGCCCCTCGCTTCTGCTTGGCCTTGCTCCCGGTGGGGTTTGCCTAGCCGCTGCCGTCACCGGCAGCGCTGGTGGGCCTCTTACGCCACCGTTTCACCCTCGCCCCTTGCGGGGCAATACACTTCTCTGTGGCACTCTGCCGTCGAGTTGCCTCGCCTGGCTGTTAGCCAGCACCGTGCTCTACGGAGCGCGGACTTTCCTCACCCCGGTGAACGGGGCGCGACCATCCGACCAGCCTGGGCAAAGCCTATTGTACCAGACCGCAGCGTCCCCATGAAGGGTCAAACAGGCCAGCCCTCGCCCAGAACCGATCAGCCCAGGCGCGTGCCAGCGCCGTACAAGGGCTGGTTCGCCAGCTTATGCAACTGCCGGACGACGGACTGCGCATCCTGCGGCGCGACGGCGATCAGGCGGCGCTCGCCCGGCCCGACAGCGAGCGCCAGTGGCCGGATCGCCTGACCGCTGACCGGGTCGTTCAATGCGATCTGCGCTGGCGATCCCATGACGGCGATGACCTTGACCGGGCTGATCTCCCAACGATCCGTGCCCAGCCCGGACTCCAGACGCTGTGTGAGCGTCGCAATGGCCGTTGGCCCGGCGGTGGTCGGCACGACGAACACTAGCGTCGTGCGCCGGTGACTCTGCATGACGATGACCGGCCCCATCGCCAACTGCCCGGCGATCTGGCGAAATTGGCCGAGGAATTCGGTCAGGTCGATGGATTGTCCGCTCGTGGACAGGTACATGCCGTCCACAGCCGTCACCATCTTCGGGCCGATAGACGATTCGACAGTTTCCGGCTGAATGAGCGTCCCGGCATGGTCAAGATTGAATGGGTTGCGTACACGCAGTGGGATACCGTGCGGCAATAGTGGCTCGACGGCACGAGGATGCAGCACGTGCGCGCCAAAAAAGGACAATTCACCCACGTCTTCGTAAGACAGCACCGGGATCACGTGCGCGCCGGGGACGAGCGCCGGGTCTGCCGACATCACGCCATCCACATGCGTCCAGATCCAGATCTCCTCGGCGTGCAGCGATGCAGCCAGGATGGTAGTAGTGAAATCGCTTCCGCCCCGGCCAAGCGTCGTGACGATGCCGCTCCGGGTAGCGCCGATAAAGCCCGTCACCAGCGGCACGATGCCTTCTTCGAGCAGCGGGCGCAAAATCGTATCCACCCGCTCGTCGATCAGGTCCATCAGTGGATTGGCGTTCTGGTAGCGATCATCGGTGATGATCAGCGATGTGGCATCGACGGCAGCAGCGCGCAGTCCTTCCTGGCGTACCAGCGCCGCCAGGATGTAAATCATCATGCGCTCGCCCGCTGCCATCACCAGGTCGCGGTCACGGGGCAGCGCTTCGCGCCGCGCCAGCACCGCATCACAGATGTTGAGCACGTCGAACAGCAGTCGGTCAACGTGAGCGACCAGGTCGCAGCGTGAAGCCTCACTGCTGAAGAGGGTTTCAATGACCTCGATGTGACGATTGCGCACGTCGGCAATGACCCGGCGGTAGCCCGCTGCGTTGCGGGCCGCAGCAAGCTCTACCGCCCGGTTGAGATCGTCGGTCACGCCGCCCATCGCGGAGGCGACCACGACCATCCGCTCCCAGGCCAGCGTTTCGGCCAGGATAACCTGTGCCACCCGTGCAATGCGCCTGGCGTCAGCGGTGAGCGATCCGCCAAATTTCATGACGAGCGTGGACATAAGCGCCTTTACCGCGTTGGAACCTTCTCCTCGTTCAAAAGCGCCTGCACGTCGGCCAGCGTCGGCTCAATGGTGCGCAGGGCGTTGGCATACGTGCTTTGCAGGCCGTCCAGTGTGCCCTGATGGTAGTCGATGACGATACCGGGGTCTTTCAGAACGTGTCCGGTCAGAATGCCAACCACGTCGTCGGCTGGTTTGATGACCCCGCTGGCAATCAGCTTTTTGATGCCCGCTACCGAAGCCGCCGAGGCCGGTTCGCAGCCAATCCCGGACTTATCGACCTGCGCCTTCGCGTCGATGATCTCCTGATCGGTGACGATCTCCACGATACCATCGGTCCATTGCAGGGTGCGGCGGGCCTTGATGTAGCTGGCCGGGTTGCCGATCTTGATGGCCGTCGCTATCGTGTTGGCTTTGACGGTATGCCGCTCGGCAAAGCCCTCGCGGTAGCTCTGGTAAAAGGGCGCGGCTCCGGCGGCCTGGATCACGGCGATGCGCGGCATCCGGTCAATCAGGCCCAGGTCGAGCAGTTCCTTCAGACCTTTGCCGAACGCCGAAACGTTGCCCAGGTTGCCGCCGGGCAGCACGATCCAATCCGGCACTTTCCAGCGCCGCTGTTGGAGAATCTCGAAGACGATGGTCTTTTGCCCTTCCAGGCGGAAAGGATTGACCGAATTGAGCAGGTAAATGCCGAACTCACGGCACGCCTGGCGCACCAGCGCCAGGCTCGCATCAAAGTCGCCCTTGACCTGGACACTGATCGCGCCGTAGGCGACGGACTGCGCCAGCTTGCCCATCGCAATGTTGCCATAAGGGAAAAACACCAACCCACGAAGGCCCGCCAGCGCCGCGTAGGAAGCCATCGACGCTGACGTATTGCCCGTTGAGGCGCAGACCACACCCGATGCCTCGACCATCACGGCGTGGGTGACACCGCCCGTCATGCCGCGATCTTTGAAGGAGCCGGTGGGGTTTTCGCCCTCGTGCTTGAGCGCCAGACGTTCCGAGCCGACCCAGGCTGCCAGCTTCGCGGGCGCGCGGTATAGCGTCGTGTTGCCCTCGCCGCGCGTGACAATGGCACTCTCGTCCGCTTCCGGGAAGACCAGTTCTTTGTAGCGCCACACGCCGCTGCTGTATGGCGCATCCAGGCTGCCCAGACGCGAATCGAACAGCGCCCGGCTGATCGTTGGCCGCAGCGTATCCAGATCGTGTTCTACGTCCAGCAGGCCACCGCACTTGCCACAGACGTAAACCGGGTCATCCAGTTGGTGCGTATTGCCGCATTCCATACACCGCAGCAGACTGAGCGTCATAAGTTGCCATTCCTTTCATCGACAGGCTGGCTGGCCGCCGGATACGACCCTAGCACTTTGACCATTGTGGCGCGCCGAAGCAGACCCATCAGTGCTGCCTCGCAGTGCGGTTCCCGGAAATGGCCCTCGAAATCCAGGTAGATGTAGTACTGCCAGGGCTTATTGCGGCGTGGCCTGGACTCGATCTTGGTCAGGTTGATGCCCCGCGAGGCGAATTCGCCAAGACAGCCATGCAGTGAACCGGGTTGGTGCATCAATGTAAAGACAATCGACGTTTTGTTGTGGTCGCCCGGCGGCGGGTCGCTGTGGCCCAGCACAAACATGCGTGTGTAGTTGAACGGTTGGTCTTCGATTCCCACGTCGAGGGCTTGAAGGCCGTACAACTGTCCGGCCAGCGCGCTGGCAATCGCGGCTGTATTCGGCTCCGGCTGCGCGGCCAGATCGCGGGCGCTGCCTGCCGTGTCAAACCAGGCAACGGCTTCAATGCCATGCCGCGCCAGATAGCGCTCACACTGCGCCAATGCCTGCGGGTGAGAGCGCGCTTTCCTGACCTCGGCCAGTGCAGTGCCTGCCGGGGCCAGCAGGGTATGGCGGACGCGCAAGATCACTTCGGCCTGGATGCGCAGATCGTAGTCGAGCAGCAGTTCGTAGGACGAAGCTACCGACCCTGCCAGCGTGTTTTCGACGGGCTGCATTCCATAGGTGGCCCGCCCCGACTCGACGGCACTGAAGACTTCCTCGAACGAGTTACAAGGTAGGGTCTGTACGGCTTCACCGAAATGCTGGCGGATCGCTTCTTCGGAATAGGCTCCATGTACACCTTGAAAAGCAACCAGGATCGAGTCCGTTGGCAAACTTGCCTCCCAAACCACAGCGCTGAAATAAAAGAAAAAGGCGGGGAGCTGGTGCTGCTCCACGCCTCGATCATCAGTATAGTGCCGACTGACGACTATCGCGGCAGTGAAGCGTGCTCTCGCCCCGAACAGGTCGAGTCGGTCTTCAAAAAGGGACGGCTACTGGTAATGGATAGGATCGTCAGCATGGCAAAAGGATAACATTAACCCGGCAGAAGGTCAACGAAGTAGAGCACTCTGCCGAAGGATGAAATGCGATTCATAACCCGAATGCCCGACTGAGCGCCTCTTTCATCACCTGTTCGGGCGGCTTTTGGCCTGTCCACATCTCGAAGCCGATGGCCCCCTGGTAGACCAGCATGGGCAGCCCGGTCAGCACTTTCAAGCCTCTGGCGCGCGCCGCCTGCACCAGCCGCGTCTCCGGCGGGTTGGGGATCACGTCGCACACCATCAGAGCGGGCCGCGCGCCGTCCAGCGATACGTCGGGCATGGCCCCTACGTCCGGGAACAGCCCGATAGACGTGGCGTTGACCAGAATATCCACCTCTTCGGTGACGTGAACCGTTTTCGACCACTGCTCGAAGCTGGCGTTGGCTTTGGCGCGCGACTTGAGATCGCTGACCATCGACTGCCCGCGCTCCTGGCTGCGGTTGTAGATAACCAGTTCCGCCGCGCCCGCCAACGCCAGCTCAACACCGATGGCACGGGCCGCGCCGCCAGCACCCAGAATGACAACGCGCTTGCCTTTGGGGTCGATGCCCCCATCCTCGCGGATGCCGCGCAGAAAGCCCTTGCCGTCGGTGTTCTCCCCGATCAGGCGGTTGCCCTCGCGCCGCACCGTGTTGACCGCGCCGATCATCCTGGCGTCGGGCGCAACGTCGTCCAGCAGTTCCATCACGGCGACCTTGTGGGGAATGGTCAGGTTAATGCCCTGGAAGCCCATCGCGCGGATGCCGCGCATGGCGTCGGCCAGCCCTTCGCGCTTGACCTCGATGGTCAGATAGCGCCAGTTAAGGCCCATTGCGTTGAAGGCGGCCTCCTGCATGACGCCTGTCGGATTCTCGGCCACCGGGTCGCCAAAGCAACCCACCAGTTCAGCTTTGTAGTTTGCTGGCACGTCGAAGTGATCCTTTCAATGTGAAGTCCCTATATTGAAGACTAACCAGCCGCATCAAGGCATCGACAATCACAGTCTCATAGATAATTGTCCACGATGAGGGGCTTATCCGGCCTTTCAGGATCGACGATGATGTCCAGCACATTGGAAAGGGGCGGCTGCCAACGGGGCATAAAAATCTCTCGTTTCCGGTACATTTCTCCCCCGAATTCATACTGATAAAGCACAACTTTCCGCAGTGAGCGACCATACCCCATATACTGCAACGAGGTGATAAAAGCTGGCCGCCTCACGCCGCGTTCCCATATGCGTCGAATCTGTGTTGCCCGCCTGATCAATCGCCAGGCTGCCATCACGAGGCAGAGCACTATCAACGCAGTGAGGATTGCCATCACCTCCGAGCCGACATCCCCTACAAACGCGACAAGCACCGTTGACACAATTAGCACGATACCAAAGAAACCTGCTGCACCGACCACCTGATCCTGCAATGCGATTTTGAGCAGTGTTGGTTGAGGCGGTTTTTCTCGCATAGGTCGCGCCTCCCCTGTTACATTTGAACATCCGACGGTTACCGGCTGGTCAAAACACACCCTGCTTACACCTGCAACATGCCAGCCGCCTGAAAAACTAGCCATCAAGATCAATGTGCCAATCGTCGCCTCAGCAAGACGGAATCGCTTTAGGGGAACCCTATTTCCTTCGGCGCGGCATTTCCGGGTTGCCGGGGTTGAAGTGCTTGAGGATCACCAGCGGCTCGGTGGTGCTCAGGTTGGTGACGGCAACACCTGCTTTGGCAGCATCGGCGGTGACAAAGAACTCGTCCTCGGTCATCTCGCCAAAACGGATCAGCGACGGTGACGACACCTGATGCTTGCCGAAGCGCCCGTAGCCCTGCACGCAGATTGCGCCGTAGGCGGCAGCATCCTTGATGGTGGCGGTGCGGCCCGGATAGACGATCAATTCTTTGGCGCTGAACCATTCGCTGCCGTACACGATCCAGTTCTCGTGGTAGCCCGCCGCGTGCATGGCGTCTTCGTTGCCCGCCGCGCACGGCTCGGTGAAGTGGTTGTCCTTGAAGTTCGGATCGACATTGGCCTCCCAATCGAGCATTCCCATCAGGTAATCGTAGTCGTACCACTTATCCGGCGGCACGTCCTTGACCAGCATGGCCCGATCCACAACCTGGTAGTCAGCGATGAGCGACTGCCACATCGAGAACACGTCGCTGGCCCGCTGCGGTTCGTAAGTGCACATCGTCCCCGGTGCGTGCAGGATGCCCGGCGGCACGTCCCAGCCCGTGCCGGGCGTCAGGCGGTAGGCTTTGGAAAGCTGCAAAATGCCGTTGTCGCCTTCGTCCCAACGCTTCAGGCAGTCCACAACCTGTTCTTTGGTCGTGCCCGGTTCAAAGCCGAAGAAGGTGTACGGGAAGGTATCCAGGGCAAAGTTATACTGCGGCGGGAAATAGTAGGCTTCGGGCTTGCCGACCCGCCCGACGTTGGCGGCAATTTCGTCGCTCTGGTGCAGGTGGTGTGGCAGCGGGTACATGTTGTCGAAAAACTTGCTGTACATCACCCAGCCGCCGTACCTGTCGATGGCTTCCTTGCCCAGAAAGTCCTGACCCATCAGACCAATCGCATCGCGGAGCGTGGCTTTCTGGCCGTCCACATAGATGTAACTCAGGCCCTCGTCGTCGGCAGTCAGCGGGCCGTTGTCGGCTTTGGTGGTCGAGGAGAACCAGCGCTCGTCGATGCCGCCGCGCTGTGCGCCCAGGGCATAGAGATCGCGGGGATGCAGGCGCAGCCGCCGGCCCGGCACGCAAAACGAACGGGGAACCCAGGTGGGCATCAGGCGGACGACACCCGCTCCCTGCTCAAGCGCTCTGGTCACAATCTGTCGGGTCTGTTGATCGGTCATCGATGAAAATCCTTTCGCAAATACTGGCCGATATTTATGTTGTTGGGGAAAGTATAGGGCGGTGCGGGCGTTCCTGCAACGAGGTAACGCTGGCGCTTAACGTTTTCATGGCGACGAATTTGCTTCCCTGCAACCCGTAGATACGGGGAGCTTCGCCCTACCAGTTCCCTCTCTCTGCTTGCGGAGCAGGTCAGGGGTGAGGTCAAGCTTACTGTATTGGCGTCGGGGTGCGCGTCGGCGGAACTGTCGTGCTGACGGGCGCCTGTCCCAGATCGATGAATGAGGTTGTGCCAGCGTGTACCGTGACGTCTTTGGTCAGGCGGAAGCCATTGATGTTCACGACAACCTGATAATCGCCCGTTGGTACGTCGCCAAAAACGAAGTTTTCGCCCCACACGTCATCGGGGTTGACATTCCAGGTCGTCGCGCCGGGGCGGTGTGGGTGCACGTAGGTCGTGGTCGTGTCGGTGATGCGCCCGCGTCGCGGATCGATGAGCGACACCGTAGCGTCCTCCACCGGCCTGCCATCGCGGTACACGACGCGACCCGCCACCACGCCCGTCCCCTCGTAGGGGGCCATCCACAGGATCGGGTTGCGGGTATCGAAATAATTGTTGCGGGCCACGCGCACCTCAAAGTGCACGTGCGGGCCGGACACCTGCCCGGTTGCGCCGCTCAGGCCGACAATATCGCCGGTCTGGACACGATCATTGAGATGCACCAGGATAACCGACAGATGGGCGTACAGCGTAAACAGCTTCTGGCCCTGGTAGCCGAAGTCGTGTTCGATGATCACGACGTTGCCGTAAGTATAGGCGGCGTCGGCGATCACGCCGTTCTCCCGCCAGACGTAATGATCGTCGGCCCAGATGACGTGGCCGGGGCCAGCCGCCCGGACTTCCTTACCAATCGGGTTGGGCAAGTCGATCCCGTGATGCACCCGCCAGGTGTTCTGCGGGCCATCGGAGCCATAGCCATACCAGAAGATGCTGGTGCTGTTCGCGCTCGAATCTACTGGGCGTTTGAACCAGAAATGATCGCGGGGGTCCATCGACAGTGGCACGATCTCGGGCGGCGGCGAGAACTGGCCGTTGAAGGGGTTGTTGTTGGCGACGACAGTGAACTGCCCGGTTGGGCTGGGCACAGCCGTCGGGCCGGGCCGCGTGGCGGTGATGGGAATGAAGCGCGTGGCCGTCGGCGTCGTGCCCCGAAAGACCTGAGTCGGCTGGAACAGGACCGCCGTCCCGGTTATGGGCGGGAGAGTCGGTGCGACGAGCGTTGAAGCCGGGACATCACGGGTCGGGATGGCCGTCGGGCCGTTGACCAACTGCTGCTGGATCACCTGCTGCCAGGACGAGTCAGGGGGCGTGACGGTGACCGTCGGGCCAGGGATGGTGTAAGTGACAGCGGGCTGCATGTTGCGGATGAGCAGAAAGCCGCCCACCAGGAGCGCCACCACCAGCACGAGAAAGCCCTGTAGATCGCGTGCTTTTGACTGCATCGGAACTGACACGCCTCCGCGTTTGATGAGGAGATAATACTGCAACCGGAGGTAATACAGCAACACCCCCAGCAGAGAAAAGAGCGTGTGTGGCCTGCTCTTCTCGCTGCTGGCTGCGCGGGACAGGAACGAGGTAAGTCGTCCTTACAAGATGGTGAAATAGCCTCGGAGCAGCGAACCGGGAACGCCGACCAGGCTGACCTCCACATAATAATCGCCCGGTGGCAGCCCGAATTGGAAGTCGTAGATGGAGATGTTGCGCACCGTGCCGTTGGCGCCATAGGTCCAGGGGTCTTCCCGTTGCAGCCACAGCACGCCGTTCCTGAACCAGCGCCGTGCGACACGGTTTTCAGGCGAGACGTTGTGGAAATCCCAACGCGCAAAGACCTGCGTTGTTCCGCGTGGGAAGATCGCGCTGTCCGGGCCGTCGGATGTGGCGCTAAAGGTCAGGTTGCTGAACAACCCCGTGCCTTGCGGCAGGCTGCCAATGGAGAACACGGCGGTGGCCTGGACGGCGGGATTGTCTCGCAGGAAGACGTTCAGACGGTAGCTGCCAGATGGCAGCCCACGCTCGAAGTCGTAGATGGCGATGTGCGTCAGGCGTCCACTCGTCCCCCAATAGCTGCTCCAGGGTTCGCGCACCGAGCGAAACAGGACGCCGTTGTAATACCAGTCGCGCTGGACAACCGCGCCCACCGGCACGTTGGCGTAGTTCCAGCGGGCGCTGACCAGAGGCGTGCTCGCCGGGAAGACGGTCATGGCTGGCCCACCGGCGCTGGTGCTGACCGTCAGGTCGCTGAAGACTGCCCCACCGCCAGATGGAATCCCGGTGGCCGGGTAGTCCGCAATGACAAAATCGCCCACCACTGAGGCCGCCGGATAGTCATACATGAGCGAGATGACGACGTGGTAATAGCCGGGTGTCAGGCCCTCGGTGAAGTCGTAGATCGAGATGTGGGTGAGACGGCCATTGCTGCCCCAGGCCGGGTTCCAGGGTTCCTGCTTTTCGATGAACAGTTGGCCGTTGCGATACCACTGCCGCAGAAGCGTGATTCCGGCTCCGTTAGGGACATTGACGTAGTTCCAGCGGGCAAAGACTTGCTGCGTGCCCACCGGAAAGTAGCTGGTGTCGGGGCCACCCGCTGAAGGGCCGAACGATAGATCGCTAAACACCGCCTGGTAATTGGCGGGCGTCGCTGTGCCCTGCATGTGGGCAACGTGCAGGCCAGGCGCAGCGGCGGCCAGGCTCAACGCGATAAGCAGGTACAACGAGTGCCGAAGTAATCGTGCTGCCGGTTTCATGTCGGTAATGTCCTTGCTGTTTCAGAGAGGTACGTCATGAAAATAGTATATGTCCGGTCTGGCACAGCAGGAGCGCACGGATACCCCACGCCAGACCGTCGATAGCTCGACGGCCAAGAGCCTCGTAGCGCGCTGCGAAGAGTTCAGTCTGCTGTCAAGGAGCAGTTAGCATCTCGATCAGCGCCGTTGTACCGTCTGGCAGTGGGCACGCAAAGTCGCGCAGCAGTGCCGCGTTGCCCTGGCTGTTGTCGATGGCGAACACTGGCCTGCCAAGCGCATGGGCACTCCTGGCCGCGTGCAGCGCGCCACTGTCTGCCGGGGCTTCTACCACAATCGTGGCACGGCAGAGGGCAGCGATCAGGCGGTTGCGCCGCATCAGGGCGGTGGCCGAAGGGTTAACGTCCGGGTATACCTCGCTGATCAGCGCGCCGCTGCCTGCGATTTCCGACGCCAATCGGGTGTTTTCCGGTGGGTAAACCACGTTCACGCCGCAGCCAAGTACGGCTATCGTGCGCCCACCAGCGGCCAACGCGCCGCGATGCGCTGCCGTGTCGATGCCACGTGCCAGCCCGCTGACGATAGTCCAACCCTGTGCCGCCAGATCGCTCGCCAGGTCATGGGCCAGTTGCGCAGAGCGTGGGGAGGGGCTGCGCGTGCCGACGATGGCGATGGCCTGTGCATCTTCGCGGCAGATTTCGCCCTTCCAGAACAGAGCCAGCGGCCTGTCGGCGAGCGCCTTGATCGCGTCGGGATAGGTAGAGTCATCCCACAAAGCCACGCGGATTCCCTGGGCGTCCAGACGACGAAAATCGGCGGCGACCCGCCTCAGATCAATTGACCGGATGCTGGCCGCGATCTGTTTGCCGATGCCCTGCACCGTTTGCAGTTGTTCGCCTGTGGCGGCGAATGTCGCTTCCAACGTGCCGAACGTGCCCAACAGACGGTGCAGCAGCGTCCAGCCGATCCGATCAGTGAGAGCCAGCGCCAGTGCGCGGGTACGGTCATCAATTGGACTGGAGTCGCTCATGCCCTCAAGCATACCGCGATTTCGGGAGCGTGCAGGAAGCCGTCCGTTCAAACGCGCCGAATTCAGCGTGTAGAATAACACCCATATTGAGCCGCGTCAGGTCGCTTGAAGCAGATCACATCCCTGGCACGGTCATCAATGCGCGAGAAACGGTCACGACAAGGAGCTAAAACGGTGGCAAAGCCGATCATGATCATGGGTTGTACCAGTGATGCGGGCAAGTCCTTTCTGGTCACAGCCCTTTGCCGGCATTTCGCCAATCAGGGCGTGCAGGTTGCGCCCTTCAAGGCTCAGAACATGAGCAACAATGCGGCAGTCACAGCCGAGGGCCTCGAAATCGGGCGGGCGCAGTATCTTCAGGCGCTGGCTGCGCGCACGACTCCACAGGCGCGCATGAACCCGGTGCTGCTCAAGCCGAGCGCAGAAACGTATAGCCAGGTCATTGTGCTGGGGAAGTTCAGTCCCGAAATCACGGCGCTGCCCTGGCTGGAGCGGCGTAATCGGCTGTGGCCTGTGGTGCGGGCCGCGCTGCACAGCCTTCTGGACGATTACGAACAGGTCGTCATTGAGGGCGCGGGCAGCCCCGCCGAAGTCAATCTGCGGGCGAGCGACATTGTCAATATGGCAGTAGCGCTCGAATGCCAGGCTGACGTGTACCTGGTTGCCGACATAGACCGGGGCGGCTCATTTGCCCACTTACTCGGTACGTGGGCGTGCCTTGAGCCACCGGAGCAGGCGCTGATCAAGGGTTTCGTCCTCAACAAGTTTCGCGGCGACCCGCGCCTGCTTGGCAACGCGATGAGCTGGTTGCAAGCGCGAACCGGTATCCCGACAGTTGCCATCATCCCGATGATTGATCACGCCCTGCCTGAGGAGGATGCCTTGCATCACCGCGCCGCACCTGTTGAGGAACAGATCAACATCGCCCTGATCGCGTATCCTTATGCCAGCAACCTGGACGAGTTCGATCCGCTCATCCACGAACCGGGCGTGACGCTGGTTCCTGTGCGCGAACTTGAGCGGCTGGATCGCTACCATGCCGTCATTTTGCCGGGGAGCAAGAACACCGTCGAGAGTTTGCGCCACCTGCGCCAGACAGGTCTGGCAGCGGAGATCAGCCGTGCCGCTCAACGCGGCATTCCTATCCTGGGCATTTGCGGTGGGTTGCAGATGCTCGGCCAGCAGATTTGCGATCCGGGCCACCTGGAAGGCGGGGACATGCCCGGTCTGGGCCTGCTGGACGTGACCACAACGCTCTTACCGGAGAAAGTCACTGCGCAGCGAGAAGCGCACATCGTCAGCGGAGACGTCGGTGGCGGCGTGGTGCGCGGCTACGAGATCCATCATGGGCAGACGCAGGCTGGCCTGAACGTGCGCGCCCACCTGGAAGCCGGCCTCGGCTGGCAGCAGGGCAACGTTTGGGGTGTGTACTTGCACGGTTTGCTCGAAAATACCGCTTATCGCCAGCAATTTCTGGCACGGCTCGGCTGGCGGGGGCAGACGCGGGATTGGCAAGCCTACCTGGATGAGCAACTTGAGCGGGTGGCAGCCCTGATTCCGGCGTCGGGATGGTTCGCCTCGAAGGATACGGGTTAACAGGCAAACAAATAGCGCTGGTATCCGTCATATATCTGGACGCCAGCGCTTGTTATCTTCACGAACAGACCGGTCAGGTCAGGAACATGGGCATTCCGATGATGTGACGGATACGAGGCCGGTACTGGTCGGTGTCGTACAACTCCGGCACGTTCACTCGCTTCTTGCCCTGCGACAGCGTCGCTATCGGCACGTCGCTGTACACCCCCCGTTGCAGGCACACCAGCCGCCCCGACTCGCCCCGCTCGACCAGGCTCATCGCCATCTG
>JAJPHV010000108.1 GCA_021325095.1 Chloroflexota bacterium | reverse complement strand
TTTGTTGCCGCATGATTTTCCACCGTACAAGACGGTGCATGACTATTATCGGCAGTGGCGACGAGCGGGGATTGGGGAGCGCATCAATACCGTCCTGCGCGAAAAGTTACGTATTCCGCTGGGCCGAGACGCGCAGCCCAGTGCCGCCATCATCGACCCGAAACGTCAGGCGGACTGGCCGTTGAGACCATCCGGGGTCGCATCCGCGCCCTGAAACGCTTCTTCAACTGGGCTTGGGCCGAGCACAACCTCGCCTCGGCCACGAACCCCATGCAGTGCATCCGTCTGCCGCGCCGCTCCCAGCCACAGCCAAAGGCCGTCGATCTGGACGATCTCCGCAAACTGTTCGCCGCGACGGATGACACTCCTCTCGGCAAGCGAAACCGGGCCATGCTGGCTGTCTTTGTCGATACCGGCTGCCGAGCCGGGGGCTGGTTTCGCTGACCCTGGACGCCATCGACTTTGCCCACCGGCGGGCCGTCGTCACGGAGAAGGGCGACCGGCTGCGCAGCGTGCCCTTCACGGCCCGCACCGAGGCCTCCCTAGCGGACTGGCTGGCCGTCCGCCCACCACAGGCCACAACGGTCTTTTGCTCACTGCTTCCCCGAAGCTACGCGCGGCCCCTGACCGTCAACGGCCTGAAGCACATCCTGAAGCGCCTGAAGCGCAAGGCCGGGGTGACGGGCCGTGCCAACCCTCACAGCTTCCGGCACGGCTTTGCCCGCGAGATGCTGCGCAAGGGAGCCAGCCTGCCCGAAGTGTCACAGCTCATGGGCCACAGTAATGTGAACACCACTGCGTCATTCTACGCGGTGTTCGGCGGGCGGGAGTTGTCTGAGCGCCACGAGCGATTCAGCCCGCTCACAGACGTATTTTCGAGTGAGGAGGAGGAGCGTCAAGATCATCACCATCAACCCGGAGGAGATCGTCGCCGTCTTGATAGGCCTGGCACGGGCTTACCCCGGCCAGCTTGTCGGGATCATCGCCAGCGACGACGGCGAGGAGGAGATCGAGGTGGGGGTACTCAGCCTGATCTATCCCGAAGATGGCGACTGGTTCCAGCGGTCAGTCCCACTCGAAG
The DNA here is from genome assembly GCA_021325095.1 of Chloroflexota bacterium. Lineage (GTDB taxonomy): Bacteria > Chloroflexota > Anaerolineae > Aggregatilineales > UBA2796 > JAJPHV01. The sequence goes on along the minus strand of JAJPHV010000108.1, from coordinate 11,411 downwards.
GGGTTCCGCAGGCATATGCTGGCCTGCGAGAGCCGCCGCTCACTCAGCGTTGATCTTCCGGGAGATCGGCACAGGAACAAAAGACTGCATGTCCGTTGGCCTAAACGCAAGAAAAGCACAAACCGCATCTCCATGCGGTTTGTGGGTGGTGAACCCGGAGAGACTCGAACTCTCAACCAACGGATTAAAAGTCCGCTGCTCTACCGATTGAGCTACGGGTTCAGGAGAACGGATTATAGCATAGTCCTGGCACATTCCAATGGTCAATTTTCTGTTCTGGTCTTGCTCTCCTCACAACGCTGACCGCTGGACTGTCAGCGGACTATCAGATTGATGTCTTCACCCCTCTAGGGCAAACAGGTGTATCCTAATTGCTAGGACTGATTGCAGATTCCGCAGAGGTGAGGCATCGCTTCGTTTGCGTTCAGCCCGATTGTGAGGAGTAAAGTATGCCGCAGCTACAGCTTGCCGTTACAGTTCTCCTGCTGGTCGCCATAATCGTCGTGCTGTACTTTCTGTTGACCAGGGTCATCCGCATCGTCCCCAACAATCGTATCGGCATCGTGGAAAAGGTCTTTTCGGGCAAGGGTTCCGTCAAGGACGGGTTCATTGCGCTCAACAAAGAGGCCGGTTTTCAACCGAATGTTCTGCGCGGTGGCGTCCATTTTCTGATGCCCTTCCAGTATCGTGTTCATCTTGCGCCATTGGTCACGATTCCGCAGGGCCAGATCGGGTACGTCTTCGCGCGCGACGGTATGCCGATGCGCCCGACACAGACCCTCGGTGCGGTCATCCCCGAAGGCAAGACCTTCCAGGACGTGGAAGGCTTTCTGAAACACGGTGGGCAGCGCGGCCCGCAGCGTGAAATCCTGCGTGAAGGTACATATGCCATCAACCTGGCGCAGTTCGTGGTGTTGACCGAAGCAGGCAACTACTACCTGCCGATCAGTCGTGAGGAAGAAGCCACTTTCAAACGGATGGCCGCCCTGATCCAGGAGCGCGAGGGCTTCCGGCCTGTCGTCATCAAAGGTGCAGACGATCTGGTCGGAATCGTAACCGTACACGACGGCCCATCCCTTTCCCAGGATGACATCATCGCCCCGACAGTAGGCGACGACCCGAAGGACCCCAGTACGTATCACAACAATTTCCAGGACCCGGAGAAGTTCCTGGCAGCGGGTGGCCGGCGTGGTCGCCAGTTGCAGGTGCTCGTCGAGGGCACGTATTTCATCAATCGGCTGTTCGGCACCGTCGAGATGATTCCCAAGACAGTGATCGACGTCGGTTTCGTCGGGGTCATTGTGTCGTACACAGGCGGACGAGGCGGCGACATCTCCGGCGAAGATTACAAGCACGGCGAAATGGTGGAGAAAGGCTTCAAGGGTGTTTGGAGTACGCCGCTGATGCCCGGCAAGTATGCCTTCAACACCTATGCGGGGAAAGTCATTCTGGTGCCGACTACCAACATCATCTTGAAGTGGAACAAGGACGAGGTCGGCGCGCATCGCTTCGACGAAAACCTGTCGGCAGTGGAACTGATCACGAAGGATGCTTTTGAGCCGCTTCTGCCGCTTTCGGTGGTCATTCACATCGACTACCGCAAAGCGCCGCTGGTCATCCAGCGCTTTGGCGACATCAAGCGCCTGGTTGACCAGACCCTTGACCCGATGGTGGCGGCGTACTTCAAGAACATCGGGCAGACGCGCACCCTTATCCAGTTGATCCAGGAACGCAGCCAGATTCAAGATCAATCATCGCGGGAGATGAAGGATCGCTTTGCACATTACAACCTGGAACTGGAAGAAGTGCTGATTGGCACGCCCGCGTCCTCGGCCTCGGATCAGAAGATCGAGCAAATCCTGGCCCAGCTCCGGGATCGCCAGATCGCCGTCGAACAGATCGAAACGTACAGCCGCAAGGAAGCTGCCGCTGCCAAAGAGCGTGAACTCCGCGAGGCCGAAGCCATCGCCCGGCAGCAGCAATCGCTGACCGAATCGCAGATCAGCATCACTATCCAGAGCAACGAAGGTAAGGCTTCCTACCAGCGCTCGCTGCAAGAAGCGGCCAAGATCAAAGCGCTGGCCGAAGCGGACGCCGAGCGCGAAGCCCGTATCGGGATTGCCCGCGCCCTGGCCGTCGAGGAACAGGTACGCGCTTACGGCGGGCCGCAGTTCCAGGTGCTCCAACAGGCGTTGGATCGCTTCAGCGCTGCCGTCGAGAAATCCGGTATCGACATCGTGCCGAAGATGGTGATCACCGGCGGCAACGGCAGTGGCAATGGCGGCAGCTACAGCGCGTTCGAGGCGCTGATGGCGATGCTGCTGTCCGAGAAGTTGACCGTTGACGGGAAGGCGGGCGCTCAGAGCAGGCCCAGTACCGAGGTCGAACGCATCCGCCAGAGCATCCTTGACCAGATCGCCAACAAGTCTGGCAATGGTCAGAATGTGGTCGGTGCGATGGACGTGGCCGAGAGCGGCGACAAACAGAGTTAGGGGCGAACGGCTCTCCCACCTGTCCCAACCAATCACGCACAACAGTGCCCGGCATTGCGCACGCCGGGCACTTCGTTTGCGAATCAGGAGTTTGAAACTGTTCTGTCACCTGCGCCCTGCGCGGCGCGCACAATCGCGGGGCGGATGCGCGGCCAGGCATGGACGGCAAACAGGACGATGCCTGCCGCCTGTAACACCATCGCCGGTGCAAACAGGTTGGCTGCCTCTGCAATCCACAGGCTGGCCCCGGAAACGAGCGCCAGCAGCAGGCCAACTTGCAGGCAGACGAACCCGCTCCACGCCCAGGCGGGCCGCCCGCGATCCCCCAGATGAATACGCGGCAAGATCCAGTACATGACGCCCAGTGAAAGCTGAACGAGCCAGCCATTGACCAGCAAAGCGATGTGCATGGGCAGCCAGGCCCAGACCCGCGCATCGACAGCGCCACCCTTCGCCGAGAGCATCAGCCCGCCCAACGTGAAACCAATTGCCAGGCAAACCAGCGCAGAGCGGATGAAACAGCGACTCAAGAGGGGCATTGGTCAGCTTCCTGCTCTCTCACGCACACGCGGCCAGCAAACGACCACGAACAGGTAGCCAGCCAGCGTGAGCAATATGGCCGACACGACCAGCCCCAGGCCGTTCAGGTCATTGGGAGCGCTGGCGCGCCAGGGTTCGCAGATCAGGCGCAGGATCATGCCCGCATTGAGCAGGAGCAACACGCTCCATGCCAGCCGGGGGTCGCCGCGCATGTTGGCTTTGTTGATGATCGGGAACATCCAGTAGATGACGCCGAAAACAAGCTGGGTCAGCCAGCCGATCACCAGCAAATGCAGATAGGTTGGGCTTAACGCGGCCAGCGGCGGCCACAATGCCCATTGTAGATTCGCCCAGTAGAGGGTTCCGGTCAGCAGCCCTAGCAACAGGTAAACCATAGCGGCCCGAATGGCCCATCGTGTCACCAGCGGCATATACATCCTTTCCAGGTTCGTGAACAGCGTCTAGCTCCAATACCTCTTCGAAGCCATTTGAAAAAGAAGGCGAGAAAAAAGTCCTGTTGGGTAGACTGGAAAGTGCGAACTTTACGCAGAGAACCTACCAGGAGTGAAGCCAAGTGTCGCAGAATCCGAGTGACTAGGCAAGTGATCTCAGCATTGAACTGCTCAAGGCCTTGCCCAAAGTCGTGTTCAAGCCTCTGAAGCGGCTGTGGGCCGATGGCGGCTATCGCGGCGAGTTTGTCGACTGGCTCGCCCAGAAGTTCAAGACGATCATTGTCGATATTACCCTGCGCAGCGATGACCTCCAGGGCTTTGAAGTCATCCCCTGGCGCTGGCTGGTGGAGTGCTCGTTGGCCTGGCTCGGCGCCTCAGCAAAGACTTTGCGTTCTTCACCGACCGTAGTGAAAGCATGATTTATCTGGCGTCCATTCACCGCCTGTTGAAACGTCTTGCACCGGCTATATGAGGCGATCACCTTGCTTCACGCTTTATCAAATGGCTTCTATCTATTGCGGCACTACCTGGCTGCGAACTGTCTACTGAAGGGGAATGCTCCAACTGCGAAACACGAGCTTAGGAATTTTTTAGCACAACATTCAAGGCTTTCATTAAGCTTTCCAGTGCTTCACTGTTCTGTCCTTCAGCCGTTTGTGTCTGAATACAGATCGAAATATGTCCTTCCAGAGTCTTGATGATCACCTGATTCATGGCCGCTTTAATGGCGGCCATCTGGATCAGGATTTGATCACAGTCTTTTTGCTCACCCAGCATCCGCGAAACCGCGCTAACGTGACCAGCGATTCGGCTAAGGCGATCTTGCAGATTTCCGACCAGTTCAGGATCGAGGTAGGTGGTTGTCTGCTCACCAAGGTCAGGCGTTGTATTCGTCATTTGCGGAATCCTTTATCACTGAGTTGGCAATTAACTCCGATTATAAATTTCGGTAACGTCAAAGTCAAATCCATATCCGGGGCTAGGGGATATTTACCCCTGGCAGATAATTCCTCAAACTTAGTTGACAAGGGATTAGCCGTATGATACAATGACTATATCCCTATGGGGGGGATAGGGATAATAGCCGGGATTGCAGCTTCACGAGGCGCAAGCTGTAGGAGGTTGCCTCTACTGGGGTGTTAAGCGAGATGAGTCGTGAGCTATGGGAATTGTTGGTCGAATTGACCAGGGAAGAACCAACATCCTTGACAGCGGCAGAATGTTTTGCCCTGTTGGAGTTTTTCACCGAGTTGTTGAGCGAGACCGACGCCTCTCTAGATCAGTGGGCACCGGCTTTTCACAAGTGCCGGGCCTGTGTACCGAATTGCCGAACAGAGCTTCTCGCAATCCTCGATGCCCTCATCGCGATTAGCTCAGGACAAACCTGACCAACTTATGACAATGAAGGCGATCCCCAAAATCCTGTGTGGCAAAAGGTTGTCTTTGTCTATCGATAACGGATCGCCCATGAGGATGAGACTGAAAGCCACATCAAAGCTACTGGACAAAGAAACTGGAAAGCAAGAATCGACGTGCGACAGGCGAAAGCCAATGGGTCGAAAAGGAAGGGAATGATGTGTTGTCGTATGGGGGGCGATTATCAGGCGATCATCGAACTGGTACGGGCCATGTACGAAGGTGAGTTGCAGTGTGTGGCCTGTGGCGCATACTGTGCCGATACTGAGCCACGCTGTCCAGCTTGCGGCGGCAGCTTGCAGTCGCCCGTGGCAGACTGGATCGGTGAACAAGTACCCAAAGCCGACCGTGAGACACTTCACCAGGAGGATTGAGTATACAAAGGCCGCTTCTTTCAGTCTGGTCTGAATCGAAGCGTTTCTTCACTACCGCTAAAAGACCCTCTTGACATTCCAGCGACAGGAAGTCGTAGCATGGCTGAAAGAATGCGAGATGTGGAGGTGACAGCGATGTTTCAAATCAGCGAGTTGAGTCACCGGACAGGCGTGCCGTGCAAGACCATCCGTTTCTACGAGGAAATCGGCTTGCTGCCGCCTGCCAAACGTGCCCCAAATGGCTACCGGGGATACGAGGATGCGGACGTGGAACGGCTGCGCTTCATCCGACGGGTGCATGTGCTGGACCTGGGGCTGGATGAGATTGCCGAAATTGTAGCTTTTCGAGAACGCGGTGAGCCTCCTTGCCGCTACGTCATGAACCTGATGGGCCGCCGGATCGGGGAAATTCAGGATCGTATTCGTGACCTTGAGCAAGTCCGTGACGAACTCAAGGCTATGTGTAATGCCGCGCAGGGTCTGGCGCGAAGACCCACAAATGCAGGTTGGCATTGGTCATCTGAGTAAGAGTGGCATGGCAGTCGCTCAAACGCTGCACATAGCAGTACAGCAAGGGGGGCACCTTTGAAGGAGCCACAGTGAGACATTATGGCCGATTTACAGCCACGCACTGCTGCAAGTTAGGGAAAGGATCAGGCCGATGATCGAGAAAGCCTATGCTTCAGATGGGCAAAGCTGTCAGGTCCCCTTCGTCCTGCCCGGCGAATTGCAGGCACAACACGCCTGGATTTGTGGCGAGTTTACGGACTGGCAGCCCCAGGTGATGAAGCAGACGAAGGAAGGAAAATTTACAGCAACCTTTACACTGCCAACACAGTGCGCCCATCAATTCCGCTACCTGGTCAATGAGACCGAATGGCATAACGATTGGCACGCGGACGCTTACGTCCCTAACCCGTTCGGTTCAGAGAACTCGGTCGTCAACACATGAGCGCGTCAGCACTGCGCCCGTTAAGCAGCGACCACCCTGCTATTGTTGTGGATTGCTGCGTGCGCGAACAGCCTCTGACGGTGATGTTTGCCGATGTGCGGGGCTTCACCTCCCTGACCGAGCAACTGCCGGTGCGTGAGGTTGTGACGTTGCTGGATCGGTTTTACCAGCTTGCCAGCGACATTATTCAGCAACAGGCTGGAGAGATTTTCAAGTTCCTGGGCGATGGCATCCTGGCTGCCTTCAGCGACACCACCGAACCGCGCCGCGAAGTGAAACACGCCTACCACACGGCGCTGACGCTGATTGAGGGGTTCGAGCGCATAAAATCGTGCTATCCATCGACAGTCTGTCCAACCCTCGGCATCGGACTGGCGCGAGGTACGGCCATGTTATCCCGGCTAGGGACTGGGCGCACACAGGACTTGACCATCATCGGCGACACGGTCAATACGGCCAGCCGCCTGGCCGCATTAGCCGAGGGAAAACAAGCCCTCTGCACCGCCGACATCCAGAAGCTGCTGGAGCCGGATGAGTACCAGTTTATCGGCGATCTGTCGCTTAAGGGCAAAGCGATCCCCGTAGCGACGTACAGGCTAGTACACCCACCAGTTTCGCCGGATACGCCTCAGCAGGCAATGCAAAATGCCGGGTAAAGAAAGGTAGCGTGTTGCATAGCCATTTATCAACATGGTTGACACAGCCGGTATGACCACTGGCTCAAGGCATCAGTCTAATTTTGCGGATAGGTAGAGAGGGAAACCAATGACAACGGAGACAGTACAACACATTACGCTCGACGTGCGCGGGATGACCTGCGATAGCTGCGCGGTTCACGTCACCAAAGCGTTGAAGAGCGTTCCTGGCGTCAGCGAGGTGGACGTACCCAGCTGGCAGTCAGCACAAGCGACCTTGAAGGCCAGCAGCGACGTGCCCAGCGAGGCGCTCGTCACGGCAGTCAAAGAGGCGGGTTATCGCGCGACGGTGAAAGCGCGCCGTGAGCTACAGCCCACCAGCCAGGATGGTGACAGCGCTTCTCAAGATTACGATTTGATGGTCATCGGTGGGGGGTCGGCAGGCTTCGCGGCAGCGATCAAGGGGGCTGAACTGGGTAAGCGTGTCGCCCTCGTCGAAGCCAGCACCATCGGCGGCACCTGCGTCAATGTCGGTTGTGTGCCGTCTAAAACGATCATCCGTGCCGCCGAGCTGCATCACCTGGCGGGGCATCACCCATTCCAGGGAGCGGTGCGCCTGAGCGCCGCCGGAGATTGGGGGGCTGTGATCACCCAGAAGGATGAACTGGTCACGACGCTTCGCCAGGCCAAATACATTGATGTGCTGGCTGCCTACCCGGACATTACCTACCTCCAGGGCCGGGCTAAACTGCTGGGCGACAACCGGGTTGAGATTGCGCCCGTCGGGAACAACGCGACACCCACCGTGTACACGCCTGGCAAGATCATCATCGCTACCGGTGCCAAGCCATGGACTCCCCCCATTCCCGGTCTGGAGGAAGCTGGCTATCTGGACAGCACCTCGGCGCTGGACCTGACCGAGCGTCCGGCTTCGATGATTGTGGTCGGCGCGAACGCCGTCGGGCTGGAACTGGCTCAGGCTTACGCGCGCTTCGGCACGAAGGTCACGGTGTTGGAAGTGATGCCGGTGATCACCCCCTTTGAAGAGCCAGAGATCAGCGAAGCGCTGACCGGCTACCTGCGCGAAGAAGGGCTGATCGTTGAGGCTGGCGTGACCATCTCACGGGTAGACCGGAATGAACGCGGTTACCGCCTCACGGCTGAACGCGCTGGTGAAACGCTGGTCTTCGAGGCAAAAGCCCTGCTGATGGCGACGGGTCGGCGACCCAACACGCGCGGCCTGGCCCTCGAAGAAGCCGGGGTCAAACTCGGCAAACGGGGCGAAATCATTGTGGATGAACAGCTACGCACGACCAATCCCTACGTCTATGCCGCAGGCGACGTGACCGGGCGCGATATGTTCGTGTATGTGGCCGCCTATAGCGGCACGCTGGCTGCGGACAACGCGCTCAACGGGTCAGGCCGTGTTTATGATACGAGCGTGCTGCCGCGAGTCACGTTCACCGATCCGGCAGTGGCCGCAGTGGGGCTGACCGAACAGCAGGCGCGCCAGGCGGGCTATGAGGTCAAGACCTCTGTTTTACCGCTGGCATACGTTCCGCGCGCCCTGGCTAACCGCGACACACGCGGTTTGATCAAACTGGTCGCTGACGCGACGACGGATCACCTGCTCGGCGCTCATGTGCTGGCCCCCGATGCAGGGGAGGTTGTCCAACCGGCGGTGGTTGCCATCAAAGCGGGCATGACGTTACAGGACTTGATCGATACCTTCTTCCCGTATCTGACGATGGTCGAAGGGCTGAAGCTGGCCGCGCAGACCTTTGAGAAAGATGTGGCGATGCTGTCGTGCTGCGCAGGTTGAAAGATTGCTTGTTCGCTTCAATTGTCGAGGAGGAAAAACCTGATGAGCACGAAAATCCGATCTATTCGAGGTTACGTCAGCACGGGCGTTGGCATTATAGCCTGCCCCTGTCATTTGGCGATCACCCTGCCGATTGTGTTGGCTCTGACGGCGGGTACGGCGTTCGGTGCCTGGTTGAGTGCGAACACCGGTCTGGTGTTCGCCTTATCCACTGTCCTTTTCTTTGGAGGCATTGGGCTGGGGTCAGTGTGGTTGAGCCAGGATAGCAAGCCTAAACGTCAGTCGCTGACGCCAACCGAACCCCGACCGAAAGCCGAGCACTTGCCCCTGGAAAAGTCGTGCGAATGTTGTGAACCGCTCGGTCAGTCAGTGACACATCGCGCCCGGCAATAGCCGCTATTCGTCCAGTCTTTGGGACACAGGAGGGAAAGGTTGAACCATGAGTAACGAATTTGATCTTGTCGTGATCGGCGTTGGCATGGCCGGGCAAAACATCGCGCGGCGAGTGCGCTCGAGTGGTTGGGAAGTGGCTGTGGTCGATTCGCGTCCGTATGGCGGCACTTGCGCTCTGCGCGGCTGCGACCCGAAGAAAGTGCTAGTGGGCGCAGCCGAATTGATGGATTGGCAGCGCCGCATGACTGGACATGGGATTGCAGGCGAGATGCGGATTGACTGGGCAGACCTGATCCGTTTCAAGCGCACCTTTACCGACCCGACACCCGCGAACATCGAGAAATCGTTCCGTGGCTCCGGTATCGCAACCTATCACGGCGAGGCACAGTTTGTTGGCCCGAACAGCCTCCAGCTCGATGGCGAAACGCTGACTGCGAAACGTATTGCCATTGCGACGGGCGCGAAGCCCCGTGACCTGGGTATTCCCGGCGCGGAATACGTAGCGACCAGTACCGATTTTCTTGAACTGGAAACGCTGCCAGAGCGCATCGTATTCATCGGCGGAGGGTATATTTCATTCGAGTTTGCCCATATTGCCGCTCGCGCCGGCGCGCAGGTGACGATTCTGCATCGCGGCAAACGCCCGCTGGAAGCCTTCGACGCGGATCTGGTGACAGAGTTGGTCGCTGCAACCAGGAGTATCGGTATTGACGTGCGGTTACAATCGGAGGTCGTCGTCATTGAAAAAGAGAATGACCAACTGCGGGTGCATACGTCCGACGGAGGTAGTTTTCCATCGGACCTCGTCGTACACGGCGCGGGACGTGTCCCTGACATTGAGGGCCTCAACCTTGAGCAAGGCGGCATTGAGTACACGACGCGCGGGGTTGTCGTGAACGACTATCTTCAAAGTGTGTCCAATCCTGCCGTGTATGCCGCTGGGGATGCGGCTGCTACGAAGGGAATGCCCCTGACCCCGGTGGCCGTTGCCGATGGACATGTTGTTTCCAGCAATTTGCTTAGAGGCAACCAACGCACGCCGGACTACACCGGCACGCCCAGTGTGGTATTTACCGTTCCTGCGCTGGCAAGAACGGGGCTGAATGAAGAGGAGGCGCGCGAAAAGGATCTTAAGTTTACTGTCAACTTCCAGAAAACAGAGGGCTGGTATTCGTCGCGCCGGACTAATGAAAAACACACGGCGTTCAAAGTGCTGGTGGACGCGGACACCGGACGCATTCTTGGCGCGCACCTGCTGGGTTCCCATGCGGGCGAAGTTATCAATCTGTTCGCGCTTGCTATCCGCCACCATCTCACAGCGACGGATATTAAACAGACGATCTTCGTCCATCCAGCCGAATCCTCCGATATAAGTTACATGGTGTAAACATCGGCAGAACCCCTTGCCAAATCGATCCACATCCATCCCACGCTTAACGAAGCCGTGAAGAGCGCAGCCAGGGCGCTCGGCTGACGGCGATCTCGCCTATGCACTTTGCCCCAGAGGGCTTGACATTCCACCGACTGGAAGATGTAGCATGGTCTCCGGGGCATATCCGTGCTTGAAGCCGCCCACTGGCAATGCAATTCGGTGCGGTGACAGGCGCGCGATGCAGCACCCGCAAACAAACGACAAGGCTTTACGAGCCAGAGAGGATGGAATTCATTATGGAAAACTCACAACAGCCACTCGTACTCAAAGTCAAGGGGATGACCTGCCCTACCTGCGCGTACCACGTCCAGGAGGCAGTGCTGTCCCTGGACGGGGTAAAAACGGTAACTATCGACAACTGGCGCAACGGGGAAACCCGTGTTGAAGTCAAACCAGGCACAGTAACGCCGGAACAAATTGTCAAAGCGATCTGGGAAGCCGGTTATACGGCGGTCCTGTAGGCAAAGGGGAGATCCGCCATGAAAACGACCGCTAGGTTCGCGGTGTCGAAAGCGCTGGTAACTTACGCCTTACTGCTGGCTCTCATGGTAATCGGGTTGACGACAACGGGTATTGTCCTCATTACCCATGGGCGAGTGCCGCTGGTTAACGTCGGTCAGTCAGTGATTGTCGGCAAGGGGCAGAGCATGACACTTCCGGTCATTTCCACTGACAACCCTCCTGCTTCACTGAGCGCTATCTCGGATGGGGGAACTGACGCCAGCAAGCGGATAACTGGTGCAGTGCAGATACCTGACCCCAACAGTCGCATCACCGTCGTGGTGGCGGGAGCAGTTTGGGCAGGACATCGAGCCATCAAGTCAAGTTGAACTTCCACACTACAGTCTGGACTGCCGTCTGTACTGGTATGACGGCCAGTTCTGGGCACGACCGCCTGAACAG
>JAJPHV010000110.1 GCA_021325095.1 Chloroflexota bacterium | reverse complement strand
TCAATGAAGGTCGGTTCTTCCATCGGGAGCGCTCCTGAACAACGATGGGCATCGTTCTCACGAGCATACCGCCTCATTGACTATGTCTTTTCATGCACACCCCTCAATTATATTGGCGCCTCGACACCGAAGCCTGTATCCACTCGTGGACGAGCGCCAACGCCGCGAAGCGATCCACAGGGGAACCGTGAAAGGCGCGGGACGGAGAGTTGTTATACCGTTGGCCGGGCCATAAAACAAGAAACCCGGCAAATGCCGGGCAATTCTTGGTGCAAACGGGGTCTTATGCAATAGTTGTGCGATGCAGTGCGATGGTAGGACGACGTAGGCGCAATGGGAGTGTCGTGTAGGCCGATGCTTCAACGATGAGGCTACGATGGTTCGACGGTGATGCGGCGATGATGGTATGATGGTGGCTCGATGTTGTTCCAGTCTATTGCGGCCCCGTTGACTATAGAGTAAGGGTTGAGCATTACGGTTGATGTTACGAGATCATCACAAACCTTTAACTATTTACGAAGGAAAGTAAATGCGCTGGATCGAGGTCTCTATGGAGGTGGACGGGGAAGCGGCAGAAGCTGTAGCTGATGTCTTGCAACGGTACGGACATCAGGGCGTTGCCATCGAGCAGGCCGGCTTCTACATCGAAACGTGGGAGGATGAAGTGCCGCCTGCGGATCGCCTGACCGTGCGCGCTTACCTGCCCGAAGATGAGCGGGCCGAAACCGCCAAGCAGCAGTTGGAAGAGGCGCTCTGGCATCTGGGCAAACTATACCCGATGCCTACCCCGCAGTACAAAGTCATCGACGAAGAGGATTGGGCCGAGGCGTGGAAAGCCAACTACCACCCACTCCGCCTGGGCCGTCACCTCTTCATCCGCCCGCTGTGGATCGAGCAGTCCGGTGAACCGGGCGACATCGTGATCGCGCTCGACCCCGGCCAGGCTTTTGGCACGGGAACCCACCCCAGCACACAGTTGGTGCTGGAAGCCGCTGAGGACTTGTTGGAGAACTGGCCGGGTGCCAAGGTGCTCGACCTGGGTTGTGGATCGGGCATCCTCTCAATCGCGGCGGTCAAAATGGGCGCGGCGCAGGTGCTGGCCCTCGACACCGACCCGATTGCCGTCCGCGCCACGCAGGAGAACGCCGCTGCCAACGGGGTGGCCGATCAGATCACGGCGCAAACCGGCAGCCTGGACAGCCTGATCCACGCGGCGACGCGCTTCGACCTGGCGCTGGTCAACATTCTGGCGAAAGTCATCGTCGGCATGTGCAAGCAGGGCCTCGGCAGCGTCATCCGGCCCGGCGGCATTGGCGTCTTCGGCGGGATCATCCAGGAACAGGCGGATGAGGTGGAGACTGCACTGCGCTCCACCGGGCTGACACCCTACAAGCGGCGCTTCTCCGGCGAGTGGGTGGTCATCGAGGCTCGCCGGGAGACATAAAGTTTGAACCTCACCCCCGCCCCTCTCCGCAAGCAGAGAGGGGAGATAGAACGGAATACGCCAGTTCCTCCTAGCCAAACCTGGCAAGGGGCTGAGGTCAATTGTGTTGTATACTCTGGCGGCGCGTGGAACCCAGGTGAAGGGAGTGCAATAGCATGTCGCAGCCTGACATGGCGACGCGGTTGAACGAGGCGATAAACCTGATCAATGCCGGGCGGCGTGAGGAAGCTCGTACCATCCTGCTGGCGTTGAGCGAACAGTACCCGCGAGTCGAGCAAATCTGGATGTGGTTGGTCGCCACTACCGACGATACCGAAGCGCGGCTGTCCTACCTGCGGCGCGTACTGGACATCAACCCCAACAATGAGAAAGCCCGCGTCGCCTACACGCGATTGGCAGGCGAGGCTCCGCCGCTCAGGGAGACACCCGCCCCGCCGCCTGCGCCGTCAGCTTCTACGCGCTCCATCGAAACGCTCGTGATCGGGGTGCTGATCTTCGTCCTGATCGCGGTGGCGGTGGTGGTTGTGGCAACCGTAGCGACACAGATCCTGAATCCACGCCCGACTCCGACCCCTGTTCCAACCCTCACACCCGTGCCGACGTCGACTTTTACCTCGACGCCGTCCATTACGCCGGGTGGCCCGACTCTGACGTTCATTCCGGGCAAGACGCTGCCTCCGTCGTGGACGCCCGCGCCAACCTCCACCCCGGTCCCGACGCGCACCCGCCCGCCGACGCTGACTCCCCTGCCTTCGCCAACACCCAGCCCGACTATAGAACTGAGGCCAACCAATACGCGACTGCCGACCTTTACACCGGGCGGCCCTCCGCTGCCGACCAGCACCCCCGTCTTCTCGGAGACGCCGGCAGTCACGCCGCAGATCAATGTCATCACACGCACCCCGGCATCGACTGAAGCGGGTCAGGACGTGATGTAGGGGTTGGATGTGATACTTACCTCAACCCCTGGCCCCCTCTCCGCTGCGCAGCGAGGGGGAATCGGCAAACGCCGTAGCGGACTGTGGGCATGAGCTACCGTGCTGTACCGCACGTCGATCCGGTGCGGTGGGATGCGATGGTCGCCGTGCACCCGGACGGGCATATCTTGCAGAGCGCGGACTGGGGCCGCCTCAAGTCGGCTTTCGGCTGGTCGGCGCAGATCGTCGCCGTCGAGGACAACGCCGGGGCTATTGCGGGGGGCGCGCAAATCCTCTACAGGCCGCTGCCCTTTCGCCTGGGCGTGCTGGCCTACATCCCCGCCGGGCCGCTCTTCGCCAGCGACGATCCAGCCCATCCTGGCAACGTCGCGCTCTGGCGGGCCATCGATCAGGCAGCGCGCCGTCGGGGAGCGGCCTTTCTGAAAGTCGAGCCGTGCAACTGGTATCGCCTGCGCCCGGACTTGCCGGGGCAGTTGCAGGCTGCTGGTTTGCGCCTCAGCCCGCAGACCATTCAGCCGCCGCGCACCCTCGTGATTGACATCACGCCGGACGAGGACCGAATTCTGGCGGCGATGAATCAGTCCACGCGCTATAAATCGAAGCTCGGCCCCAAGAAGCAGGTTGACGTGCGCGTGGGCACGAGCGCCGACGTTGCCAGCTTCAACGCGCTGATGGCTGTCACGGGCGAACGGGACGCCTTTGGCGTCCATGCCCCTGCCTACTACCGGAAAGCCTACGATTTGTTCTCGCCCGGCGAGCGCTGCGCGCTGTTGATGGCGTCTTACGAAGGCCGCGATCTGGCCGGGGTGATGGTCTTCCGCTGCGGGCAGAACGCCTACTATTTCTACGGCGCATCCTCGAACGAGGAGCGGAACCGGATGCCGACCTACATCGTGCAGTGGGCAGCGATCCGTTGGGCGAAGAGTCACGGCGCGACGCGATACGATCTGTGGGGCATCCCTGACGCAGAACCGGCGGTGTTGGAAGCACAGTTTGAGCAGCGGCACGATGGGCTGTGGGGCGTATACGGCTTCAAGCGCGGGTTCGGCGGCCAGATTGTGCGCAGTGTCGGCGCATGGGACCGGGTGTACAATCGGCTGGTGTACGCCGCGTACACATGGTACGTGCGACGCAGACCTGTTGAGTGAGGGGCATTTTGTCATGGATTCCGGGATTGCCGGCGGGTTGTCGTGCCTGGTGTTGATAGCGGGGCTGATGGCTATCTCGCTCGGACTGGCGCGGCACGGGCGCAGCCATTCCTCGAAGGAGATGCGTACCCGGACGGGCGTAGTGATGGGCCACGTCTACGACCCTCTCCACTTTCGCAACCTGGACTATGTGATCCGTGACGATGGGCAGAACCGTCCGGAGATCGTGGTCGCCAGCCACAACCCAAACCCGAATCTGCTGCTCATCGAGGGCGAGGACGGGCTGACCGTCCTCGAAATCGGCTCCGAAAGTGACACGCATGGCAACACTGCGCCTCTTAACTAGCTGGAACGACACCATTCGCACACTGCCTTACGCGCACATCCTTCAAACCGAGGAATGGGGAGAGTTCAAGCGGCGCAGCACCGGCTGGACGCCCGACAAAATCTTGCTGCGTGACCAGCATAACGCGGTAGTCGGTGGCGCGCTGGTGCTGACCCGGCGCATCGGCCCACTGGCGGTGATGTATGTCCCAAAAGGGCCAATGCTCGATTACCACGATCCGCTGCTGCTGCATCAGATGCTTGAGCGCCTGGAAGGTCTGGCGAAGAGGCGCCGTGCCATCTGGCTCAAGATCGACCCGGACGTGATCGCGGCGCGGGGTGAACCCGGCCAGCCGGACTCCGCCGAGGAGCCAGGCTCCGCACAGGTAATCGGCACGTTGAAGAAGCGCGGCTGGCGCTACTCCGACAGCCAGGTGCAATTCCGCAACACGATCACCATCGACCTGACGCGCAGCGAGGACGAATTGCTGGCGGCGATGGGCCAGGGCAAACGGCGCAAGGTGCGCTATGGGCCGAAACACGGCGTTACGGTGCGCGCCGCCACGCCGGACGATCTGCCGCTGCTCTACAAGCTGTACGCCGAGACGGGCCAGCGCGACGGCTTCCTGACCCGCCCCTACGAGTATTACGCCGACGAATGGGGAACCATGCTGCGCGCGGGTCTGGCCCATGCCCTGATCGCGGAGGTGGACGGCAGGGCAGTGGCGCACGTGATACTATTCCATTTTGGACGCAAATGCTGGTATTTCTACGGGGCGTCGGTATCGGACAATGAGATGCGGAAATTGATGCCGACAGACCTGTTGCAGTGGGAAGCGATGCGCTGGGCAAAAGCACAGGGTTACGCAGTCTACGACCTGTGGGGCGCGCCAAACGAGTTCACGGAATCCGATCCGATGTGGGGCGTGTACCGGTTCAAGCGCGACTTTGGCGGCACAGTCGTGCGGCACATCGGCGCGTGGGATTATGCGCCGCTTCGGCCATTGTATGCTCTGTATACGCGAGTTATGCCGCGCATCCTCGACCTGATGCGGGGTCAGGCCAGGCGCGCTCAGGACTTGTGATACATGCGTATGGCCGACTTGTGAATGAGCGCGACGGGCGCAGCCTGAACCAGACCGGCGCGGGCCTGGAAGAGCGGGTAAATCTTGACTTCCGAGGCGATGATAAACTGCTGGAGCGTGGCCCCGATGAAATCGGCAATGCGCGCATCCGGCCCCATGTGGAATTTGCCAGCCAGTGCGAAACGATCCGTATACATCATGAGCGCCTCGAAACGTGACTGGATCATGATCTGTCCTTGTGGCGGAATGGCTTCGAGCGCGACGATAGTGGCTGCGTCCTTGTTGACAAAGACTTCTGGCTGCGACATGCGCGCTGCCGGATTGCTGATATTGATGCCGATCAGGTCGGCATTGTAGACACTGAGCGTGGGCTTCTGTTCGTCGTTCATGAAGGTCTGCATCACGCCCAGGACGTGGAGCTTGCCGCGTATCTGAAAGGTGGAGGTCAGAATAGTGGCTCCATATTCGACAAAGGTCGGTTCGCCGGTAAACGTTTGACGGGACGACATCGCGTGCCTCTCTTTGCATAGGAAAGCGACAGGCTGTGCCAATTGTGCACCGCAATTGAATACGACGCCATCACGGATATCGATCAAAAACGCCCCGACATGGGCCGGGGCGCTGAGGTCTGGTTGGCGGGAAGTTACTTCGGGAAACTGCAGGTGAACTCTTTGGCAAAAGCGCCGGAAGCGTTGGCTCCATATGGCCCTTGCCAGGCCGCCCAGAAGGACGTGCCATCTGCGCCCACGCCGACAAAGACTGTGCCCTTGTTACCGAGATTTTTGACGAAGCCACCTTCACCCGCATTGGTGATGTCCGACAGGCTGACGTTAGCCAGGAAGACGCCCTTGCCTTTGCTGTCGATGCCGTAGACGCCGACAGTCTGCGGGGCGCTCAGGTTGCAGTAGACCGCGATCCGGTCACCGGGCTGCGGATTGACCCGTGAATCGCCAGGGTTCCAGAAGATGCCGCCACCACAGTCGTCGGAGTTATCCACAATGGTGATACGGCCCGGATTCGGCGCGGAGATAGTTTGGCTGCCGCTATATGGTGCAGTTGCAGTGTATGAGATGGTGCTTCCCATGCCGGTAATGGTGAATGTGTAAGAGTGCCCCTGGACAAAGGTGAACGTACCAGTTTGCCCATCCGCAATGTCGAGGACTGTACAGGCCGCCGCAGCAGGCCGGACTGCCGTGACGGTGAAGAGGGTGGCGATAACGGCGACAAGAATCCCGAATCGAACAAGGTGTTTCACGATGATATGCCTTTCGATGAGTGAGATGATGGTGACAAAGGTATTGTAGCAATATTGGGTAACGCCTATTATAAAATTTTTCCGAATTTTGCACAGGCTGGGCGAGAGGAACTTGAGCCGTGGAGAAGATTGGAATCAATAGCGGCGACACTCACTGTCGCCGCTATCGGTCTTAAACAAGGGCCGGGAGCAGATTACTTCTTCTTGGCTCCGCCACCAACGGGGTGCTTGTCGGCTTCTTCTTTAGAAAGAAACTTATTCATTTTTGTTCCGCAGACCGGGCAGGTCCCTTTCGCCATCGTGCGGCCATTGCTGGCCTTGGTATAGGTGAGGTTCTTCATTTCACGAGTGGCTTTACACTTGACACAGTAGCCTTGCATGGTAAGTTCTCCTTATGTGGGCCTGGAATAGATAGTCAGAACTGCCGTTCTGCCAGTATCATGGTACAACATTTAGGCACACGTGGCAAGTAGCAAACGAGGGAAAAAAGTCCTCTGCCTATATTTTAGGCTGTCTTCAGAGAAGTCTGCATTTCTTAATGAGTGTAAAGTCCAAATTAACGGTTTAACAATTTGTTAACCGCCAGCGTCGCTAGCTGAAGGATACCCTGATGCGCATCCGGCCCAATTCCAATTCATCGCCGTTGTGAATCTGCTGCGCCAGCCCCATCTGGACTTTGACGCCGTTGATGCGCGTGCCGTTGGCGCTGCCCAGTTCCAGGACAAAAACCTGATCGTTTTCAAAGAAAAGATCGGCATGGAGGCGGGAGACGCCCTTCTCCACTGCACCATAAGGCGACAGGTCTACGGTGGGCTGCCAGGCCGAGTCCGCATCGGCACGGCCTAACGAGATATGCCCCTGTGTTTTGACCCGGATGTTTTCATCCTCGTCGAGCAGGTGCAGCGTCACGAAGTTGGCCTGGTGCAATAATCCCGTGCCCGGTCTATCCAGGGTAATACTCGGTTCAACCGGCTTCCAGCGAAGCGGGATGGTGTCGAATTTTCCGGTCTTGTAGCGGGACAGGTCGGAGAGGACGACTAGCTGGCGTCCACAATGTTCACACAACAAAGCGCCGGGACGGTTCTCTCTGTGGCAGTGTGGGCAAAGCATGGATACAGCTCCCAGGGTGCAGCCTGGACTCGTACATGGTTCTCTTATCTGTGTATTGTAGCAGAATTTGTCTGGAACATATGAGGCGGACCCTGAATCCACACATTGCGGACAGGCGCGCGTTAGCGGTATGCTCAAGCGCAACATCTTACCCCTGCGCTGACCGGCACGTGCGACTGTTGAGAAGGGAGGCCAGAAGACGAGATGAAATTGTACTTTCTACGGCACGGCATTGCCTATGAACGAGAAGCGTGGCAGGGCGAGAACGACGAGTTGAGGCCACTCACTGATGAGGGTGTTGAGGATATGAAGCGCGAAGCCAGAACGCTGCGTAACATGGGCCTCAAGCTGGATACGATTGTGACCAGCCCGCTCGTTCGCGCCCGGCAAACCGCCAAAATTGTTGCCAAGAAGCTGGAGATGGACGTGCAAGAGGACGTGCTGCTCAAACCCGGTTTCGACGTCGAGGCGCTCGGCGCGCTGCTGGCACGGCATAGTGCCGCCAGGCGACTGATGCTGGTCGGCCACGAACCGGATTTCAGCCGCACCATTGCGCAGCTCATCGGCGGCGGCACGGTGGCGATGGCAAAAGGCGGGTTAGCGCGTGTCGATACTGACGACGATGCTGCCGACAACCGTCTGCTACGTGGAACGCTGATCTGGCTGCTTACGCCCAAATTGCTGGGTGCTAACAACGGGCACTGAGACATGAATATTCATCCTGGTAATGCTATAATGAATTGACACCGCCAGCGGCGCGCAGACTTCCGGGAGGCATTCAGGCATCATGACCAACCGCATCCTCGTGGTCGAGGATAACCCTGATAACCGCATTTTGATCTCCGACGTGTTGACTTCGCTGGATTACGAGGTGATCGTAGCCGTTGATGGCGAGGAAGGCGTTGAAAAAGCCAATACCGAAAAGCCTGACCTGATTCTGATGGACTTGTCGCTGCCTCAGATGGACGGCTGGACGGCAACCCGGCACATTAAAGCCCACCCTGAACTGCAACACATCAAAATCATCGCGCTGACCGCGCACGCGATGGTCGGGGATCGGGAAAAGGCCCTGGAAGCAGGTTGTGATGACTACGTTTCCAAGCCGATTGACTTGCGCGAACTGGCCGGGAAGCTGGCCCAGTATCTAGGATAAGCGAATCGCCCGTAATGCCCGTGCAGGTGCGGTGAAACGTGGTAGAATGGCGGGGAAGCGCTTCGTACAGCCGGCCCAGGTGGAGCAGTGCTTTCAGCGGTACGGATGGATTGCCTGGCGGATTGGTGTGCAGAGCTGGCAGACAACCTTTGCAGGCGACCACGCCATTTCCACTGTGGGTGTCTCTTTGGCCCCGGACTGGTTAGGTTTTGTCAACGATCTGTCGGCTTACTGGTCGCCCGATCAATCCTTGCAGGACTTGCTGCTCGCCAATGAGCAGACGCGGCTGGTTAAATTCGCCCTCAATGCTCAGGGTGGCCTGCTGATGCAGGCTGAACTGCCAACCGAGGGGTTTGCCTTCTCCCATTGTGGGGACTGCCTGGGGCGCGTTGTCTCACTACGCCGACCTTTTTGTGGGTGAGACTGAAAGGCAAAGGCCATGACTGCAAGTTTGCGCAAAGTTCCCATTACTGCCGATTTTCTTGCGCAGGGTCACCGTTTCTCTGCCGAAGTCATTTTGCGGGCCGGCCCGTTGATCGACATGCTGAATGACGCGACGACCAGCTATCTGCGCGTGGAACATGTCTACGTATCGCCGATCACCGATCCGGCTGCGCTGACAGCCAGTCACACCGCAGGCCAGATACGCAAAGACAACCTGTCGATAGTCATAACAACGCCGGATCAGGCCATATCGCGTCGCCCAGGCGCTTACACGCAGGGGGGGCAGGTTACGTTCGATACCTTTATGACCGTGCCAGGCTTCGAGATCCGCGGTGGCATCCGAATTGAACTGGCAGTGGACGTGGAACGCCTGTTCATTTATGGCTCGGAACGCTTTGTGGCAGTGTTTGATGCGACGGCCACGGCCACGACAAACCCGTCGGTGCAGTTCACGGGCGGGGCGATTCTGGTTAATCGTTCTCAGATTGGCATCTTTTGCATGGACAAACGGGTCGTTTGATCAGGCCCACGTGTGCGACGGGATCGGAGCCGGAGAAAATACCACAAGCTCAGGTGAACAATGCCGCTTTGTGCTGGCTACCCATCTGCACAATGAAGGAACCCATTCATGGCTCGAATACTTGTCATCGATGATGACGCCAGCTTACTCCAGATGGTTCGATTGATGTTGGAGCGAGAAGGCCACGAGGTGCTTCTGGCCGAAGGTGGTGAAGAAGGTCTCAATGCTGCCTTCACTCAGAGTCCTGATCTGGCTGTAATCGACCTGATGATGCCTGGCCTGAGCGGCTACAGCGTGACACGCGCTCTGCGTGCCGACCCACGCACGCAGAACATGCCAATTTTGATTCTGACCGCTCGCGGCCAGCCGATGGATCGCCAGATGGCGCTGGACGCAGGCGCAAACGCGCATATGACCAAGCCCGTCACTTCCAAAGAGTTGATAGCCCGCATCAATGAAATCACCCGTACTGGAACACTCCCCATCCATGCAGGAAAGGCAACGCCAGAAGTATCCGCCGTTTCGGACGCACCCACGCCCGCGATGGATCAGGATCACCCATCGCGCCCACGTCGTCCTATCGGCCTGACTCAGGAACGCCAACGCTCTTCATCGACCAGAGCCGCACCGCTGCCCACCCCTGAACCTGTGCTTGCCACGGCCACATTACCTGTCCTGACGGTGATCGCGCTGCGTGGCGGTTCGGGAACGACAACAGTGGCGATCAACCTGGCTTTGCTGCTCAACGAGCGGCGCGGGCAGGTTTGTCTGGTCGATTTGACGATGGCAGGCGGCCACATTGGCCTGCACCTGCATATGGCGGCGCGACAGTCCTGGGCAGACCTGTTGGAAGCAGGTGACACGCCGGATGCCAGGCTGATCGGCTCGATCCTGGCTCCGCATCCGGGGTTGGGCCTGTCGGTGATGGCCGCGCCGCCGATCCCCGGTACAGACAGCCTGAGCCAGCAGGCGATGAACAATGTCCTGACGACCCTGACAGGCTCTTTCGGGCAGGTCGTCGTCGATGCCGATACGCTGACGCCAGCCACGACCAGCGCCCTTCTGGCCTCCTATGCCGTCGTGGTGGTGATGAGCGACGACGTGATGTCCGTCCACACCACGAGCAACTTCATGCAGACGCTCCAAAAGATGGGCGTGGAAATGGGCCGCGTGCGCGTGGCTGTCAATCATTCCCGGCCCGACCCAGGTGTGCCGTCAGCCACGATTCTCAAGGCGCTGGGCCGCCCGATCTCTGCTGAGATTCCCTACGATCCAAACCAGATGCAGGCCATTCGCCGGGGCATCCCGCTGGCGGCGTCTGCGCCCGACTCGGCCTTCACGAAGGCCCTCCAACAGTTGATAAAGACCTTTTAGCGTCGGGATTGCAGACCATGATCAATCGAGTGGCCTGAATGGGCACATTCCCGAATGAGTCTGGAAGGCTGAACGGGGTGAAAAAGGATTTGCCGACTATTACCGACGATTACATGCGCCAGATGTGCCCTTCCAGCAAAGTGTACTGTGGCGTAATCTTGAAAGCCGGGCCGAGGTTCGACGAGCCGGGTGCGGACAATATTATCTGGAAGCATGGCCGGCCCAACGACGCCCCTGCAATAGCTTTCCAGACACCAGTCTCCCAGGTGAACCCTCACAGATGGGATGGTAAATGCTAACCCCTATTCCCTACCCTGACCGTAATCTCCCTGCCGGGCTGTCAATGGCGCATCTTGACGAATCCAGCCTGCGCAGCGTTATCTGCCACATCGGGCGCCTGATGCACCAGAATCACTACGTCGATGCAGCGGCGGGCAATATCTCGGCGCGGCTCGACAATCAGCACATCCTGGCTACGCCATCCGGACTTGCCAAAGGCTTTTTGCAGCCCGACCAACTGATCGTGGTCGATCTGGAAGGGAACAAGGCCGGGCCGGGCACAGACGCCAACCGCAATCTGCACCCGACCAGCGAACTGCTCATGCACCTGGAATGCTACCGCCAGCGCCCGGACGTGTTTGGCGTCGTCCACGCGCACCCACCAACAGCTATCGCCCTGACAATTGCCGGGATCAGTATGCGCACCTGCGTGATCCCGGAAGCGGTTGTCGTCTTGGGGCTGGTTCCGACGGCGGCCTACAGTACACCCGCCGGGCCGGAAAATCGTGATGCCATTCGGGCCTTAATCGGGCAACACGACGCGATCATGCTGGCGCATCACGGTTCACTGACGGTGGGCGGCGACGTATGGCAGGCGTACCTGAAATTGGAAATGTTGGAACACACGGCGCTCATCCTGCATAAAACCGCGCAGCTTGGGCCGATCACGACCCTGGCGCCCGAACAGGTGGCGAAACTCCTTGAAATGCGCCGCCAGCTTGGCTACTGGCGGGAGGGTGACGAGGAGCGTTTTTGCGAGGCGTGTGGGGTATGCTAGGCCTTAGATAAGGCTGTGAGGGATTGTAGTTTACCTCACCCCAACCCCTCTCCGCTGCGCAGAGAGGGGGGCAGGGGGTGAGGTCGAGTCTGCCCGATAGATCTGCGACAAAACCGCTTTTATTTCCTTTGTGCGAAACTTTAATACGTCTTATATACCCCGGCAGTTGTGTTCTTAAAGAACTTATGCTATTGTGTTGGCATCGCATTGCGTTCATCCGCACTCTCTATTAATGACGTGTATCCGCCTGGCATGGAGCCAGCTCTATACAGTGTCGGATTAGCGCACTGCTGCGAATCGCGCCACATCGTCCGCATTATCAGAACTTAGCACCAGAAAGGAGTAAGGGCGCTTTTTCGTTTCCTACGCCGGGTAGGAAAGAAGTTTGCCCAGACATTTATGAGCCGCAAGATTTTGGTCATTCTGTCGGAGTGGGGTTACTGGGGTGAGGAACTGGTCGGCCCCCTCGATGTCATCGACGAGAAGGGCTGGGAGCCAACCTTTGTGACGCCTACAGGCAAGAAGCCACGCGCGCTGCCGCCGAGCATGGAGGTCGGCTTCTGGGATCCGCCCCTGCACAAGGTCGTGACCGACGAGTATTATGCCAGGAAAACGAAGGAACTCGACGAGTCAGACCGGCTTGCCAACCCCATTAACCTCGAAAAGTGGTTCCCCGAAATGCCCTATTTCAATTCACCGAATTTCGGCCACGCACTGGAAGCCTATTACAACAAGCGCGACGAACTCTGGAAGGAACTGGAGCAGTACGACGCGCTGTTGATGCCCGGCGGCAGCGGCCCGATGGTTGATATTGTCAACAACCAGCGCGTCCACGACATCATCCTGGGCTTTCTGGCACAGAACAAACTGATTTGCTGCATCTGCTACGCCGTCACGGCGCTGGCTTTTGCCCGCGACTGGACAGATCGCAAGAGCATTATCTGGGGCAAGCACGTGACCGGCCACGCCCGCGAGTATGATTGGCACGATGGTACAGGTTTCATTACAACCAACCTGAACTTCAAGACGCCCTTCTACCCGCTGGAATACATCCTACGGGATGCAACTGGCCCCGACGGCCAGTATCATGGCGGTGTCGGGCATACACTTTCGACCATCCTGGATTACCCGTTCCTGACAGGCCGCTCGACACAGGATTCGCGCCTGTGCGGGGAGTTGATGGTCGAAGTCCTGGAAAATGGCTGCCGCCGCTACGGCTGGTAGCTCGAAGGGGCAGATGGTCTCAAGTTAAATCGCCTTTTTGAAGCAGCCGGGTGCAAATGCACCCGGCTGGCCCTTAGTCAACCAGGCGCGGCCACAGCCGTGCCACGATCTAACTGTCTTTGCTAGATGAGGGTGTAAATCTGCTTATGACCACCAGGACTGGCCGCTACGCAATGTTCGAGCAGTTTCTTGCGGACGGTATTACCTTCATGTTTGGCAACCCCGGAACGTCCGAGCAGGGCTTCCTGGATGCCGTAGACGATTTTGCAGAGATGAAGTACATCCTGGCCTTACAGGAGACCATCGCTGTCGCTATGGCCGACGGTCACGCGCGCGTCACCAAGAAACCCACTGTCGTGCAGCTTCACGCCGGGGTGGGCCTGGGCAACGGCATCGGCATGATGTACCAGGCTATGCGCGGCCATGCGCCCCTGGTGGTCGTGGCGGGGGAAGCTGGCATTCGTTACGACGCAATGGATGCACAGATGTACGCCGACCTGGTAGCGATGGCCGAGCCTGTCACCAAATGGGCGACGCGCGTGGTCGATCCATCGTCGGTGCTGCGCGTGCTGCGCCGGGCTATCAAGATGGCTGCTACTCCGCCAATGGGACCGGTTTTCGTCTCGCTGCCGATGGACATCCTCGATGCGCCCAATGACGAGGATGTGGTTCCGACCAGCTTCCCTCAGACCCGCGTACTTCCCGAACAAGACCTGATCGACCAGGCAGCCAGCCTGCTGATCGGAGCCAGGAAGCCGCTGATCCTGATGGGTGACGGCATTGCCTATTCCTACGCACAGGATGAATTGGTGCAGGTCGCCGAAGCGCTCGGCGCAGAGGTGTGGGGAGTCGATAACTCTGAAGTGAACATGAGCTACCTGCACCCGCTGTACAGGGGTTCAACGGGCCACATGTTCGGCTCGACCAGCCACAAGATCACCGCCGACGCCGACGCCATCCTGATTGTCGGGACCTACGTTTTCCCCGAAGTGTTCCCGGCGCTCTCCGACGTGTGGCCGAAAGATGCCAGGGTCGTCCACATCGATCTGGATGCCTACGAGATCGCCAAGAATTTTCCGATCACGCTCGGCCTGGTGGCCGATCCGAAGCCGACGCTGGCGGCGCTGGCCCGCTCGCTGGATGCGCAGATGAGCGCCAGGCAGAAAGACGAAGCGCGGGCGCGCATTCAGGCATTGGGCCAGGCCAAAGAACAGGCCCGCGCGGCACAGATCGAGAAAGACCGGGCTGTCCGCGACAGCGTGCCGCTGCACGCCTCGGCCTTCTTCGAGGAGCTGGCGAAGCATGTGCCGCAGGACGTGATCATCTTCGATGACGCTCTGCAAAGCTCGCCGCCGCTGACGCGCTATCTACCGCCCACACTGCCCGATCACTTTTTCCAGATTCGCGGCGGCTCGCTCGGCCTGGGTATTCCTGGCGCACTGGGTATCAAACTGGCCCGGCCCGACAAGACCGTCATCTCAGTCAGTGGCGACGGCGGCAGCATGTACACCATCCAGGCCCTCTGGACGGCAGCGCACCACAACATCGGCGCGAAATTCATCATCTGTAATAACCAGAGCTACATGCTGCTCAAAGAGAACATCTTGCAGTATTGGCGCGAACGCGGCATCGAGGAGCATGAGTTCCCGGCTTCGTTTAACCTGATCGATCCGGTGATCAATTTCTCCGGGATTGCCAATGCCCTCGGCGTCGAAGCGGCAAAGGTGGAGCGGCCCGAAGAGATCGGCCCGGCTATCCGCCAGATGCTCGATCACGATGGGCCATTCCTGATCGATCTGGTTATCTCCAATGAGGTCGCGGGGAGCAAGATACCGGCAATGGCGACGCGCGCCAAAGTCTATTAAGCGTCACCTTGCCCTCCCTGTGTCACGCCGGGAAGGGCGAGGCAAGCAGCATTTGCGCAGACACACACTCAAGGAACAGGAATACGATGTCCACAACACCGGGAAAAGCATTTTACGACAGGCAGGTGGCCTTTCTTGAGGCAAATGATGTGGATGGCTTGATCGCCAACCAGTACGCCGAGGATGCTGAAATCATCGGCTTCGACTTCAACTACAAGGGCCGGGAAGCGCTGCACAAGCACTTCGTTGCCTACATGCAGCGCCTGGGATTCATCAAATTGAAATCCACCGACAAGTTTACCGAGACGGCGGACACGATTTTCTTTGAGGCCACCGTGCAGGTTGCCGGGGGCGAAGCGCGCGTCTACGACGCTTTTGTGCTGCGCAATGGCAAGGCCACGCACCACTTCACGGGGTTGCTGGGCTTCACGCCGACGCAGCAGAGTTAACACGCACCCTAACAGGAGGTTTGAAGAGTTGAGCAGTCTAGCACCACTGACCGAAGCGGAAGTCAGGGATATGGTGAACACCTGGTACAAAAAACTGGACGTTCACGCGCCGGAGTACGAAATGCTGCCTATGCTGGCTGATCAGGGCCTGGAAATGGTCTTCCCGGAGGCCACGCTGCGCGGGTGGGCGGATTTTGAACTCTGGTTCCAGGGTGTGATCCGTATCTTCTTCGATGAAGTCCACACCATGAAAGACTTGAATATCAAGGTTTCGCCTGACGGTTCGCAAGCCGATGTCAAACTCTGCGTCATCTGGGAAGCCAGCCGGTGGAAGCCGCCCGCTGCCAAAAGCGAGCGGCTCATGTTCGACGCTTACCAGACCTGGCTCGTCAAGCGTTCGCCGGAGAGTGGCAAGCCTGTGATCGTTAAGTACGTTGTGGACAAGCTCGACCCCAGGCCAGGTTCGGCTCCTTTATGAGCCGATTTGCGCGGGTTTGGAGTTCGCCTATACTGTGTCTTGCACCTCAAACTCATCAACGCCCCGGCCTACGGGGCAACATATAACACACAGGAGCGAAGGGTAACTACTATGAGCAACAAGGACACGCTGTTCAAGTATTATGGGTATTTTGCAGAAGCCAAGTGGGATGGACTCAAGAATGAGTGCTTCCACCCAGACATTACGTGGGTGATGCCCGGCCACCATCCGATGTCGGGCACGATGCATGGTGCCGACACGGTTGTCACCTTCCTCAAGGAACTGTACCAGGCCGGTATCACGGTTGACAACGTGCACGTGGGCGAATTGGACAATGGTTGGATCGTCGAGAAACATCTTGGACACGGCGAGGCCGAAGGGATCAAATACGAGTTCCCGACCTGCACGACCTACGAATTCAAAGATGGCAAGATCTACAACGTACAGGTACACAACGGCGACCCGATAGCTGCTGATCGCTTCTTCTGGGGCCGTTTCAAGCTCAAGGGTATTCCGGATCGGCTGGCAAAGTAATTCGGTAAACGAACTAGCGGCACAAACTGTGTGGAGGGAAGGGCGACATGGCTCATGTAACATGTGAACTGGTGGAAAATGCATATAAGGCGCTGGCGACGGGCAAGCGCGAAGAAGTGGCGAAGTATTGGGATGAGAACATGGTCTGGCTTGTGCCCGGCCACAATCCGCTGTCGGGCTGGTATCACGGCCTGGATGCGTTCCTGGCCTTCATGGGGCGCGTGGGCGAGCTCTCCGGTGGCAGCTTCAACATGCAGACCATCACCATCATGGTCAACAACGATTACTCCACCGACGTGACCCGCAACCGGGGACACCGCGCCGGGAACCCGGACATCAAGCTGGACATCGACGTTGCCCACGTGCTGCGCTGGCGCAATGGCAAGGTCATTGCGGGCAAGGGTGGCATCTTCGGCGACGGTACAGACCAGTACGACCACTTCTGGTCGGCTCGAATCTGAAATCTTTGATCGGTTGAGGGTGAGGCGTAAACCCTTTAGAGGATCGCGCCTCACCCTCAAGCATTATGTTGCCCGGCGGTAATTTCCGGTTACTGCTGCATTTCGTTCGATTCGTTTCGATTCAATTACCTGACGCAGGTCGGAGGATAGTAGTCCTATGCCTATCATTACCGTGCAGTTCATTAAGGACGTGGTGGCGACGCCCGAGCAGAAGCGCGAATTGATTATCCGCTTGACGGACACGTTTGTGGACATCCTGGGCGAAGTGGTGCGTCCGTTCGTCTATACCATCATCCAGGAAACGCCGCAGCAGGAGTGGGGCATCGCCGGCGTTCCCATG
>JAJPHV010000104.1 GCA_021325095.1 Chloroflexota bacterium | reverse complement strand
TTCTGGCAACAGATCGTCACCTGGGCCAACCAGCACCTGGCGAACTGGCTGGATGAACTGTTTGGCAAGGAACTGCGCGATGCCTTCTTACTCATCCTGGCGGCGGCAGATCGCTCGGTGGTGCTCGTCCAGCGGGCGCTGACGATGGTGCAGGCGCGGTTGGTGCGGGCGCGTATCCTGTTCCGCGAGCTGCGCGGCGGGCGCGAACACGAGAAAGTGGTGCGGGCCGAGCTGCGCAGCGACGGCGGGAAAATTATCGAGTTGGAAGCTGCCGAGGTTGTCCCCTGGCACGAACTCCCGGACGAAGTGCGCGAGAAGTTTATCCGTCGGCACGCTGCGTCCGTCGAGATGGAACTCAAGCTGAAGGAGTAAGCCAATGAGCAGGAATGCACAGCGTGAGGAACCTACCGAGCGCCTGGGCTGCCTCGGCTCGATTGTCCGGCTGGCAATGCAGCTTGTGCTGCGCTTTTTCGGTATTGGCAGGCGGGAAATGCGCCGGGCCATTAAACCGCTTGACCAGTATTACCAGGAGTACGTCGATAGCTGGGTGTCCGAAAACATGGCCCGCTGGCTGAACCAGACGCGCGCCGAGATCGATGTTGACACGGCCACAAAGGTGCTGCTTGGCGAAGCAGATCGATATCCAGCGGTGGCGAAGCTCATCCACGACACCATCATCGACGCCAAAGTGACGTTCTCGCAGCGCGACGGCAAGCAGTATCTTGAAGTGGAAGCCTACCTGGCTCCCCGGCAGACCAACGGCAGCGTGCCGCAAATCCTGCGCTGGCGGGCCGAGCGTGAAATTAGCTGGCAAGAAATTCCCGACGACGTGCGCGAACGGCTGATTCGGGCGCGCCAGCCGGTGACACTTGGGTACGCGATCCCGCGTTGACTGCACTGAGCTTGAGCTAGAGAGCGGAGAGAAGTATGGCATTGGGGCCGATTCTGGCGCTGGCAACGGCGGGATTGGTGCTGGGTGTACTGTTTGTCTTCTGGGCGATGCTGCAAAACTGGATGGCCGAAGTCATTCACCGCGCGCAGGACAGGTTAGGAAAATACACCCACACCCTGCAAAGCGCACTGGTGATCCTGGATCGTGTCATCGTCAACGGCCAACGGCTGGTGATCGCCACCGGACGTGCCCTGTTCAGGGAAAACCAGACAGCGCAGGTGGTCACAGCGGAGGAGGTACGGTCCATCGAGCCACAGGCGCTTCCCGCGGACGTTTTAGCCCGGCTGGACGCGGGGCAATCGCTGACCTACGATCTGTCCAATGGATCGGTGAGTTCGTGATATGCCCATCGATTGGCGTCCTGGTGCGCAAAAAGACCAGAATAACGGCGATCATCGCGCCGACCAGCCGGAAGACCTGAGCGCGCGCCTGTCGATCTTCAAACCAGAAGCGCCGCGCCGTCGCCTTTCCGATCTGGTCTTGAGTGCGGCCACCGAGCGGCAGTTGCGAACGGCGCTCGCCAAAATCCAGTACCACGACAAGCTGTATCACGATTGGGGCCTGGAAACGATCCACCCCGAAGGGCGCAGCGTCGCCATTAACCTGTACGGACCGCCCGGCACTGGCAAGAGCTTCGCGGCAGAGGGCATCGCGGAATACCTGCAAAGTCCGATCATCCGCATCGATTACGCCGCCATCGAATCGCGTTTCGTGGGCGACACACCCAAGAACATTGTCGCGGCCTTTGCTGCGGCACGGGAAGCCTCGGCAGTACTTTTCTTCGACGAGGCGGACTCGGTCCTCAGCCGCCGTGCCACCAACATCACTCAGGCGGCGGACTACGGCGTGAATGTGTCGCGGAGCACCCTGCTCTTGCAGCTTGATTCGTTTGAAGGTGTCGTCCTGTTTGCGACCAACCTGGCCTCAAATTATGACCCGGCGTTCGTCCGGCGCATCCTGGCGCATGTGCATTTTCCGCTGCCCGACGAGGCCGCCCTCATCCGGCTGTGGGCCTACCATTTGCCGGCGCAGATGCCCCGCCAGCCCGACGTGACGCCGGAGGCGCTTGCCAGCCGCAGCGCCGGACTGAGCGGCGGTGATGTCCTGAACGCTGTGATTCTGGCAGCGGCGGCTGCCGTCGAACAGGGCGAGGCGGCGGTCAGCCTGGCGCATTTCGAGGAAGCGCTGGCGCAGATTCGGCGGTCAAAACAGGATGTGGGCGTGCGCCCCTTCGAGTCGAATGCAGAATAATCGGGTAGCCACCCGTGATTGGTAACCGATCAATCCGCATAAACGGCCTGGCGCAGACCCTTCAAATAGCCGATGGCAAACAAACGTCCGATGGACGAATAGCCCGCATTTTCGTTGCTATCACCCTCCATCGTGGGGACGTGATCGGGTCGGCAGACGCCTTCAAAGCCGACGTCACGGTAGGCGCGCATACAGGCCAGCATGTCGGTTTGCCCGTCGTCGTGGAAGGTTTCGACAAAGTTGTCCGGTGTACCCCGCACGTCGCGCATGTGCACAAAGAAGATTTGGCCTTGCTGTCCGAAGTGGCGAATGACGGCAGGCAGATCGTCGGTCATGAGCGCGAAATTGCCCTGGCACAACGTAATGCCGTTCACCTCGCTTGGTACAAGGTCGAGCAGGCGCTGGAAGTTCTCGACACTGCGCATGATGCGCCCCAGGCCGCGTATCGGCGACAGCGGCGGGTCGTCGGGATGCATCGCCAGCTTGACGTTGGCCTTTTCCGCCACCGGAACCACTCTTTCCAGGAAGTAGCGCAGGTTGTCCCACAGTTGTTCTTCGGTCACCACGCCGTATTCGGTCAGCGGCGCGTCTTTCATGAGGGCATGGTTATAGCCAGTGACCAGCGCGCCGCCGCGCGAAGGAACGCTCACGGACGTTCGCATCCAGTTAAAGACAGGCATCCACTCGTAGCACCAGACGGGGATACCCAACGCGCCCATATTCCGGATCAGGTCGCAGGCCGTCTCAATTTCCTCGTCGCGGCCCGGCAGGCCCAACTTCGCCTTATTCAGCGGCGGGCGGCTTTCGAGCACCGCCAGGTTGAAGCCGGCGTTTTCGTAGGCAGTTTTGAGCCGTACCAATGAGTGGTAGCCCCAGGGCAGATCGTCCTTGTAGACA
Source organism: Chloroflexota bacterium (assembly GCA_021325095.1). Taxonomy (GTDB): domain Bacteria; phylum Chloroflexota; class Anaerolineae; order Aggregatilineales; family UBA2796; genus JAJPHV01. The sequence goes on along the minus strand of JAJPHV010000104.1, from coordinate 35,145 downwards.
TCCAGTCCTCGGCTAAAATCCATCGTACCCACCACGTCCTCGATGCCGCATTGTTTGACCAGCGTCCAGAGCGGTGTACGCTGCGGTGGCAGGATTTCGGCGATTCGCATCATGGTTTGCGCTCCTGAGACGATCTGATAGGCGAATATTCCGGCTCAAAGCCAACTAACTGGCGCGCCTGGTCAATGCTGATCAGGGCCGCTGAACCGGACAACGTGATCTTGGTCTCCTCGACTTCGGGATAGAAGAAACGCACGAGAGTCTTTGAATCGTAGTCAAGCCAGTTGTGAGGGTCGTTGGCGAACAGCACGTGTGCGCCGTCGTAGCTGGCCGTGAGCGCTTTTTCGAAGGCTTGAGCCGCGTCACGTTCATCCAGGAATGCCCAGAAGTTGAAGCGGTCCATCGCGTAGGCAAACCAGAGTTGATCGTCTATCAATTCTCTTTGCGGCGACTGTGGAATTGCTCCGTTAAACTCTAGCGGGCGCTGCCGCCGATACTCAAGGGCGCGCCGCCTGGCGTCGGCCAATTTCGCCTGTCGCTCACTTTCGGGTAGCGCTGCCAGTTCGTCCATCACCTTACGCCCGCTGTCGAACCAGAATCGAAAAGTGTCGCTCTCCGCGTAGCCTTGCTGGTAAACCCAGGGGAAGCGCAGCGTCACACTGGAAATGCCCTCCCGCCGCCAGTAGTATCGGGCGACGTTCTCGATCATTTCCTTTGAAAATGCATAGGGATCGTTGGTCAGCGATGGGTGGCGTTCGTCTATCGGGAAGTACTGCGGCGAGATGTCGGTGATGCTGTAGGCGCAGCCCAATGCATTGATCGAACCGGCCTGTACCACACGATGGATGCCGGAAGCCGCCGCCGCCTCAAAGACTTTGAACGTGCCCGCCACGTTAACCTCAAAAACGCGGTGGCCCGGCGCTAACTGCGGCCCGCGAATGGCCGCCAGATGCACGACAGCCTGACAGCCCTGCATCTGCCTGCGGAGGTCGTCGTAGTTCAAAATATCGCAGGTCACGAACTCGGCCCCCGGAATCTCGACGCCGGACTCCAGCCCGATCACGCGCACGTCCCAACCCTGTTGCAGGAGCCGCTCTGTCGAGGCTTTGCCCACGTGACCTGCGCCGCCTGTCACAAGCACTTTCATGAAGCTGTCTCCCGATTTCAAAGGGTGAGCAGTTGGCAACTTACGCTCAGGCCGCAGCCGCACGGCAAGCGATAGTACCTCGCCTGGGTCTCAAAGGTCTATATCCGTGCTGGTGCAGCCGTTCAGAACCCCAATCTCAACGGCTATTTCCCTGAGCCGAGTGTCAGACCCTGGATGAAATATCGTTGTAGGAAGGTGAAAACCAACACGGTTGGCAGTGTTGCCAGCAGCGCGCCTGCCACGACAATCGGCCAATTGGTGATGTACTGGCCTCGGAGTGTTGCAAGACCAGCGGTAGCAGGTTTCTTCGCAGCATCGCTCAGGAGAACAATCGCCCACAGGTAGTCGTTGAAAATCCAGGTGAATTCGAGGGTTCCCAATGCCGCCAGCGCGGAGAGACTGAGCGGCATCATGATCTGCCAGTACAGCCGGAACTCTCCAGCGCCATCGATGCGCGCTGCTTCTAGGATCTCGGTGGGAACCGTCCGCATAAAATTGCGCAGCACGAACGTACAAAAGCCTAACTGGAAGGCAGTGTGGATGAGAATCAGCGCGCTGTACTGGTTATACAGTTTGAGCACATTGCTCAGGTAAAATACTGGCAGCATCAGGATCTGGAACGGTAGCATCGTTCCGGCGACAAACATAAAGTACAGCAGCAAATTGCCTCGGAACTTGTAACGTGCCAGGGCGAAGGCAGCCAGCGACGATAGAAAGAGCGTGCCGATCAGCGATGGAATTGTGATAATGAAGCTGTTCCCCAGGTAAGTGCCCACGCGCCCCATATCCCAGGCGGCCTTGAAGTTGTCGAAGGCGATCTCTCTCGGAAGCGACCAGAAGCCATTGGCCGTAATATCACCCTGCGTGCGGATCGACGTATACAGCGCGCCGAACATCGGGATGAGCCAGAACAGCGTGAGCGCTATCATCAGCAGAAGAGAGATGGCACTGCGAAAGGGACGACTCCTCCTCTTGACCTGTGCGGCTGCCGGAGCTGCAGCAAGGGAGACACTCTGTGTGGTCGTTGCCATGTGATCTCTCCAGATTTAATATTCCAGCTCGGTGCGGGCGACGCGAATCAGGTAAGGGATAACGATACACAACATAAGGGCCAGCAAGACGAGGGCCGTCGCGGCTGCATAACCCATGCGATAGTCGTTGAAAGCTCTCATGTACATGAAGTTCGCCAGCACCTGGCTGGAGCCTGCCGGGCCGCCTTTGGTCATAATTGCAACCATATCAAATGACCGCAAGGAGTCGATCACAGAGATGACCACGACGACTACCGTGACCGGCCCCAGCAGCGGGAAAATCACGTGCCGGAAGCGCTCCCAGCCGTTGGCGCCATCCACCGTTGCCGCTTCGAGCAGCGTAACGTCCAGGTTCTTGAGACCTGCCAGGTACAGGATCATGATGTAGCCAACCTGCCGCCAGGTGGCTGCGGCGATAATGCACCACAACACCAGGCTGCGATCAGCCAGCCAGCCAGGGGGCTCAGCAACCCCAATACCACGCAGCAATGAATTGATCAACCCATCGGTGGGGCGGTAAATCGACTCCCAGATCAAGGCGACCACGGCCGGGGAAATAACCAGCGGCGAATAGAATGCGATTTTGAACCAGCGGCTGCCGGGGAAATCGCTATTGAAGATCATCGCCAGGCCCAACCCCATGACAGTCGGGACGAGGATGAAGGTCACTAACCATTTGATGTTATTGCCCAGCGCCATCCAAAATTCGTCATTCTTGAACAACCAATCAAAGTTCGAGAGGCCGACGAACTTTGCAGTGCTGATGCCATCCCAGTTGGTCAGAGCAATATAGCCCGTCGCAAACATTGGCCCGATGATCCAGACAAAATACAAAGCGAGCGGCAGTGCCAGGAACAGGATGGGTGCCCACTGAATACGTCGCCGGAAGCCAGGGCGCGTGCTGGCGGCTAACGGATAGGTTGTTGCCATACGTCAAACCCGTATTTCTGCTCTATTTGTCGCATCAGATAGGGCGAAGCTGGCCCTATCTCTGGTGCGATTGGGCGATTCTATACCGCTATCACACAGTAATTGTCGCAAAGAAACGATGCGCGGACAGAGGTCCTGTCCGCGCATCGTTATCTTACATCAGTCACCCGCTATTTGGCCTCTTCAGCGGCCAGACGCGCCCGTGTGTCCTCCAGGTCTTTCAGGATTGCATCTATGTTCTTCTCCGATGGGTCGGCGAAGAACGAAGCAAAGCCGTTGAAACCTTTCTCGTACATTTCGGGTGTGGTGTCACGATCATAGAACTGCGCCAGGACATCTGACTTCTGAAGCAGATCGATGCCTTTCTTCTGAGCGTCAGTGAATTTCTCCAGCGAAACGTCGTTGCGCGCCGGAATGCGCTTCAGATCATCGGCGAACATCTGCTGGACTTCCTTGGAGCCAAGCCAGGCCAGGAACTTCTTTGCTCCTTCCGGATTTGCCGCCTTGGCGGATATGAACCAGCCGTCAGCGGGAGCATCCTCACCGATCTTCTGCTTCGGGTCGATAATCGGGAAGCGCACAAAGTCCAGATCTTTCTGAAGATCGGGCTTGTCCTTGGTCGCCGGGTCCCACGTATCGGTAATAAAGCCGCCCATAAAATACATGGCAGCTTCGCCTTTCACGAGCGGGGTCACAGCGTCGTTCCAGTCGTAGGCTGCTGAATCCTTCATATAGCACTTGTGGTCAAACATCTCCTTCCACTTCATGAAGACAGCTTTGACTCTCGGGTCGGTATACTTTTCTTTGAGGTCCATCAGGTTGATGTGAAACTCCGGCCCGTTCAAGCGCATGTTGATATAGTCGAACCAGGCTGCCGCAGGCCAGACAAACTTGGTGCCGATTGCGATGGGCGTGACGCCCTTGGCACTCAGGGTGTCACACGCCTTCATCAAGTCGTCCCAGGTTTTGGGCGCCTCAAGGCCATTGGCTTTCAGGATTGATGGACGGAAATACAGTGCCCACCAGTAATAACTGTTGGTCAGGAAGTACTGTTTGTCACCGACGGTCCCCAGCCCTTTGATCGCAGGCGGATAGACCTTATCCCATCCTTCGCTCTGCCATAGGTCGCTGATGTCCGCAATCAGCCCTTTGTTGATAAAGAATCGGGCGCGGTTGCCGGCGAACCAGGTCAGGATATCGGGAGCTGGATCGGCAACCAGGTAAGTGCGGATCGCTTGCTTGAAGTCTTCGTGAGCGACGATGTTCAGTTGGACAGGCATGTCCGGATTCTTGTCATTCCACATTTTGACGAGTTTCTCGTCAAATGCCCTGGGTGTAGGGTCGCCGTTGTAAGAATTGTAGACAATCTGTTTGCCTTGTGCGGTTGCGATACTGGCCGTGGAGCGGCTCATCAACGCAACCAGAACAAGGACAAGCATCAATACAATGACTCGTTTATTCACTGCGATGTGCCTCCATAAAGATCTTAGGTCGCAAAGTCAGGAAACTATATGCGCTGTGGTATGAGGTTGTTACTCATCACCTCCTTCGGGAATTGCTACAGACGCTTGTAATGATAAACTCTGGCGAGCAATCATCGGCAGACACTCCTGGGTATCCTGACGACCAACCAATCAGACCGTACCACATTCATGCGATTGCCGAATGGTCATCAGCGCTAGAGCGAAGGACTTTTCAACCATTTATCTCGTCAACAGTCTTCATTAACTTCGCCAAAGCTGGCCGTAAAGGGCGCAAATTCGGCCCATTTTCACTTCCCAAAATCCCCGAACGAGCCATTTCAATGTGTGGGGATTCTACTTTCTTAATTCTACGACGAATTGAGGTCAGTATCAAGAACCCAACATGGCCGTTTGAGACATGACGGGCGTTCTCCGGCGGAGAGCACCCCAGGTTGCCATCAACAGCATCACCCTCGTGCCTGAATACCGAATCCCACTCACTCAGGATGAGGTCTACCGGTGAGACCTCATCCACCTGCCAATGCCTCGATCAGTTGACTATCCAGGGCACGGACACACCGTCGGCCAGGTTGGTGTCCGCTCCTAATGTCGTAGGTGTGGCAGTGCTGCTGATAGGCTGCATGACAAACGTGACTTTGACCTCATCTCATGCCCCTCTCTGCTTGCAGAGAGAGGGCAAGGAAGCCTATTCTTTGTCTGGCTTGGATGGTTCCGGCTCCGGGCCTTCGGCAACTGCCACCGGACTACCGGCAAGGACTGGTTCGTGCTCAAGGAACAGCACATCTTCGTCATCGTCAAAGTAAAACAATTCGGCGTAGCGGCCCCAGTTGACCGCTGTCTCCATCTGGCGCTCGGCTTCATCGGGCGGAAATTCCAGCGAAAGTGCTGCCTGAAACACGTCCCAATTGATACGATGATCGGGGGCGGCATTGATCATGTTCTGAATCCAGCGGATGATCGGAACGCGCCGGATGCGTGTTGCAAAGATTTCTTTGCGGGCCTGGATGCTCGCTTCGGCGAAGGCCTGACCGAGCGGCGTCAGCATCATGTCGCCTGCTTCAACCACAGCGAAACCGAGCATTTCTGCCGCTTCAATAGAGGGCAGCAGGTCGTTCAGTGATTCTTGCAGTGACTCGGCCAGTCGGTACAAGTCGATCCGGTCTGCCACCTCCTCGTTGACGCGCTCCAGCAAGCCGGAGATGGCGCTGATCGGCGCGTGCGGCAGTGGGCGGGTGCGGCCCGCTTCGCCAGGCATAGAGCCAAGCTCCTCCGCTTCGGTCTGTGTCTTGCCCGCGATCAGGCCATACACCTGGTCCACCAGTTGCAGGAACGGGCGCTCCTTGCGGTGGCGCGGATGGGGCAGGTTGACCGGAATATCCGCGATAATGTGGCCGGGATTCTTTTCCATAACGATCATGCGATCCGTCATGAAGACCGCTTCTTCAATGTAATGGCTAACCATCAGGATGGCTTTGGTCGGGATCGCCCCGCTTGTCCAGAGTTCCATCAATTCATTGCGCAGACTTTCCGCCGAGAGAACGTCCAGGGCCGAGAAAGGCTCGTCCAGGCACAACAGTTCAGGCTCGACGGCCATCGCACGAGCAAAACCGACTTTCTGACGCATCCCGCCGGAGAGTTCGCGTGGATAAGCCGTCTCAAACCCATCCAGGCCGACCCGATCCAGCAGCGCCAAGGCGCGTTTGGTACGTTCCAGGGGGGGGATGCCGAGTGGCTTGAGCGCGACCTCCACATTTTCCTGCACTGTCAGCCAGGGGAATAGTGCGAACGCCTGAAAGACAATGGTGGTGTGGGGGTTGACGCCGCGCAGCGGCTTGCCCCGGTACAGCACTTCGCCACTGCTGGCCGGGATCAGCCCGGCGATGATGCGCAAAATGGTCGATTTGCCACAGCCGGACGGTCCAAGCAAGGTCACAAATTCGCCCGTCTTGATGGTCAGATTAATGTCCTGCAAGGCTTCGGTAGCGCGTTCGCCGCGACCATAGGTTTTGTTTACGTGCGAGAGCCGAACCAATTCTTCCCCAGCATGATTTCCGTTCCGGGTTACGACTGCCATTCTTGTGTTTCCTTTCATCACGCTCAATCCATTCGGTATTTTTCCTCGGCCACGCGGTACAGGCGTCGCCAGAAAAAGCGGTTAATCAGCAGCACAACCACGATCATTGTCAGCGTGCCAGCCAGCAGCAGATCGTAATCTGCACTGGCTGCCGCCTGGCTGATGATCGCGCCGAGGCCGGTGACGGAGTAGGCGCGCGCATTGAACTCGGTGTACTCGGCGACGATACTGGCATTCCAGGCCCCACCGCCCGCCGTGATCAGTCCGGTAATCAGGTAGGGGAACAGGGCGGGCAGAATCAGCGTCCGCCAGCGCGCCCACCCTTTGATCTTGAACATGCTGGCAATATCCTTCAAATCTTGCGGCATCGCCGATGCGCCAGCAATGACGTTGAAGAGCACGTACCACTGCGTGCCGAGCAGCATGAGCAGGATAGCGGCGGAATTCAGGCCAAAGGGTAAATCGACCAGCAGCAGCAGGATGATCGGAAAGAGCGCTGTGGCCGGGATCGAGGCCAGGATTTGCACGATGGGCTGCAAAAGCTGCGCCAGCCTGGGATTCGTGCCGATAGCAACCCCCACCGGAATTGTCCACAAGAGTGCGATGATGAGCGCCGCCGCGACGCGCAGCCCGGTGAAGAGCGCAGCGACGAAGATGTGTCCCCATTCTTGTAGCGTCAGCGTGGTAAGCACTTGCGTGGCCCGCACGCCGCCATACACAATCGCCAGCCCGACGAGGAACGTCAGGCCCAGGCGCAGTATCCTGCGCCAGAGGGCGCTGGTTTGCATGTCTTGAGGGCCGGTTTCAGTTTTCATCGGGCCGCCAAGTCGCGCATCCAGCCATCTGATTGAGGGAACAATCACGCTGCTGGTCAGCGCTGTCGCCAGGCGCGAATGACCTAAGAGATCGAAGAACCACGAGGTCGGCGGGTTGTCGTTCTCGACCAATTCAATCTTGAACTTTTCAGCCCAGGCCAGCAAAGGCCGCCAGACCAACTGATCGAGAAGGACAACCAGCAGCACCAGCGTGAGAACGCCGAATATAATAGCCGACGTATTGCCGCTATTGGCCGCCTTTTGCAGGTAGGAACCGAGGCCCGGCAAGCGGAAGTCTCGATCCCCGACCTTGAACGTTTCCGCCGCCATCAGGAAGAACCAGCCACCTGCCCAGGACATGACGCTGTTCCACAGCAGGCCAAGCGCGGCGAACGGCAGTTCCATATGCCGCAAACGGTACCACCAGTTCAGGCGGAAGATTTGCGCGGCTTCCTGCAGGTCGCCGGGTACGGTGCGCACGGACTGGTAAAAACTGAACGTCAGATTCCACGCCTGGCTGGTAAAGATCAGCACGACAGCGGCCATTTCCACCGCGAGGCCCTGCGGCAGAATGGCCGTCAATGACAGCGCTACTACTGGCAGGAACGATAAGATCGGGACGGATTGGAGCACGTCCAGGATCGGCATCAGGACACGTTCGGCTGCCTGGTTGCGCGCGGCGACGTAGCCGTAGACCAGCGAGAACGACAGCGATAGAAAGTAGGCTACTGCCATGCGCGTCAGCGAGAGCAGCGCGTACCAGGGCAGCGCCGATGTGGACAGGTTGATTTCCGGCCCGATCACCGGCGCCGGATACGGGATTGCCAGCCGGAGCAGGGCATAAATGAGGACAGCCAACCCGATAATGATCAGGATGTCTCCGGCCCCCAGGAGACGCCCGCCGGGCTGCGCTGTACCGAGGATACTGCGGCGTACAGCATTCATGGGCAAACCGCCTTTCCGTTATATTCCCGCCACGTCGTGACGAAAAAAGCCCCCTGCGAAGCGCGGGGGGCCTGGAATACAACAGCAGCGGTTCCCATCATCATGGGGTGGCTACGTCAGAGAGTGAGGGTCCCTCCGTGCTGTGCAGGCGAACCTCCCTCGGTCAGGAGGGCGGGGCACCGTTTAGAACTAGGGTAGTCGTCCATACAACCTTTATAAATCGCCAGCAAAGCGTTTACACTATAGCACCGCTTGGCGGTATAGTCAACGGGGGCGCGGTCACGAAATGGACACCGCGAGGTAAGAATTGGGTGAAAATTCACAAGGGGTCAATGGGCGTAGAGGCTGGCGTTTCTCACGCCCCTTCCGGCACGGGCACGCGCTCGATCTTCGCGCCGAGCGCCCTCAGCTTGTCCTCGACTTTCTCGTAGCCCCGGTCAATCTGCCGGATGTTGCGGATCACCGTTTCGCCATGCGCGCACAGCGCCGCCAGCAGCAGCGTCATCCCGGCCCGGATGTCCGGGCTGGTGATGGTCACATTGCCGTGCAGCGCCGTCGGCCCCTGGACAAGTGCGCGGTGCGGATCGCAGAGCACGATGCGCGCCCCCATGCTCACCAGCTTGTCGGTGAAGAACAGTCGCCCGTCGTACATCCACTCGTGGAACATGACTGCACCGGCGGCCTGTGTGGCAACCAGGAGCGTTGTGCTCATCAGGTCGGTGGGAAAGCCCGGCCAGGGCTGAGGGCGGATGACCGGGATGCGCTTGCCCAGGTCGGGCACGATAGCCAATGCCTGCGAGCGAGGAACAAGGATGTCCGCCCCTTCGGTCTGCCAGGTCACGCCGATCCGCCGGAAGATCAACGCGATCATGTCCATGTGCTGCGGGTCGGCGTTGCGGATGCGGATTTCGCCGCCGGTGACCGCCGCCGCGCCGATGAAACTACCCACTTCCATGTAATCCGCACCGATACGAAACTCGCCGCCGTGCAGTCGTTCGACGCCCTGAATGATCAGGCGGTTCGAGCCAATGCCGTCAATCTGCGCGCCCAGGCTGTTCAGCATCTGGCACAGGTCTTGTACATGCGGCTCGGAGGCCGCATTGCGGATGGTGGTCGTGCCTTTCGCAAGCACCGCCGCCATGATCGCGTTTTCTGTCGCCGTGACGCTGGCCTCGTCAAGGAGGATGTCCGCCCCGGTCAGCCTGTCAGCGCGCAGGTCGAAGCGATCCGTCAGTTCAACGGAGGCGCCAAGCCGCTGCAATGCCAGGAAATGCGTATCCAGCCGCCGGTGGCCGATCACGTCGCCGCCGGGCGCGGCCAACTCCAGCCGCCCATGTCGCGCCAGCATCGGCCCGGCCAGCACAATCGAGGCCCGTACCTGCTGTGCCAGCTTTGGATCGACGCGGTGGGTCGTCACCTGTCCGGCGTGGACACGCAGCGCGCCGTCTGGTTCTCGCTCGACGCTGGCCCCCAGGCCGCGCACGATGTCGCACATGATGCGCACGTCGGCAATGTCCGGGACATTGTGGAGCGTAACCGGTTCATCGGTGAGCAGGCAAGCCGCGATCACTTTCAGGGCCGCGTTTTTGTTGCCACTGGCCTCGATCTCGCCGTTCAGTTTGTGGCCGCCCTCAATGACGAATTGTTCCATAGGCTAGAACTCCCCTGGTCAGAAACGGAGCCGCACGGTGTCCCCCAGTTTTGCACCGAGCAGGCGCGCGGCATGGCCCTGGTTGACGGCAATTTCCAACTGTTGATCGCTGTTGATCAGGGCCAGCAGGTCGCCTGGCTGGGTCTCACCATAGGTGGCCCGGATCGGGGAAAGCTGCCTCCCGGCAAACTCCACCTGCGCGGTCAGCGCGTCAACGGCGAGTTGTGGCTGGTCGGGTCTCCCATGCAAGACCGCTCTGCGGCCCGCGTCCCGCCATTCAAACGGTCCCAGGCTGGTCACCACATTTCCGAAGTGATCGATGTGGATGACTTCTCCGATCATCACTTCTGGCTCGTATTGCTCGATACGCCGCCACTCGATCTGTTCCAGATCGGTGAGCGGTGTCCCCATTTCGTTCAGCGCATGCCCACAGGCCAGATCGGCGGCGGCAGGGGCAAATACATCACGTCCGTGAAACGTCGCACTCAGGCGCTTCGGCTGCCGAAGTACGACAGCCTGCCAGCCATCGACCTCCTCGAGCACGGCACTGAATACACCGTTGTCCGGGCCGACGTACAGGCCATGCGAGGTCTGAATAGCGATGGGGCGGCGAGCCGTGCCCACCCCCGGATCGACGACCACCAGGAACACGCTATGCGCCGGGAAATAACGATAGGCAGAGCGCAGCAAGTAGGCGGCCTGCCGGACGTTCTGCGGGCTGACTTCGTGGGTGATGTCAATCGTGACAGCCTGCGGGCAGCGGGCAGCGATCACGCCCTTCATCACGCCGACGTAGGGGTCACTTGTGCCGAAATCGGTGAGCAGCGCGATCAGGGGTGACATTCACGGCTTTTCCGGCAGTGCATTGAGGACAGCGGAAACGGTCACGCCATCCAGGTTCGGCAGGACAAGATGCGCCTTGCCAACGCGGCTGGGCGGGCCAAGCCCCACCGCATACATCCCACCCGCCAGGGCAGCCTCGATGCCGGCCTCGGCATCCTCGAAAACGACGGTTTGCGCGGGCGGCACGTCCAGACGGCCCGCTACCCAGATGAACAGGTCAGGGGCAGGCTTGGGGTTGCTGACGCTGTAACCGTCCCCAATGGCGTCCATCAGGTCGGCGATGCCCAGTTTGACGATCACGTCTCTGGCATTCTTGCTGGCCGAGGCGAGGCCGAGCTTGAAGCCGCAGGCGCGCGCCTCCCGTAAGAACGCACCGACACCGGGCAGCAGATCGCGCGGCGTAATCTCGCTCAGATAGGCGCGGTAATAGTCGTTTTTGCGCGCCATCAACGCTTCCATCTGGTCGTCCGGCAGAACACGCCCTTTGAGCAATAGCAGCAGGCTTTGCCTGCGCGAGACGCCGCGCAACTGCTCATTATCCTCGCGCGTGAAAGGGATGCCCTCCTCGTCGGCCAGGCGTTTCCAGGCGCGGTAATGAAATTCGGCGGTGTCTGTGATCACACCGTCCAGGTCAAACACAAAGGCCTTCGGCACAGATTTCTCCTCAGTCAGTTCGGTGCAGGGTCGCTTCGGGCGCAGTCGATGACCTCTCCCTGTCGGGACAGGATCAGCGGTTGGTCGTCGTGAACAAAGGCCAGGTTGTCGCCTTTCACCAGCTCATAGGTCACGCTTGCCTTGCTGACAGTGACACGCAGCAGGCGGCCACGATAGGTGATCTTGAAGGTGTATTCCTGCCAGCCCTTCGGCAGCGCCGGGCGAAAACTCAACACGTCACCGTGGGTGCGCATCCCGGCGAAGCCATTGACCAGGCACATCCAGGTTCCGGCCATGTTTGCAGCGTGGATGCCCGCGTTGACGTTGTGGTGCGTATCGTCCAGGTCCATGCGGGCTGTGTTCATGAAATACTCGTAGGCACGGTCATGATAGCCGATCTCGCTGGCGACAATGCTGAAGATGCATGTGGACAGTGATGAGTCGTGCGTCGTGACCTTTTCGTAGTAGTCGTAGTTGCGCCTGATCTGTTCCCGCGTGAACTTGTGGCCGAGCAGGAACATCGCCAGTACCAGGTCGGCCTGTTTGCAGACCTGATAGCGGTAGATGACCAACGGGTGATAATGGATCAGCAGCGGATAATTTTCCGGGGGCGTGTGTTCAAAATCCCAGATGGCTTTTTCAAGAAACGTATCGTCCTGCTTGTGAATCTGGCGCTGGTCATCGTAAGGGATGTACATGTGGTCGGCGGCTCGTTTCCACTGAACTAATTCCTGCTCGTCGAGCGAGATGGAGGCGGCCAGTTTTCGGTAGGCATCACCGGCCTGACGCTGCATCCACAACGCCACGTCGTAGGCGTATTGCAGGTTTTCCCTCGCCATCAGGTTGGTGTAGCAGTTATTATCGACCAGAGCAGTGTATTCGTCCGGCCCGGTTACACAGTTGATGCAGAAACCTTTGCCCTCGATAAAACTGCCCAGGCTGGCCCACAGCCGCGCCGTCTCGAAAAGGATTTCCGCGCCGTATTTGACCAAGAAATCCGTATCCTCGGTCACTTCCATGTATTTTTTGATGGCGTGGGCGATGTCGGCATCGATGTGGTACTGTGCTGTGCCTGCCGGGAAGTAGGCCGAGCATTCCTCGCCGTCGATGGTTCGCCAGGGGAAGAGCGCGCCCTTTGGATGAGACATCTGCCGCGCCCGCTGCCGCGCCTTGTCCAGAATGCTGTAACGGTATTCGAGGAGTTTGCGGGTGATGTCCGGGCTGTTGTACAGGAAGAACGGGGCAACGTACATCTCCGTGTCCCAGAAGTAGTGCCCCTCGTAACCTTCACCCGTCAGGCCCTTTGCGGCGATGTTGGTTTTGCCGTCGCGCCCCACCGATTGCAGCAGGTGAAACATGTTGAAACGGATGCCCTGCTGGATGGCAACATCGCCTTTGATCTCCACGTCAGCGCGTTCCCAGAAGTGCGCCAGGAAGTCGGCCTGCTCCTGTCGCAACGCTGCAAAGCCGCGCGCCCTGCCGCTCGTCACCACCTCCCTGGCCGTGTTCAATACATCCTGTTCCGCATAGTCCCTGGACGTGACGTAGGCCAGGTACTTCGACAGCCGGATCGCTTTGCCCTGCTGCGCATCGACATGATAGGTGAGGGTCACGCCCAGGGCTTCGGAAGCCGACTCCGTTGTGAATTGCCCTTCGGTTTCGATGTCGTGCGCCATCGCACAGGCCAGCAAGAACCGCGTGCTTTTTGTGCGCTGAAGAAGCGCCCCGAAACTCCCGTCGATGACGTGGTCCTCGACCAGAAGCGCCCGGCCATGCAGTCCGCTGCCCAGGCGCGGGTCATTCTCGGATGCCAGGTTCGTTACATCGCCGTCCAGCGCCGAAAGCAGCGCGATCCTGCCGGAGAAATTGAGCGGCGTGACGACGTAGTGAATGGCGGCCAGGTGCTTATTTGCCAGCGACACCAGCCGCGTAATCTCAATTTCGACTTCGCGGCCCTGCGGCGAACGCCAGATCAGCTTGCGTTCGAGCAAGCCGTACCGCAGGCTCAGAGTGCGCTGGTAGGCCCGACACTCGCCGCGCAGCATGTCAAATGGTTCATCTTCCACGATCAGCCTGATGACCTTGCCGTTGGTGACGTTAAGCATGGTCTGGCTTCTCTCCGCGAAGCCATAGGCCACCTCCGGGTATTTGATGACCTCGCTTTCGTAAAAGCCGTTCAGGTATGTTCCTTCCAGGCCCGTTCTGGCTGGCCCGCTGTACCCTTCCTCGAAGTTGCCGCGCATCCCGATGTAGCCGTTGCCGAGCGCAAAGATCGTCTCGTTGCGATAGTTGTTCTCGATCTTGAATTCGTTTTCGATGACTTCCCAGGCACTGTACGGGTAGATCGGTTCGACAGCCGCCGTATGCCTTAACATAGTTATATCCCCGGTGGGCCGCAATAGAGCTGGCGAAAAGGATACCACTCAAAGGTACTGAAAGGCTATAAAGAACCCCAGCCGATCCCCATCCTCACGAGCAGCGAATGGAATCGCACGGGCAACCGGCCCTACCGACGCGAGCTGCGCTCTGGTATAATAGTTTAGTTTTGCACGATCTATTTTGCTTCTTTCCTTGATGCAATCACGAGGCAACAGTGAGTATTGGGCAGGGGAATGAGTGTGACGCAAGTACGCAGTGACATCCGCAATATCGCCATTATCGCGCACGTCGATCATGGAAAGACGACCCTGGTGGACGGCATGTTGAAACAGGCTCACGTGTTTCGCAATGCTGAAGCTGCCGGAGAACGTATCCTGGACTCGAACGCCATCGAGCGCGAGCGCGGTATCACTATCCTGGCGAAAAACACGGCTGTGACCTGGGGCGGGGTCAAGATCAACATTGTAGACACGCCCGGACACGCCGACTTTGGCGGCGAGGTCGAGCGTGTGCTGAATATGGTGGACGGCGCGCTGCTGCTTATCGATGCTGTCGAAGGCCCCATGCCCCAGACGCGCTTTGTGCTGCGCAAGGCACTGGCGATGGGGCTGCGCGTGATCGTGGTCGTCAACAAAGTGGATCGGGCCAACGCCCGCCCCGCCGAAGCCCTCAACGAAACCTTCGACCTGTTCATCGAACTGGGAGCCAGCGACGAACAGGCGGAATTCCCGGTGGTCTACGCCATCGGGCTGACGGGCCGGGCCGGGTATGCCCCCGACGCGCTGCAAAATGACCTGACGCCACTCTTTGAGACGATCCTGAAGGAGGTTCCCGCGCCACAGATCGACCCTGATGCGCCTGCCAAGCTGCTGGTCACGACGCTCGAATATGACGACTATAAGGGGCAGATCGGCGTGGGACGGCTGCGCTCCGGAACGATGCGTAAGGGTATGACCGTCACGCGCATCACGCCACGTGGCGAACAGAGTACGGGCAAGATTCAATATCTGTTCACCTATCACAACCTGTCGCGCCAGGAGGTCGAGGAAGTGACGGCAGGCGACATCCTGGCTTTTGCCGGGCTGGAAACGGTGGGCATCAGCGATACGATTGCCGATCCAGCCGACCCGACGCCGCTGCCGCCAATCAGTGTGGAGGAGCCAACCGTCCGTATGACCTTCGGCGTCAACACATCGCCGTTCAGTGGACGCGAGGGCAAAACGGGTTGGGGCACGTCGCGCCGTATTCGTCAGCGTCTCTACGACGAAACGCGCAGCAACGTGGCCCTCCGCGTAGCCGATACCGACCAGCCCGATCAGTTTGTGGTGAGTGGGCGCGGCGAACTGCACCTGGGCATCCTGATCGAGACGATGCGCCGCGAGGGTTACGAATTCCAGGTCAGCAAGCCGGAGGTGATCTATCGGCAAGACCCGGACACTGGGGAACTGCTCGAGCCGGTGGAGGAAGTGCACATCGAGGTGGCCGACGCCCTGACCGGGACGGTGGTGGAACTGCTCGGCGCGCGGCGCGGCCAGATGATCGATATGCGCAGCGAGAGCGGCACAACCTACCTGAAATATCTCGTACCCACGCGCGGCTTGCTTGGTTTCCGCCAGCAGTTCATGACGGCGACAAGCGGCATGGGCCAGATTCACAGCCTGTTTCATGGCTACGCGCCGATGATGGGGCCGATTCCTGGTCGGCAGTTTGGCAGCCTGGTGGCCTGGGAAACCGGCGTAGCGACCTCCTACGGCCTGGACAATGCCCAACTGCGCGGCACGCTGTTCATCGGCCCGCAAACGGAAGTGTACGAGGGTATGGTTGTCGGTGAACACATCCGGCCCGAAGACCTGGCGGTGAACGTGGCGAAGGCCAAACACGTCACCAACGTGCGCCGCTCCTTTGCGGAGGAAGGCATCCGCCTGACGCCGCCGCGTGTCATGAGCCTGGACGACTGCATCGAGTTCCTGGCCGAGGACGAACTGCTGGAAGTGACGCCCCTGAGCCTGCGCATCCGTAAGCGGGTCCTGAGCAACGAGGATCGGCAGAAGGAACAGAAGCGCCGCGAGAAGCTGATGGCGAGCTAGTAGATCGGCCCGATAGTTGAGAATCGGGCCATATCAACGAAATCCCGCAGGGTAATAAGCGGTCTCTCTCGTGTAGATTAGTCGGCCTGCCTGTAGCGACTTTTGTGGTCTTAAAGTGTGGCCGAAATTTACGGCGCGACCCACTCAGTTCCTAGAACCGAAATGCTTTCACCATATCGTAACCAGTTCAGATCATTCAGTGCCTTCATATATTGCTGAACCGCTTCGATACTTGGAAACATCTCCACACCAAACCCGGTCCATTGGTCGGATGACCAACTGGAATCACATAAGGCGAGCCGCTTGCCACCCGCTTTCTCAAACGCTTTGTTAAGTTTCTTCAAAAGAGCGTCTTGCTGTGCTTTGGACAACTGGTACCAGGCTTCCGTGGGCTTGAGTAGAAAGACTTTATATACGGGTTGCGCCATCTCGCCCTTCCTTTCGGAATATCTAAAAAGGGGCATAACGCTATTGTAAGTCAGAACCAACTTCATGGCAAAATCCACTTTGACACGAGCCTACTCCAACGCTCTAAACCCGCTGGCACGCCATCCCTGGAGACGACCTCTCCCATCTTCGATCAATTCGAGTACGGCACGACGTTCGTTCGCGCTAATCGCATCGCCCCAAACGGAGGTTAGTAAGGGTTCAATCGAGGTACTTCCGTCCAACACAGCCCGATCCAGTGTTGCCAGTGCTGCCGCCGCGCCAACTGCATAGCGGCGGGGCTGTATGCCCTGACTCAGCGCCAGGCGCATCGTACCGATCAGCCGGTCATCCCAGCCGAGCTTGCGGGCCGGGTCGCGTCCGACACGCTCCACTGTGTCGCGCAGGTAGGGATTGAACATGCGCGAAAGCAGATCATCGGCATAGTGTGTGTAACCTTCTGGTGTAAAGAGCGCGTCCACACCCGTGTGCTTTCGGATGAGCGCGCCGCCGGATTCTTCGATGAATGCTGCGCGTAGAAAGGGCAGGACACCTGGCACCTGTTCCAATTCGGCAATGTAGCGCAGCCCGCGGACTGCGCCCAGGTACGCAGCCAGCGCGTGAGTGGCGTTGTGGCCGTAGAGTTTGGCTTCCTCGAAGGGCAGCAGATCGGCCTTTTCCTCAAAGACCGATAATCCCCGCTGAAAGGGCGTATCAAAGTCGATGCGCGAGATCAAAATTCGGTTGAAGGATTCGACCAGGAAAGCCCGCCGATCTTCGGGCGTGATGGGGGCAAGGGCCTGCGCCTTGATCTCGCCCGGATCGGTGACGACACCGCTCATCTTCCCGATCACCGTATTCAAGAATCGTACGCACGACCTGACGCCCGCTCGCTCACGGGCCGGGATTTCGGCCACGACTTTCTCTTCCAGGATTTCAGCGGCGTGGTTGTGATTCTCGGCTGTATAGATGACGGCACGCGGCCCGCCGACCTCGGCCTTTTTGCGCAGGCCCTGAGCCAGCACCGAATGGAGACTGCCGGGCGCAGCCGACGCATAGTAAGCCACGCTCGGAATGGCCGTACCGATCTCGTCGGCGTGGGCAATAGCGTCGATGATGTGCTGCCGATCCGCGTCCTGAGCCGGATCGTCGATCTCAATCGGGCCGACTCTGGCTTTTTCCACGCCGTCCGGGCGAGCAATGTTGACGGTGAAATAACCATTGGCACGGCGAACAGCGGTGACCATGTCGGGCATGACCTCCGCGACGACCAGCCGGCGGAACGCGCCCGATTGAAACGCCTCGTACAGAAAAAGCCCGGCCTGGATCGCGCCGAAGCCAAAGCCAACGTAAGTGCGTGTGCCTGTGAGTGCCATCCTGTTGTCCTCCGGTTGGGGGTAGTTTACCTCACCCTGAAGCAGCAACTCACCGCCCAGCGCCGCTCTCCGAATTTCGATGAGGAGGCAGGAAGTTTCAACCAGTCAGTTGACTTTGCTTTTGATCCACCTTATAATGAAAGTAATCGAAAGTAAACAAAAGCAACCTCGCTTGATGGGAACTTCACGCGATCTGTATTTGGAAGAGCGGCGACAGCAGGTCCTCCGGCGCATCCAGGCGGACGGGCGTGTGTCCGTCGGCCAACTCAGCCAGGAGTTCGGCGTGTCGGAAGTGACCATTCGCATGGACTTGCAGGCACTGGCTGACCGCAAGCTGATCGTGCGAACGCATGGCGGCGCGGTGGCGGGCGATACCAACCTCTACGAACTGGCGCTTGCCATGCGCCGCCAGCAGCAGGTACAGGAAAAAAGCCGCATCGGCAAGGCGGGTGCGGCGCTGGTTGCCAACGGCGATGCGATCATCCTGGACAGCAGCAGCACCGCCCTGGCAATTGCCCAACACCTCAAGAATCACCGCCATCTGACCATCATTACCAATAGCCTGGCCGTCGCCCAGGAAATGCTGGACGCTCCGGACGTGACGGTGGTCATGTCCGGCGGGCGCGTGCGGCGCGACACCGCTTCGCTGGTCGGGCCGGACGGCCTGGACATGCTGTGCAAATACAATATTCAGAAGGGCTTCTTTGGCGCACATGGCATCACCGTGATGGACGGGCTGACCGACGTGAGCGCCGACGAAGCCGAGGTCAAGCGCCGCATGGCCGCGATGTGCCGCCAGGTGATCGCCGTCCTGGACGCGACGAAATGGGGCAAGGTCGGGCTGGTGTCATTTGCGCGGCTGGATCAGATTCGCACGGTGATCACGGATCGGGACGCCCCGGCTGATCGGGTGGCGGAGGTTCGCGCTCTGGGCACTGAAATTATTCTCGTCTGAACGATAGCAATACTGAGGGACAGATCGATGGCAACCGCAGTGGTTATGCCCAAGTTAGGAAATACCGTAGAAACTTCCATTATTGTGAACTGGAAGAAAAAGAAAGGGGACTACGTCGCGCAGGGCGAGGCGCTCTGTGAGATCGAAACCGACAAGGCGACGATGGACGTGGAAAGCCCGGTCTCCGGCACGCTGCTCGAAACTTTCTTCCAGGAAGGCGACGAAGTGCCGGTCATGATCAACATCGCGGCGGTGGGTGAGCCGGGCGAGTCGGTTGACGACCTGTGGCCCGCCAATGCCACGCGCAAACCGGAGCAAGCCGCCAGCAGTGTGCCCATTCAACAGACCACTGCGCCGGGCACGAATGGACGTGATGTGACCACTGCGGCGACGGTCAGCGATGTGCACGCCGCGTCGAGTGCGGTGGAAGTTAGCAAGGAGGCGGGCGGAATCTCACCGCGCGCGAAAAAGTTGGCCGCCAGCAAGGCGCTGGACGTATCGGACATCCAGGGAACCGGCCCTGGCGGGCGCATCATCGAGCGCGACATCCAGGCGGCGCTGGCAAACCGTCAGCGGATCACGCCCCTGGCAAAGTCGATGCTGGCGAAGGGAGACTTTGTGGCTCCGCCGCAGGGAACGGGCGCGGGTGGGCGCATCACTTCCAAAGACCTGATCGCCTCTGTGCCCGCGACGGCCAGGGCGCAGCCAGCCGCTGCCCCGGTTGTGCCTGCTGCGGGGGAGGACGTGATCGTGATCCCGGTCAGGGGAACGCGCAAGGTCATCGCTACCCGTATGTTGACCTCGATGCAGACCACCGCGCAGTTGACGCTCAACGCCTCCGCCGACGCCCGCGCCATCCTCGACTATCGCAAACGGTTGAAGGCCAGCCAGGACACCCTCGGCTTGCAGGATGTAACCATCAACGATCTGCTGCTGTTTGTCGTGTCGCGGACGCTGCTTCAATACCCCGACTTGAACGCCCACTTTGCCAACGACACGATCACGCAGTACAAGACGGTTCATCTCGGTTTCGCCGTCGATACGCCGCGCGGCCTGATCGTGCCCGTCATTCGCAATGCCAGCACATTGAGTCTGAAACAGATTTCGCACGCAGCGCGGCGGCTGGCGGCGGCCTGTCAGGATGGCAGTGTGTCGCCCGACGACCTTAACGGCGGGACCTTCACCGTCACCAACCTGGGCAGCCTGGGCATCGAGAGCTTTACGCCGGTGCTGAACGTGCCGCAGGTCGCCATCCTGGGCGTGGGCAATATCAACCTGAAGCCTGTCGAGGTCAATGGCGAGGTGGCATTCATCCCGCACCTGGGCCTGTCGCTAACCATCAACCACCAGGTCGTGGATGGCGCACCCGGCGCGCGTTTCCTGCAAGCGCTCTCGAAGAATCTGGCCGAATTGGAACTTATGCTGGCGCTGTAATCCGCCAGAACAGCAGCTAGAAGGAAAGAACAAATGACCAAAGCGATCACGATTGACCCCTCGGAAGTGCGTACCAGGGCGGTACTTGAAAGTCCGGTCATTCCCCTGAACGCCTACGTACCGGACCCCAAGGCCGAGGCGAAGAAATACGGCACCGCCAACCTCGTGCGCATCTACCGGGATATGCTTTTCATCCGCGAATTTGAGACGATGCTGGACCGGATCAAAAAGGAAGGCTCATACGAGGGCATTGAGTACAACCACAAGGGGCCTGCGCACCTGTCCATCGGTCAGGAGGCATCGGTGGTCGGGCAGGCCTACAACCTGACGCCCGACGATTTTATCTTCGGCTCGCACCGCAGTCACGGCGAAATCTTAGCCAAAGGGCTGGCCTCCATCCAGCAACTCAGCGACCAGGCGCTGACCGAGATCATGGAAACGTACATGGGCGGGGCCGCGCTGCGCGTCGTGGAGAAGTTCAGCAAAGGCAGCGTCAAAGACATCGCTATCAACTATCTGTTGTATGGCACGCTGGCCGAAATCTTTGGGCGCGCCAACGGCTTCAATAAGGGTATGGGCGGCTCGATGCACGCCTTCTTCCCGCCGTTCGGGATCATGCCCAACAACGCCATCGTCGGCGGCTCCGCCGATATTGCGGTGGGGGCGGCGCTTTTCAAGCGGGTCAATCGCAAGCCGGGCATTGTTATCGCCAACATCGGCGATGCCTCGATGGGCTGCGGCCCGGTCTGGGAAGCGATGATGTTCGCCGCGATGGATCAATACCGCACCCTCTGGGACAAGGAGATCGGCGGCGCGCCGCCCATGCTCTTCAACTTCATGAACAACTTCTACGGCATGGGCGGGCAGCCGATGGGCGAAACGATGGGCTTCCAGGTCCTGGCGCGCGTCGGCCTGGGCGTCAACCCGGAGGCGATGCACGCCGAGCGCGTGGACGGCTACAATCCGCTGGCCGTTGCCGATGCTATCGAGCGCAAGAGAGTCATCCTCGAACAGGGCCAGGGGCCGGTGCTGCTGGATACCATCACCTACCGCTTCGCGGGACACTCACCGTCGGACGCTTCGACGTACCGCGACAAGTCCGAGGTTGACCTGTGGCGGCAGCAGGACTCGCTGCTCAGTTACCGCGAATACCTGCTCGAAAACCAGCACGCTACCGAATCCGAGCTGGAGGCCATGCGTGCCAATATCCTCGAACGGCTGGTGCAGGTACTCAAGGCAGCAGTGTCCCTGGACATCTCGCCGCGCGTCAGGGGCGAAGCGATTGGCGATATGATGTTCTCCAACCAGTTCGCAGACCGGATGGAGGATCGCACACCGGAGGTACTGATCTCGAAGGAGGAAAGCCGCCTTAAGACGACGTTTGAGAAGTTCCGCTTTGGCCTCAAAGACGGCCAGCCTTTGCCCAAACTCAAGACTCTGACCTACGCCGAGGCGCTGTTCGAGGCCATGATGTATCGCTTTTATGAAGACCCGACGATGGTCGCCTATGGCGAGGAGAACCGCGACTGGGGCGGAGCCTTCGGCGTCTATCGCGGCCTGACGGAAGCCCTGCCCTATCACCGCCTGTTCAATACCCCGATCTCCGAGGGCGCGATTGTCGGAACAGCCGTCGGCTACGCGCTGTCCGGTGGGCGGGTGGTGGCCGAGTTGATGTACTGCGACTTCATGGGCCGCGCGGGAGATGAAATCTTTAACCAGATGTCAAAGTGGCAGGCCATGTCGGCCAATGTGCTGCGGATGCCGCTCGTACTGCGTGTTTCCGTCGGCTCGAAGTACGGCGCGCAGCACTCGCAGGACTGGTCATCCATCGTCGCGCACATCCCCGGCCTGAAGGTCATGTTCCCGGCCACGCCCTATGATGCGAAGGGGATGCTCAACCTGGCGCTGCGTGGCACCGACCCGGTGGTATTCTTCGAGAGCCAGCGTCTCTACACCGAGCCGGAAATCCTGGTCGAAGGCGGTGTGCCCACCGGCTACTACGAGGTTGAGGAGGGCGAACCCGCCCTCCGCCGTGAGGGCAAAGACCTGACCATCCTGACCATCGGCGCGACGCTGTATCGTGCGCTGGACGCGGCGAAGGAACTGGAACAGAAGTACGGCCTGTCCACCGAGGTGATCGATACCCGTTTTCTGAACCCGCTGAACTACGAGAAGATCGTGCAGTCGGTCAAAAAGACGGGCAAAATTGTGATCGCTTCCGATGCCTGCGAACGCGGCTCGTTTGCGCACACGATGGCCTCCAACATCAGCCAACTGGCCTTCAGCTACCTGGATGGCCCGGTGGCCGTCGTCGGCGCGCGGAACTGGATCACGCCCTGCGCGGAGATGGAAGAGGAATTCTTCCCGCAGAAGGACTGGATCATCGATACCATCCACGAACGCATCCTGCCGCTGCCGGGGCATCAGGTCAAGACAGTACAAGCGACGAGCGAGATCCTGCGGCGGAATAAGTTGGGAGTGTAATCGGCGCGCCCGGCGCTGAAGCACCGGGCTGAATCAACGAAGCCCCTGCGGGGCTAATACAGCCTCGAAGAGGCTTCGTAATCTTAGCCCTGCGGCTTTCGCCCAGGGCAAGAACGACATATCCAATAACCATAAGTTGAGCATTCATGACCCAACAAAATAGTCGAATCGCGGCTCTGGAAGCCGACCTGAATAGTTTTGATCGCGGCGTGCGGGCCAGGGCACTGACTGAATTGCTCGCGCTGGCGCAGCGCGGCGAGGTTCCGCTGGAGCCTGAGAAAAACGTGGCGAACATGCACTGCCACACCTTTTTCTCGTTTAATGCCTACGGCCACTCGCCCAGTTCGCTGGCCTGGCTGGCAAAACGGCGCGGCTTCCGGCTGATCGGCATCGTCGATTTTGACGTGCTGGATGCCGTAGACGAATTCCTGGATGCCTGCGAGCAGGTGGGCGTGCGCGGCAGCGCCGGGATCGAGACGCGCCTGATCATCCCGGAATTCATCACGCGCGAGATCAACTCGCCGGGTGAGCCGGGCGTGTACTATCACATGGGCATTGGCTTCACGTCAAGCGCTGCGCCGGAACCAGCCGCATCGATCCTGGCCGATCTGCGGCAGCGGGCGTCGCGGCGCAACCGGGGCATGGTCGAAAAGGTCAACGCCTACCTTGATCCGGTAAAGATCGATTACGAGCGCGACGTTTTGCCGTTGACGCCGGGCGGCAACCCCACCGAGCGACACATGGTCGTGGCCTACATCCGCGCCGCCGAGCGCACCGTGCCGGATGTCAAGGAGTTCTGGGCGAAAAAGCTGAACATGGCTTCTGAGCAGGTGACCGCGCTCTTGAACGACCCACCTAAGCTACAGAACCAGATTCGCGCTAAACTGATGAAACAGGGCGGTGTGGGCTATGTTCAACCACGCCCCGACTCGTTCCCATCCGTCGAAGAGTTCCACAGCATGATCGTCGCCTGTGGGGCGCTGCCCTGCGCCACCTGGTTGGACGGTACGTCGCCAGGCGAACAGTCGATGCGCGAACTGCTGGAACTGCTGATCGGCAAGGGCGTGGTGGCGCTGAACATTGTGCCGGATCGCAACTGGAACATTGCTGACCCCGACCTGAAGCGGGTCAAAGTCCACAATCTGTACGATGTGGTGAAGCTGGCCGAAGAACTGGCGCTCCCGCTCAATGTCGGCACGGAGATGAATACCTTCGGCAACAAGCTGGTGGATGACTTCGATGCGCCGGAACTGGCCCCGGTGCGGCAGGCATTCATGGACGGCGCGCATTTCATTTACGGGCATACGGTGTTGCAGCGCGCCTGCGGAGTGGGCTACCAGAGCGATTGGGCAAAGCGGCATTTGCCGTCGCGCCGGGAGCGAAACGACTTCTACACGCGAGTCGGGCAGCGTGTGCCGCCGGGCAAGCCAGCCCTGCCCATTGATGCGGCCATGACGCCCGGCGAAGTTTTGGCGAAACTAGAAGCCCTGAAGCCACAGGGCTGAAGCTACGAAGTCGGCCAAAGCCGACTCATGAATAGCTCCACAGGGGCTTCGTAATCTCGCCCCGGTGCTTCAGCGTCGGGCGCGAGGTCAGCAGTAAAGGGGTTGAAAATGACTGACGTGACTGTCGATAAGCTGGCCGAATACCGCAGCGCTACCGCTCCGCTGCCGAAGGTCAACCGTCTCTGGCCGCTGTATGGTGCGGGCTTTGAGAACCTGGGCAAAGATGACAAGCCGATTGAAGTCCCGATGCCGACCTACGGCCCGGACGAACTGCTGGTGCGACATGACGCTTGCAGCCTGTGCTTCTCCGACATCAAAGTGATCAGCCAGGGCGAACAGCACCCTCGCATTCACCGCAATATGCGCCAGAATCCGGTGGTGCTGGGCCACGAGGTGACGCTGGTCGTGGTTGGTGTGGGCGAGAATCTGCGCGATCAATATCACGTCGGAGATCGCTTCATCGTGCAGGCCGACATTTACGTGAATGGCAAGGGCTACGCCTACGGCTACGAAATCCAGGGCGGTCTGTCCGAATACAGCGTCATTGATCAGCGGGTGCTGAACGGCGACGACGGCAACTACCTGATCCCCATCAAGCCCACGACGGGCTACGCCGAAAGCGCGCTGGTCGAACCCTGGGCGTGCGTGGTGGCGGCCTACCAGCTAAGGTATCGCACCGCCTTGAAGCCGGGCGGCACAGCCTGGATCATCGGCACGTCGTCGGCTCCGGCGCTGCCGTATACCATCAGCGCAGGCTTCGACGAGGCATCGCATCCGAATCGGCTGGTACTGACCAACGTACCCACCGCCTTTGCCGGCTGGCTGCGTGCGCGCTCTCAAAAACTGGGCGTCGAGGTGCTTGAGACCAACGATCTCGCCAACCCGCCCGCCAGACCCGTAGACGATATTGTGCTGCTGGGCGCGGATGCCGACATGATCGAGAAGATCAGCCCATTCCTGGCCGACTTCGGCGTGTTCGCCATCGTGGACGACAAGCCACCTGCCCGCCCGGTGTCGGTGGACATGGGCCGTGTTCACTATAACCGCTGGCTGTACATCGCCGGATCGAATCCGGACATCGCCCATGTGTACAGCGACGTGCCGGCGCGCTCGACTCTCAAGCCAGGTGGACGAGCCTGGTTTGTCGGGGCGGGTGGGCCGATGGGCCGGATGCATGTGCAGCGCGCTATCCAGGTGGCGAATGGCCCGGCGACGATTGTCTGCACCGATGTGAGCAATCTGCGTCTGAACGATCTGCGGGAGACGTTCGAGGCCGAAGCGAAGGCCAAAGGCATCAACTTTATCTGCTTGAATCCGATGGACAAAGAGTCCTACGCGGCAGAAATGGATCGCTTCAAGGCGCAGGGCTTTGACGATGTGATCGTGCTGGCTCCGATCCCCGCTGTGATCTCGGATGCGGCCACGTATCTGGCCCCCTACGGCTCGATGAACGTCTTTGCGGGCGTGGCGCGCGGTACGATGGTCACGCTTGACCTGGGCGACCTGCTCACCAAAAACGTGCGCTTTTTCGGCCACTCGGCTTCGACCATTGACGATATGCGGCTGATGCTCAATCAGACTGAGTCCGGGCAGCTTTCACCGCATCGCGTCGTAGCGGCAGTCGGCTCGTTGAGCGCGGCGAAGGACGGGCTGCATGCCCTGAAGGACGCCAGTTTCCCCGGCAAGGTGGTCATCTTCCCGCACATCAAGGAGATGCCGCTCACGCCGCTGACTGACCTCAAGGACAAACTACCCACGGTCTACGCCAGGCTGCGCAATGGGCGCGAATGGACGATTGAGGCCGAGGAAGAATTCCTGCGCCTGATGCTGCCATAGGTGGCTGACACAGGAGATGACGACGTGACACGCACTTTAGAAGATCGGATCGCGGTGGTGACGGGCGGCGGCCAGGGATTGGGCCAGGCCATTTCATACCGGCTGGCGCGCGAAGGCTGCCACGTCCTGGTGGCCGACCTGAACGAGCCAGCCGCCATCGAAACTGCCGAGGCCATTGTTAAGAATGAGGCCGAGACGAAGCGCCGCGCCATCGCTCAAAAGGTAGACGTGACCAACGAGGAGCAGGTGCGGGACATGATTGACCGGGCCGTGCGCGAGTTCGGGCGGCTCGATCTGGTGATCGCAAATGCTGGAATCTTGCTGTCGGGTGAGACCGACCAGATGCCACTCGAAACCTGGCAGGCTGTGATCAACGTCAACCTGACAGGCTACTTCCTGACTGCCAAGCACGCCGTCCGGGTGATGAAGGCTCAGAAGCACGGCAATATCATCCAGATCAATTCCAAGTCTGGCAAGAAGGGCAGCGCCAAAAATGCCGCGTATGCCGCCTCGAAGTTCGGCGGGATCGGGCTGACGCAGAGTCTGGCACTCGAACTGGCCGAACTGGGCATTCGCGTCAACAGTGTGTGCCCCGGCAACCTGCTTGATTCGCCGCTGTGGGTCAACTCGCTGTATAAGCAGTACGCCAGGAACCTGGGCATCACCGAGGAGCAGGTGCGCCAGCGCTACATCGACCAGGTTCCGATGAAACGCGGCTGCACCTACGACGACGTATGCAACGTGGTGGTGTTCCTGGCCTCCGACCAATCCAGCTATATGACCGGGCAGGCCATCAACGTGACAGGCGGCCAGGAGATGCGGTAGCTGCCTTCTTCGTCCCCTTTCTTCTCTGTGAATCGGAGAGGGGCCAGAGGGGGTGAATCGTCACTTGATGTTATATAGTTTCGACGCCGTGCCGCCAAGCATGGCCTCGATTTCTGCCTGTGAATAACCTTGCAGTGCCTTCTGTGTCTCCACCCAGACTTTGTTGTAGTCCCCGGCCAGGATGCACACCGGCCAGTCGCTGCCGTACATCAGCCGATCCGCGCCAAAGACCTGGATGGCGAAGTCGATGTACGGCTTGAGGTCAGCGGCAGACCAGTTGGACGGGTCAGCCGCCGTGTTCAGCCCGGAGAGCTTGGCATACACGTTGGGCGAGGCCGCTGCTGCCTTCAACTGATCTGACCAGGGCGACATCTGCCTGTCCTTGATAGGCGGCTTGGCAAGATGGTCGATCACCATTTTCAGGTCGGGCACTTTCTCGGCCAGCGTCGGCACGTGCTTCAGGTGGTTCGGAAACACGGCGACCACCTCAAAAATGACCCCATATCTTGCCAGCACCTTGAGCGACTCGATCACCACGTCGTTCAGCAGCCAGTCCGGTTCGCGCTCGGTGTGGATCAGGTCGCGGATGCCCCGGAACTTGGGATGGCGTTTGTACATTTCGATACGCTTGTCGGTTTCATCCGGGTTTTCCAGATTCACCCAGCCCGTCACAGCGCCGATCCAGTCGTTCATGTCGGACACCTTGAGCATATAGGCCGTGTCCTCGTAGGAATTGGCAGCCTGCACCAGCACCGTTTTATCGATCCCGGCGGCCTTGACCTGCGGTTCAAGTTCGGGCGCTTCGAAGGTGCGGTACAGTGGCCCATAGGCCGGAATGAGCCACGAGTACACAGCTTCCGTCAGGTTCCAGAAATGTTGATGGGTATCTATTTTGATTGCCATTAAAGTCTCCTCGGGGGCAAAACGCTTTGTTGACAATTATAAAACATAAATTATAATTTATATATCTTTTCCTGGCTTTGAAAAGTCCCTTGTATGAATTCAATGTGCTGCTTTGAAGTAGATTATAAGCCGCTTCCTGGCGGCCAAACCTGCCGTTGGGAGAGGAGCTGACGTGCCGGCCATCGTCCCTGGACGCCACGCCGGGAAGATCGCCATCGTGACCGGGGCCGGGCAGGGCATCGGGCGCGGCGTGGCGAAACGCTTTGTCCAGGAAGGCGCGCACGTCGTCATTGCCGAGTACAACAAGGCCAATGCCGAGAGCGCCGCACAAGAACTATCCGCACTGGGGCCAGAGGCGCTGGCCTACCCTATCGACATCGGCGACACGGCGCAAATCGAGCAGATGGTCAGGGATGTGGTGGCGCGCTTTGGCCGAATCGACATCCTGGTGAACAATGCGGGCGTACTGGAAACGCTGCCCCTGTTCGACCTGACCCCTGAAAAATGGGACTGGTTGCAGCGTGTCAACCAGCGCGGTCTTTTTTTCTGCTTGCAGGCTGTCGCCAAGCAGATGGTTGCCCAGGTTCCAGACGAGGTCAAGCAGGCTGGCCGTGCAGACCGCAGCTATGGCAAGATCGTCAATTTTTCGTCTGTCGCCGGGCGAAGCGGACGGCCCTACGCGGCGCACTACTCGGCGGCCAAATGGGCCGTGATCAGCATCACCCAGAGCGCTGCCGCCTACCTTGCGCCGTACAACATCAACGTCAATGCGGTTTGCCCCGGCGTCGTACCCACGCCCATGTGGGATGACATCGACAAAACGCAGTCGGCCCGCTTCGGGATGCAGCGGGGCGAGTGGATCAAAAAGACGATTGAGAGCGTGCCGCTCAAACGTGCCGCCACGCCCGAAGACCTGGCAGCGGCGGTCTCTTTCCTGTGCTCCACCGACGCCGATTACATCACCGGACAGGCGCTTAACGTGGACGGCGGTATCGAAATGAACTAATACACTCACCTCACCCCCCAACAGAGTGGGCAATCTGTCACGGTGCGATCTGGCATTGGTTCCTCTCCGCTTGCGGACAGGGGCTGAGGGTGAGGCTCTGCTTAAAGAAGGAATTATATGTATCACTACCACGACATGCCGCTGCTGCCCACGCAGGTCATCGGCAGTTACGGAACCCCCGGCTGGCTGTTCATCGTCCGCGAAGCGCAGCAGGCCGGGAAGATGGGCAGCGCCGATGTCCGCGAAGCCTTCGAGGACGCGACCAACCTGGCGATCATGGAGATGGAGGAGGCGGGCGTCGATGTCATCTCCGACGGCGAGATGAAGCGCTTCAACTTCCTGGTCAGCTTCTACGACTGCATTCAGGGCGTACAGAAAATCCCCTGGGAGCGGCAGCTTGGCTACCCCGGCCCGGACATGATCAATGCCTTCAAAGCCGTCGATAAGTTCTCTGCACCCAACGGTTTCGGGCTGGTCGAAGAATTGCAATATGCCCGGACGCGCACGCAAAAACCGCTGGTCACGCCCTTCGGTGGGCCGATCACCTTCGCCTTCCGCATCGATCCGAATGGCGTGTACAAGGACAAACGCGAGGTGGCCTGGGCGCTGGTTCCGCTGCTCAACCAGGAATTGAGGAACGTGGTCGCGGCAGGCGCAACCCACATCCAGATCGATGAACCATCAGCCATTGACGATTTTGTGTCCGTACCGGAGTTCGTGGACATGATGAACGCGATGGTCGAAGGCATCGCCGACAAAGTGACCGTCGGCCTGCACATCTGCTTTGGCAACTTCCTGGGACGCCCGGCAGTCGCGCACCGCACTTATGAGCACATCGCGCCGACCTTCAAGGATTTGAAGGTGGACATCATCCATCTCGAATTCGCCAACCGGGGCATGTGGCAGGCAGACATCTTCGCCAGGAATGCCCGCGACGATCAGTTTCTGGCGGCAGGCGTCGTGGACGTGAAAGCGCGCGCCGTCGAAAAGCCGGAGATCGTGGCGGAACGTATCCGCGAAATGCTCAAGCACAACGATCCTAAGCGGCTGTGGATTGCAGCGGACTGCGGGTTCAGCATGACCGCCCGTTGGGTCGCCCGCGAAAAGCTCAAGGCAATGGTGAAGGGGACCCAAATCGTCCGGCAAGAGTTGGGGGCAATGTAACATGGCACTCAAGTACACCCGCTCCGAGGCCATTGGTCGTGAACTGCGCCTGGACGACATCGACACGATTGGCACGTCCTCGCAAACGCTGGCCGAGGAAGCAATCCGGGCCGGGCGTGACGAAGAAGCCGTCATGCTGGTCAACTACTTCCTGCGCGAAATGCAGATCATGCACAGCATCATGACCACCTGGGTCAAGGACATTATCCGCTTCATCGTCGAGAAATCGGGTGCGCAGCCGGGCATGGATACGTCCGCTGCCAGCGGGATCATGCGCGTCTGGGAAACGGCGCAGCTTGGCCTTGCTCCGCGTGATCGCTGCCTGGAAGCGCTGAAAAACGGCCAGCGCGACGAGGCCATCCAGTGGCTGGACAGGATGCGGCTGGAATTCAAGAACCCGCACGAAATCCTGGTCGCCTGGGTGCAGGATTTGTTGTCGTACTGCGCTGCAACGTGGGGCGAGGAATCGGTGCTGGACACGATCCTGCACACGCACCAGTCGATCTGGGGAGATCGCTACGCGGCCTGGGATCAGATGACACCCTGGGAAAAGGTGGCGCTGACCGTCGAGGGGATGCGCGGCGGGCATTTCAGCGGCGCGCGGCGGCGTGGTGATGTGATTGTGCGCGAGGAAGCAGATCGCTTCGTGATCGCCTTTGACCCATGTGGCAGTGGCGGCGTCCTGCGGCGCGGCGACCCGGAAACCGGGCGCGGCCCGTACCCGATCACTGAGCACGGCACGAACCAGACGCCGCATCTGTGGACGTGGCAGAAGACGGGTGTTCACTGGTACTGCTCGCACTGTGCGATTGCGATGGAGTGGCTGCCGGGGCGCAAACGCGGCCATCCACTTCGCCCGCTCGACCACACGCTGGATCATAATGCGCCGTGTGTCTGGTACGTCTACAAGGACGAGAAGCAAACGCGCGACTACCACTATCCGCGCACTGGCCTGGTCAAGCCGAAAGACCGAGCGTGATGGAAAGGAGGAGGGCAAGCACACCAAATCACACGTTCTTGACTCATCATCGACGGTTCAACCACAACAGCAGGAGATTTTTTGATATGCGCAAAATTCTGTTTTTCTTGATGATCGCGGTGTTGGCCCTGTCAGCGTTCGGCAGCGGCGCAAAAGTGACCGCGCAGGCCAAAGAGCCGCAATATGCGGGTCTTGACCAGGACTTGAAGGGCGTCACGATCCGCATGGCGAACATTGGCGGCGGTCAGTACGAGAACATGTACAAGTCGATCAGCATCTTCGAGGAAAAGACCGGCGCAAAGGTCGAGATCGTCTTCCTGGGCAACGGCTTCGAGATCGACAAAAAGCTGAAAACCGATTACGCCACCAATGCGGTTGACTACGACGTGGCTTGGGATCACACCAGCTTCATGATGCAGTACAAGGACTATGTCGAAGACCTCAACCAGTATTTCACCAAAGACGAATTGAAGGCGTTCAGCCCGGCCATCATCCAGTCGGCGACTGTGGACGGCAAGCTGCTGCTCATCCCGCGTCACGCTGACGTGAGCGCACTGCATTATCGCACCGACCTGTACGGCGACCCGAAGATTCAGGCTGCTTACGAAAAGGAAACCGGCAAGAAGCTGGAAGTGCCGACCACGCTGGCCGACGTGGACAAACAAGCTCGCTTCTTCGTCAAGGGTGGCTATTCCAAATATGGCTACGGCATGGCGGGCAAGGAAGAAGGCCTGACCGGGCGCTTCTATGAACTGCTATTCGCCAGCGGCGGCCAATTCCTTGATGACAAGTACGAACCCAGGTTCAACGGGCCGGAAGGTCTGGCCGTTGCCAAGTTGCTGCGCGGTTGGTATCAGGACGGCATCATCGCCAAAGACACGCCCAACTTCTTATGGGACGAGGATGCGGCCAACTTCTGTAATGGTAGCGTGGCACTGAAACTGGAATGGTACGGCTGGTACAGCTACTTCCAGGACCCGAAGAACTGCCCGGCCATCGCGGGCAAATTCGGCCTGGCGCGGGGCTTCAAGGGTTTCGATAGCCCCAATGCTCGTCCCACCGGATGGGCAGGTGCACACGCTTTCTCGATCCCGACAGCAGCCAAGAACAAGAAGGCTGGCGCTCAGTTGATCAAGTTCCTGACCTCCGAGCGCGTGGCTTATGAAGAGGCGCAGCTTGGCTTCCTGCCCGTGCGCGACGACGTGTGGCAGCGCATTATCGACGACGCTTCCAAGTCAAAGAATCCGCTGGACAAGCAGCGCCTCGAACTGGCAAAGCTCCAGGTCAGCGAAGACTTCAAGACTCCGCCGTTGATCGCGGACTGGATTCCGATCTCCAACATCGTCTACCCGACCATCCAGAAGATCATGCTGGGCGATCTGACGCCAGAAGATGGTTTGAACCAGGCGGCGAAGGATGCACACGATCTGCTGGACAAGGCGGGTTACTATAAGAAGTGAGTGAGGGGGATTGACCTCACCCCCTGTCCCCTCGCCAATTGGCGAGGGGACACCAGGCGGAATACGAGACCATAGGGAAAGATAGAGTGTCCATCGAAGCAAGCGCCGCGTTGGCGGTGAGCAAGCTGGCGAAGCGCCTGGCGCAAGGGTCTAGGCAGATCGGCCCGCGCTGGTTTCCGGTCTTTTTGATCCTGCCCTCATTTGTCATCATCGTGATTGTGACGGGCTTTCCGCTACTGTATTCGCTGTACGTCAGTTTCACGCCCTATGAACTGCTGCGGCCCAACACACTGGCGTTCAGCCTGCCGACGGCGCTCGACAACTACAAGCAGTTGATCAACGATCCGGTATTTCGCAAGGCGCTGGTCAACACGATCATTTTCCTGGCCGTCACCGTGAATCTGGAATATCTCCTGGCCCTGGGCCTTTCCCAACTGCTGGCACAGGTCACTGCCGGGAAGAACATCATCCGCACGCTGCTGATGATCCCGATGATGTTTGCGCCGGTACTGGTCGGCTTTCAGTTCCGCTGGTTTTACAACGATACGGTGGGCCTGGTCAACAATTTCCTGAGTGTGTTCGGCATCCAGGGGCGGGCCTGGCTGGTCGAGGAACCGTTTGGGCTGCTGTCGATCATGGCTGCCACGATCTGGATGAATCTGCCCGTTATGACTATCATTTTGCTGGCGGGCACGCTTTCACTGCCCCAGGAGCTTTACGAGGCAGCGGACGTGGATGGCGCAACGTCGTGGCAGAAGTTCCGGCTGATCACCGTGCCGCTGCTGGCCCCATTCACGTACATTGCGCTGACGCTGCGTTCGCTGGACGTGAGCCGCGCCTTTGACATCGTTCGTATCATGACGGGCGGCGGCCCCGCCAACCGCACTGAACTGATCTGGACCTACGTGGCGCGGCTGGCAATGGACAGTTCCAAGTTTGGCCTGGGCAGCGCCATGTCGTGGATCACCGTCATTATTTCACTGGCCTTTACTGTTTATCTCTTCCGGCAGTTGGTTAAATCCAGGATTGTGCAATGAGCGCTGGCCCGAACCGCCGCCGTAACCAGTTGGTTATCAATGTCCTGGCCTGGGCGATCCTGCTCTTTCTGGCGATCCCAGCCTTCTGGATCATCCTGACTGCCTTTCGCCCGGCAGGAGAGGTGAACGCCTCACCTCCGGTCTGGATTCCCCGCGAAATTACGCTCGACGCCTTCACCACCATGTTCGGCATGAACCCCAATGTGCAGGTGCGAGTCGCTGTTGAAGCCTACCTGACCAACTCGCTGCTGGCGGCGCTGATCAGTACGGCGGTGTCGGTATTTTTGGGAACGCTGGCGGCTTATGCCTTCGCCCGGTTCCATTTCCGCTTTCACACGGCGTCGTTCCTTGCCCTCATGTTCTCGCGGTCTGTGCCAGGCATTGCGCTGGGGCTGCCCCTGTTCATGCTCTTTACGCAGTTGAAGCTGACCAACAGCGTTCCGGGGCTGGCTTTTGTGTATGTGGCGGTCAACATCCCCTTCACGATCTGGCTGATGGACGGCTTCTTCCGGCAGATTCCCAAGGACCTGACCGAGGCGGCGTACATCGACGGCTGCGGCTACTGGACGGCCTTCTGGCGCGTTGACCTGCCGCTGGCAGGCCCTGGCCTGGCTGCTGCCGCGATCTTTGCCTTCCTGGCGGCCTGGAACGAATTTCAGCTTGCCAGTGTCCTGACGCGCAGCAACGACGCCCGCACGTTCCCGCCGGGGCTGTATGCCTTTACGCAGCAGTTCACCGTCGATTGGCGCGGTATGTGCGCCATGAGCGTGCTTATGATGATCCCGGCCATCGTCTTCGTCATCCTGACACAGCGTAACCTGGTGCGCGGCCTGACGTTCGGCGCAATCAAAGGATAGGGAGAAGACTCGCCATGCCAACCGTGATTGTGTACTGGTCGCCAGGACGCACCGACGAGCAGAAAGCCACTGTGATCCGCGAAATGACGGACGTGCTGGTCAGGCATGGTGGGGCGAGCCGCGAGAGCGTGCTGATCATTTTCCAGGATATCCTGCCGGGCAATTCAGGACGAGGCGGGGTCGTGCTCGGCGCGTCTGCACTCGCCAACCAGTCGCCGGAGAATCATGCCCATCCACCGCCAGAAGAGGTATAGAATTCAAATGTGTAGAAACATCAAGACGCTCTACAACTTTGCACCGCCGGTGACCGACGAGGAGATTCGCGCGGCGGCATTACAGTACGTGCGCAAGGTCAGCGGGTTCAACAAGCCGTCAAAAGCCAACGAAGTGGCGTTCCTTGCCGCCGTTGATGCAGTAGCAGCCGCCACCAGAACCCTCCTCGACTCCCTGGAAACGAACGCCCCACCCAGGGATCGTGAGGAAGAAGCGGCGAAGGCACGCGCACGCTCCGCCCAACGGTTTGCCGGATGAATTCGTCGTCTCACCGGAGGTACATCGCTTGATCATCGTCGCAGGAGACTTGAGGAACAGCGGCACGGCGCTGGCCTGGCAGCAGCTCACAAGCGGGCAATCCGCGTTGGCCGCCATCGAGCAAGGGGTTCGGGCTGTGGAAGCCAACGAGGCCGACTGGTCGGTGGGGCGGGGCGGCTACCCGAACGCGCTCGGCGTCGTTGAGCTTGATGCGGGTGTCGTGATCACTCCCCCCGATCAATCTGGGGGGCTTCTCAGGCGACGCATGACCCACTGGTCTACGTTAACGCCTGACCGCCCGATCCAGGCGGACTGGTCATACACTCT
>JAJPHV010000098.1 GCA_021325095.1 Chloroflexota bacterium | reverse complement strand
TATCACACGTTGTTCGCTTGTGCAAGTATTCGTTGTCAAGACAAAGGAGACGGGGCGCATTCCTCACCGGGCTTTAGCCCGGTGTCCCCTGCGCCGAATTCTATGGAGCTTTCTCCCTGGCGTTGCTTTGAACCGCGCAACGGGGAGCGTTACCCGCTGGTGGGCAGAACGAGAAAACGCTGCTTTGCCAGAACCAACTTCAAGCCACGCAAACTGCTTGAAAACGCGGCCAGTCCCACCTCGGTCGGGTGTATGCGCGTTGGGCAGGTATGGGCTGTGCCAAGTCGAGGGTGGGATAACCAGAGATATTTGATATTTGCTCGTCCGTCATTTATGCACTCGTATGAGCAGCTCTATCGCCAATAAGCTCCGAAAGGAACGCGACGAGCCAAAGGACAACCAATGCTACACCCATTATAAAGATAAAAGTGACGCCCTCTTCCAATTCAGCCAGAGTGCCACGGACCAGCAGCACGCCAAAGAGGAGCGAGATGATATGTATCCAGCGTCCACTTCGCAAACCAAAGATGGCTACCACCAACACCAGGAGTGCAATCACACCGCGCGAAAATGAAACGGTCACAACTTCACGAATCCAAATGCCGTGAAGAGGGTCGGCGTTGAACTCTGCGGGCGAGACCCCAGCCAATTTGGCAATTTGAGGATCTCCAAATGCGGGGAAAAACATCCCTAAAACGCCATAGAGCAAACCGTAGAGCACTGCGTCAATCGCCAGCAGCCATGCTGCAAAGCGTGTCCATTTCAAATCCGCCATGAGCATACTCCATCCGGGTAGTGGGATGAGCTTAACTCATCCCTGTGTCAAGATCGCATTTCACCTGTTATTACGTCGAAATGTTACAGATCGGATTGATGTGGCATACAGGCTGGCGTTTCCAGCAGACAACTGGTAAAAACGGCTCGGAATCCTTAACTGGGCAGATGGGAACATCCTTGTTCAAAGATAACGTCGTGATCGTGACCGGCGCGTCCAGCGGGATCGGTGTACAGCTTGCCTACCAACTGGCCGACCAGGGCGCCTGGCTGGCGCTGGCGGCGCGCCGCTTGGACAGGCTCGAAGCTGTAGCGGAAGAATGTCGCAGGCGCGGCGCAAAGGCGATTGCCATTCAAACCGACGTGACCGACGAGGCACAGTGCAAACATCTGATCGAGCGCACGCGGGACGCTTACGGGCGGATCGATACGCTGCTCATCAACGCCGGGCACGGCAAACCACAGCGCTTCGATGCGATGCACGATCTGGCCGACCTGAAGGCGGAGATCGCGCTTAATTACCTGGGCGCGGTTCAGTGTGTGTTTTATGCGCTGCCGTACCTCAAGCAGACCAGAGGCCGGATCGTCGGCGTGGGCAGCTTCGGTGGCCTGGTCGGGATTCCGGGCACAAGCGGCTACAACAGTTCCAAGCACGCCATGCGCGGCTTCCTCAATACCCTGCGCGCCGAACTGCTTGGCACGGGCG
Organism: Chloroflexota bacterium; assembly: GCA_021325095.1. Classification (GTDB taxonomy): domain Bacteria; phylum Chloroflexota; class Anaerolineae; order Aggregatilineales; family UBA2796; genus JAJPHV01. The sequence continues at coordinate 2,775 of JAJPHV010000098.1, read as the reverse complement.
TAACCGTGACCATCCTCTTCCTGGGCGCGATCCGCACCGAGCGCCTGATCGAAGCGATGGGCAATAACGTGGACAAGATACCGACCATGTCGCCGGAACGCTGCGCGCAGATCGTTATCGACGCGGCAGCCAAGCGCAAACGCCAGGTGGTGATGACGCTGCCTGGCAAGCTGCTGGTCTGGCTGTACCAGTTTGCGCCCGGCCTGGTGGATCGCCAGCTTGCCCGGCTGCCCGGCAGGGTGTATAAGGAGTAGCGCAGCAGCCATCCGACAACCGAATAGCTATCGGGAGGAACTATGAACCGCCCTATTCCGCTGTCCCGGCGACGCGCCGATTGGATCATCCTGGCATTCTTCCTGATCAACATCCTCTTCATCACCTACGTCGTCGATCTTGAACAACTGGTGATCAGCAATCCGGATCATTTCACTTACCCGGCCTGGCCGCCCGCTTTGGCCGTCGATATGATCCACCATTACGGGCGCAGCTTCGACCCGGTGCTGATCGCTCGCCCGGCCTGGTGGAAGGTGTTGATCTGGATCGACGTGTTATTCTTCGGGCCATTTTACGTTGTTGCCATCTATGCCTTCTGGAAAGGCAAGGAATGGATACGGATTCCGAGTATCATTTATGCGGCGGCGCTGGTCACCGATGTGCTGGTGATCCTGGGTGAGGAGTTGGCGGGAACCCATGCCACGCCCCACCCGGAGGTCGTCCTGCCTCTGAACGCGCCCTGGCTGCTGGTGCCGATTTTCATCCTGGTGCGCATGGGGATGCGCCCACACCCGTTCTCGGCAGAGGAGCCAGCCGCTGCCACAGCACCCGGGGCAGTTTCGGCGCTGAACGTTCAACCTGAGCCATAGGATGAATCATGCGGTCTGAAGCGATTACTATCAACCCTGTAGTGCACCGCGCCCTGATGAGCGGCGCCCCTGTTGTCGCCCTCGAATCCACCATCATTGCCCATGGAATGCCCTACCCGGCCAACCTGGAAACGGCCCTGGCGGTGGAGCAAATCGTCCGGGAGGCGGGCGCGATCCCGGCCACCATCGGCATCATCCAGGGCGCGATCAAGGTCGGGCTAACCGAGGACGAAATCCGCTTTTTTTCGACCAGCCACGACATTTTGAAGGCGGGCGAACGCGATTTCCCGCTGGTCGTCGCCAGAAAGCTGCACGCGGCCACCACCGCCGGAGCCAGCCTCGCCATTGCTGCCGCTGCCTCGATCCAGGTTTTTGTGACGGGCGGGATCGGCGGGGTGGGGCCGCTGGCCGGTGAGACCTTCGACATCTCCGCCGACTTGCTGGCGATTGCCCAGTATCCCTGCCTGACGATCTGCGCGGGCACGAAGGCCTTCATGGACATCTCGGCCACGCTGGAATACCTGGAAACGCAGCGCGTGCCCGTCATGGTCTACCGCTCCGAGTATTTCCCGCTGTTTTATTCGCGCAGCAGCGGCTACAAGGTCGATTGGGTGGCCCAGAGCACGGGCGAGATTGCCGACATATTTGCTGCCAAGTTGTCGCTCGGCATGGAGGGCGGGATGCTGGTCGGCGTGCCTGTGCCGGAGGCGCAGGCGCTCCCCGCCGAAACGACCCGTGCCGTCATCGACGCTGCCCTGGCTCAGATCAAAGCACACGACATCCGGGGCAAGGAAGTCACGCCATTCTTACTGTCTACCATCAAGCAGGAAACGGGCGGCAAAAGTCTGGAAGCCAACATCGCCCTGATCAGAAACAACGCGCAGGTCGGCGCGGAGATCGCTGTTGCGCTGGCCGCAAAGCGCGTCAGAGCAGGACAGCAGCTTATATAGTCCCTACGGCGAGGTCTATGGGGGGACAGGGAGCAGCCAGACCTCCTTTGGCTTTACGGGGGAGCCGACGGACGCCAATGGCCTGGTGCACCTGATCTGCCCCCAAAGACTCAACCAGTGAGAGTGAGAGCGTTAACGGTGTGAGCAGGTGGGTGCTGCGCAGCACCCACCTGGTGGGCAAATTGGGCGGGCGTTAAATAGCCCAAACTGCGGTGTGGGCGGCGATGATTATACTCCAGCCGCCATTGCTCAATGATGTCTTGCGCTTCCCGACCATCGGCAAATACCCAACGGTCAAGGCAGTCGGCACGAAAAGTCCGGTTGAAGCGCTCGATAAATGGGTTCTCCCAAGGACTGCCGGGCTTGATATAAAGGGTTGGCGGTCATGGAGCCATTCCTGGATGGCGTAGGCGATGAATTCAGGCCCGTTGTCACTGCGCAGCTGGTCGGGTCGCCCTCGGCACAAGAAAAGCCATTCCAAAACCTTGATGACTCGCCGAGATGAGAGACTGCGTGCCACATGAATGGTCAGGCATTCGCGTGTCTATTCGTCGAGTACAGTGAGCATCCGCAGCTTACCTCCGCGCTCGGTGCGTGCTTGCAGGAAATCATACAGCAGTTCAGGATCGAGTTGAGCTATTAGTAAACCTGTGGAGCACGCTCATATAGCTAAACTAATAGCTCAATCTACGTGAGAATCACTGTAAGTCCAGACTTCATTGGCTCTGGTCGCTCGCCGCAACGTTCCCGACGAATCCCCATACCGCCGCTTGATGACCTTGCGGCGCCGGCCATTGCAGCCCTTCTTGCCGCCAGAAATTGTAGTGAATTTTTATTGATGTATCGCACCTTTTAGGGGTAGAGAGGTGAGATTATCTCGCACCAGGGAGCAAGGAGGACGTGAGGTAGGATAGGGGTATGAACACAAAAACCCTAACCAACTCACGACCTCAACTGGAAAC
>JAJPHV010000008.1 GCA_021325095.1 Chloroflexota bacterium | reverse complement strand
GTTTCCAGTTGAGGTCGTGAGTTGGTTAGGGTTTTTGTGTTCATACCCCTATCCTACCTCACGTCCTCCTTGCTCCCTGGTGCGAGATAATCTCACCTCTCTACCCGAAAAGGAAATTGGGATCAAAATCAATTATGACGTCTTCCCCGCCAAGTGGGATGACACAATGCAGAAGTTCAGTCTGTGGGGCCAGACGAGCTATTCCGGCATTGACATACTATTTGCCGACGACTTGATCGGCGGGATGTGGGGCATGAATGGCTGGGCCGAGGAGTTGAGCGGCCTGGACGCCTGGACAAAGAACAAGGATGACGTGGTTGACAACATCAATGCCCTGAACAAGGCCGTTAATGGTGTCTACCGGCTGTTCTTCTTCATGGGACTGGAACCCTTCATGTACAACAAGACCATGGTACCGAAACCGCCAACGACGTGGGATGAACTGGTGTCCAATGGAAAGAGCACGACGCAGGCCGATAAGGGTATTTGGGGCTGGCGACCATTAGGCGGCGAGGGCCACATCTTTAACACCGTTCTGCTCATGTTGAACCAGGCCGGGGCAGACCTCGCCAAGTTGGATGACAAGGCGACAGTACAGGCCCTGAAATTCATGCAAGACTGGGTACAAACATTCAAGATCACGCCACCATCAACTGTCAGTGAAGATAACACCACCGTCGAGGCCCTGGCCGCAGCGGGCAAAGCCGCGATGTGGTGGACGTACGAGGGCGGTTATAACAACGCACTTGCAATCGATAAGACCGTACTGACTAAGGATAGCCTGGGAATTGCGCGATGGCCTAAAGGTCCAGTTGCCGATACGGCACTGGTGCATGGCTGGGGTTTCATGCTCTCCAAGTTCTCGAAGAACAAGGACGTGAGCAAGGAAGTGCTCAACTGGGTGACACGCCCGGAACTGATCCGCGAGATTACCAGTGCCGTAAATACCGTGCCTCCTTACAAATCACTACTCAAGGACAAGGACATCATCGCCAAGCTCCCGTTCCTCACCAGTGGTCCCGGTTGGGAAGAGCTGATCCGGGGTGCCAAGTTCCGCGAGCCTATTGTCAACAGTCCCCAGGTCACCCAGTTATGGACGATGTTTGAGAACCTGGGCAAGTACGTGATCTCTGGGCAAAAGACACCTGAAGATGCACAAACCTGGGTCGTTAACGAGTACAAAACAATCAAGTCCGGCTCCTAGTCAGCTCAGTACAGTCTGACGCAACGCGAGAATCGATTCCTGGCGGTGTTCATGAAATGGCACTGCCAGGAATTTCGGCTCGAAATATTACAGGTTAAGTCAAAGGTAGTCATGAATGGCCCAGGCACAAATCGCTTCTCCTGGTAGCAAGATCACTTCTCTATCTGATAGGCTGCTTGGCCTTTTCTTTCAGAAATATGGCGCAGCATACCTCCTGGTACTGCCGGCCATTATCTGGCGTCTGGTTTTCACGCTGGTGCCGCTCGTACAGACCATCGTTTTCAGTTTCACCGACAAATCAATTGTAAAACCCGGAACCTTTATAGGGCTGAATAACTACCTTACCCTGGCTCACGATGAAGTATTAATTGAATCGCTAGGCTTTACCCTGGTCTATACCATCGCCAGTATGCTGATTGAGACAGCGTTGGGTCTGGGCATTGCGATCCTATTAACACAGAGGTTAAGGGGGAAATGGTTGAGCAATTTTGTCATGTTACTGCCGTGGGTGATGGCCCCCCTACTGGCGGCTGTTGTCTGGAAACTGATGTACTTCGAGGACGGCGGCATCCTTAACGAGATTCTCAGGCGACTGGGACTGATTACAGAACCGGTTCGCTGGCTCAGTGATCCGAATACGGCGCGTCTATCGGTCATTGTCACTACCGTCTGGAAAAATGTATCCTGGGTTGCCCTGATCTTCATGGCCGGACTAGGCTCTCTGCCTCGGGAGGTGATCGAGGCTGCGGCAGTCGACGGGGCAGGCACTTTGCAGCGATTTTGGTATGTCACCCTTCCGCTCCTGCGACCAAGCATTTACCTTGTGCTCATGTTTCGCGGTATGGGCGAGGCGCAAACTTTCGAACAGATCTTTGGATTGACACGCGGCGGACCCGGGACGGCGACACGGACGCTAGCGGTCTATGCCTATCAACGGTTCTTCCAGGAACTGCGCTATGGCTACGGTTCCGCGATCAACATCCTGTTATTGGTGTTAACCCTGGCGATTGGTGGCATCTTCGCCTGGCGCCTGTATAGATCAAACCGATAAGGATGCAACATGGTCACTTTAAACAGGAAAGGCCTGTCCTTCAATAGAGTCCTGCTATACTGCCTATTGATCATTACATTGCTCTTTTTGGTTTTCCCGGTCTACTACATGGCGATCACCTCCTTCAAAACGCCGGGAGAGGCTTACCGGCTGCCGCCCACCTTATTCCCTGAACGCCCCACCCTGAGCGCTTATCCCTACATGTTTGAGGCCTGGGGCTTCTGGTCAACGCTGACTAATACCGTCGTCGTGGCTGGCCTTTCGGCGTTGGGGGCAACGATCCTCGGCGGTATGGCCGCTTATGGCTTCAGCAGACTGCAATTCCTGGGAAAATCGCTCATGTACGTCTTTATGGTCGCCAGCATTGCATTGCCACCTATGGTCACGTTAGGCCCCATCTTCTTGGCATATCGGTCATTGGAATTGTTGGACACGCGGCTGGGATTGGTCCTTGTCTTCCTGGCTGGGGGCTTACCGATTGCTTTGTTGACCTTATTCTCTTACTTCAACGCGATCCCGCGTGAACTTGACGATGCCGCAGCAATTGATGGCTGTAACTGGTTTGATACCCTCTTTCGGATCATCTTGCCGATTGGAATGCCCGGCGTATCGGTAAGTTTTCTCCTTCTGTTCATTGGCGGGTGGAATGAATTCCTGTTCGCATTCACGCTCACGGTTACCCCAGCTTCGCGCCTCCTCACTGTTCGATTGTTCGAGGTCCCTGTCCGCGAAAATGTTAATGTGATTCCTTACGACCTGATCGCTACTGGTGGAATGCTGATTCTGCTACCGCTTGTACCCCTGCTGATGCGGGTGCAAAAACAGCTTGTCGAAGGCATTCTCGTCGGCGCACTGAAGGAATGACGGCTGGGACCGAACGCAGCCGCTGACTGTGAGACCACAGGCTATTTGGACATAAATATTCAATACTATAGGAGCCACTACACAATAATGAGCGCAGACCGAAAAATCCGAGTCGCACTGGTTGGGCTTGGTTTTGGTGCCGAGTTCGTGCCTATTTACCTGCACCATCCAAACGTCAAAAGCCTGACCATCTGCGATACCGATCCAAAGGTTGTGAATGCGGTTGGCGATCGATTCATGATCGCCAATCGCAAAACTGATCTAAACGACGTCTTGAATTCAGATGAAATTGATGCTGTACATTTGGTCACACCAATTCCGCTTCACGCGCAACACACGATTGCCGTTTTGAAATCGGGCAAGCACTGCGCCTGTACCGTGCCAATGGCGACCAGTATCGAGGATCTTCGCGCCATAGTCGCTGCACAGCGCGAGAGCGGAAAAGTGTATATGGGCATGGAAACAGCGGTGTATACCCGGCGATTTCTTTACGTAAGAGACATGGTGGAAAGAGGCGAGATCGGCAAGATTCAGTTTCTGCGCGGAGCACATTATCAAGATATGGAAGGGTGGCCGCCGTACTGGATGGGGCTACCGCCTATGCATTATGCGACTCATGCGGTCTCGCCAGTCCTGGCGCTTGCCAAGACGCGCGCCAGGTCAGTTCAATGTTTAGGCTCTGGCACGATGCGTCCAGAATTGCACAAACAATACAACAATCCTTTCCCTATCGAGACCGCAATATTTGAACTTGAGAGCACGGCGAGCCTTGCTGCTGAGGTAACACGGTCATTGTTCCACACAGCTCGTGGTTACACCGAAAGCTTCAATGTGTATGGAGAAAAAGCGACATTTGAGTGGGAGCAAATTGAGGAGGAAGAGCCAGTACTATTCAAGAAGGCCGCTCCGGCAGAAGCGAAGGGAAGCCGTGGCAGCATGATCACGGTGGAGCGGATCAAGGTTCCGGATCGGCAAGATCTATTGCCCAAAGAAATCGCCCGTTTCACGCAACGCGGTGTCTACGACGAATCCAATCCGCACCTGTCCTTTTTACAGGGCGGCGGACACGGAGGCTCGCACCCCCATCTGGTACATGAGTTTGTCAGCAGCATTATTGAAGACCGCCAGCCGTGGCCCAACGCTGTCATTACAGCGAGTTGGACGGCACCCGGAATATGTGCCCACGCGTCAGCGGTGAAAGGCGGTGCGCGAGTTGAAATACCCCAGTTTGATGGATAGCAAAACTGTCAGAGGCTGCCGAATATCACCATGTGGGGCTTGGGCTTCCGCGAATACCGCGAACGCTGGCTGACCACTACCTGGGAATGGTATGACGCCTGTGCTTCCGCTATGGTGCTGAACCAGCAGCTTACCAAAGCGGAGGCGGCAGAACTGCTCCAAGAACGCCGCACCGACATCGCCCCTTATGCGGTCTTTTGCCGCAATCTCGTCGAGCAAAACTCTTCAAGTTTTTGGCGGGTATGACCGATCAGAATGGAGCCTTGACCGAGCTTGATGACTTGGGCGACCTGGATGAGTGGTTTGACACCGTTGAATGATACCCCCTGCTGGGGGCTGCACAATTTACATCTGCTATGCTCACCTCGCACGTTCACTCTCCGACACTTTACATGGAGAGCAATTTTGAGAGTGAAAAGTGGGTAAAATGCAACGGGAATCGTCTTTGGAATGAATGCAGCATTGAGATTACCCGGCATTTTACCCCTATCTCACCTCCTACAGTTAAAAGTGCCGGACTCTGAACCTCACACGCAAGGGTTAAGGTGGACTTTGCGCACACGCCCAACGCCTTGCGGCGCACGCTGAAAACGGCCCACTAACTAGTCAGCCTGGAGCGGCACGTGATCGCCGTGTTCGGCAACGTGAACTTCACTTCCCTCCCGCTCACCTGATAAACAGATAGTCCCGCATCCCGCTTGACATGCGCAGTGTATGGGGGTATACTCTTGATAATACTCGTATATACAAGTATAGTTCGTGTCACTTCTAGGACCGTTTGAAATGCCGCCGACTGTGGGTTAAACCTTCTACGTTTCCAAACTGTCCACCGTATCGAGGATGAGTCATGGTTAGCAAAGAGTCGGCAATATCGCTTTATATCCAGATTCAAGACGTTCTGTTTGAGCAGATACGTCAGGGCGTTCTACAGCCCGGATCTCAAGTGCCTTCAGAACAAGAATTGGCGACCACCTTTTCAGTCAGCAGGATGACTGCCCGAAAAGCGCTCGACGGGCTGATCAACAAAGGGTTGCTATATCGCCAGCAAGGTAAAGGAACGTTCGTCGCCAACGACGTGATGACTTATGGCCTTTCCACGATGTTGAGCTTCAGCCGGACACTTCAAGCCAGGGGCCATACTGTGACGACCCGCGTGCTGAACCAGGAGGTCATTCCGGCATCGCCTACCGTGATCGGCAAGCTCAACCTGCGTTCCGGCAGCGACGTGGTTCTTATCCGACGCCTGCGCATCGTCGATGGCAAGCCGATTGCGATCCACAGTTCATTCATGGATCACCGGCTCTACGCGCCGATCTTGCAGGCTGACCTGAGTACAGCATCGCTGATTGAGACCATTGAGCGCCTGTGCGGGGTTCGGGTGGCCTATTCTAAAGATACCGTGCAGGCTGCCGTTGTGAATGTTGAGGATGCGCCGCTGCTTGACATTGCCGCAGGCAGTCCCGTGCTTGAAGTGGATGGCGTGACCTATACCGAGAACGGGCAGCCCACCCGGTACAACAGAGCCGTGTATCGTGGCGACTGCGTTCGGCTCGGCGTGACGAACACGAGCAGTCAGGCAACGCTATACAACATCACTTAGGCGGACGCCAGAAGGGAGGTATCCAGCCGCATAAGATAAAGCGGAGGCTCGATCCGGCGCGGGTCGAGATAGGTAGCTATTTCTGTTTTCGCCCAGGCCAAGACTTTCTTTTAGGAGCAAAAATGAACACTCAAGATCCCTTTTCGAAGAAAAAAGAGTCTTCAAAAACGGCTATCTCACGCCGCCAATTCCTCAAATGGACAGCCGCTGGTACTGCGGCGGCAACCCTGCTCGGCAACAAGGTGGTCCGTGCTACGTCAGGACGCCAGACTACACAGACGTTGCGTGTCGTATTATTCGGCGCTCCCGACCGCGCCAAGACGTTCGAGTACCTCGGCAAGGGCTTCCAGGCAGCCAACCCGGCTATCAACGTCGAATTTCTGGGCGTACCCGGTGCGGAATGGGATGAGTTCTTCAGCAAGGTTTCGACCATGCTGGCGAGCGGGCAGAACATCGACCTGATCGAAGTCGGTACGGAAGGCTTGCAACTCTTCGCCAGTAAGAAGTTTATCCAACCGCTCGACGAGCGTATCCAGGCTGACAAAACCTTCTGGCAGGAGTACTTCGACGATGTGCCCCCGCAGCTTGTCGAGGCCATGATGTACGACGGTAAGCTGTATAACATGCCATTCCTGTGGGGGCCAGCCGTCATTTTCTATAACACCAAGCTGTTCAAGCAGGCCGGTGTACAGCCACCCAAGCCGGACTGGACGAAGGATGACTTCCTGGCAGCAGCACAAGCTGTACACAAGCTGGGCGACGACATATACGGTTTTGGCTGGCCCAACCGGCATTGGGGTGGGCTTATTCCCTGGGTATTCGTCCAAGACAGCAACATCCTTAAGCAGACCCAGTTCGAGGGGGGCGACTGGCTGTGGAAGACGTTCTATCCGGACAACAAGACGGCGCAAGGGCGCAAAGGCGGCGTCCACTGGCCGGAATCGATGGCAAATGACCCCCGCAACATCGAAGCACTTCAGTTCCTTCAGGATCTGACGTGGAAGGAAAAAGTCGCGCCTGCGCCAGCGGACTTCGGGCAGCTTGCCAACTTCTTCAGCAACGGCAAACTGGCAATGCTCCCGGCGCACCGCTTCATGATCGGACGTCTGATCGGGGCGGGCATGACCAGAGACGATTACGACGTAGTGTTCATGCCAAAGTGGACGACGCAGCGCCACCAGTTCGGCACAAGCGGACTCGCTATAACGACGAACACCAAGCTGGCAGATCAGGCGTATGAGATGGTCAAGCACCTGACCCGCAAAGAGAACATGGGAGCCTACGTCAAGGGTGGTGTCCATACGTCACCACGCCGTTCGGTGAACAATGACCCAGAGCAGTCGAAGGCCATCGGCCCGAACAATCCGACCATCTTCTACGATGCCCTCGACAAGTTCCCAGGCTCGGCGCCGATCCCGGCCCCGCCGCCCAACAAGGACTTTACCGCGACGTTTGTCAAGTACGTCGGCCTGGCGATGTCCAATGAACTGTCGGCGAAGGACGCGCTGGAGAATATGCACAAGGAGCTTTCTGTCATCCTTTCCAAAGTGAAGAAGTAGGTTCCCGACATGGATCTCGTTCCCGCGGTGCGACTGGTCAGGAAAGCGCTCTTCGCTGATAGAGTGCCTCGCGTGCAGAGCATGGCGAGTATGCGACGCCGCGAGGCCCTTGCTGCCTACCTGTTTATCGCGCCGACGTTCATCTTCTTTATCGTTTTTATTGCGGGGCCGATGTTGTTCTCGCTTGGGCTGAGTCTCTTCGAATGGGACGTGATCAGCGAACCCGTATTCGCCGGCCTCGGCAACTACCAGACGATCTTGACCGATCCCCGCATCCTCAACAGCTTCCGAAACACCGGGCTGTTTGTTGTTCTAGTGCTCGCCCTGGATGTGGTGATTGCACTGGGGCTGACTGTGGCATTGCAGCAGAAAATGCCAGCCCTGCTGCGATCCTTCTTCCGTACAGCGTTTTTCGTGCCGGTGGTCACATCGATCACGTCAGTGTCAATCATGTTCAGCTTTTTACTGCACCGCGAACTCGGCATCGTCAATTACTACCTGGGCCAGTTTGGTGTTGACAAGGTGCCCTGGCTCGTATCCAGCAGTTGGGCGCTCGTGTCGCTGGCGATTGTCACTGTCTGGAAGACTTTTGGCTTCGATCTGCTCCTGTTCATCGCCGGCATCAACAACATTCCGCGCCACCTGTACGAGTCGGCGGCATTGGACGGTGCGAACGGCTGGCAAAAATTCCGCTGGATCACCCTGCCGCTACTCAGCCCGACGATCTTCTTTGTGTTGGTTATCGGGCTGATCAGCAATCTTCAGATGTTCGACCAGTCGTATATCATGACCAAAGGTGGCCCTGGCGATTCGACCAAAACGATTGTCATGCTGATCTACGAGGATTCATTTGGTGCGCTGCGACTCGGCTACGGTTCAGCAATCGCCGTCATCCTGTTTCTGATTATCTTCGCCCTGACGATTCTCCAGTTCCGGTTCAGCCGCCGCTGGGTCCACTACGAAACGGGAGACGCCCTATGAGCGCCACCATCGATGAAGCAGATCGCCGCGCACTGCGTGTCCGCCGCCTGCAAACGATAATCACGCTGGCCGTTCTATCCGTAATGAGTCTGCTCGTCTTGCTGCCAATTGTGTGGACTATTAGCACGTCGCTACGGTTGCCGAAGGACTCCTTCACCTTGCCGCCCCGCTGGATACCGACTGAACTGCGTGCACAGAACTACATCGACGTATTCAACCTGGTGCCATTCGGCCAGTTTATCCTGAACAGTTTGAAAGTCACGTTGTCGGTTGTCTTCGGCCAGATCGTGCTCTCCGCGATGGCTGCCTATGCCTTTGCCCGCTTGCGCTTCCCTGGGCGGAATGTGTTGTTCCTGCTGTTGATGTCCGCGTTGATGGTTCCGCTGTTCGTGACCATCATCCCACAGTTTGTCATTATCAAAAATCTCGGCCTGAACGATACGCACGAGGCGCTGATCCTGCCTGCGTTATGCACACCGTTCGGCGTCTTTTTGCTGCGCCAGTTCTTCCTGACCATTCCAACCGATCTGGAAGATGCTGCCAAGATCGACGGTGCGGGTCCATGGCGGATCTTCTGGCACATCTTTGTGCCGCTCGGCGCACCGGGAATCGCGGTGTTGGCGATCCTCAGCTTCAACAGCTACTGGAACGAGTTCTTCGGTAGTGATATGAGATTATCTCGCACCTCCGGACGGAAAGACCGGCGTGAGCAGGACATCACGAATTGACCAGATGTGGTCGGTAAGGCACAGGGCCATGGCTGG
>JAJPHV010000036.1 GCA_021325095.1 Chloroflexota bacterium | reverse complement strand
GTTTCCAGTTGAGGTCGTGAGTTGGTTAGGGTTTTTGTGTTCATACCCCTATCCTACCTCACGTCCTCCTTGCTCCCTGGTGCGAGATAATCTCACCTCTCTACCCGTTCATCGTGTAATAGACTTCTGGATTCTGTGCCAGTTTGTCGAAGGTGCGCTGCACCATCTCCGGGTAGGGCACAATGCGGCACACATGGCGGTGATAGAAGACCGCCATTGCGTCCTGGTATTCCTGGCTGTCGGTGGTGCCAGCGTTCTCGTGCTTCAAGAGCGTCGCCTGGACCTCGGGCGGAAGCTGGCTGCGCAGCCGGTTGGCCTCCTCCACCCACTGCGGGATACTGGCTGGCGAGCTGGCGATGGTCAGACTGGCAACACCCTTCGGCTGCGTGAGCATGTATTCCATGGCCAGCATCCCGCCCCAGGACTGACCGAGCAGGTGGATACGTTCCAGGCCCAATGCCCGCCGGACGACATCCACCTCCTCGACGTACAGTTGGATAGTCCACAGCGCGGGATTCTTGACCGGAATCGACGAATTGCCACAGCCCAGTTGATCGTAGTAGATGACGCGGCGGCCTGTATCGGCCATCGCGTCGAAGGTTTCAAGGTAATCGTGGCAGGCCCCCGGCCCGCCATGCAGGCACAGCAAGGGCAGCTTGCCGGGTTCCTCTCGCTCGCCCACGATGCGATACCAGGTCTCGTAACCCTTGAACGGTATGCGGCCTTCGGTGATTGTGTGCGGCATGTTCGATCTCCTTCAGGTGGTCTGGCGTTGGGCAGTGCGTGGATCGAGCGCATCGCGGATAGCATCGCCGAGCAGGTTGAAACCGAGCGTCGTCACGACGATAGCCGCGGCGGGCAGGATGATCATCCAGGGCGCGATCCGGTAGCGGGTCTGGCCTTCGGCGATCAGGTTGCCCCAACTGGGCGTGGGCAGCGGTACGCCGACGCCAAGAAAACTGAGCGACGATTCGACCAGAACGGTGCTGGCAAAGCTGAGGGTGGCCCACACGATTGTCACCGAGATGGTGTGGAGCAGGATGTGGTTGAAGATGATGTAGCCATCGGTTGCCCCCGCACAACGGGCGCTCTCCACGAAAGCCCGCTCACGCACGGAAAGGACCTGGCTGCGCACCAGACGGGCCAGCGGCGGCCAGGTGATGATAGACAGAATGAGCGTCACCACAGGAATGCTCGGACGCAGGACAGCGCCAAGCCCCAGAGCCAGCAGGATGGCCGGAAAAGCCAGCAGAATGTCGGTGAAGCGCATCAGCACAGTATCGAGAAGGCCGGAGTAATAACCTGCCAGCACGCCCACCAGCGTGCCGAGCGCGGCGGCGACCAGGTTGGCGACAAAGCTGATGGTCAGCGAAACCTGCGCGCCGTACAGCAGCCGACTGAGCATATCGCGCCCCAGATGATCCGTGCCCATCGGGAAGCGCTCACTCGGCGGCAGGGGCGTCCCTTTGTCGGACAGGCCATCCCGAAACTGCTGCAAGGGATCGGCGGGCGACACGACGGGCGCAAATACGGCAGCCAGGACTACGAACACGACCAGGCCCGCGCCGATCCAGGCCCGGGGCAGCCGCCGAAGCTGCACCCAGAACCCGGTTTGCGATCCGTTGTTGAGTCGGATTACATCAGCCATTGTTCGTCAGACGCACACGCGGGTCGAGCACGACATAGAAGAAATCCACCATCAGGTTGATGAACACGACGCTGATGGAGCCAAAGAGTACGGTTCCCATGATCATGGGCGTGTCCTGGTTGCGGATGGCCGACCATGCCTGCAAGCCGACGCCCGGCCAGCCGAAGACCGCCTCAATGACGACCACCCCGCCCAGAAGCAGCGCCAGATCAAGCGCGGACAGCGTGACGACAGGCAGCAGGGCATTGCGCAAGATGTGGCGAAGCAACACGGTCCGCGGCAACAAGCCTTTCGCCCTTGCCGTCCGCACGTAATCCTCGTGCATTACGTCCAGGACGCTGTTTCGCAGGACACGCGAATAAAAGGCTGCGCCGCCAATGCCGAGCACGAAGGCCGGCAGAACCAGATGGAGCGGCGTACCGTAGCCGCCCAGGGGGAAGATCGGGATCAGGAAGCCCAGGACATACAGGGACACCAGGCCCAGGGCAAACTGCGGGATCGAGACGCCGAGCAGCACCACCACCGTACTGAGCTGATCGATCCAGGAGCCAGGGCGCAACGCGGAAAGGATGCCGAGCGGGACGCCGATCAGCAATTCGACGCACAAACCAGCCACCGCCAGTTGAATGGTTGCGGGCAGCCGTTCGACCACTGCCTGAAGCACCGGGCGCTTATCACGTGTGGACTGTCCCAGATCGCCCCGCACGGCGCGGCTCAGGTAACGAATGTACTGGACAGGGAGCGGATCGGTGAGGCCCCACAGTTCGCGGATGCGCTGTACCTCCGCTTCGGGAGCGCGTGGGCCGGCATACATCCGGGCGGCGTCGCCGGGCATCAGGTAGATCATAACAAACGTCACCGTCGCAACACCGAAGATGACTCCGAGACTCTGGAGAAGACGCCGGATCAGATAGGCAGCCATAGAATTCGGCGCAGGGGACACCGGGCTAAAGCCCGGTGAGGAATGCGCCCCGTCTCCTTTGTCTTGACAACGAATACTTGCACAAGCGAACAACGTGTGATAT
>JAJPHV010000089.1 GCA_021325095.1 Chloroflexota bacterium | reverse complement strand
TACAATTCGCGCTTCGACGTAGGCAGATCCGGGGCGGGCGCGGTGGCCGACATCGGCTCGCACTTCATGTACCTGGCGCGCTGGTACTTCGGCGAGATCGTGGGCATTTACGCGCAGTTCGGCTACATGCTGCCCCGCCCGCCGCTTGATGACAAGGGCCAGCCTTATGAATTGGGCGAAGAAACAGCGATGGTGCTGCTGACGTTTGAGAACGGCGCGCAGGGCAGCCTGACGGTCAGCACGCTCTGCTACGAGGGGACGCCCTTCGGCCAGACCCACCATTTTGAGTTTCACGGCTCAGAAGGCACGCTCTACAACCTGATCGACTGGGACAGGGTGCAGCGCGTTTCCGGCACACGCCAGGGCGAAGGGCCAGCCCGCGAGATGCCCGTCCCGGATCGCATCTGGGGTGGCGCGCGCCGCGATACCGTCCACAACACGTACCGTGACGTGTTCCGCACGCAGGATTTTATGGCGAGGGGCTTTGTGACGGCCATTGCCGAGGATCGGGCCGTTGAGCCGTCCTTTCACGACGGCGCTCGAATTCAATATCTGATCGAGGCCGCCGTGAGAAGTAACCGGGAACGCTGCTGGGTGGACGTGCGCAGCGCACAGTAGCAAGCAGCGCGCAGTAGCCACCTGTCGTTCAGGACATCAGGCGGGCCGCAATCTTCTTATAAATCTGTGTGACCGGGTGGTTCGGATAGCGCAGTACAAAAATCCCTGCGCTGGCGAGCGTCATCATCTCGTCGGAGTGGGGAATGATGGCTGCCACTTCGCAGTTATAGGTCTGCTCGACCTGCTTCTTCAGCGCCTCCTGGTTCAGCGACTGCGGCGTCTTGTTGACGACCAGCACCATGCGCGGCACGGCCAGCTTGCGCGCCACTTCCACCGTGACGCTCGTGCCCTGGAAGTCCTGCTGATCGGGCCGCATAATGATCGCCAGCGCGTCAGATATGGCGATGGACAGCAGCGTTTCCTCGTTCAGGCCCGGATGCGTATCGATCATCAGCACGTCGAGCTTTAGCTCCTCGACCAGCTTGTGGAAGCCGTCGTTGAGCAGCCCAACGTCGTAGCCTTCTCGCAGCACGCGCGCGATTTCCCCGGCACGAATGCTCGATGGGATCAAGTAAACCTGTCCCTGCGGGATGACCAGCACCTGACCCTTGATGTCGCTGCCCAGGTGATTGGTGACGTTATGCGCCGCTTTTTTGATGTCGCACTTGCCCCACAGGTAGTCATTGAGTGTGTACTCGAATTCGTCTTCGGTCATGCCGAACAGTACGTGAATGCCCGGCGACTGAATGTCAGTATCGATCACGCCAACCCGTCGTCCCTCGGCTGCGAGCAAGGTGGCGATGTTGGCGGTGGAATTGGATTTGCCCGTCCCACCCCGGAACGAGTGTATGGAAATAATCTTGGACATAGTCTCCTCTGCAAAGCGTGCGTGCAATGGGCGGCACGGTTCAGCCTGACATGGGTCGTTCAGACAAGTCTAGCATAACATCCGTTTTCAGGCTTCAACGTTGGAGGCCCGACGGACTTGTGCCGATTGACACCGCATAGTATACAATAGTTGAGTTACCGTGTGGAATCATGCCAGGTCATCCATCATGGCAATCTTCTGTCCCCTGAAACCTATTGAACCCCGGCTTCGCTACCTGCTTCCAGCCGATTTATACGCGATCTCCTGGGTGGAGCCGTCGCCGAGCATCCTGACGCGCGTTTTTGAGCACCTGCGCACGCTTTACTACATCCTGCACGATTACGTTCCCCGCCAGGTGTTGGATAACCTGCCCGCGCCAGGCACGCTGAACCACCGCTGGCAGGAAAGCACGCTCATGTTTACTGATCTGGCGGGCTTCACGCCGCTCATGGAGGCCAACGCGCGCTATGGGACAGACGGCGCCAAGACGCTGCTCAACATCCTGAATGCCTACTTCGCCGAGATGATCGAGATCATCAGCAAGTCTGGCGGCAATTTGCTCGAATTTACCGGCGACGCCATGCTGGCCCAGTTCGAGTCGGACGCGCGCCGCGACGACACGGCCCAGGCCATCCGCGCCGGGATGCGAATGCAGCGTGCGATGCAGCGCTTTGCGCACATCGAGACTCCTCAGGGTGAATTCTCGCTGGCAATGCGCATCGGCATCCATACCGGGCGTTTCGTGACGGCGGACATCGGCACGCCGCGCCGTATGGAACACGTGCTGCTCGGCTCGACGGTGCACCATACCAAGCTGGCCGAAGGTTCCGGCAAGGTCGGGCGGGTCTGCCTGACCGAGGCGGCTTATGAACGGGTCAAGGATCAGTTCCGTTTTGAACCCGGCAGACCCGGCTACATGCTGGCAGTGGACGACTTCAGCGCGGCTGAACTTGGCGAGTACGAGATTGCGCCGTCCACGCGCCGCCCGCGCAGTTCGCTGCTGCTGGATCGCAGCATTGAGGGCCTGGTCGGCGAAATCGAGAAAACGGTGGAATTGATCGAGCCGCTGGCCGCTTTCTTGCCGGAGCCTGTCCTCAATCTACTGATCGAGTCCGCCGCCAAGCGGCAGATTCCGCCCGACTTCCCGGAGCCGACGATTCTCTTTGTCAACCTGATCGGCCTGCCTGAAGCGATGGATCGTGCTCAACCTGGCGAGGAAGCCGGGCTGGTCAACAGTTTTTCCAAGATATTCGCCCAGATCAATGCAGCGGTTGAGGCGCGCGGCGGCGTCCTCAAGAAAGTGACGTACCACCTGAACGGGTCGGACATGATGATCTACTTCGGTGCGCCGCGTGCCCACACCGACGATCCGCTGCGGGCGGTGGAAGCAGCAGTTGCCATCCGTGAGGCTGTGCTGAACCTGAATCCGCCGCCGGTGGGTGGGCAAGCAATCAATATGAGCTGTCAGATCGGCATTGCACGCGGCCCGGTCTTTGTCGCCGAGATTGGCGAGCCTCGCGGGCGGCGGGAGTTCAACGCATTGGGCGATGCTATCAATACAGCAGCCCGTCTGATGGGACGGGCCGTGAATAACCAGATTTACATGACCGAGGCCGTGCACGAGCGCGTCTCGCGGCACTTCGACTGTGAGCCACTGGAACCGCTGGCGCTCAAGGGCAAATCCGCGCCGCTGGCTGTTTTCGCCCTCAAAGGCGTGCCCGACCTGACCCCACAACTGTGACGATAACGCCCAAGCATGGCGGCACTGCTGGCCTGCTGCCGTCGTGTGCTTTCCGGTACAGCCGGCCAGGCGGGCACGCGCCGCGCTGAAGTTGGCTCCGGGCCTCACCCCTTGCATTTTCGTTTGACCTACCACGATCCAGTTTACAGTGAGTGGACACAGCCACAGTTGGCTCCCTGTGTCGCAATTTGATACGGACATCCAGATGGAACCCCGGCGGCCCCAGGCGCGTCTTATTAGCACAAAGGGCATTACAGCGTCACTTTATCAAGTCTCAAAATGCGAGGAGTCCCTATGTCGATGAAGCACAGTTTACGTGGATGGCGACCTTTCCTCCTCTTTGTGCTCCTGGTCAGCCTGTCATTGACCTACAGCACGCAGTGGGTACGCGGGCAGGCTGAGAGCACCGCCATCACGCCGCAGGTGATTCTCACCGTGCCTGCGCAGCGCGAGGTCGTGCCCGCCGGAGCCAGTATCCACATCGAATTCAGCGAGCCGATGGATCAGGCCAGTGTCGAGGCCGGTTTCAGCCTCAACCCGGACGTGCCCGGCAAACTGGACTGGCAGTCCGACATGGCGCTGACCTTTACACCTTCGGCGGCACTCAAGCGCGGCCAGTCCTACAGCGTGTTCATCGCGGCAACGGCGAAGTCGAAGGCAGGTGTGCCCCTCGGCGATCCCTACCGGCTGACCTTCGAGGTGACGCCTAACCTGGCCGTCAACCAGGTCATTCCCGCGCCCGATGCGCAAAACGTCGAGGCCCGCTCCGCGATCACGGTGGTCTTTGATCGCCCCGTCGTGCCGCTCATCAACTCCGCCGACCAGTCTTCGCTGCCCAACCCGCTGACCATCACGCCCGCCGTCGAGGGCAAAGGCGAGTGGGTCGGCACGGCCATCTACACCTTCCGCGCAACAAAGTCCCTGGCAGGCGGCACGAAATACAGTGTCACCGTCAGCGGCGACCTGAAAGACGTGGACGGCAACCCGCTCGACAAAGCCTATAGCTGGTCGTTCACAACCATCCCGCCGCAAATCCTGTCGATCTATCCCAATCCCGGCACGCCGCAGGTCCTGCTTGACGCACAGATTAACGTCCAGTTTAACCAGCCGATGGATCAGAGCAGCGTGCGCGAGGCGTTCACCGTCCGCAATACACGCAGCGGCGCGAACGTGGCCGGGTCGATCACCTTCAACGAGGATGGCTCGCAGTTCACCTTCAAGCCTGCCTCAAAATACGAACTGGGCACGAATTACCAGTTCAGCATCAACGCCACCGCTCGCAGCGCCAGCGGCCAGGCTGCGCTCACCAACCCGATGAGCGGCGTGTTCACGACGGTTCCCTACCCGGCCATCCTCAGCACCGATCCGCCCAACGGCGGGCTGACCGATCCGGGGCGCGGTGTGGTCGTGCAGTTCAGCACACAGATGGACTACAACAGCTTTGCTGAGAAAGTCCACGTTGATCCCAAACCAGACAACCTGACGGTCAACCCCGGCGGCAACACGGTTTACATCAATTTCGAGTCGAAGGCCGCCACCAAATACACCATCACCCTGGACGCCGGGCTGAAGGACATCTACGGCAACGAGATCAAGCAGCCCTACACCTTCAGCTTCACGACAAAGGACTTTCCGCCGTCGCTGTTCCTGGTCGTGCGCGACGTGGCCGCTTTCACCAGCGCCTACCGCCCGGAGACGACCATCGCCGCGGTCAGCACCAACGTGAGGCAGATCGACGCGCGCCTGGCCCCGGTCACGGTTGAAAGCCTGCTGGCGCTGGTGGGCACGACGGACGGCTACCTGAATTTCAGCCAGAACCGCCCGACCAACTTCACACGCCAGTGGTCGCAGGCAACCGGCGCGGAACCTAATCAGCAGGCCGTCACTGAACTCAAACTGGCGGGTGACCAGGGCGGCAAGCTCGCGCCCGGCCTGTACTATATCGAAACCAACTCGCCGCAGATCAACCAACTGTTCTCGCCGCGCGAACCGCAGCGCCAACTGCTGATCGTGGCGACGGCCTCCCTGACGATCAAAGTCGGCCCCAATGAGGCGCTGGTCTGGATGACTGACCTCAAGTCCGGCCAGCCCGTACCCTCCGCCAGAGTGGTTATTTACAACCGCGTCGGCAAGCAGCTTGCCGACGGCAGCACCGATAACAACGGCCTGTTCCGCGCCAAAGTCAGCGACGGCCAGCCTTACTGGGTCTCGGCCACCGCTGACGGCGTGTTCAGCTTCGGGTCGAGCATGTGGACAGTGGGTAGCGGTAACTACTATGGTGGCCCGCAGCCTGTCTCTGAGGGCTTCGTCCGGCCCGACCAGCCCAACGTCTACTACAACCCGAACCCGCGCCAGGATGTGGTTTACCTGTACACCGACCAGCCCATCTATCGCCCCGGCCACCCGGTGTATTTCCGGGGTGTCGTCCGCAACCAGGACGACGTGACTTTTGCCGTCCCGGTGGGCCAGCCCGTCGAGGTCACGATCACCGATCCCGAAGGCAAGGAAGTCTACAAGCAGCCGATGACGCTCAATGCCTTCGCCGCTTTCAACGGCAAGTACGAGCCGCCGCAGGACGCCAAACTCGGCCAGTACAGCATCCGCACCCACTACAAGGAGCAGGACTTTTACCTGGGCTTCCAGATCGCGCAATTCCGCCCGCCCGAATTCCTGGTCAACGTCAAGCCGCAGTCGGATCGCGCTGCCGCTGGCGACACCATCAAGGTGGACGTGGACTCGTCGTTCTTCTTCGGCGGGCCGGTGTCCGGCGCGAACGTGACCTGGGTGGCCGTCGCCAACCAGGGCTACTTCCGCTACCTGGGCGACGAGCCGTTCGATTTCTACCCGCGCTTCGGCGGCTACTACGTTTACAATCGCCAGGTCGCCAGCGGGTCGGGCAAGCTCGATGACCAGGGCAAGTTCCACCTGGAATTCTCCGCCGACCTGGGCGACTACCCCGTGACGCAAATCTTCACCATCGAGGCAACGGTCACGGATGTCAGCAACCAGGCCATTTCGGGGCGCGCAACGGTGACGGTTCACCCGGCGACAGTTTTCGTCGGCCTGCAACCCTCCGCTTACGTCGGGCAGGCGGGCAAACCGCTGGACGTGAAAGTGGCCCTGGTGGACTGGGACAACGCGCCGCAGGCTGGCAAAACGGTCCAGATGACCGCCGTCGAACTGCGCTGGCAGCAAGACCCGAAGACTCTGCAATGGTCGCAGCAGCGCATCCCGGTTTCGGACGCCACGCTCACGATGGACGACAAGGGCCGCGCCCTGTTCACCTTCACGCCGCCCCGCGCGGGCATCTACGAGATCGCGGGTGAGGCCCGCGACTCGCGCGAGCGCATCGCCAGGACAACGACCACGCTCTGGGTGCAGGGGCCGGATCGCGTCAACTGGAACCAGGGCGACAAAAGCCTGACCCTCGTCTCCGACAAGAAAAGCTACAAACCCGGCGATACAGCCAGCGTCCTGATCGCCTCGCCGTTTGCGGAGCCGTCTCAGGCGCTGATCACGGTGGAGCGCGCGGGCATCCTGCGCACCGACGTGGTGACGATCACCGGCAGCTACACTTACCAACTGCCGCTGGAGGTTGTACACAGCCCGAATGTGTTCGTCTCGGTAGCCCTCATGCACGGCAGCGGCGACCAGGGCGTGCCCGATCTGCGCTTCGGCGTGCTGAACCTGGACGTGTTTGTCACACAGCAGTTGAAGGTGAAAGTCACCCCTTCGACGGACAAGGCCGAACCGGGCAAGGAAGTCCGCTTTGACGTGCTGACCACCGACCTGAACGGCAAACCCGTCTCCGCCGAGGTGGGGCTGGCATTGGCCGACCTCGCCAACCTGTCCGTCGGCGCGGCCAACAGCGCCAGCATCTTCGACTTCTTCTGGCATCCGCGCGGGCTGGCGATTGTCACCGCCTCGCCCATGACGCGCCTGATCGACGACATCAAGATCGATGACATCAAACAACTGGTGAAAGATCGGCGGCAGGAAGGGCAGACGATGGCGCTGGCCGGGGCGGCTGCACCCGCTGCGCCCAGTAAAGCAAATGGCAATGGCCCAGCCGAACAGGCGGCCACTGCTGATGAGGCGGGGCGAGACAGCAACGCATTCGCCAATGGCAAAGCGCAGCAAGCCCCTACACCGCGCACCAACTTTGTCGATACGCCGCTCTGGGTTCCCGATCTGGTCACAAACAGTGATGGCCTGGGCAGCGCCACAGTGACCCTGCCCGACAACCTGACCACCTGGCGGCTGGATGCCCGCGCCATTGATATGAACACGTTCGTGGGTGACACGACGGTAGACGTGGTTTCGACCAAGCCGCTGCTCGTCCGGCCCTCAACCCCACGCTTCTTTGTCGTCGGTGACGAGACCGAACTGGCCGTCGTCGTCAACAACAACACCGACCAGGACCTATCCGTAGATGTGGCGCTGGACGCGAAGGGCGTGACCCTGAAGGCCGACGCTAAACAAAAGGTCAGCATCCCGAAGGCCGGGCGCACCCGCATCACCTGGCTGGCGACGGTGGGCGACGTGGACAACGTTGACCTGTCGTTCAGCGCGGTCAGCGGTCAGTACAGCGACGCCAGCAAACCCGCCGTTGGATTGGGCGATCAGCGTTTGCTGCCCGTCTACCGCTATCTCTCGCCGGATTACGTCTCCACCGCCGGGACGCTGACCCAGCCGGGCAAACGCACCGAAGCGGTGATCGTGCCCTCCGCGACGCTGGCCCCGACGGGCGAACTGACCGTCCGCCTCAACCCGTCGCTGGCCGCCACCACGCTTGACGGCCTGAACTTCCTTAAGAACTATCCGTATCAATGCGTGGAGCAGACCGTTTCCAAATTCCTGCCAAACGTCATCACACTCCGCGCGCTGCAAAAGCTGCACCTGGATAAGCCCGAACTGCGCGCCAACCTGCTCGATGCGGTCAACTACGCGGTGGCGCGCCTCAAGCGCGAGCAGCACGGTGACGGTGGCTGGGGCTGGTTCCCGCTGGACGAGAGCAACCCGCTGACGACCAGCTACGCGCTGCTCGGCCTGAGCGAAGCCCGCGCCTCCGATCTGCCCGTCGACCAGGACATGATCAACCGCGCGACGGCCTTCCTGCTCGGCAGGCTGGAACCCGTCAACGACCTGACGCCCTTCTACGAGATGAACCGTCAGGCATTCATCCTCTACGTGCTGGCGAAAGTCCAGAATCCCAACGTCGGGCAGATGGACGCGCTCTTTGCCCACCGCGAGAAGATGAACATCTACGCCCGTGCCTTCCTGGCCCAGTCCTACAACCTGATCCGGGGCGACACGAATAAGACCACCACCCTGCTCTCCGACATCCAGACGGCAGCGGTGGTGTCCGCAACGGGCACGCACTGGGAGGAAAAGTCCCGCGACTGGTGGAACTGGGACAGTGACACGCGCTCGACGGCCATTGTGCTGCAAACGCTGGTCATGTTCGACCCACACAGCCAGTTGATCCCCAACGTCGTGCGCTGGCTGATGGTGGCACGGCGCGGCGATGCCTGGGAGACAACGCAGGAAACGGCCTGGTCAGTCATGGCCCTCACCAACTGGATGGACGTGAGCGGCGAACTGAACGCCAACTACGCTTACACCGTCAACCTGAACGGTAAGCCGGTGGGCGACGGCAAAGCCAACGCCGACACGCTGCGCGACACCAGGACGCTGCAAATCGCCGTTGCCGATATGCTGCGCGAGCAGGCCAACAAGATCGTGATCGAGCACAGCGATGGGCCGGGCGCGCTGTACTACACGGCCACGCTGCATGTCAACCAGCCCGTCGAGGCCATCAAGCCCACCAACCGGGGCCTGGGCTTCACCCGCACCTACTACGACGCCAAGGGCAAGCCGACGACCACTGCCCAGGTGGGCGACACGATAACCGTCGTGGTGGAGATCACGGCCAACAGCGATATGTACTACGTCAACATCGATGACCCCATCCCGGCGGGCACGGAACTGGTCGATACCTCGCTTCAGACGACCAGCCAGGTCGGGCAGCGGCCAGAACTAACCTTCAACTACGACGAACTCTACGGGCGGGGTTGGGGCTGGTGGTGGTTCAGCAACACCGAACTGCGCACCGAGAAGATGGTGCTCTCGGCCACCTACCTGCCGCGCGGATCGTACCGCTTCGTCTACCAGATACGGGCGTCCTCACCCGGCACGTACCGTGTCATCCCCACCAATGGGCAGGAGTTCTACTTCCCGGAGGTCTTCGGGCGCGGCGCGGGCAGTCTCTTCACCGTGACGCCGTAACCGGTTGACTTCACGCTGGTTCTCCGCTCCAATTGGGGCGGAGAACCTTTCGTTTTTGCCTATATTGATGATAATCTACGAACCTGCTGTAAATCCAAATGTCTGTGCCATTTCTTGACATAAGAACAAAGGTTCTATATCATTATAGGTCAGTCTATCAAACTACGATAAAATGGAATTTGGAACTGTCCCTATGGGTGTGTCATGAACAAACAATACAAGAACGAGAGCAAGCGCGGTATCGAGTGGACAGATTACACGTGGAATCCTATCGGTGGCTGTCAACACGGATGCCGTTGGAAAATGCCAGATGGGACAATTGCAATTTGCTACGCGGAGGCAGTGGCAGAACGTGTTGCGACAGAAGTATATTCACAGGGATTTGCTCATCACTATTGGCGGCCTGAAGCTCTCGATGAGCCACTTAAATTGAAAAGGCCCGCAAAAATCTTTCTGGATTCGATGTCTGACCTAATGGGCCATTGGGTTCCAGAAGAACAAGTCAGGCAGATACTAGATATTTGTCGTCAAGCCTCGCACCATCAGTTTCAATTGCTCACTAAAAATGCCCCTCGGCTCCTGCAATTTGATTTTCCGCCAAATGTCTGGGTCGGCGTTAGTGCGCCGCCGAGTGTGATGATGGGTAGGGCGCTTTCATATTCGCAACAGGTGAAGATGGTAAAAAGGCAGATTGAAGTCTTGCATGAAGTACAAGTACCTGTTCGATGGATGAGTATCGAACCATTAAGTTTCGATATTTCCTCTTTGTTAGTTGATAGTAAACTGCAATGGGCTGTTATTGGTGCTGCTACAAATGGTTCTAAAGCATATCAGCCGCGCCAAGAGTGGGTAAGAAATGTCCTTGATGTGCTTGATGAACAACAAACAAAGGTTTTCTTTAAGGGTAATTTAGATTGGCCTGCGGAAGAATGGCGCGAGGATTTCCCACAACAAGAGCATCAGTTAATGCTTTTAGGTTAATGTTGCGAATCTCCATTTTATTGTGACTTGAGGATGTAACGAGCGATTTTTATGGCGATTTTTGCTCCTTTGGGGTTTCCAGCCGCAAAGCACAACAGATACAAAGGTACATTCCGAGAATTGCGTAACAACAGTGGATTGTTCGCTACCCCTTCAGGGCCAAACGCCTCCTTCAATCTGCCTACAAAGTAATCCCCGATCACTTTGAAATCAGCAATTTTCTGTTTTCTTTCATGCGACTCTCCAAATAAATCCATTCGTTTTTCTCTACGGTAAAAGGCCTTATACCAACTCGTAGTACCAAATATCTCATTGAGGCGAATCTTAATCGACTCATCAATTTCACCGTCCTTTCGTAGAAGTCTGTTTACGGCCACGCCAAGAGGAAACAAATACCACATATCAATTGCTTGCGTTGCAGCAATCATCTGTATCGTATCCCATGCAACTTGCATTCCGAAGGGATCAAGAAACATTACCGCCCGGCACTTACGCCAATCACGATTTTCACAGAGGTTGGCGATGTATTTGTTTGCTTCCTCGTTTTTAACCTCGATTTTGGAGGCCATCGAAGGAAAAGCGGTTTTCAGCTTCTCTAATTCGTTTGCTCTACGTTTATCCTTTTCGATAAAGATGTACTCCGAGAACTCCGGGACAACTTGTAATGCCTGACGCGCCGACCCATCCAGAAACCCTATTGCGTCTTGTTCAGCTAATTCCGGCAGCAACAATTCTCCAGGACTCTCCCTATAGCTCAGAGTTTGATAGCCAGTACCGGCAAAAGCATCGACATAGATGGTATGGAAACGTTGATTTTTCATGACTCGGACGTAAGCATCAAGATAGTTCTTTACACGTGCCAGTTTGTCTTTCGTCCAATCTCCACCAAATGCTTGCTGATTTGTCATGAGCTATGCGCCTTGAGGGTGACTCGAAGATAAGCTCTATACCGCTAAGAAGGGCCAATCCGGAGCAATCCAGTGGAAAGCACCAAACAAAATTGTAACCCCAAAAAGGCTAAAGGTGTTAGCACTTGAACGTGACTAACCTTCTCCCTGGCTACCCACCAGTGAACGGATGAGCGAGAGGAATGGGATTGAAAAGGCAGGCAGACTCGATTAAGGTTAGGTTACCAGACTCACCGAAACGAGGTTGTAGGTGTTCAATCGGCGTATTTCCTAATCCTTGCGGGCTGAACGATAACGCACTAGAAACTCCGCAGAGCTTGTCCTCACGGGCACAGTCACGAAGTTCTTTACCAACTGCAAGTGCATTATCGATCAGCTTGCGGTGTTTCGTTCGGTCAATCCGGGGGCGGGCAAGTGGGCAACGTGGTTAAGAAGGCTGGCGTTATTCATCGGTTTCCCTCCGATTGCCCTGGGCGTGTCTGCAAGAAAAATTGGCATCAGAGCCTGGACGAGGCGGTCAATCAGGCTTCGCCTGGCTCAATTAGCCCCCAGATGTGGCGCACAAGTTCCTCACCATTGAAAGGCTTAGGTAGAAAGTCATTCGCAGCCATTTCGTCCGCCTTCGCTTCGCCTTCTTTGGAAGCGGTCAGCAATAGCACGGGTGGAATCGCATTTTTGCCATACCGGATGCGCGCCCGTTCCAGAAATTCGTCGCCTGTGATGCCGGGCATCTTGAGATCGAGTACAAATACATTGGGCCGGGGAATCTGGTCCAGCAGCTTGAGCGCCTCGTCGCCGCTGGTGGCTGCGTGCACAACGAAGCCTTCACTACGGAGCATGTTTACAATCATGTGGACGAGGCCAGGATCGTCGTCCAGCACCAGAACTGAATATTCTTCGGGCTTATGGTTGCCGAACAGCCGCTTGAGCATGGTCAATTCCCTTGCCTTTCCTTTGCTGTCGCCAACGGCAACGTGAAACTAAAAGTGCTGCCCTGGCCCACAGCGCTTTTGACGGCAACCTCTCCACCCAATTTTTCGACAATGCGCCGAACAATCGACAATCCAAGACCATGCCCTTCCACACGCACCTGATTCAGCCGAGTGAAAGGCGTAAACAGCCGGGCCTGCTGTTCGGGCGTCAGGCCAGGGCCATTGTCGCGCACCCAGAAGCACACCATCCCATCCTCGCGCACCGTTGCACCCAGTTCGATGCACGGTGGACGGCCTCCATATTTCAGCGCGTTGCTCAGGTAGTTCACCCAGACCTCCTCGACCCAGGCTTCCTGACCAAGCGCCACCGGCCACTCCTCCGGCCAGGTTATTTGTGCCTGGTATTCCTGGATCATGTGGCTCAGTCGCAGTTCAGCCATCGCCACGATGTCACTCATGTCCAGCGGAACGGTTTGCACTTCGGCGCTGCGGATTTTGGCAAGCAGCAGTAGCTCGTCGATGATGCTGGTCATCTTGACCCCACTCTGCTCGATCTGTTCCAGGCACTCCACCGCTTCCTGGTCAAGCGCCTGGGTATAGCGTTTGCGCAGAAACTGGGCGTAGCCGATCACCAGACTCAACGGGTTCTTCAGGTCGTGGGCAACCATATGCGAAAAGGCGTCCAGCTCTTCGTTGCGAGCCTGCAAGTCACGGTTCCTTGCCTCCAACGCTTCGAGAGCTTGCTGCCGCTCTTCGACCAGGCGCTGCCGCTGCAACAACTGGTCGATGACGGTGGGCAGCAGTTCGAGATACCCACCATCAATGTCCTTGACGATATAGTCGCCTGCCCCTAGCTTCATGGCCTCAACGGCCACTCTTTCGTCGCCCGCGCCGGTGATCATGATCGTTGGCGGCAGTTCTTTTCGTTCCGCCAGCACACGAATCACCTCCAGGCCATCGTAGACCGGCATTCGCTGGTCAACGGCCAGTAAGTCATAGGTATTGGCGGCGAACATCTCAAGCCCTTCCCCGCCGTTGCTGGCAATATCGACTGTGTAACCCAGGCGTTCCAGCTTCCTCTGGAAGAGACGGGCGGCGCCGCCGTCATCTTCCATATACAGGACACGGATAGGCCGCACAGTGGTCATCAGATTTTTTCTCCGTTGGGAACGGTTACCACCGTCAAAAACAGCCCGAGCTTACGGATCGCCTCAGAAAACTGATCGTACTCAACGGGTTTGGTGATGTAAATATTACAGCCAAGCTCATAGCAGCGTGCCACTTCGCGGTTATCATCCGTCGTCGTCAGCACCACGACAGGGATGTGCCGGGTGCGATCATCGGCCTTGATGCGTTCAAGCACCTGATAACCGTCCAGAACTGGCAGATTGAGGTCGAGCAGCACCAGGGTGGGCATAGACTGCGGCACGCTCGAATATTCCCCCTCACTGAACAAATAATCGACGGCTTGCTGCCCATCGCTGAGGACGACAATGGTGTTCCGAATGCCGGAGCGCCGCAGGTTTTTTTCCACCAGACGAGCATGTCCAGGATCGTCCTCAACGAGCAAGATAGTCACTTCCATTGTCGCCATTTATTGCCGCTCCTTCGCAAGATCGTTGGGAATGGTGAAAGAAAAGGTCGTGCCGACTCCTGGTTGAGATGTGAACCAGATGCGCCCGCCGTGCCGACGTACCAGGGCTTGCACGTAAGCCAGCCCCATGCCCTCGCCCGGCGTATCTGGTTTGCCTGCTCGGCGAAACGGTTCAAAGACCTTGTTGCGTTCCTCTTCGGCAATGCCGCGCCCGTTGTCCTTAATGTGAAAGGTCGTTTCGTCACTGCCCGCTTCGCCCGTTACCTCGATCTGGCCGGGGCAGCCGGGCCGCAAGTACAACACGGCGTTGCTCAAGAGATTCCCAAAAATCTGCTCCATCGCCGTCCGATCCGCCACCAGCCGGGGCAATGCGCCCACTCGGACGATGGCCTGCCGCTGCTTGATCTGGTGGGCCAGGCTGTTGATCACGGTCTGTACCAGCGTTTCCATGTCGAGCAACTCAGGGTTCAACACCCGGCGGCCCAGGCGCGACAGCCGAAGTACAGCGTTCGTCAGGTGATCCATCCGGGCGACGGACGAATCAATGAACTCCAGGGCCTCTGGAATGTCCTTCTGGATGGCCCGGAGCATCTCGGCGGCTCGATTGGGTTCCAGATGGGGCAATGCGAGGGAAATGTTCGATTCTATCAAGCCGACAGAGGCGCGAAGTTCGGCAGCAAATCCCTTCAGATTGACCAGTGGCGCGCGCAGATCGTGCGAAACAATGTAGGTGAAGGTGCTCAGTTCCTCGTTCGCGGCCTTCAGATCGGCGGTTCGCTCGCGGACGCGCGTTTCCAGCTTGTCGTGCGCCTCACGCAATGCCTGCTCGGCGCGTACCCGCTCGGTAATGTCCTGCATCATGGCAATGCCTGCAAAGATTTCGTCATCCTCATTGCGGACTGGCAGCACTTGAATCAGAAGCGTGCGCTCCCCCATACGCCGCTCGAAAACGCTGCCTGTTCCGGCCAGCGCTGCCCGGTAGTAGGGTATCAGCCATGCCTGCGATTCGGGCGTTACGATGTCCTGAATCAACTTCCCTTCCATCATCTCACGCACAGCGCGCCGATTGTAGCCCGGCATGTCGAGCAGCGTCCCTTCAACGATCAGGTAACGCAGATCCCGATCAAACAGGTACACCGCTGTCTGAGGCAGGTTTTGCGCCAGAGTACGGTACATCTTTTCGCTCCGCGAGAGGGCGTCCTCAGCCTTGCGGCGCTCGGTGACATCACGCCCTTCCGGGATGAGCAGCACTACCTGGCCCGTTGCATCCCTGATGGGCGTCAACGAGAAGTCGATAGTCGCAATGCTGTCGTCGGCGGCGCGGACATCGACCTCATATCGAATGAACTTCCCGGCAGCTGCTTCGGCTGTGGCCGCCCTCAGCAGACTCTGTGTTTCCGGCGAAACCGTCCACAGTCGCGCTTCCCAGAAAGGACGGTTGACCACGTCTTCGCGCCTCAGCCCGGCAAACTGCAGGATCGTGTTGTTGGCTTCCAACAGTGTGCCGTCAGGCTTCATCAGGCCGATGAACTGGAAGGTCTGGTCGAAAATGGCATGAAAGCGTCGCTCGCTTTCGACCAGCGCCTCCACGATCTGCTTTCGTTCGGCGATTTCGCGCACCAGCAGGGCGTGCGAGCGGGCCAGATCGCTCCCCAGCCAGACGGCGACCAGTACCGCTGCCGCAACCAGGCATAAACCTATCAGGAAATCGAGCGGAGGGACATCATCGGCCACCAGGATCAGCAGCAGCGCCGGAATGATGGCAAACATCGCCACCAGCAGCAGACGAAAACGCACGCTGGAAAAGTCGGGGCGGCTGACGGGCAGGGCTGGCCTCATGATCAATCCTGTATCTCTGTGCTTTATTGTACGCGCGCTGTACGAGGAACCAAGCAACGTTAGTCAGATACTCATCATCTCTGTACCGAACTACGTTACAGACCGCCGTTTCGTCATCCGATCTCCGCAGGTAGAGTAATATAGAGACTGTGCGAACAACACTTTGCACAGCCTGTCCCGAATACTTGCTACAAGGAATATTCCGCTTGAACCCAATCAATCGCTTCTTGAAATGGCTCGTGATCGTTTCCGTTCTTTTGGCGCTGGTTGCGTGCGGCGCATCACCCGCAGGTACACCTGTCCCTGCGGGCTGCGTTGCTGGCGGCCCGGAAAAAGAAGTTACGCTCGACTCAGGATTGAAGTATGCCGACCTGCTCGTCTGTGAAGGGCGGGCTGCGCAGAAAGGGGACACCGTATCGGTCAATTACGTCGGGATGTTCACAGACGGCAAGGAGTTCGACAGCTCGGCCAACGCGGGCCGGCCCTTCCAATTTCAACTCGGCGCGCAGCAGGTGATCGCGGGTTGGGATCTGGGCCTGGTAGGGATGAAGGTAGGCAGCAAGCGCCGCCTGATTATCCCGCCGAACCTCGGCTATGGTTCAACGGGCCAGGGGTCAATTCCACCCAACGCAACGCTTGTCTTCGACGTGGAGCTTGTCAGCATCCCCTGAGCGCCCGGCTGCCTGCGTTGTCCTGGGGCCAGAATGTTCCCCCTCTCTGCGAAGCGGAGAGGGGGCCGGGGTGAGGTAAACCGCCCTCACCCCTTGACCGAGCCAGCCAGCAGGCCGCGCACGAAGTAACGTTGCAGGCCAAAGAAGACCAGCATCGGCAGGGCCATCGAGATGAACGCGGCGGCAGTGAGCAGATGCCAACCACTGCCTTTCGACGACACCATCGTGCTGATCTGGTAGGTCATGACCGGGTGCTGGCCGCCCAGGAAGACCAACGCTACCAGCAGATCGTTCCAGATCCACAGGAATTGGAAGATCGCCAGCGACGCCAGCGCCGGAACGGCCAGCGGGATCGCCAGCCGCCAGAAAGCCGTCCAGTGCGAAGCCCCATCCAGATAAATGGCTTCAAAGAGTTCGTTGGGCAGCCCACCCAGGAAATTGCGCGTCAGGTAGATCGCGTAGGGCAGGCCGAAGCCGGTATGGAACAGCCAGACGCCGAGAAATGTGCCGTTCATGTCAAGCTGCGCGTACAGCCTGGAAATAGGGATGAGTGTCATTTGCAGCGGGATGATCTGGAGTGCAACCAGAATAGCGAACAGCAACTGCCGCCCCGGAAAGTGCAGCCAGGCCAGCGCGTAGGCAGCGAAGGCCGCAAACAGAATGGGCAGGACCGTGGAGGGAATGGCGACGATCAGGCTGTTGACGAACGCCAGCGCCATCCCACGTGGATTGCCCAGGTCGCTCACATCGCAGTGCAGGTCGTTCGACTGGGTTCCGGCTGCACAATCGGCGACGTAGCTGTTTGTGCCGCGATAGCCGACCAGTGCATCCACATAGTTGTTGAGGGTGAAGGTTGGATGAGCATCAATGCCGGACAGACGGCGTAGATAGGTTGCAATTTTGGCCGTCGTCTGCTCATCGGGAACTGGCGTATCGCCCATATGGGGTGTGCCGGGCTGGTCCTTGCGCTCCGCTTTCAGGGCGGCCAGCAGGGTGAAGGAACGGCGGAAAGCACTCACAAACTGTGGGTCACTCAGGTTGGCGCTGGGCACGGTCCTGCCATCTGCGCCATGACAACCCGCGCAAGACTGGCTGTATTCCACCGCGCCTGTCGGCGGCGACAGCACCGTCCACCACCCGGTCTCATTAACATCCTGGAAAGGCCGGATGGACGTGATCAGCAGGCCCAGCGCCGGAATCAGCCAGATCGCGCACATGCCCAGCAGCACAATGTGCACGGGCAAATTCCTGAGCGCGCTTCTTATGCGTGTCATCGCATGGCCTCCTCTGCCCGGAAGCGGCGGATATTGAAATACATCGCCGGGATGATGATGATGATCAGGACAACAGCAATGGCAGCGGCGCGCCCCGTATTAAAGCTAGTGTACTGTTCCTGGTACATCCGGTTAGCGATCACTTCTGTGCCATAGTTGCCACCCGTCATGATGTACACGATGTCGAAGATTTTCAGCACATTGATGACCATTGTGGTCGTGACGACAGTGATGGTAGGCAGGATGACCGGAACCGTGATTCTCCAGAATGAAACCCAGGCATTGGCCCCATCAACGGACGCAGCTTCGAGTAGATCAGCCGGGACGTTCTTGATAGCTGCCGAAAGGATCGTCATACAGAAGCCGGTGGACATCCACACCCCGACGATAATCAGCGCCACCGTGTTGATGGCCGGTTCCGTCAGCCACGAGACGGGCTGGCCGCCCAGGGAGGTGACGAGCGCATTCAGCAGCCCGATCTGGTTGGGGCCAGAACCGTAGTCGTAGACGAATTTCCAGATGACACCAGCACCCACAAACGAGATCGCCATCGGCAAAAAGATGATCGACTTGGCGAACGCCTCGTAGCGGACCCGGTTTGCCAGGGTGGCGATGAGCAGCCCGCCCAGCACCGTGCCGGGGACCATAATAAAGATCCATTTCAGATTGTTAAGAAAGGCCGTCAACATGATCTGGGATGTGAGGGCATAGCGATAATTTTCCAGGATGCCCCAGCATGGCTCGCCTGCCACACACGCCTGTGTCGCCCAGTTTGTTCCATCGATATTGCGAAAACTCAGATACAACGTGTTAAATCCAGGGTAGACGATGAATGTGATCATGACAATGAGCGCCGGGCCGAGGTAAAGCCAGGGGGCAATCCGGCCCTGCTTCATGATCCTCGGTACTTCCGGCACACGGCGCACGCGCGTTTGTCTCGCAGCGGTGGTAGCGGCCATAAACCAAAATCCTTTTCTCGCAATCTGGTGCAAGGAGGGGCTGCCCATAACGGGCAGCCCCTCGCACTCACTCGTTTTACTTGGCGGCTGTCGCAGCCATTGTTGCAGCAGCCGGTTTCAGAACCTCAGCCTGAACTTTCGCCACAGCGGCCAGTTCCGTATCCAGGTCTTTACCGTTGACGTAATTCACGATGGCGGTCCACTCGGCCTTGCCAAAGCCGCCGGGGATCGTGTCGCCGATGTCGTAGGTAAAGCCGGACGTGTTCGCCAGGATTTCGGCCTTCTTCTGGAGTTGTGGATCCTTGTAGTGGCCGACTGCCGCCTTGTTGGGCGACTCGTCGAAGCCAGCCTCGGCCCAGGCGATTGCGCCAGCCGGCGATGCTAGATAGGTGACGAGCGCCTTAACGGCTGGCTTGTCGCTGAAGGAAAGCATCAAATCCGCGCCACCTTGTAGGCCCTTTGCGCCCGGAACCTGGAAGAAGTCGTAGTCTTCACCGTATTTCAGATCGGGGAACTTCTTCTGGATTTCGCCGCCCGCAAAGCCGGACTGTTTGACCATCATGGCCTGCGGCGGATCCATGAACGGCTTGTAAATTGCGTCGAGGAAGGCCGTTGAAAGCGTGCCCTGCGCACCGCCGACAGTATATTTCGGGTCTTTGGCCCACTTGCCGTAAATCTCGTAGGCTTCCTTCACGCCCTTGTCGTTGTAAGGTACTTTACCCGCGATGATGTCGTTGACGTACTGCGGGCCTTGCTTGACCAGCAAAATGTCCTGGATAAAGTCCGAGCCGGTCCAGCCGGTGGCATCACCCGACTCGAAACCCATGCTCCACGGCACATCTTTGTTGGCAACCATCTTCTCGACCAGAGCGTCGAGTTCATCCCAGGTCTTGGGCACGGTGTAGCCTTTGGCCTTGAAGACCGCCGGGCTGTACCAGATGATGGTCTTGATGTCGGCTTTGACAGGCAGTGCCAGCCACTTCCCGTTCACGGTTCCATTTTGAACAAAGAAGTCGGGGTAGGCGGATTTGTCTGCGCCCAGGCTGTCCATCGTGAACAGTTTGTCCTGGTAACGTTGAGCCGAAGCCAGCGTCCAGAAAGCGATGTCCGGTGGCGTTCCGGCCTGCACTCTTGTGTCCAGCAGGGCCTGGTCGCGGGTCGATTCTGGCTTGAACACAAGGCCGCAGGCGTCCGCCAGGGGCTTCAAAATCTGGTTCAGGCGGGCTTCTTCCTGCCCCGACCACTGGTACAGCATCGACACGGTGTCGCCTTTAGCTGCGCCTTTGCAGTCGATGCTTGAAGACTGAGCTTGAGCCGGAACGGTCAACGCGGCGCTCAACACCAGGACGAGAAGCAATATCCATGAACGTTTGCGCATTTTTTCCTCCGAACCAATTTACCGAAAGTAGGTGAACTAGCCACAGTCGAAGACTCAGGTTACGTCGATAGCATCACCTCCTTCAGTGCTGGCCTACTTCGTACCGCGCTTCAAGGATGCGCCGCATGACTCGCGGATGATCAGTTCCGTCTCCAGGATGACGTTTGAGCTTGCAGTGCCCTCACCCTCAGTGATCGCATGAATGAGCTTTTCAGCAGCGCGCCACCCCAACTCAAAGGCTGGCAGGCGGATGGTCGTCAGAGGCGGGTCAATGAAGCCGACCAGGGGAATGTCGTCGAAGCCGACCAGCGCGATGTCTCTGGGTACGTTCAATCGATGCTGGCGGATAGCCTGCAATGCGCCAAGCGCTACGGTGTCAGAGGCGACGAAGACTGCCGTTGGGCGCTCTCGGAGCGCCAGCAGTTCTGTCATGGCTGCCTGGCCGCCCTGCGGCGAGAAATTGCCATATCGCACCAGCGCTTCGTCGTACTCGATGCCTGCGGCGGCCAGCGCTTGCCTGTAGCCCGCCAGCCGATCTGCGCTGGCCGTGTACACCAGCGGAGCATTCGTGATCAGGCCGATGCGCCGGTGTCCCAGGCTGATCAAGTGCTGGGTTGCCAGCGCTGCGCCGCCAACATTATCGACATCGACGGAGGGCACGCCCGTATTCGGAAGCTGCCCCATGAGCACGATAGGCGCGCCTTCGGCATACGCGCGCAGCAATTCCTGGTCGTCCAGGCGCGGCCCCGAAAGGACGATGCCATCAACGTGCCGTTCCCGTACCAGTTTCATATAGACGCCGTGCCGCCGTTCGGGCGGGATCGGCTCAAACAACGTCCGGTAGCCTAGCTCTGCCGCGGCCTGGGCCAGTCCGTGCAGCACCTGGGGTAGGAAATGGTCGGCAAAAGCTTGCTCGGCGCTCTGGCGGACGACGAAGCCGATGACATTGGTGCGGCCAGAGGCCATGCTTCGCGCCGCCGCATCGGGATGGTAGTTCAGTTGGCGAGCCGCCTCTAGGACGCGCTGGCGGGTTGCTTCCGGGATTCTCATGCCGGGTACATTATTAAGTACGAATGATACCGTTGTGCGAGAGACACCAGCAAGCTCGGCGATGTCTTTGGACGTAACTCTTTTGGACATGGTAACACGAGTTGCTAACACGAGTTAATAACACTATAAGGCAAGAATCGAGCGGAGTCAAGGGCACGGCGAAATTGGGGGGTGGGCTATGCGTCTGCACCGCTCGCCGGGCTGTATTCCGGCTGGGGCATTTCGCACCAGACTACGCTGGTCAGAAGCGGAAGCCTTACGACACCCTCGGCTCGACCTGATCGAGTTCCACTGTCAGCCTGAAGCTGCCCGCCGTCGTGCCTCTGGCCCGGCCTTTGCGCCCGGCCACGACGGTATATGAGCCAGCCGCCACAAGCTGGATTTTGGCAATCCGGGCATCGCCCGTGCGCAAGCCTGCGCCATTGCCCTGGTCGTTGGTTGCCAGGGTACGCCCGGCGGAATTCACCAGGCTCAAGGTGGCGTCCAGAGTCCCACTGGTGCGCACCATTGTGATAGTGACCACGTCGCCTGCTTCGGCGTTGAAAAGATACAGGGCCTCGTACTGCTGATCGTCGAGCGTGCCTTCCACCGTGTCGCCGTAGCTCATCACCGGGTAATTGGCGTCGCGGGCCAGCAGCAGCCTGAAATCGCCGGAGCTTGTCCCCTTTTCCTCACCCACCCGGCTGACGATGATCGTGTAAATGCCTTCTGTCTGAATCGGGTAACGCGCGATGCGCACCGTCTTTGACGTTCGCTCGGCGGGATTGGTGCTGGTCAGCTTGCCGCCGCTTGTGCCTACCAGCACGACATAAGGGATCAGGCTACTCCTGGGTGTGACCTGTACGGTAATGGTCACCACATCGCCGGGATCGGCATGGAACTGGTAGGCAAGACGTACAGTCTGGTCGTTGATAGTTCCCTGTCCGGACTGTCCGTATTCGAGTGTCGAGGAAGAGGCGTTCGTGTTCTGGCTGCGATTGCCGCGCAGCATCAGCGTGAAACTGCCGTTTGCGCCCGTGCTGCGCATGGCCTGGATCGTGTACGTGCCATTGACAGGAATCGGGAAATTGACCAGACGCGCATTGAGCGGGCCGAAGGCGGCATCAAACGAGTCGTCGTTCTGGGCGATGACTTTGCCCTGCGGATCGATCAACACCAGGGCCGGGTCAAGTTGCTGACCCCGGTCTGCGACCATCGTCAGGGTGATCAGGTCGCCGGCCTGAGCCTGAAAGGTAAAGACGAATGGGCCGGAGCCGTCTTCAAAAGCGCGTTTTACGCTGTCCCCATATTGTAGGGATTCCGGTGCAGGGGTAGCGGTCTGTAAGGATACCGGCTTTGACGCGGTCTGCCGCGTGCCAGACAGCAGCACCAACACAAGCATCATCGCCAATGCCATCGTAGAGAAGCTGCCCCGCATACGATAGGACCTTCGACTTATTTAGCTCGCAGGCACTTCGTTGACTCGGCCCCCTACTATAGAGCATTCCTCCAGAGCGCCGGGCGCAATATCCATCACCCTATACCGGTCAGCGTGAAGCTGAACGTGCTGCCCTGCCCTGGCACGCTCTCGCACGTCAGTTTGCTATCCATCAATTGCAGGAAGCCCATCACAATCGGGATGCCCAGGCCGTAGCCTTTCTGCGAAGTGACCAGTTCGTGATCGGCACGGAAGAACGCTTCGCCAAGCCGCGCGATCTCTTCCGGCTTCATGCCGATGCCGGTGTCACTCACGGCCACGCGGAGCATGTTGTTGTCCAGCCGTTCGGCCTTCACCGTGACCTGCCCACCTTTGGGCGTGTACTGGATAGCATTCCTGACCAGGTTGGTCACGATCTTGGCAAGCTGTTTGGCGTCGGTGTTCAGGATGGGCAGCCCCTGTGGAATGTCCCAGGTCACGTTCTGCTGGAATTCCACGATCAGCGGCTCGACCTGTTTCTGCACATCCATGATGACCTGCCCGAAGGTGGTCATCTTGTTGTCCAACCGGATTCGCCCTGAATTCAGCTTGTTGATGTCGCTGATGTCGCTGACCAGCCCTTCCATGCGGATGATGTTGTTGCGGATGGTGTCGATGAACTGCTGCTGCATGTCATTCATCGGCCCGATCATGCCCGGTTTGGCGAGCATGTCGGAGTAGCCGCGGATGCTGGTCATCGGCTTGCGGATCTCATGAACCATCAGGGAGGTGAAGGTCGCGCTTTTGTCCAGTACGCTGTTCAGCCGCTCGCGCAGTGCGCTGGCGTCCTCGCCTTCACCACGCGCTGCGGCCTGATCCAACAATGACCTGAGCTGGGCCAGGCCGGCTTTCAAGTCTCCGGAATCCGGGGCCTGCTCCTGTAATTGGGCCTGTAATCGGGCGGCGAGCCGCTGCGCTTCCTGGAGAGGGCTGGAGGGTTGGTCGCTCATAGTCTTCCTCAGTTCAACGGTGAGTCGGATACAAACAAAAGCCGCCATTCGCGCTCACCGCCGATCTGCGCGATGGTGCTGCGAACTTCGGTTGCCATCGATACAGGCGTGGGCCATTTAAGCGAGGCAAGTTGCGACCTGTAGCATTTGATCGCAGCGATTCGGGCGTCGATAGCGTCGGCGTCCAGCGCATGCATGACCCGTGTCACTTCCAGGTCCAGTGATTTGACCGCCGCCTGGATGGCCGCTTCACCCTGGCGCGTGTACGGAAAATCCTCGTAAAAATACACGGGGTTGTTAGGCCGCCAGCGGATGAAAGCTTTGCCCAGGTCGCGCACGATTTGATGATCGACGTGGCGGCCAACGGCCAGCGGGATATGCAGGGTGTCGGTGGGCTGTACGTTGAACAGCCCGACAATGGCTTGAATGACAGCAGCGCGCGTCACGTCGTTCAACGGATCGCCGGGCTGCACCGGCCCACAAATAGCGGCTTCGTCCGGATAAAGTGCTATGCCCGTCTGTGGATCGACCCGGTAGATGCAATCCGGGTACGGCCCGAACCTGATCTCCGCACCGAGGATGCGCGCGGCAGCTTCGTCCTCGGCGTGGCGGCCCGGTACGGGGTTATCGCCCAGCCCCCACTCCGTGTGAAGTTTCTGCGAGAAAGGCGTTGGCTTGAATTCAACGGGCGGATCACCCGCCATGATCGTGAAGATAAGGACGCGCTCGCCGCGCCGTGTCAGTTGGGCGATCTGCCCGCCGCAACTGAGCGCAGCATCGTCCGCATGTGGAGAGAGAAACAGATGCATGAACGTTATCCTGCGATGGGCAGCGTGACGGTGAAAACACTCCCTTTGCCGGGTTCGCTGCGAATGTCTAATTTGCCGTGCATCAGGTCGATCAGGTTGCGGGTGATGGCAAAGCCCAGGCCCGTGCCGGGCTGCCCCAGGCCGTTGTCGGCGCGCCAGAACTTCGTACCGAGCTTGGCGATCTGTTCCGGCGTCAGGCCCACGCCGGAGTCGGCGACGCTGATGGCAACCGTGTCGTCCTGGCGTCGCGCCCGGAGCCGAATCTTGCCGCCGTCGGGCGTGTACTTGTAGGCATTGCTTAACAGGTTCAGCAGCACCTGTGCCAGCCTGTCTTTGTCGGCCTGAACGAGCGGCAGGTTCGGTTCGATGTCCATCTCAAACTGATGCCCGCGCTTCTCGATTTCAGTGATCGTGCCCTCGCGGGCGCTGTTGGCTGCTTCCAGCACGCTGACGGGCTTGATGTCTACGTTCAAATGGCCGGATTCGATCCGGCTGATGTCGCTCAGGTCACTGACCAGCACTTTCATGCGGCTGACTGCGTTTTTGATCGTGGCAACGAACTGGCTTTGCTTCTCGTTGATCGGGCCTGCCATCGAGAGCAAATCGGCATAACCCTGGATGCTGGTCATCGGCACTTTTAGTTCGTGTGCCACCAGGCTGACAAACTCCGACTTGGCATTGTTGGCAGCCCGCACCGCGTCGTACAGCCGGGCGTTCTCGATGGCAATGGCCGCTCGATCCGCCATGCGCGACACCAGGGCGCGGGCGTCTTCTTTGAAGGCGTTCTCGTCGCTGGCCGTCATGGTGATAAGGCCGATCACTTTATTCTCAAGGCGCACCGGGACGGTGAACACCGAGGTCGTATTGGCTCCATTCGTATTGGTTGCGTTTCCCTTTTGGAGCAGCGGCTCCTGCGTGTCGATCACCTGCCTGACCATCGGCGCATTCAGGTCAAGCGTGGTTTCGCTGGTCAGCGCATCCGGCTCGCCGTAATGAGATACAACCCGGACGACGTTTGCCTCCTGGTCGAGCAGCCCCATGCTGGCGCTGCGGGCTTTGCACACCCGGCTCGACCATTCCAGGGTGAGGGCCATCGCCTTTGCCATATCCAGCGTCTCGTTAAGCTGGCGGTCTATCCATTGGAGCATGGTCAGTTCTTCCACACGGGCGCTGAGTGCCTGGTCGGTGGCGCTGAACAGCCGCGCGTTGTCGATGGCGACGGCGGCCTGGCCCGCAAAGGTATCCAGGATATCCAGGTCTTTCTCGGAAAATAAGCCGGTGCGAATGCGGTTATCGACGTATACCACGCCGATCACCGAGCCGCGCACGCGCAGCGGAGTCGCCATGATGCTGCGCAGCGCATGGGAAATAACACTCTGTTGCCCGGCAAAGCGCGGATCGTTCTGCGCGTTCGTGGTCACAATCGGCTGCCCGGTTTTCAGCACTTCGTCGGTCACAGTGCGGCTGAGGGTGAAGGCACTTTCCTCCAGAGTTTCCTGTCCAAAGTTGCGCGCCACACGGACATTCAATTTGCCATCGTCGTCCAGCAGCATCAGAAAGCCGCGCTCGGCCCCGGTCAACTCGATAATCGCATCCATGACCTGGTTAAGCACGGTCTGCAAGTCCAGTGACGAACCGATGACACGGCTCACCTCGTACAGCTTGGCAAGCCGTTCCTGCTGCACGTTTTCTTTGAGCGCAGCGTCCAGTTCACCCATCAATTGATTGATGTCGTCCAGGCGCTTGATCATAAATGCCTGCTCGATGCGTCCCGATTCGGCCTGGCTGCGCAGCAGAGCAAGCGTCTGTCGGGCATTGGACAGCGCAGCGTCCAGTTCGCGGGCAGTGCGGCGAGGCGCTTCAGACATGGCGGCCATCCTTTGACTTGATATTCTGATAGTAATCGCAGAGGGTGGTCAGCGGACAGCGTTGGCACAGTGGACGCGCGGCCCGGCAAATTTTGCGCCCATGTTCGATGAAGTTGAGATGCGCCTGATAATACTGGTCGGGCGGGATGATCTTTTCCAGTTCGACGTGCGCCTGTTCGCGCGTTGTTTTCGCCCCGATCAAACCCAGACGCTGTGTCACACGGTGGACGTGCGTATCCACCGGGAAAGCAGGCTTGTTGAAGGCAAAGAGCAGCACGATGGCCGCCGTCTTCGGCCCGACGCCGTTGAAGCGCGTCAGCCATGCCTTTGCCGCTTCCACGTCCATTTCAGCCAGGAAGTCCAGCGTGATCGCGCCACGTTCGTCGGTAATCTGCCGGAGCACCTGCTGGATGCGCGGCCCCTTCGTATCGGCCATCCCGGCGGGTCGAACAGCGTCGATCACCTCGCTGGCGGGCGCATCGCGGACCGCTTCCCAACTCGGGAAACGCTGGCGAAGACGCTCAAAGCCCTTGTCGCGGGCGACATCTGAAGTGTTCTGACTCAGAATGGTGTCCACCAATTCATCAACCGGCGGTAAATGCTGCCGCCATGTCGGGAAGCCGTAGGTTGCGGCCAGTATCTCAAAAATGTGCTGGTATTTGGCGCGTACAGAGTCATCCATAATAGTCATTGATTCTAACCATTCTCGACAAGCTGACAACTGCCCGCCCCTGACGCGGAGGCCGCGCGCAAAAGCATTGGGAGGCCCAATCTTCCAGAGGTCGTGGGTGAAATGTGGCTGTACGGCGCCGTTGAGCGGGATTGGCAAAACTGTGGGGAATAGTAACACAAAACCCAGGAGGGCCTGGGTCTGTCATGCCGAAGGTGGGAGTCGAACCCACACTGCCGTAAGGCAACTACGCCCTGAACGTAGCGCGTCTGCCAATTCCGCCACTTCGGCGCTGGCTGGTATTGTAGGCGCACTGGGGCCGAATGTCAAGGGCATTTTCCAGGCGCGGCAGACGGCGAT
This sequence comes from Chloroflexota bacterium, assembly GCA_021325095.1. Taxonomy (GTDB): domain Bacteria; phylum Chloroflexota; class Anaerolineae; order Aggregatilineales; family UBA2796; genus JAJPHV01. The sequence goes on along the minus strand of JAJPHV010000089.1, from coordinate 368 downwards.
CTCATGGTTGCCTCGCCAACCTGGTTGTGCCCTACAAATCAGCGTTGATTCTGGCAACCACCGTTGAACCCCACATTACCGAGAGGTAAAAACTGGATGAGCAGCGGCATTCTGCTGTGGCAGGTGACGCAATCAAAAAAGCCCCTGGCCGAGCGTCCAGGGGAAAAGCGACAAATTCAGTTATCAAAAAGGGCGCGACTACTTGCGGCCTTTGCGGGCAGCGGGCTTCCTGGGAGCGGCTTTGGCTCTGGGCTTGGCGGGCCGCGCCTTGCCCGACACCGCCGCCCGCAGCACTGTGCCCGCCGTGAAGGCCGGGCGCTGCCGCGCCGCAATCTTGATCTTGGCCCCCGTTCGCGGATGCGTCCCCG
>JAJPHV010000103.1 GCA_021325095.1 Chloroflexota bacterium | reverse complement strand
CGGGGACGCATCCGCGAACGGGGGCCAAGATCAAGATTGCGGCGCGGCAGCGCCCGGCCTTCACGGCGGGCACAGTGCTGCGGGCGGCGGTGTCGGGCAAGGCGCGGGCCGCCAAGCCCAGAGCCAAAGCCGCTCCCAGGAAACCCGCTGCCCGCAAAGGCCGCAAGTAGTCAAATCTCCCGGCTCAGATTTATCTTATCCCCAGACTCCCTCTCTGCTTGCGGAGAGGAGTCGGGGAGTTTCTGTTTAGCGTGGGCAGCCGTACAGGTCCCACTCGTAATACCCTTCTGGCATTTCGGCCCCTTCCCATTTTCCGTCCTTGCGCCACACGGCCAGCAAATAGGGAATCTGCCCGTCGGCGGAGGTGGCATCGGTAGCCACGCACCACAGCTCGTCGGCTTTGCGGTACTGCCTGTCGCCGCTGACGACTTTGGTGATTTTCGCCGTGTCTTTGCCCCCCTCATGCATCAATTTGAGCGCAAACGCCTTCGGGTCGTTAGAATCGCCGGACTGACAGGCCGAAAAGGCCATCAGTGCAAGCGCTGTCACGAGCAAGAGTCGCATAAAAGGTGAAATCCACTTGAAAGCCCTGAGAAAAATCGGCGGCTATTGTATCGCATTTCTGCGAAGGCACGTCTTCACGCGGGAAAACGCCTGGGTCGTACTGGTGAGCCTGATGCTGCTGCTCATCCTGCTTCTTGGCACAAGCGCCTCGCAGCCGCGTTTCGTGTACGGTGGGTTCTAGGTGACGGCTCTGGCCTGGATGGTGGGCGGGTTGGCGCTGGCGCTGCTGGCGCTCTTGGCCTGGGGACGGACTGCGCGCCCGGCGATCCGCGCACTCTCGGTAATTGTCGTGTCTGCCTGTCTATGCCTGATCCTTACCAACGGCAGCTTGCTGGCGCTGGCGTTGCTGGCGCTGGACGTGTTCCTGGTGGTCGTCACCTGGCAGCTTGCCCATCGCCAGCGCATGGCGACTCGCCTGGGCCTGGTCTGGCTCGTGATCCTCGTCTTGACTCTGATCATCGCCAAAATGATGCAGGGCGATGCTTCTGCGCTCACGGCCTCGCCGAGCGCCTGGGTAGGCGTGTCCTACTTCATGTTCCGGCTCATCCACGTGTCGCTCGACGCGCGCCGGGGCCGCTTTGGCGATGCCACGCTGTCCGAAACACTGACCTATGCCCTGCACCCGACCACGCTCATTGCGGGGCCGATTGATCGCATCCAGCACCACGTGATGGAGCAGCGCTGCACGGTTGCCGAATGCTCGCGCTATTTCGCCGATGGACTGTGGCGGCTGTTTATCGGCCTCTTCAAAAAAGTGGCCCTCGCCACGATCTTCAGTTCTATCCACGACGTGACCCGTGTGAATGGCGTGGCGGATGCGGAAATCTGGCTGTGGCTGCTCAGTTATGCTTTCTACCTGTACTTCGACTTTGCGGGCTACAGCGACATCGCCATCGGCGTGGCGCGGCTCCTGGGTCTGCGCCTGCCGGAGAATTTCGCCAACCCGTACATGCAGCCGAACATCGCCCGCTTCTGGCAAGCGTGGCACATCACGCTCTCGACCTGGCTGCGCGATTATATTTTCTTCCCACTCAGCCGGACTCTGCTCCGGCGCTTTGGCAGCCGCTTTTCCGCGCCCATCCTGCTGGCAAGCCACCTCACAACGATGGTCGTGTGTGGCCTCTGGCACGGCCTGAGCCTGGGCTTCCTGCTCTGGGGGGTCTGGCATGGACTGGGCCTGTTTGTCCACAGCCAGATTCCAGCGCTGCGCCAGCGCTTCAATCTGCCCACGTTGCCCGCGCCATTGAGTGTCTTGCTGACCTTCGTCTTCGTGACGCTTGGCTGGGCCTTTTTTGCCAATGGATTTACCAATCCGGTCACGTTGTTCGAGCGCCTGTTAGGATTCAAATGATGCGAGCGATGCCCTTTTCGTCCCTGCACGTGCTGCTGCGCGTTTTTGCGAAGAGCGTGGCACTGCTGCTCATCGCCAACGTCGTGTGCCTGGCGTCGGGCCTTGATCCACTTGCCAGACTCTACACGTTCAATTTGTGGGGGCTGGTCGGGCACGGCAGGCCGCGCCTGTACGACCTGCACGATAACGGCGTCGATCCGCTGCCTGTGGAGGCAATGCTGGCCTCGCACGCCATCGCCTATACGCCCAAAGCGCCGGATGAGTACCGCGTCGTCGTCCTGGGCGACTCGGCCATCCTGGGCTGGAACTTGCCCGAAGATCAGCACGTTTCGGCCCAGTTGACCGCACACGGCCTGCGTATCAACGGCAAACGGCTCACCGCCTACAATCTGGCCTACCCTCACCCGAACTGGGCCAAAGACGTGTTGATTCTCGACGCGGCACTGCGCTACCAGCCAGACCTGATCATCTGGTTTATCACCATGATCGCCGACGAAAACGCCCAGGACACGGCCAGCACTAACCCGATATGGAATGTGAACCGGGCGCGCTTGCGCCAGCTTGCCCGCGAATATGGCTTGCACGACTGGTACAACGCCCGGATGCTGCCCGAACCGGCCTGGTGTACATGGATCGCCATTTGCGCGCCGGAATCGTTCCTGGCCTGGAGCCGCGCCTTCACCTATCCCTTCATCGAGACCCGATGGGACTACACGCAGTCCTCGCGCATTGGCAGTGCGCCTATACCGGCCAGGGCGCGCCACGTGATCGGCGAACCGAGCAGCGGTGACCAGTTCCCCAACGATAACGTCAGTTTTCTGTCCGTCGGGCAAACAATGGCAAACAAAGCCAACGTTGCGCTACTCTATGTCAATGAACCCATCCTGATTGGCAGTGGGCCAAACAGTGACGTCAATTACAATTACTACTATGAACGTGCCCTGTATGACTTCAACCGGCGCTTCATAGCGGACGCGATGCGAAGCCGTCAGGCGTGGTATCTTGATCTGTGGAACGCGATCCCCAAAGAGCGTTTTACTGATACGGCTATCCATATGGATGCAGCGGGTTGGAAGGTCGTGGCAGACCGGATTGCACTGGAACTTGATAGGTTAGGAGTGCAGAGGTGAGCAGCGTGAGCAGAACCCGTCTTCTGGCCGTGATTCTGGCTCTTTCCAGCGTTGTTGGGCTGGTCAACCCGGCGCGCGCAGAGTCCGGCCCGAATCCGTGTGTCGGGATCGCCAGCGACTCAAATGGTTATGGTCACGTGACGTTCCAATTGGGGCCAGAGGGCGACGTGGGCATCATCTACGTTCGCCCGCTGTGGCTGATCTTGCAGGAGGAATTGCGCAAAGTTGGCCTGAGCGACCTGAAGGTCATTGATCGCAGCCTGTCGGCAGGCGGCTTGACTTCATCCGAAGAGACAAATTACCTGAAGAGCATTCCCTACGGCAATTTGACTAATGACCGCTGCAAGTTCGTGATCGTCGGCCCTTTCCTGCCAGATGTGGCCGCCGGGAAAGCGCAGCCAGCCCAATATACCGGACAATTGCTCCGCCTGGTGAACGGGCTGCTCGACAAGAGCGCGAACAGCACCATTTTCATCCTGAACTTTTATGAGACACACCGCGCCGAATTCACCGAGCACAACGCCGGTGTTGGCCTGACGCCGGAGCGGATCCGCGCCTTCAATGCGCAGATCGCGTTAACGTGCCGCCCGGATGGTGCTATCGGGCGTTACCCGCAGGTCTTGTGTGCCGATACACAAACCTTCTTTGAGGGCATGGACACCCCTTACGTACTGGCCGAAACGACACAGGCCCAGTATGAGGCGCTGGTTTACCGCCAGACGGCCTTTATGACACGGGTGGACAGCTTCTTCCAGGCGAACCCCAACGGCGTGCTGATCGGAGATGGCATTCACCTCAGCCTGGCCGGGCGTGAACGGCTCATGCAGCGGATGGCGGAATGGATTTCCCGCCTGATGCTGATATAGGATACAGGGCAGTGTTGAGCATCCTCTTTGGCAGTCCGGTGTTCGGCTTGCTATGCTTAGTGGGTACGCATCCTGTCGAAATGATTGCTTGATGTACGCCTGTCGCGCGACATCCGGAGCCTAACATGGTGAAACCCGTCACTACAGTGAGAGTTGTTCCCGACCTGCCGCCCAGTCTGGAACGGCTGCGAGAACTGGCCTACAACCTGCGCTGGTCGTGGGATCACGAAACGATTGCACTCTTCCGTCGCCTGGATCGAGACCTCTGGGATCGCACCGGGCGCAATCCGGTCTGGATGCTCGGCCTGGTGAGCCAGCACCAACTGGCGGCGGCGGCCTCCGACGAAGCATTCATGGCGAACCTGGATCGGGTCTGCGAAGCGTTTGATCGTTACATGGATAACCGGACGACCACCTGGTACGCCAAACACTACGGCACGCCGCCGGACAAGCCGTTCATCGCTTATTTCTCGACAGAATTCGGCATTACCGAATGTCTGCGCAATTACTCCGGCGGCCTGGGCGTGCTGTCCGGCGATCACCTAAAGAGCGCCTCCGACCTGGGGCTGCCGCTGGTCGGGGTGGGCATTCTCTACCAGGAAGGCTATTTTGCTCAGTATCTGAACGCCGACGGCTACCAGCAGGAAGCCTATCCGGTCAATGACTATGCCAACCAGCCCGTCATGCTCGAACTGGACGAGCACAACAAACCGCTCCTGGTCAAAGTGCCCTTGCTCAACCGCCACCTGTATGCCCAGATCTGGCGTGCTCAGGTGGGGCGCATCCCCTTGTACCTGCTCGACACCAACATCCCGGAAAACACGCTGCCCGAAGATCGCAACCTGACGGATCGGTTGTATGGGGGAGATCGTCGCCAGCGCATCCGCCAGGAAATCCTGCTTGGCATCGGCGGCATCCAGGCCTTGCAACTGCTTGGTCTGAACCCGAAGGTCTACCATATGAACGAGGGCCATAGCGCCTTTATGGGACTGGAACGGATCCGGCTGATGATGGACGCGCATCCCGAATTGACATTCCAGCAAGCCCGCGACATTTGCCGGACGGGGAACATTTTCACTACGCACACACCGGTTCCCGCCGGTCTGGAACGGTTTGGCTTCGACCTGATCGACGAGCACTTCAGTACGTTGTGGCAGCGCTTCGGGCTGACGCGCGACCAGTTCATCGATCTGGGCCGCGAAAACATGGGGTCATACGAGTTGTTCAGCATGGCCGTGCTGGCCCTCAACCTGTCCAGTGCGGCGAACGGCGTCTCCAAATTGCACGGCGCCGTCAGCCGGGCCATGTGGCAGTGGATGTACCCCGGCTTGCCGAAGGACGACGTGCCCATCGGCCACGTGACCAACGGCATTCACGTGGAAACGTGGACCAGCCGTGAGATGGGGTCGCTCTATGACCGCTATCTCGACCCCTCCTGGCGCGAAGACCCTTCTAATCCGAATACCTGGTGGGACGTGGATAAGATTCCCGATGCGGAGCTGTGGCGCACCCATGAGCGCCGCCGTGAGCGGCTGGTCGCCTTCTGCCGTGAGCGGCTGCGCAGCCAGCTTGAAGTCCGCGGCGCGTCGCAGTCGGAGATCGAATCCGCCGAGGAAGTGCTCAACCCCGACGCGCTCACGATTGGTTTTGCCCGGCGTTTCGCCACGTATAAGCGTGCCACGCTGATCTTCCAGGACAAGGCACGGCTGGCCCGCATCTTAAACGATCCGGAGCGGCCCGTGCAGTTCATATTCGCGGGCAAGGCGCACCCGCACGACATCCCCGGCAAAGAGTTCATCCGGGAGATTGTCAATACAGCCCGGCTGCCAGAATTCCGCCACCGGATCGTCTTTCTGGAAAATTACGACATGGCGATTGCACGAGCCATGACGCAGGGCGTGGACGTATGGCTCAACACGCCACGTCGTCCCAAAGAAGCCAGCGGCACGAGCGGTATGAAGGTCATCTACAACGGTGGACTGAACGCCAGCACGCTCGATGGCTGGTGGGCCGAGGGCTACGATACATCGGTGGGTTGGGCCATCGGCAATGGCGAAGAATACCCTGAAACCCAGGAGAACCTGCAAGATACGATTGAAGCGCAGGCCCTTTATAACCTGCTTGAGCAAGATATCGTGCCGCTCTTTTACGAACGGTCACGAGATGGCCTGCCGCGTGGCTGGATCGAGCGCGTCAAGAACAGCATCCGCAAACTGGCGCCGTTCTTCAACACCACCCGGATGGTCATCGAATATACCGACCAATACTACATGCCGGCCTGCGCCAACTTCGAGCGCCTCACCACGCCCGATCTGTCGCGGGGAATCGCCTTTTCCAACTGGAAACAGCGGCTGATCCAGGTCTGGCCGAAGGTCAAGGTCCTGCGAGTTGAAACGTCCGGCGACGAGCTGAAGATCGGCAGCGAGCAACAGGTGCGGGCCTGGGTCGATCTGGGCGAGCTGACACCGGAAGATGTGACGGTCCAGCTCTACTACGGCACGCTGGACACGCATGGCGAGATCGTTTCGGGGGAGACGCTGAACATGACCCCCGTCGCCGGAAGCAACGGTGCGACACCCAACGTGTATTGTTTTGAAACGCAGGTATCGTACCGTTCGACGGGGCAGCACGGGCTTTCGGTGCGCGTGCTACCCTGCCACGAAGACCTGCCGACGCCGTTCCAGCGCGGCATCATCCGCTGGGCCGAGTGACGTATCTACCCAGCGGACTCCTTCTCCAAATGGGGCGGAAAGATGTTCAACGCTATAGCCCCATTCGGTTCCCCCTCTCTCCTTGCGGAGAGGGGGGGGCCCATCACACCGCCTTATCGCTGATCAAATGGAGAGCAGTGGCCGCATTCGTCGCCAGGGCCACGTTGTGGACGTTACAGATGCGCAACAGGCCCTGAATGTCCGGGTCGTGGGCCTGTTTGGCAAGTGGATCGACGAAGAAGAATACCGCCTCGACCTTGCCCTCGGCCACCATCGCGGCGATCTGTGCGTCGCCTCCCATTGGGCCGGAGAGCATTTTGTCCACCTTCAGCCCGCATTTGTCCTCCAGCAACTTCCCGGTGGTGGCCGTAGCGACCAGATGATAGTGCAGCAGGCGATCCCGGTGCGAGAGCGCAAAGGCTACCATGTCAGCCTTTTTGCCATCGTGCGCAATCAGCGCCAGCGTTTTGTCCGGCATATTGAGTCTCCCTGAGTCTTGACGCAGTTCTGTTGCGGCTTGTATAATGCGCACAAATGGGCGCTTAGCTCAGTTGGCAGAGCACTTCGTTTACACCGAAGGTGTCAGGGGTTCGAGTCCCTTAGCGCCCACTCGAATCAATGGGTCAGGCTCGGCAGAGGTTGGCCCATTTTCATTCTTTCTGACCCAACATGGTAATCTGCTTTGCGCGCCGCCGCCACATCCCGGAGTCGTTGCCATCGCTATTATTGGATGGCACAATTACCCGGCATGATCCTCAAGCAGAACAGAAAGTAGAGATATGGTCCACATCCTTGTACCTGATAATCTGGATAAGGCCGGGCTGGACATACTGAAAGCACGCCCGGATGTGACGGTGCAGGCAGCGGCCAAAATGGATCGCAGCGAAGTCATGGCCGCGATCCCGAACGCGGACGCGCTCATCATCCGCAGCGCAACCAAAGTCGATAAAGCCATGCTGCAAGCGGCCACCAGGTTGCAACTGATCGGGCGAGCGGGCGTCGGCGTCGATAACGTCGATCTGGACGCGGCCACTGAGCGCGGCGTGCTGGTCATGAACGCGCCAGACGGCAATACCGTTGCCACCGCCGAACTGGCCTTTGCCTTGATGCTCGCGCTGGTGCGGCAGATTCCAGCAGCCTATGCTTCCATGCAGGCAGGCAAATGGGATCGAAAGACCTTTATGGGCACTCAGCTGCACGGCAAAACGCTCGGCATTATCGGCTTCGGGCGAGTGGGCCGGGCTGTCGCCAAACGCGCCCTCGCCTTCGACATGGACGTGATCACCTATGACCCGTACATCTCGCCGGAGGCGCCGATGGCAATGGGTGTTGCCGCTGTGTCGCTGGACGAACTGTTTGCCCGCTCGGACTTCATCACGCTGCACGCCGAGGTGACGGACGAGAACACACACATGATTAACGCCGCCAGCATCGCCAAAATGAAGCCCGGCGTGCGGATCATCAACGCGGCGCGCGGCCAACTGATCGACGAGGCAGCGCTGGCCCAGGCCATCAAGGACGGCAAGGTCGCTGGCGCAGGCATTGACGTATACAGCGACGAGCCACCGCCAAAGGATCACCCGCTGCTGAACCTGCCCGGCGTGATCCATACGCCGCACCTGGGCGCGAGTACCGTCGAGGCGCAGGATGCCGTCGCCGTGCAGATCGCACAGCAGGTCTTGAACGCGCTGTTCAAGAACGAGTACAAGAACGTGAAGAACCCGGAAGTGTTGGAGCGGTTGGGGAAGAAGTAGACAGGCTCACTCAGGCTCGCTCTCCACCATGCAGAGAGCGAGCTATCCATCGTTTCTGACGATGTTGTACAACGCCTACGGCGGATTTCTGAACAAGAGAGACGCTCTGTCGATGAGATATTGCGCTCAATGATCGACCAGCACAAGGCTGCATCGAGAACATCAGAAGCGCATGACCCACTGGATGATTTTATCGGTGCGTTCGACGATGACGTACCGGACATCTCATCGACAGTACGCGAAACGCTTGATGGCTACTATCGGAAAAATATGGCGGTTCTCATTGATACCAGTGTGCTGGTAGCGGCGGCGTTCGCCAAAGACTCTAATGAAGGAATCAATCTAAACTGGCACAATCAGAGCGCCTTTGTGGGGCCAGTCACGACCGGCCCACACCGCTGACCATGCCACATCTGTTTGACCTCTCCATTAACTGGTTGCCCGCCATGAGCTAACCTGATTGTTCAGCACCCCTAAGTCACTACAATACGCATTGCAATCACGTACTGCCCCGCCCAGATTTATGTGCTCATACTGAAAGAAGTGGTTGCATCCTGAAAAGCCTTCTGCCGACTCCGCTCTGTCATTCCAGCCGTTCGGTGTCATATCATTGACGGTGAATGTTGCTGGGCCACAGCCCACAGAGGAACGCCAAACAATCGATGCATTTTGTCGATTAGTCCAGTCCCAATGAATTCCGATCACAATGTCAGCCAATGTAGAGCGGTTCCCGACTTGGCCTCGTAATGCTTGACTGACATCACTGGCACTTGCTGTCGCTGGAAGCTGAATACGATTGTTGGTTGCAAATGCAACAGATTCGGCTACTGTATTGAAACAAGTGCGGTTCGACGTTGTAGATGAGACTTGTCCCGGTTGAAGTGGCTCGACGGTGATAACACAATGAAGATTGGGACTTTGCCCTGCTGTGGGATTGAGTCCCTCAACACTGAAAAGAATGAGGGTAATAACAACGAGAAGATGTCGGAATTTACGCATCTCGGGCCTCCTAACACAGGGAACATATCGGGTCTATTTAGGTGCATCCGCTGTCGCTCTGACAATCTGCTCAAATCACGGCATAATAACGTCTCCTTTATCTAGGATTTCTTGTAGCATAATACTGTCGCAGCGCTGCACTCACTTCATCTGGTGAAGCACTTTGAGGAAGACTAACGGCCCCGCCAGTAGCGTAGGAAATTGCATCTGCAAAGTTATCAAAACAGGCTGTGGATTGCGCCTGAAACGTATTCGTGTTCGCAGCTATTAGACTTGAAACACAATGCTGAGGTTTATTACCTTGAGCTAAGATAGGAACGAGGCTTACAATAATGACAAAGGTCGCTACCGGCGCAATAATCCAGCGTTTTCTACGGTTGGGATGGGCCCGATTTGCTTTAGCGAGTGCTCGTCCCACTTTCGTAGGAGGACCCATTCGCGCAATGACATCCTGACCAGGCAACTCAGTCATACTATCCTCAATGTGGGTGCGTAGTTCCAACAGAAGCTCGGCGCGGCTGTCAGGTTCAAGTTCTTGCAAATGACTTTCAATTTGTGCCAGGTAGGTATCAATCTCCAGACTGCTCATAGCGAATCCCCCATCATCTTCAAGAGCTGAGTAGTAAACATTCGCCACTCACTTGCCATACCCGCAAGACGCTCGCTTCCTAACGGAGTAATGCGATAGTATTTCCGTTTTCGGTTCCCAACTGCTTTCCATTCGCTGGTAAGTAATCCGTCTTTTTCCATCTGATGAAGCGTTGGATAGAGAAGCCCCTCTTTCATATCGAAGTACCCATCGCTGCGCCGCTGCAATTCACGACTTATTTGATAGCCATACATCGCCCGATTTTGCAGCGTAAGTAAGATTAAAAGGACTGTACTTCCCTTACGGAGTTGATCAATAAATTCCATGTTATGCCAATTACCTAAGTTATTTAGGTATCAGTATACCTGAGTTACTTGGGCTTGTCAATCCGTCCGGGTTGCAGTTGCCTGAAATTTGGGTTGTTGCAGCCTATTGAGGCAGAAGTTCAACCTACTTTTAACTTTAGTTTCCGCTAAATCGGCGTGCCAAACCGTAGAGACATAGGGATCGAAGCACAAGATTGGGCACGAACGATGGGCGGGCGAAGCGCGTCGATCCCTTTGGGTAAATGGGCGGTGAACGCCTCCTTTTTTCGAAATTGGGCGGGCAAAGGATAAGTTTGTGGAAAGGGCTGGCCCATCAGCCGACGGCGCAAGCGGCCAGGGGGTGCGTTTGGGCTGGGTATCTCGGAAGCCGGTGGGCGTCACCGGAATGGTCGCGGCCAAGAAGGACAAAATCGATCCGGCCAGGAGCGCCAATTTGGGAAGGCGTTGGATACTCTCTGGGTCGTGTACGAATTGGCGGTGGGCACTGACCCTCTGTTTGGCGGCCAACGGGAGTTGCTCGACCGGCCAGCGGTCGGTGTAGATGGCTTTGACCGTGACGGACCGCAAGGACAGCGGCGTTGCCAGCAGCCAGGGCTTGGGATAAGCGGGATCGTGGATGACATCAACCTGAAACGTCTTGGCCTGGGGAGGGAGTTTGACGCCCGGCAGGACCAGCTTATCCCAGACCTGTGCCGTGATGGTTCGGCCCTCGGTTTGCCAGCTTTCGACGCGATCTGGCGGGGTGGCGGCAATGACCTTGCCCTTGAAGGTGCGGGGCAACGGGCGCACCCAGTCGCCATACACCGGAGGCCGTCCCTGGCCGCGCTACGGGGCTGGAACATTCCGCCGGGCGGTCAAGTGAGTCGGCAAGCGCAGCACGTAGCGGTCGAGGCCCGCGCTCTGGATGTCCTGGAGTTTGACCCGGCGTCGAGCACAGTGCTGTCGTCGGCCAGATGGGGCTTCACCTGACCGAGCAGCCTGACCCACAAGCGGGCTTCCCGCCCGTCGCGCGGATGCACCCGCTCAAAAGCACGGGGCAGCGCCAGCCGTTGGCCGCCCAAATCCCCGACTTCGCCGACAATCCCTATAATCACCGCCGGGAGCGCCCGCGGCGCTGCCGGGTGAAAGTGGTGACTCAGACATCCTTTCAGATGGGGGCACCGGAACGCCGTCACGTCCACCGTCACCACCCGATAGCCTTCATGCCGATGCACGCGCCATGCCGCGTGCGCTTCGATGGACGTTCGCCAGAGGTGCAACAGTTCGCCAATGTGCCAGGCCCCTTTCCGAAAGGCGCCCCACGCTCGTCGCGTGGCCGCATCCGATAGTCCAATCGCCTTCAGCGCCGGAAACACCGCGCCCCGCTGGGGCAATAAGGCCCCCTCACCAACACCCACAGCACAGGCAACAGGGCCAGATTGGTTCCCAGCGGCAGGTCTTTGGTCAGCCCGATTAGCGTTCTTAAGGTATGATCGATGGCAGAAATGGAACACCTCATGGACGGCTTTTTTCGCAAATCCAGCTTACCATGTTCTGCCCCATTTCTCCCTTTTTTCCGCGCTCCCAGTTAGCGGAAAGTAGAATGCAACCTGACTTCCGAACATCCACCTACGAACACACCCGCCAGGCGTGGCGCGACATCTGGGCCGACACCGATTTTGACCGCGAACTGCGCACGCTCGATTACGCTCGCGCTCAGGAACTGATGAGCGCCTATCTGCCTTACCTGGGTCGCAGCGCGCCGATCCTTGAGGCGGGCTGTGGCATGGGCCAGATCGTCTACTACCTGCGACAGCGCGGCTATTCGGCCATCGGCGTAGATTATGCCCCCGAAGCCATCCAGCCGACCTTGCAGCGCTTCCCCGATCTGCCTCTGTACATGGGCGACGTACATCACCTGCCATTCCCGTCCGGCTATTTTGGCGGCTACCTGTCTTTCGGCGTCGTGGAACACTTCGAGCAGGGGCCAGCGGCGGCGCTGCTTGAGGCGTATCGGGTGCTGCGCCCTGGCGGCACGCTGGTGCTGACTGTGCCGCATCCCAACTTTGTCGAGACGTTGCGCGACACGGTGAATCGGCTGTTCCCGTCGCGGCTGGAACGGCTCGGTCCCCGCGCCGAATACTACGAACGCACCTATCACCACGCCGAACTGGCGAGCTACGTGCTGGACGCGGGATTCCGCATTGAGCGGATCATGCCCTATTCCCACAGCTTCACCTTCTATGGGTTGGGTGGTGTGTTCCGGGGCGCTGGCTACTACGAAACGTCACCGCTGGCCGAGTTCGCCGGGCGCACCGGGCGGCTGATGCTGCCCTGGGCCACCGCCTTCGCCAGCTTAATCGTCGGTGTGAAACCGGCCTAATGGCTGCCAGTGGATTCCAATCTTCCTCATCAGGACATGAGGCTTCACCGACAGGTGTTCACGAATAGCGCATCCCTGCCCGGCACGGTATAGTTGTGGCGCGATTCTATGCTAAAAGCGAAAGGCCATGACATCAGCCAAAGCGCTCGTCACTGGGGCGAGCGGATTCATCGGCAGCCACCTGGTTGAACTGCTGGTGCGCGAGGAATATACCGTCCGCGCCCTGACCCGCTACACGTCCGACAATCGACGGGGCAACCTGGCCCTGTTGCCGTCCGAGATCACCGACCAGATCGAAATCTGCCGTGCCGACCTGCGCGACGCCGAAGCGATCAGTCTGGCGATGGATGGCATTGATACCGTCTTCCACCTGGGCGCGATCATCTCCATTCCCTACTCGTACCAGCATCCCGAAGAGACCGTCGCCGTCAACATTCTCGGTACGTTCAATGTGCTACAGGCCATGCGCCAGCACGGGACGCGGCGCGGCGTGATTGTGTCCACCAGCGAGGTGTACGGCTCTGCCCGGTACGTGCCCATCGACGAGAATCACCCGCTGCAACCGCAGTCACCCTATGCGGCCACGAAGGTCAGCGCCGAGGCCCTGAGCATCAGCTTTCACCGCACCTACGAGACGCCCATCGTGGTCGTGCGCCCCTTCAATACCTACGGCCCGCGCCAGAGCGCGCGGGCCGTCATCCCGACGATCATCAGCCAGGCGCTGACCAGGCCTGTCGTGTCGCTCGGCGCGATCCACACCGTGCGCGATTACACCTACGCCGCCGATACCGCGCGTGGGCTGATGATGGCCGCTCAGAGCGATGCCGCGCTCGGCCAGATCGTCAACCTGGGGACGGGGCAGAGCGTGACGATTGGCGATGTGGCCCACAAAATCATCGACCTGATCGGGCGGCCTGTGACGCTCTCTGCCAATGAGGGCCAGCGCCTCCGTCCGAGTGGCAGCGAAGTGCTGCGCCTGGAATCCGACAACCGGCTGGCCGCGTCGTTGATCGGGTGGCGGCCCGCAGTGTCGCTGGACGAGGGCCTGCAAAAGACCATCGATTGGGTGCGCGACCACCTGGGCCAGTTCGACCCGAACGCCTATACGATATGAGCCTGCAAGCCGTCCTGATGTGCGGCGGATTGGGGACACGGCTGCGGCCCTGGTCGTATGCCATTCCCAAGCCGCTATTTCCAGTGGGCGAACGCTCCGTCCTGGAACGGCTTGTCGAACGCCTCCGGCTGCACGACATCACCGAGATCTACGTCTCGCTCGGCTACAAGGGCGAACACATCGAGGTCACGCTCAAAGACGGGCATCACCTGGGTGTGAACGTTCAGTACGTGCGTGAAACGGAACCGCTTGGCACGGCGGGTGCGCTCAACCTGCTGCGCGGCAGGCTGCGCAGCCCGTTCCTGATGATGAACGGCGACCTGGTGACGCGGCTTGATTTCAAGAAGCTGTGTGCTTTTCACCAGGAACACGGCGCAGAGATCACCATCGGCACGAAGCACTACGAAGTGCAGGTTCCTTACGGCGTGATCGAGGACGTGGATGGGCGTGTGACCCGGCTCCACGAGAAGCCGACCTACGTCAGCCGCATCAATGCTGGAATCTACGTGGTTAATCTGTCTGCTCTCGATCTGCTGCCGCCGCAGGGCCGCTGCGACGCGCCGCAGTTGATCCAGGCCGTGATGGATGCCGGGCGTCCGGTGTACAGCTATCTGATCGAGGAATACTGGCTGGACATGGGCCGCATTGAAGACTACGAAAAGGCCAACCGTGACGTGCAGCGATGGATGGAAGAGGATGATCAGCGCGATGGATGATCCGACGAACGCGATTACACCTACGGATGTATCCGCATTCCTGGCTGGCATTGTCAGCGACCTTAAGGGTCGTTGCCAGAGCATCGACGTTGCGGCGGTGATGATTGCGGATCATCCTTATCTTGAAGCATCTGCTACGCATTTGCCGGAAGATGAGCGGGTTATCCTGGTTGAACTGGCAGGGCTGATTCGGAAGGACGTGATGCAGTTGCTTGAAATCACGGATAAATTGCAGAGTTATGCTTTACGGCTGGAACGAAAAGCGTTTCCCGGCGACGAGTGAAACGTGCTGATGGTCAGGCTCTGCCCTATTTCATGAATCTACTATTCCTCACCACCTACACCGGCATCGGCGGCGGCGAAAGCCTGCAACTGAACCTGATGCGTTCGCTCGATCACAGCCGTTATGCCCTTCATCTTCTGACGCCGCAGTCCGGCGCGTTTCCCGAGGCCGCCGCCAAACTCGGCGTCACGACTCATATCATTCCCTATCGCGGGACGACGACTTTTTTTATGCCCGAACTCTGGGCGCGGCGACCCCTGGTGGGCCGATTCCGCGAGTTCCTGAGCCAGCATCATATTGACGCGATTCTGAGTGACTATCATTCGCTGCCGTTTATCGTCCCGGCAGCGGAAGCGCTGCGCATCCCGGTCATCTGGAACGCAATGGGCTGGTGGTTCCCCATTTACCCCTGGCAGCGCAGCTTTTTCCAGCATCACATCAGCCGAATCATCGCCATTACTGCTGCTGTCAAAGAACGGCTTTTGCGCAAGCCGCCAGTCATCCCGCCGGACTGCATCGAGGTGCTGACGCCCGGTGTTGACCCGACGCAGCATCACCCCGACGTGGACGGATCGCCCGTGCGCGCCAGACTCGGTATCAGCCCGGACGTGCCGCTCGTGGCGATGGTGGCACGCTTCCAGAACGTCAAGGGCCACGAATATTTTCTGGAAGCGGCGCGGTACGTCCTCAGCGCGGTGACGGAGGCGCGTTTCGCCGTCGCCGGGGAAAACGTGTTTGGCGTATCCAGGGATGAAACCTACAAGCGCCGTATCCTCGACACGGCGCGGAGCGATCCGTTGCTGCGGGAGCGCGTGACGTATCTGGGTTTCTGGCCGGACGCGCGGCAGGTGATCGCCGCCGCCGACGTGATGGTGTGCAGTTCGTGGTTCGAGTCGTTGAGCATGGTCGCTCTGGAGAGCATGGCGATGCAGCGCCCGATTGTCAGTACCAGCGTGGGCGGCCCCGCCGAAACGGTCATCGACGGACAAACGGGCTATCTCGTGCCGCCGCGAGACAGCCGGGCGATTGCGGAGCGAGTCACCGCGCTGCTGCAAAACCCCGCGCTGCGCGAGCAGATGGGCGCAGCCGGACGCCAGCACGTGCTGGCACACTTCACGGCAGCACAGTACGCGAACGCGATAGGCAGGATGGTCGATCAGTTGGTTGAGAGCCGCCTGCCGCGCCATGCCCGGTAGTGTTCCCAGGCAGTGGCCGCCCCCTGGGCCGCCAGCACGAACATCGGCAGGGCAGCCCGAAGGCCATGCCGCGTATCCGGCACAGCCGTCTCCAGCACGAGGGCCAGCACGTAGAACAACAGGAAGGTTGCTTCGGTCAGATAGCTGATGCCGCTCAGGATCAGGGCGTAAAGGGGTCTGGTGCGCAGCGGAATCCTTTGCCACTGTAACGGTTTTCACCCCTGGTGTGGCAGATCAGGCCGCTTGTTTATGACTCATTTACAAATCAGATTATAACGTTGAGTAGGAAAAAAGTCCTGTTTAATCAACTCTGCACCGATCTTATGCTGTACTCACAACGAAACAACAGATGCGCGTCGCACTTTGCGCCCACAGGGAAAACGGCATGTACACCAAAAATGAGCTGATGTTTCCCCATCACGTCATCCCCGCTCTACGTAACCTGCGAGGGAGTGAGTGGCGGGACCTTGTCGATAGGGTACTGTCTGTCCCCGAAAATGACGAGCAGAGCCTGGCCTTTGTCTTGATGATGGTGCGCTTGAATGGCTGTCTGGCCTGCGAAACGGATAGTTACCGGGCAATGCGCGGCTGCGACGCCTGTGCCATCCAGACGCTCCGGCGTTACAAGGGGGCAGATCGTGACCTGCTGCACTCCTACCGGCAAGCTCTGGAAGATGTTCGTCAGTATTTGAGCAAGCAAGAGAAGGCAGAAACGTTGGTGGAGGTCGCCTAGCCGGACCTGGTTATTGCGGCTAGCTGCAGGACGTTGAAGCGGAACCTAAGTACCACCACAAAAATGCTACAGGATCAATTTGTTGATGGCGCGCGCCAATTTCCAATTTGATCCCGCATTTTCAATTTGCTTGCACTGGGTAGATGAGGTAGTGAGCCGCGATTATCTCGCACCTGCCAAATCCTTCGGCCAGATGCTCAACCACCGCTTTCTCCTCTATCACTGGCTCAAGAGCAAATTGTAGCCGCAGACGCCGGCCATTCACCTTTCGGGGGGAATCGATACGCGCGGGCCTTACTCGATCCAGATTTCGACGTGCTCGCTCTCGTCGTGGTTTTCCACGTCCACGATTTTGCCCGTCGCCCCGGATTTGATGGCCTCCATCACCTCGTTGTAGTCGAAATTGGCGTTGGCGGGGGCAAAGCGCGCGCCCATCTTGATCCCGACCTGTACCAGCGTCATCGGAATATTGACGCTGACCTTCGTCCGGCCCGTGCGCAGGTCGGTGATGCGCACCTTCAGCGAGCGCGGGTCGTGGGCGTGGTTGGCTTTTTTCGCGCCCGCCTGCAATGCCTGTAGCAGACGCGCGCCCTCCTCCGGGCTGATTTTACCGTCTCGAACCATGTCCAGGATTTTCATCCGTTCTTCTGCGGTTGCCATTGTGTTCTCCTGACCGCCTGTGATGCCTCGTCAAACGTCGTAACGCATGTGGATGAGCCGGTTGCGAGCCTCAAATGAGTAGCGCCGCAGCACATCCGTCGCCGCTGCGTCATCGGCGGGGTGTTCCATCGTCA
The DNA here is from genome assembly GCA_021325095.1 of Chloroflexota bacterium. GTDB lineage: Bacteria > Chloroflexota > Anaerolineae > Aggregatilineales > UBA2796 > JAJPHV01. Next base: position 44,208 of record JAJPHV010000103.1, on the reverse strand, counting down.
CCGGGCGACGATTGCCTTCCAGCCGCCGCAGCGCATAGTTGATCAGAGGCTCTTCCAGCCGCCCCTGCTCGCCTGGGTCGACCAGCAGTTCGAGCTTATCCGTGCCGCCAAAGGACATCGTGGCGCGCATGGAAGCCACGATCCGGCGGTTAGTTTCGTCACGGATGATCCAGTGTTCCTCGCTGCGCCCGCTCGTCCAGGTCGCCAGGGTGCGCAGCAGCGAGGGCCGGAACAGGTCGGGGTGGGTGGGCCGCAGCCAGCCGATCCCGCCGCGTTCGTTAGGCCGCACCCGCTGCGCCAGTTCATATTCCGAGCGCCACTCGTTGGCCTGCCGCAGGGTGATGTAGGGCATTTCCGGCAGGCGTTGCGGCGCGCGGATGTGCGACGTGCGATGCCAGCGCACAAATTCGCGCTGTTCGCGGAAGCCCAAACGCAGGTAAAGACGCCGTGCCACGTCGTTATCGGCCTCGACCTGCAATACGGCGAAGTCGCCACCTTTTTGCCGGATCAGGTCGAGCGAGGCCAGCATCATCGAGTGCGCCAGGCCATGCCGTCGAAAGTCGGGATGGACGGACACGTTGGCAATGATGTAGCCGACGCCCATCGAGCGCGGGTAGTTGGCCGGAGAGACGGACACGTTGCCCACCAACCGGCCCTCCTCGATCCAGACGAAGCCCTGTTCGACGCCGCCCAATAGCCGATCCAGGCCATGAAAGAGCAGCGACAGCGAGCCGGACTGACTGACCATGCGATATTCGCGGATGGCGGCCCGGCCCGCTTCGTCCATCGTCGCGCCGAAGCACAGTTCGAGCAGTTCCGCAATGCCGCCCAGGTCCGTCCGCAGATTGACCGGACGAAGGCCACTGAAGGGGCGTTTGCTGGTCAGCGCCGCTGCGCCCACTAGTCCTGACCCTCCAGAGCCGACAGCAGCCGCTCGGCTTCCTCGACGGTGATCTGTTTGTTCTCCACCATACGCAGGATGCTCATCCGCTCCTCGTTCGTGACCGGATCATGGCGTTGTGCTGGTTCGTTAGCGCCGCGCTTGCGCTTTTCCGCGCCAGGGAAGGGTGGCTCCGGCGGGAACGGCCCGCCGCGCTTACGCTTCTCACCGCCCGGCCAGGCAAATTCAAGGCCCCAATTCCAGCCACGCCCCCAGTGACGTCCTTCCGCACGGCGGCGCATCCGCTCGGCGTCCTGCTCGGCTCGCCGCTGCATTTGCTCGGCGTGCCGTCGGGCACGCTCGGCAATTCGCTCGGCTTTTTCGCGGGCACGCTCCGATTCACGTTCAGCGCGCTCGCGGGCGCGCTCGGCCTGGCGTTCAGCTTTCTCCCGGATGCGATCCAGGTGCAGGTTGATTTGCGTGCTGATGATGTCCTCCAGGTTTTCGGGGATGATATTCTCGAACCAATCCTCAGCGTCAGCCTGATCGTGCTGCGCAAGCGTCACTTCGCCACCCACGTTTTCAAACGTCACGACGGCGCTGCCGTTGCCCACGACGATGGTGTCCACCTCGTCCCCGGTTTCGGTACGAGCGTCGGGCAGGCCGATGTCCAGTCGCGTGCTATGAGGCAACACAAAGCGCACGTCCGCGCCCGGTTGCAGCTTGGTCAGCACGTCGCTGCCGACGCTGCCAAAGCGGTAAGTGGAGCCGGCTTTGAAACCGGTTTTCAGCACCAGGTCGGCGCCGACTACGTCGATCTCGCAGGAAGCGCCGACGTCCGAGACGAGCGCATCTGCACCGATCATGCTGACCCGCAGACTGCCCTCGACCTCCCGGAAGCTGGCATCGGCCCCCACGTTGCTGACCTCGACGCTGCCCTTGATGCGCTTGAGTTCGAGGTCGGCCCCTACGTTGTCAATTTTGACTTCATTGGCCGTATCCCGAACGACCAGATCGCCGCTCACATTGCTGACCGTGATCGGCCCTGCTACCTCGGTGACTCGGGTATCGCCGCCCACCGATTCGATCTCGATGCGCGCGCCGTCGGGGACACGCAAGCGGCAGTCCCCACCCGCAGAGACGGTTGCGCGGCGGCGATCCTCTTCAATGTTCAGCGTGAGATCGTCGCCGCGCGCTCGAATCTCCGCCTCGGCGCGGCCCTCGATCACCAGATCGCCGCCCACCGATTCGACGTGAATTTCAATATCGGGTTCTACCGAAAATCCGCTTGCCATTGTCCTCCTCCAGCGACAGACTTGAGTATAAAGAAATGAGTGCGCCTGGTTCTTACCGCACCCCCTGCCCCCCTTTCCGCTTCGCAGGGAGGGGGACCGAAAGGCGCGGCGCATTGGATTGCTCCCCTCGCCAGTTGGAGAGGGGAACCGATAAGCACAATGCGGTGCGTTGACTCCCCTCTCTGCTTGCGGAGAGGGGCTGGGGGTGCGGTTCTGCCCAACATGAGTGACTAATACTCCCCACGCAGGCGTGCCTCGGCCTCAGCCATCGTGATCCGTCCGGCGGACAGATCGTCGAGCACCTGCCGTCGCGTTCGCTCGTCCAGCATCGGGTCAGCGGCCTCGTCCTCCGGCGTCATCTCAAAGCCCATCGCCACCCGCACGTCATTCAGGCGGCTGCGCACCGTCGGGTAAGAAATGCCGAGTTTTTCTTCGACGGCCTTTATCTTGCCTTCGCATTGCAGGAAAATCTCGACGAACTGCAATTGTTCGGGGTTTAGCTGCGACAACCGATTCGTGTAGAAGCTGCCTTCGATGGCCGTCTGGCAGGACTGGCAGTGTAGCCGGGTAATGGTCAGTACATCGCCACAAACAGGACATATTCCAGGAGCAGGGTGCATATTGGTTACTTTCCGAATCCTCACCTCATTTATTCTTACAATCATTTTAATGCCACTTCGGAAGTTGTCAATAGCAACATTGATTTTTATAAAAGTTAGTTTAATTTTCTGAATATCGAGATCAATTTGATCGAACTGGCGATGCAGGTGCTTGGGTTGACGAGGGGATCACGCTTTGCTATCTTAGGCAGTGGGTATCCTGGCAAATAGCAGCAATAGCAGCAGGAGTGCACATGTTCAGAAGCCGCGTCGTGTGGGTCGTGATCGTGCTGGCGGTGGTGTCGTTTCCGGGGCAGGCTATCCACGCCGATCCCGGCGGGGCGGATAGCTGCGCGGCGCGAGATGCGGCCATCGCCACACCCGGCTGCGGCGTCGCCACGAGTATTTACGGCGTGGAAATGCGCGCGCTGGCGGCGGAAATGGCGGCGCACCCGCGCCCCGACCTCAGCCCGATCCCCATTGATGAGAAGATGCTGTACCAGCGCGCCTATCGCCGCGTCATCAAAGAGACGGACGTGTACGACGGGCCGGGTGGCGCGGTGGTCGGCCACATCGATTCCGGGTTCACCTTCGTGAACGCCGGACAGGAAAAGGATGGCTGGATACAGATTCGGCCCAACCAGTGGCTGCCCAAAGACACACTCGGCCCGGTCAACAAGGCGGTCTCCAAGTTTTCCGGCGTAGCGCTGCCGGATGGACTGCCCGCGCAGCCCTTCGGTTGGGTGCTGCTCGACACCAAGCCGAGCCGGACGCCCGGCGCAAAGCCCGACGACGCTGCCAGAGTGCTCAAACGTTACACGCTGATCAATCTATTTGCCGCCGAAAACGTGGACGGTTGGGATTGGTTTCTGGTCGGCCCGAACCAGTGGATCGTACAGACGCGCATCGCCCGGCTGCAACCTGTCAGGCGGCCCGAAGGAGTCAGTGGCAAGTGGTTTGCGGTCGATCTCTACGAGCAGACGCTGACCGCTTACGACGACCATAAAGCGGTGTTTGCTACGCTCATTTCATCGGGGCTGCCCAAGTTCCCGACCACCGAGGGGTTATTCAAAATCTTCGAACGCTACCCGCTGGTCAAGATGAGCGGGGCGAGCGGCCAGCCCGACTTTTACTATCTGCCACAGGTTCCCTGGGTGATGTACTTCAACCAGGATGAGCAGGCCCTTCACGGCGCGTACTGGCACGATGGCTTTGGCTACCGGCACAGTCACGGCTGCATCAATATGTCGATGACCGACGCGCAATGGGCTTTTAACTGGACGCAGAGCACGCCCGACGCTTACGTATACGTTTACCACAGCGGCGAGTACAAGCAGGGCGGGCCGAGGTGAACCTACCTACTTCACGCTGACCACGTGCCCACCGGTCATCCGTACCAGTTCATCGGGCGTCAGGCCGAAGATGGCGTGGGGCGTCCCGGCAGCGGCCCAGATGCGCTCAAAGCGCAGCAAATCCTCATCGATGTAAATGTCGAGCGGTTCGGCGTGGCCTACGGGCGCGACGCCGCCGATCACGAATCCGGTGCGCTGGCGCACGTAGTCGGCATCGGGCTTCTCAATCGGCTCCGCGACAAATTCGGCCATCTTCTTCTCGTTGACGCGATTCGCGCCGCTGGCAATGACCAGGATCGGTTTCTGCGACTGTTTGCCCCTGAAGACCACCGACTTGGCGATCTGCGCCACCTGGCAGCCGATGGCCTGCGCAGCCTCGGCAGAGGTGCGCGTCGTGGCGGGCAGTTCTTCTACCTGGTTGGCAAAACCACGCGCGCGAAGCGTCTCCTGAAACCTTTGCGCGCTCGGACTCAACGTTTCCGGCATTGCGATCTCTCCGCACAAGCAAGGATTTTACCTCACCCCCGGCCCCTTTCCACCCGGTGGGGGGCGTCAACGGGCCGATCATGCTGTTCGTTTCCCCCTCTCTGCTTGCGGAGAGGGGCCAGGGGGTGAGGTAAACACACTTTTTCCTAGAACACGGCCTGCTCCGTACTGGCGGGCGCAGGGGTCGTCGGTGCAGGGGTTGGCGTTTCCGTTGGCACTTCCGTCGGTGCTTCGGTGGGTGTGTCCGACGCTTCGGGTGTATCGCTTGGCGTCGGGCTGAAGCGCGGTGTGCGCGTGACCGTCGGCGTCCGCGTGTCGGTAGGCGTCCGGCTCGGAATAGGCGTCCGGCTCGGAATGGGCGTCCGGGTAGGGGTGTCGGAGGGTTCAAAGGTCGGCGTCCGAGTGGGCGTTTCCGTTGCAGTCGGGCGCGGCGTGCGCGACGGGATCGGCGTTGGCGTGGTGCGAATGGTGGCAGTAGGCGTCGGCGTGACAGTCGGAATGGCCGCCAGGAGCCTGGTGACCCGTTCGTTCACGTCGTCCATGAAGTCGTATTTGTAGACCTGATTCCAGAAAACCAGCCACTGGTAGTCTTCAAGGGCGTTCTGGCTGCGCTTCAAGGCTTCATAAATCTGGCCTCGGTAGTAACGCCCGAGGCCCGAGTCGTGCACGGCCAACGAGGCGTTGATGTCTTCGAGCGCTTTGTCAAAGGTCTGCGACTGGAAGCGCACAATGCCTCGATACAGCAGCGCGGTAGCCTTGTCGTCTCCGGTCAGGCCGTTGACAAAGGTGTCGGTCAGAATCGCGCCGGCGTCGTCGAACTTCTGAGCACGGATGGCGAGATCGGCTTTGGTCAGCAGCGCCGACAGGTCGTTCGGGTTGGCACGCAGCAGCGCGTCCACATCGTCCAGCGCCGCGCCGTAATTCTTGAGCGCCAGCGCTGCCCGCAGCCGCCCAGTATGTCCATCCAGCGTGTCGGCAATGATGATGGCCCTGTCGAAGTCGTCAAAGGCGGCCTGGTAGCGGCGATCCGCCAGATAAAGCGCGCCGCGCGCCAGGTACACCTCCTGGGCGGCGGGCGATTTCTGATCGGCGACGACGGCCTGGGAATAGGCGTCCAGCGCGGCAGAGAGATTCTCTTCACCCTGGCGGGCCTGCCCAAGCAGCAGCCAGGCGATGGTTTCGCTCGGATAGTAGAGCATGAACTCTTTGGTTGCCAGCACGGCTTTGCCGTAAGCCTGGATACGCTCGTCCCGCGCCGTGATCCGGGCAGCCATTTCCATCAGAGCGCGGCTGCGCAGGATGAAGGCATCCTCGTTGAGCGGGTCGATGTACAGGGCCAGCACCGAATCGTCGTAGGCGGCTTTAGGATTGGCCGCCGCCAGTGACGTATTGCCCCGCGCCACCAGAAGCACAACGTTGTCCGGCTGCCCGGCGGGTTCCAGCCCCCGGTTCAGCACGCGAATGGCATCGGGATACTGCTTGCGCAGCGTGTAGACCTGTGCGGCGACAAGCGCCGCCGAGACGAGCTTCGGGTCTCGGCTGAAAGCCGCCGTACATTCGGCCAGCGCTTTGTCGTAATCTTTCTGAGCGAAGGCCACGTAGCCGAGCGCAGCCCGGTAATAGGGCGTGTCCGACCTGTTCTCCGGCGCGCTGAGGAGGGCCAGCGCCCGTTCCACATTGCCCTGATCGACGTAGATGTGCGCCATGTGGTAGACAACGGCGTCGTAGGGTGCGCCTTTGACATTGACCAGGCCCTGCCGCTCCCTTTCCAGGCGTGCCAGGGCTTCATCGACCTTGCCTGCCGCCAGCAGGTTATGCGCGTCGCGCACGGCGTTGCCCGTCACGTTGGGATAAATCGGAGTCGGCTCGCGGTAGCTATACCCGCCAGCCTGAACATTGGGCGGCGGCGTGAAGGTCGGCGTAAAGGGTACCTTCGGGATCGGGGACGGCGTATCGGTCAGGCCAGGCGTGGCAGTAGCCGTCGGGATTTTGGTAGGCACAGCCGTAGGGGTTGTGAGGAGCACTACCGAGGAATTGCGCACCACCAGCGCCCCGGCCCCCACCACAGCCAGCAGTACAATCAACACGCCGCCGATCACGCCCATTCTCAGCATGGCCGCGCTGGCGTCGCCCACACGCCCGCGCTTCTTCTTCGTCCATTCATAGGGCAGCGGGCTGGTCGGGAGCGGCTGGTAGCGCTGCAAGATCGCATCCAACTGCTGCGCTACAGCATTCAAGCGACGGTCATCGACCACCGGTACGCCGGGCGCGGACGATACAGGCTGCGAGGGCGCTTGTGCTGGCTGCGCCGGGGCGGGTTGCGAAGGCGCCAAGCGCCTTATCCCTGACGGCTTCTTTTCAGTGTTCTGAGCAGGTGCAGACCCGGTGCTCACGCCTAGCTGCGCCAGCCCCTTGATAGCGTTCTCGTTGTTGGGGTTAATGGCAAGTAGCTGCTTGAGGCAAAAAATCCGTTCCTGGTTGTCTTTGGCGACGCTGCTCAACCACAGCCAGGCCGCCTCGCTGCGCGGGTCGCGCTTGACGGCTTCTTGCAGCAGTTGGCGGGCCTGCGCTTGCTGCCCGGCGCGCGCCGCCGCAATGCCCTGTTGCAGGATTTGTTTTGCTTGTTCGTTTGCCATAGGCTCTCAAAAAGTGCGCGGCTGTGCTGAATAATATATGCCATTGTATATCAAAGGCGTAAATAGCACACCATTGACGTAATCCTGCAAAAACCGCCCGGCCCGATCTGAGCGTATACTGATACGTAATCCTGAACTCAGTTGAACGGCGGAATCCACATGGCAAGCAACGACTATCACTTTATTACACACTGGCGGGTGAAGAGCACGGTTAAGGAAGTGGCCGACATACTCTCCGACGCGCTGGATTTGCCGCGCTGGTGGCCGTCGGTCTACCTGGACGTGCAGCAGCTCGAAAAGGGCGACGAGCGCGGTGTGGGCCGCGTGATCGGGCTTTACACCAAAGGCTGGCTGCCCTACACGCTGCGCTGGCAGTTCCGTGTGACAGAGGAACACTACCCCTACGGTTTTTCGCTGGAAGCCTGGGGTGACTTCAATGGTCGAGGCATCTGGACATTTGAGCAGGATGGCGAATGGGCCAACGTGACCTACGACTGGAAAATCCGCGCCGATAAGCCGCTGCTGCGCAATCTGTCCTTCATCATGAAACCGCTCTTTGAGGCCAATCACCGCTGGGCGATGGCGAAGGGTGGGGAGAGTCTGCGGCTGGAACTGGCCCGCCGCCACGCCGCCACACCCGAAGAACGGGCGCTCGTCCCGGCGCCGCCGCCGCCCACCACGACCTCGCCCGTGCCGCTGCTCCTGGGAACGGCGGCTGCGGCGCTGCTTGGTATCCGGTTGGTGGGCAGGCTGTTCAGGACGAACTAGCGCGAAGGTAGAACCTCACCCCCAACCCCTTGCCAGTTGGAGAGGGAATCTGGGGGTGAGGCCGATCTACCGCTCCGAGGCGATGCGCCACTCGCCGCTGACGGCGGATGCCTCGACGCAGACCACCGGACGGCCCGCTTCGATGTCCTCACGCAGACGCTGAGTCACGTCGCCCGGCTCCTCGCCAAAGAACTCGGAGAAGAGCTTGACCAGCGTGCGGTACACGGACAGGGCCGTGTTTCTGTCGCCCTTGCAGGTATGGTAGCGCATCAGGCGGCGGTAGGTGCTTTCGATGTAAGCATCCACCTGTAATGAACGGGCAGCCGCTTCGATGGCACGATCCAACTGCCCGCGATCCGCGTACAGGTCGGCCATGCGGTTCAACGCATCGGTATAGAGCGCCTGTGCAGCGGCCCGCTCCTGGATGGCCCACTGTGCGAAGCGGTCTCCCGGCAGGAAATCGCCCAGGTAGATGGCGCGGGCCGCTTCGTAATCCTTGAGCGCGCCGTCCACATCGCCGCTGCGCTCGTGCTGCCGTCCTTCTCCGACCAGGTGGCGCAATTGTTCCACGTCCACCTCGACATTCGCCATGAAGTTGAAAGTGTAATTGGCCCCGTTGCGCAGGATGAAGTTGGAATCGTTGGGACGTGGCATGTCCGGTTCCAGCGCAGCCCGCGCCTGGTTGATGCTCGCGCCCAGCTCGGCGTAGACGGTTTTGTGTTCCGAACCCGGCCACAGGCATTCGATCAGCTCGTCAACGGAGACGTTTTCGCCACGCCGGGTGAGCAGCACCTTGATAATGGTTTCGGCGCGTTCGTCGCCCAGATTATTGATGAGCTTGCCATCCCGCCAGATACGGAAACCACCGAGCATTTGAATGCGCAGGGCGGGGCCGCCAAGCTGCTCGTGAACCAGGGACAGCAATTCATTTTCGTGAAAGGCCGCCTTGTCGATGAAACCCTTGATCGGGTAGCGCATGAACAGCCGCGCCACATCGCTGCGGCTGGCCTCGCCACTGGCGACGATCACCTTTGTCTTGGGGTTGGTTGCCAGCAGGTTGTCTAGCAGCTTCCAGCCCTTGCCCTCCTGAGTCTCGGTACCGCCAAGCATCAGATCGAGCAGCACGACGTGGTAGCTTTCCATGCCGAGCCGCTCCATCGCCTCGTCGTAGCTGGATGCCACGCGCCAGAAGTACCCCTCGGCGTCCATCAACTGTGCCAGGGTGTGCTGCCATTCCGGGTTCTCTTCGACGATCAGGACACGCGGTTTGCCCGGGCGTGACCCAACGGGCGGCGGAACCAGCCCGGTGATGAGCGGGCCGGTCAGGCCCAGGCTGCGCTGCGAGAGTGGGCCGGTCAGCCCGGCATAGGACGGGACCGGCATCTGCGCGTGCTCCACCGCCGGGGCCGGCGTGATCTCCGGCGCGGGTGGCCCCCACTGTTCGCCGGACAGGGCCTGCCTGACCAGCGCAGTAAACGCGATGCGATCCCAGTTCTCTTTGCGGATCACAGGCAGATCGGGCGGCAAGTCGGGCGTCCGGCTCAATCTGGCCTGTCCCTCCGCATTGGTGACGATAATCACCGGGAGTTGAGGGAAATTTCTCAAGATGCCGGGCAGCGACATCACTTCGCCCGCATCGCCGGCTTTCTCTCGACCCGCGCTCACCGTGGGATCGAGCACGATCAGCGCAACTTTATGCAGGTCTAGCGAGCAGGCTGCTTCGTAATAATCGCCGGCAACTTCGACATCGTAATCGCCATCCGGAAACGCCTGCCGCAAGCGATTCTGCCATTCGGCCTGCCCGTCCACGATTAGAATGCGCCGCTTTTCGTCCATCGGTGATCACTTCTTGTGCGCCACAGCTTACGAACGATGAATGGCCCAACGCTTACAACTCAACGACCAACCCTTCGCGGGCCAGCAGGACCTGGGTCAACGGTCCCGAATTCTGGTTCGCATTGCGGCCCCGAAACACCAGGTGATGGTAGGCTTCGTCCACCGCAGCCCACAGGCTCTCGTCTGTCGCTATCGGGTCGTGATGGTACAGCGCCAGTCGCTTGACACCGGCGCGGAAGGCCAGTTCTGCACCCATTTTGGGCGTGCTGTGGCCCCAATCGCGCTTGGCGTCAATGGCCTGCTCAAAGCTGTACTGCGCATCAAACACCAGCAGATCGGCCTTTCGGAAGAACTCGACATAGCGGGCCGTGCTCTCCGTATCCATACGGTGGTACTCACCGTCGGTGGCGTAGACCATTACCTTGTCATTATACGTGAAACGGTAAGCGTATGCTCCGCCGGGATGAGATAGCAGGATTAACTCGACTTTCACACCAGCGATCTCCACCGCCTGGGTCGGATCGAGCACCTCCCAGGTGCGTGTGGCGCGCATGTAGTCCAGTGGTACAGGAAAGAATACTTCGCGCTGTTGATCCTCGAAACGCATTTCCAGGTCGGGGTACGGGCTGTGGAAGTGCAGCGTGTTCCCCGGTACGTAGGCCGGGTTAAAAAATGGGAATCCCTGCACGTGATCCCAGTGGGTGTGGGTCAGGAAGATGTGGGCGACACCCTGGCCCTTGCCGAAATCCTCCTTCAGCAAGGCGCTGCCCAGTGCGCGCATCCCGGAGCCGCAGTCCAGGATGAACACAGCGTCACCTGCTCGAAGCTCGATGCACGAGGTATTGCCGCCCGCCGTCGAGCACACCGCCGGGGGCAGCCGCTCCACGTAGCGATCCACAGCTTCGCGGTCTGTCAGATCGACGCCAACTGCGCCCAATAACGCTGTCTTGATCTTCTCCTGGAGTTCCGCTTCGCTCATGGGTGTCGGAATCGAGCCGCGAGCGCCCCAAAATCTGACCTTCATACAAGTGTCCTTAGCCGTCTACGATGCTGGTTTGCACAATGTTGCATCACGATACAGTCTAGCATTCTACTCTGGTCTGCGGAAACGCGCTTGAGTTCGGCGGTGACGCGCCTCAATACCCCCGTTTCCGATCTACGCGGTTCAGCAGATCCTTGTTGTTCAGGTAGCGTTCCAGGTTTTCGATAAAGACCGTTGCTGCCAATTCGTGATAGCGGCTGGTGTTTCCGGCGATGTGTGGGCTGATGATCACATTGTCCAGCTTCCAGAGCGGGCTGGATGGGGGCAGCGGCTCCTGGCTGAAGACATCCAGCGCCGCACCGGCGATCTGGCCGGATTGCAGCGCCCGGATCAGCGCTTCCTCATCGATCACACCGCCCCGCGCCACATTGATCAGGATGGCGGTTTCTTTCATGGCGTCGAAGACCTCCTGGTTGATCATTGCCCTGGTGTCGGGCGTCAGCGGCACGAGAACAACCAGAAAGTCGCACAGCGCCGCCATCGATTTTGTGGCTTCGGGCGGGTACAGCCGTTCGACGCAGGTTCCCTCCGGGTCGCCCGTGCCCGGCTCAATGTATTCGTTGGTGGCGGCGGGGTGCATCACGTCGCGCTTGGTTGCCAGCACACTCATGCCGAAAGCTTTCGCCAGCCGGGCCAGCTCGCGCCCAATGCTGCCGTAGCCCACAATGCCAAGCGTCGCGCCGCGTAGCTCGCGTGGCAAGAACAGGCTGCCCCGATCCGGTGACCATTCCGCTTTCTGCTGATAGCGCAGCAGGAGCGGAATCTTGCGGGCGAAGGCCAGCATCATGGCAAAAACGTGTTCGGCCATCGTAGTGGCATGGATGCCGCTGGTCGTCGTCAGGATGATGTCTTCCGCCGCCAGCAGCGGTTGGGCCAGCAGCGAGTCGACCCCGGCAAAGTTGGCTTGAATCCAGCGCAATCGGGGCACAGCGTCCGGCTCGGGCACGAGGCCAGCCGTATAGAGGATGTCGGTGCTCGCCAGCAGTTCGGGCGGTATCTCACTGATCGATTTGACAATTTTGCGCGTGAACTTCAGACGCGGTGATACGGCCTGAAGGCGCTCCATAATGGCATCGCTAAAGTCCATGAGCACCAGGACGTTCAGCGTTTCTTGCATAAGAATGTATTCCCCCCTGGACGAGCCGTTAAACGGCTTTTGAGCTTACCAGATTTTGACAGAGCGCGATAAGCTGTGCATTAAGGCCCTCCATTCGAGCTTAAGCCGTTCTTAAGCTAAATTCGAGGACAAGCCTGATTATAATTCGGCTACACAAGGCCGTGTCGGCGTTCACCAGCCGGATGCGCTGCAACAGGCGTGTCCGGCTTTATTTACGGTAAAGGAGGAGAAATGGCCCACAACGCCACGATCCAGCTATTCCTGGTGCTCGGGATCATTGTGCTGGCTGCCAAAACCGCCGGTTACGCCAGCAGCCGCCTCGGCCAGCCTGCGGTGCTGGGCGAACTGCTGATCGGCATTCTGCTTGGCCCCAGTGTGCTCAATATCCTCGGCTGGCAGCCCTTTGCGGATCTGCATCTGGGCGAGACGATCCAGCAGTTGGCCGAGATCGGCGTGCTGCTGCTCATGTTCAGCGCCGGGTTGGAAGTGCGCCTGGACGATCTGCGCCGCGTCGGGCGTGTCGCGGTCTACAGCGGGGGCCTGGGCGTTGTGGCGCCCGTCCTGATGGCAACCCCGGCGGCGCTGCTGGCGGGCTACAACCTTGAGGCGGCGTTGTTCATCGGCATGGCGATGGCGGCGACCAGCGTCAGCATTTCGGCGCAGACCATGCTGGAACTGGGCGTACTGCGCGCAAAGGAAGGGCTGGCGCTGCTTGGTGCAGCCGTGATCGACGACATTCTGGCGATCATCTTGCTCTCGGTGCTGGTCGCCATCAGCGTGACGGGCGGCGGGTTGGCCGAAGTGATCGGGGTGATCGTGCGGCTGGTGGTGTTTGTCGCGGTGGCGACAGCGGCAGGTTGGTTCGTGCTGCCCTGGCTGGAAAACCGGGTGGCGCAGCTTTCGATCAGCAGCGGCACGCTGGCGCTGGCAATTTCCGCAGCACTGCTGTTCGGCTGGGCGGCGGAAACGCTGGGTGGCATGGCCGCCATCACCGGAGCCTTTATCGCGGGGCTGGGCCTGGGCCGCACGCACGGCGATGCACGGCACACCATCGAAATCGGCTTGCATGGCCTGAATTACGCGCTGCTGGTTCCGATCTTTTTCGTCAGCATCGGCCTCCGCACCGATCTCCATCAACTGGCCCTGTCAGACATGCCCTTTGCCCTGCTGCTGCTGGCACTGGCAGTTGCATCCAAGATCATCGGCAGCGGCGGCGGGGCACGGCTGGGCGGGTTTGATGGCCGTTCCGGGCTGCGGGTTGGAGTCGGCATGGTCTCTCGCGGCGAGGTCGGGCTGATTATCGGCTCAGTCGGGTTACAATATGGCTTGATCCCGGCGGACGTGTTCCCGCAGATCGTCCTGGTCATCCTCGTCACGACCCTGATCACCCCGCCGATGGTGCGCTGGGCCTTCCGCCAGCCCAAACTGAACCCGGCGGTGGCTGTCGCCTACGGAGAAGAATAACTATGGCCTTCCTCGTCATTTATGTTCTGGACAACGTCGGGCAAATGCCGGACGTCCTCGAAGCCTGGCAACAGGCGGGCGCGCCAGGGATCACCATCCTGGAAAGTACGGGCCTGGAGCGGTTGCGCCGCGCTGCCCTTCGTGAGGATTTGCCGCTTATCCCTTCGCTGTCCGACCTGCTGCTGGACGAGAACGTCTATCACAAGACGCTGCTGACCGTCACCGAGGATGAGGCCGTCGTGGATCGTATAGTCGAGGCCACACGCCAGATTGTGGGGGACTTCTCCAAACACCATACGGGGATTCTGTGCGTGCTGCCGCTGCTGCGCGTCTACGGGCTGGACAAGCCAGGACGAGATGGGTGAATTTTCATTTCCGACCCTCTCCGCAAGCAGAGGGGCTAAAGTGAAAAGAACTACTTTTCCTTCTCCGACTCCGAGCTGCTCTCCGGCAGCAGCCCGTACTGCGCCCGGATCGCTATCTCGATTTCGGCAGCCAGCGCCGGATTCGCCTTTAGATAATCCTTCGCGGCTTCGCGCCCCTGCCCGATCAGCCCATCGTTGTAGCGGTAAAACGCGCCGCGCTTCTCGATAATGCCCAGTTCCGCGCCAATATCCAGGATATCCCCGACCCGGCTGATGCCCTCGGCAAACATGATGTCGAACTCGGCTTCCTTGAAAGGCGGCGCCACCTTGTTCTTGGTGACACGGATGCGCGTGCGGTTGCCTGCCTCGTCGTTTCCGATCTTGATGCCCTGGATGCGCCGGATGTCCAGGCGCATACTGGCGTAGAACTTGAGCGCGCGCCCGCCGGTGGTCGTCTCCGGGTTGCCGTACATCACGCCAACTTTCTCGCGCAGTTGGTTGGTGAAGATCATGACGCAGTTGGAATGTTTGATCGCGCCCGACAGCTTGCGCATGGCCTGGCTCATCAGCCGGGCCTGCAAGCCGACGTGGCTATCGCCCATCTCACCCTCGATCTCGGCCTTCGGCACAAGCGCGGCCACACTGTCTAGCACGATCACGTCGAACACACCCGAACGGATCAGTGCTTCGCAGATTTCGAGCGCTTGCTCCGCCGTATCGGGCTGCGAGATGTACAGGTTGTTGACGTCCACGCCGATCCGCGCCGCGTAGACCGGATCGAGCGCGTGTTCCATGTCCACGAAGGCGCACAGACCGCCGAGCTTTTGGGCCTCGGCGATGGTATGCAAACAGACCGTCGTCTTACCGGAACTTTCTGGCCCGTAGATTTCGGTGATGCGGCCACGCGGCATCCCGCCCACGCCAGTCGCAATATCGACGGCCAGCGACCCGGTAGAAATCGAGGATACGTGCAAGTGCTGGGCGTCACCCAGACGCACAACCGTCCCATCGCCGAAGCGCTTGGTTAGTTCCTGCAACGCCGCGTTGAGTGCCTTGTGACGGCCATCATCGGTCATAAATGAATCTCCACCTGACTGCACTTTCCGTCGGTTGGCGGGAAGAAGCGAACGTAATGACAGGCATAGGAATCCATACAGGATGTAGAGTCTACTTCGAGTCGTCGGCCATTGCAATGAAGGCAATAGTCTCTTTGGGGCCGGATCGGATTAGCACGAATCAAACGCGAGGCGGAATACAATCAGCGCAAGGCAAGGAACAGGAGGAGCCGTGCGATGCTCCGCCCATTAAGCCGAGGTGTTTGCCGAACTGACCGGGGCACGCCAGCGGCAGGGGAAATGGCATGAGATGGGGGCAGCCTTGCCGATGATCTTTCTGGCAATCTTGAGTGGCGAACAGGGCCTTCGAGGGGTGGCGGCATGGATTGCGGAGCAGCGCTGGCGGTTAGAACGGCAGTGCAGGTTGAAAAACAGCCGCGTGCCAGGCGATGGAACCATGCAGCGAATCTGATGATAAGATGATAGAGTTCGACACAAGTCCGGAAAGACGTGAAGGACGCGCCTGGTGCGTTAGGCAAACGGCATCGAGATGCGCCAGAGGGGCCAGGACTGGTTTGAGCCTTTTCCCACCACCGGACGAAATTTCAAATGCAGGTCTGCGAGACGCTCAACCTGGGACAGGCTCGCATTGAAAGACACCATTGGCAGTCTTGCCGGTAGCCAGAAGGCCACCCGACTTGACGCCTGCACCACGCTCGTATAAAGTCACAGCTAAGGGAGGACTTGGTGGCAATGGCGAAAAAACAACCTGATCCGTCGCAGGACCCCGGCGCAAAGCATCCGCTGCTGGTCTACCGCTTCATCGCCCGTCGTTATCGTCCCGCTGGCGTTTTGCTCTTCATCATGGGGCTGATCGCGCTGCTGCCCTGGCTGGTTCCAGCGCTCCGTTTTTCGAATTCATTCCTGAACTATACGCAGTTGGCCTACGTGGGCGTGGCCGCGCTCGTCGCCGGGGCCGGGCTGTGGATTCTGTCGCTGTTTATGGAGCGGCGGGCCTACGTGCAGTGCCATCCTCAGTACCTGGTGATCCGCACCGCTGCGCACTCGGTGGCCGTCGCCTACCAGCGCTTCAACGCAGTGCAACCGGTGCAGGTAGCACGCATGTGGAACATGAAGGAAATCAAGGGGCGCGAACGGCATTTCATCAAGCCGCTGGCGGGCGAAACGGCTCTCGAAGCCGAGGTCAACGAATTCCCGGTGCCAGAGAAACGCCTATACCGCAACTTCAGCCGCTTCCTGTTCAGCCCACGTGAAAAGGGCTTTATCTTCATCGTGCCCAACCCCTCCGCGCTCAGTATTGAGATCAGCACTTATACGCAGAATGCGCTCGACCAACGCGACGCCGAGCAGCAACGCTACCTTGACCCCATCGAGCGGCTCAAATACCAGGATGGCAAGTTGTTTTAGGGCGCATTTCAGGTGAGTTCATCTCGTTTCACCTCACCCCCGATCCCTCTCCCCAACCCGCCCTAGAGAGAAGGGGAGAGCGCCTCAGACAGCCCCTGGTGGGCGAGGGGTTGGGGGTGAGGGCAATACTACGAGCTGAAGCAGGCGAATCGAAACCTCAGCCGTGATCGCGCAGCGCCGCCTGCGCCGCCCAGTATCCGCACATGCCGTGTACCCCGCCGCCGGGCGGCGTGGACGACGAACACAAGTAAATCCGCTTGTCCGGCGTGGAGTACGGCACGGCGCGCAGCATGGGCCGGGTGTATAACTGCCGCAGATCTTGCAAGCCGCCGTTGATGTCGCCGCCAACGTAATTCGGGTTGTAGCTTTCCAGTTCGACGGCAGAAGTCGTGTGCCGGGCGATGATCCGTTCGCGGAAACCGGGCGCAAAGCGTTCGATCTGGCGTTCGATGCGCTCGGCCATGTCCGTTGTGGAACCGTTCGGCACGTGGCAGTACGCCCAGACCGTGTGCTGGCCTTTCGGCGCGCGCGTCGGGTCGAAAAGGCTCTGCTGGCCGACCAGCACAAACGGCCTCTCCGCGATGCGGCCCTGGGTAGCGTCTCGCTCCGAGCGCGAAATCTCCTCGGCGCTGCTGCCCAGGTGGACCGTGCCCGCCAGGGCGCATTCGGGCGCTGCCCAGGGGATCGGCCCGTCGAGCGCCAGGTCGATCTTGAACACGCCGGGGCCGTAGCGATAGCCCGCCAGCCGCCGGCGATAGCCGTCCGGAAAGTGATGCCCGGCGATGCGGAACAACTGGCGTGGCGTCACGTCGAACAGGACGGCGCGCGCCGGGGGCAGTTCGTCCATGTTCTCGACGGGTGCGCTGGTGGCGATCTCCCCGCCCAGGCTGCGCAGATAGGCCGCCAGCGCATCCGCAATCTTCTGTGATCCGCCGCGCGCCATCGGCCAGCCGACGGCGTGCGCCAGCGCGCCCAGCACCAGCCCGAACGATGCCGTGAGAATCTGCTCAAGCGGCAGGAAGGAATGCGCCGCCACGCCCAGGAACATGGCGCGCGTTTTAGGATCACGGAACAGCCGCTCCGCCAGCACTCGCGCGGGCCACATCGCCGCCAGCCCGAATCGCACAAACAGGAACGGGTGGCGCGGAAATCGCAGCGGCGAGAGCACGTCGGCGGATAGCTCATCCCACTGCTCGGCCAGCGGCTTCATCAATGCCTTATAGACCGGCCCGTCCACTCCCAGTCTTTCGCATGTCTCGTCCAGCGATTGCGCCAGGACGCCAGCCGTTCCGTCGTCGAAAGGATGAGCCAGCGGGAACCGGGGATGTACCCATTCCAGGCCGAACCGGTCCAGCGGCACAGAGCGCATGAACGGCGAGCCAAGCCCCAGCGGATGGAAGGCCGAGCACATGTCGTGCACGAAGCCCGGCAGCGTCAGCGGCAGCGAGCGCGTGCCGCCGCCCACCGTATCCCTGGCCTCCCGCACCAGCACCGACCAGCCCGCACGCGCCAGCGTGATCGCTGCTGCCAATCCGTTTGGCCCGGCCCCCACGACAATCGCATCATAGCCCGGCATGTTCCCTCCGAGGTGGTAATCATGTGGCCTCAATGTGACGGGCGTCAGTATACCGCGCCGCTCCCGATAGCGGCTCAAAGAAAAGACAGCAGAGTGCGGGAAATCGGGTAACTCAACTCAGGACGATAGGCAGGCTAAAGGAGAAGACTGAGCCGACGCCGGGCTTGCTGTTGACCCACAGCTTGCCGCCGTGCAGTTCGACCAGTTGCTTGCAGATCATTAAGCCCAGCCCTGTGCCCGTGTGAGAACGCAGCGAGTCGGCCTGGGTGTAGGCCTCGAAGAGCGTCGGGAGTTTATCCTCCGGGATGCCGATGCCCGTATCTGCCACGTTGATCACGACGAATCCATCGCGCTCGGCAGCGCTGACGCGGATCATGCCTTTGTCGGTGAAGCGGCAGGCATTCGCCAGCAGATTCAACAGCACTTGCCGCACCCGCATCGCATCAGCCAGGACATTGGGCAGGTCGGGCGGATAGTTGTAAGCCAACGTCACCTCTTTGCCCGTCAGCAAGCCGCGACTCGATTCCAATACCTCGTTGATCAGGGGGCGAATGTCGAACGAAGCCGGGTCGAGCGTCATGCCGCCCTCGTTCAGCTTCCCGGCATCCATCACTTTCGTCACCAGATTGCGAAGGTGTTCGCATGTCTTGAGAATGACCTTGAGCGATTCGTGCTGCTGCTGGCTCAGGCGTTCAATGCCCTCGTCCAGCATGATGACGGCATGGCCGAAGATAAGCTGCGTGGGCGAACGCAGTTCGTGCGCCAGCGCTGAGAAAAAGCGGTTGCGAAGTTTCTCGCCTTCGACCTGCACCGCCAGGTCGTTCTCGGCCTGCCGTAGCGACTGGGCCAGCCAGTTGTTGGCTTCGGTGAGCTGCTCGGTGCGGTGCTTGACCTCGTACTCCACCGTTTCGTTGAGGCGGGCGATCTCGCTGTAGGCGATGGCGCTGTCGGTGGCGAGGCTGAGTTGCGCTGCCATGCTCTTGAGCGTGGCAAGATCGGTGTCATTGATCCACGTCAGGGCCACGCGGCTGCCCAGGCAGATGGCGCCCATGATGGCATCCCCACGAAACATGGGCAACGCCACAATGCCCGCCAGGTAGCGCATCGCCACGTCGATGTCGTTGCGCAGGCCAGGGTCGCGCGCCACGTCGCGCACACACACCACGTCCGAGCTGTTGAGCAGCCGGGTGGCTATCGATGGACTGAGGGGCAGCGCCGTCTCGCTCAGGACGTTGCCATTCATGTCCCGCCCGCCGATGAATTGCAACGTGCCGGTCTCATCCGCCAGCAGCACGCTGCCCAGGTCTGCCCCGCTGACCTTCAACATCCGTTCCAGAATAAATTGCAGCAGTTCGTGGAATTCCAGGTTGCGATTGAGCGCTTGAGAGGTTTCGATCAGTGCCGTGTAGCACTGCGAAAGGTGTTCAGCGCGTGGCAAGGTACTGGTCAAACTTCCCGTCTTGGGGGTGGAAGGTTGCACGTAGTTTACGGACAAGTCCGCCAGCCGCTCCTTTGCGTTATCTTTCCGATCCGATCATACAATAGATTCGGCTTATACTCTAGAACCAGTCGTTTGAAGATAGTTTGTAACGAATTTTGGTTGAGTTCGTAAGGCACGCGCCGTTTGCCCTACGCCCGCCTGACACGGCTGATGACGACTCGACATCGACCCTGATCTTCGGTATTCTGATACGCCGTCTTGTCAACGCAGTACATGAATGGATGATTTGGAGGGCAATTTGAAAGTATCCAAGCTCTTGCTCGCGGCCAGCCTGCTCTGTGTCGCCTTGCTGACGGTCCTGGCTCCCGCGTTCAGCGCTGTTGCCCAGGACAATACGACTCCGACCCCCGCGCCCATTGTGACGGCCACTGGCCCTGCGCCAGCCGGGGGCGGGGCGGGCGATGAAACCCCTGTCCCGCGCGAGATTCAAGCACTGCGCGCCGCCCGTGCGGTGCTGTCGAAGAAGATCGGCAAGCGCATCACCTACGTCAAAGCCTGGACGTGGGAACTGCTGCTCTTCAAGGATAGTGCCCTGGGCTGCCCCGCCGAGGGCCAGACGGCCAAACCCGGTGATACGGCAGGCTACCGCATTACCATTACGGACTTCGATAACAAAGAATACGAACTGCATGTGACCTACGACCTGAGCCAGGTCTTTATGTGTGCGACGGTAGGTTCGGCGGCAAGCACCGGCGGCAGCCCTTTGCCTGCGCCTGTCGGTGGCAAGGCCATCAACGGCCCGTTTGAGGCGGGCGGCCAGATTCAGGATTTTAACGCCGGAACCGTTGACAAAATGCGTTCAGCGGGCCTGAAGTGGGTCAAAGTTCAGCTTGCCTATGGCGATGGGCGCGGCCCGGCCATTATCTCCGCCGCCAAGAATCAGGGCTTCAAAACACTGCTGTCCGTCAAAGGCGAGAAGAGCCAGGTTCTGAACCCCGGCTACTTCGACCAGTTTGCTGCCTTCGTCGGCGGGCTGGCCGCTTCGGGTGCGGACGGCATCGAAATCTGGAACGAGATGAACATTGACCGCGAGTGGCCGACGGGCCAGATCAACCCGGCCACCTACACGCAGATGCTGGCGAAAGCCTATAACGCCATCAAAGCCGCCAATGGCAACACCCTGGTCATCAGCGGCGCGCTGGCTCCAACAGGCTTCGCGGGCGCAGCGGGCAAGAGCGACGCCGTCTGGAACGACGACGTGTACTACCAGGGCATGGCGGCAGCGGGCGCAGGCCAGTATATGGACTGCGTGGGCGCGCACTACAACGAGGGCATTGTTCCGCCCACCCAGAACAGCGGTGACCCGCGTGACAGCTACCCGACCCGCTACTTCGGCTCGATGCTGGATCGGGCGGCTGCGCCCTTTGGTGGCAAGCAGGTGTGCTGGACGGAACTGGGCTACCTGACGCCCGAAGGCTACGGCCCACTGCCCGGCGGTTTCACCTGGGCGCAGAACACCACTGTCGCGCAGCAGGCGCAATGGCTGGCCCAGGCGGCAGTGCTCAGTGCGCAGAGCGGCAGAGTCCGTCTGATGATCGTCTTCAACGTCGATTTCACCTACTACGGTGCAGACCCGCAGGCAGGCTATGCCATGATCCGGCCCGGCGGTGGCTGCCCGGCTTGCGACTCACTGGCTGCGGTGCTGAAATAGACGTTTACCTCACCCCAATACGCCCCCTCTCTGCGAAGCGGAGAGGGGGTTGGGGGTGAGGTAAACTCCCCCTATGCCCGATCCCCGTCTACTGCATACCACTTCTCATGGCTGGCACTGGGTCGGATCGACCTGGGCCAGGCTGATCGCTCTGGCTGGCTTGGGTGGCGCAGGGCTGGCCTACCTGACCTACCTCTATGCTAGCCAGGTCGAACCGCGCTGGTTGGACTTCAACACACGCCGCCTGCCTTTGCGCCGGCTCGATCCTGCCTTTGACGGCTACCGGATCGTTCAACTGACCGACTTCCACCTGGGCCGGGGCAAATTGCTGACGCCGGATCGCCTGGAAACCATCGTGCGGCGTGTCAACGCCGGGCATCCCGACCTGATCCTGTTCACGGGCGACTTCACCAGCCACCTCGACGCGGTGGGCCTGGATGGGATTTCCCGGCTGCGGCTGCTCAAGGCGCCCGATGGAGTCTTTGGCATCCTGGGCAACCACGATTACTGGGCAGCCCCTACCCGGATTTGCAGCGCCGCTGAGGACGCCGGAATGCGAATGCTGCTCAACCGCCACGTCGTGATCCGGCGCGGCGGCGCAGCCCTGGTCATTGCCGGGCTGGACGACGTTTGGGAAAAGCGCCAGGACATCGATGCAGCCCTGCGCGGCATCCCGGCGGGCGCGCCCGTGATCATGATGGTTCACGAGTCAAATTATGCTGACTGGGTGGCGCAGGATGGCCGGGTGGACGTGCAGCTTTCCGGGCACAGTCATGGCGGGCAGGTGCGCGTGCCGCTGCTTGGGCCGCTGGCCTTGCCT
The DNA here is from genome assembly GCA_021325095.1 of Chloroflexota bacterium. Taxonomy (GTDB): domain Bacteria; phylum Chloroflexota; class Anaerolineae; order Aggregatilineales; family UBA2796; genus JAJPHV01. Next base: position 22,337 of record JAJPHV010000103.1, on the reverse strand, counting down.
AACCAGGCGTGGAAGTACCCGATGGGCCTTTACAGGCTGAACGGCATGTGGCTGTACGTCAGCCGGGGCGTCGGGCTGGCCCAGTTACCGCTGCGCTTCAACTGCCGCCCGGAAATCACGACCTTCATTCTGGACACCGAACGGCCAACGTGATCGATTCTGCGCAGCCCTTTGTCACATCCCTGCTGGACTGGTACGGCCAGGCTGCCGCCGATCTCCCCTGGCGGCGCACGCACAATCCCTATCACGTCTGGCTGTCCGAGATCATGCTCCAACAGACGCAGGTGGCAACGGTCATCCCCTACTTCGAGCGCTTCGTCGAGGTGTATCCGGACGTGTCGGCACTGGCGGCTGCGCCGCTGGATGACGTATTGAAGCGTTGGGAGGGGCTGGGTTACTACAGCCGCGCCCGCAACCTGCACCGCGCCGCACGAGTCATCGTGGCCGAGCAGGGCGGGCGCTTCCCTGAAACGGCGGCAGAACTTCAAAAACTGCCCGGCATTGGGCGCTATACGGCGGGCGCGATTGCCAGCATCGCCTTTGGCGAGCAGGTCGCCGTTCTGGATGGCAACGTGATACGTGTACTGGCCCGCCTGTACGACGTTGCGGAGGACATCCGCGCCACCGTAACGCACAAACGGCTGTGGGCGCTGGCCGAGTCGCTCGTCCCGGCGGAGCGCCCAGGCGACTACAACCAGGCGCTGATGGAACTGGGCCGAACGATCTGCAAGCCGCGCCAACCCCTCTGCCGGGCCTGCCCGGTGGCGGCATATTGCCTGGCCTTCCGGCGCGGCACACAGGATCAGCGCCCGGTCAAAGCGCCCCGCCCGCAGACACCCCACTACGATGTGGCGGCGGGTGTCATCTGGAACGATCAGGGGCAGGTCTTGATTGCGCAGCGCCGCGCTGAGGGCTTGCTCGGCGGGCTGTGGGAATTCCCCGGCGGCAAACTCGAACCGGGCGAAACGCTGCCCGAATGCCTGGCCCGCGAACTGGTGGAAGAACTGGCGATCCAGGTCGAGGTGGGCGATCTGCTGGTGGTCGTGCGGCACGCCTTCACCCACTTCCGGATCACGCTGCACGCTTTTCGCTGCCGCTACGTGGCGGGGCCGCCGCAGGCGCTCGGCTGTGCCGATTGGCGGTGGGTACGCCTGGACGAACTGGAGCGCTTTGCCTTCGGCCATGCAGACCGGCAGATCATTCAGGCGCTCCGGGCGCAGCCGGGGCGCTTGCTGTAAACCGTGCCACAAACCCGGCGCAGGCCAGCGCAGGCACAAGCGCCAGCCCGCCAAGGACCACGTAATCTTGTGATGTTTCCAGAGCCAGCGGCACACCGGTGCGGGCAGCCACCGCAGGCAACAGCCATATGCCCCCGACGATCACGATGCAAAAAGCCGCCACGCCAAACCCGGCAATCTCGGCCCACCGGGCCGACAGATTGTTCCGCCCCAGACGGCGCAGCGGCGGGAGCAGCACTGGCAGCGCAACCAGCAACCCGATGCCGACAGGCAGCGCCACAACCAGCACCAGCGTTAGCACGGGACGCAGTTCGGGCAGCAGCAGCGAGCCGACGATGAGCAGGGCCAGGATCAGGTTGCGGATCGGCGGCGGGATGCGGTTGAGCAGCGGGTTTGTCCGGGTGAACATGGGCGTTACCAGCCTGTCTGCGCCGAGTTTTATGGGCATTTCTCTCCTCTCCAGTTGGAGAGGGGCCGGGGGGTAAGGTTTACGTCTGCGCTGTCTCCTCACTGGCCCCGTTCGTGCCAGGCGCATGGATCGGTTCCGGCGGCAGCAGGATAGGAGGCGGCTCCGGGCGCAGCACGATCTGCGTCACGCCGCGCACCCGATCCGTCTTGTTGACGTTCATCACGTAGTCACCCTTCGAGTTGCGCGGGCCTTGCGGCGCGGCCCGAAACTTGACCACTTTGAACTTGCCCTTCGCCGTCAGGATCACCACCAGATCGTCAAGCGTTGCCACCGTTGCCGCCCCCAGCCGCTGGCCCAGCGCGATCTTCATGGCAAAGACGCCCATCCCAGCCCGCCCCTGCACGGGATATTCGGCGATGGGCGTGCTCTTGGCGATGCCGTCCTCGGTGATCGTCCAGACCGACATCCCCTCCCGGATGACTTGCGCGGCGATGACCTTATCCCCCGCGATGTCATCCAGCTTGATCCCGCGCATTCCGCCCGCAGGCAGGCCCGTCGCCCGCACTTCGGACACCTTGAAGCGGATGGCCTGCGCCTCCGCCGTCACCAGGATCACTTCGTCTTCCTCGTTGACGTAGTGCGCCGCGATCAGCCGGTCATCGCCGACGTTCATGACCGTGAAGGCGTGCGCCGTCAGGCCCGGCAGGTCGGCAATGCGGATGCGCTTGACCTCGCCCTTCTCGGTGGCGAAGAACAGATACCCATCCTCCAGCGTTGGTTCGAGGCTGATCGCGCCGTTGATTTCTTCGCCGTTGCGCAGATCGGCGAAGGCGCGCACCTCCACGCCCGTCGCCGGATCGTCGCTCAGGGGTAACTGCTGAACCGGCACGGACACCGCCTGCCCGTTGGAAGCGAACAGGTACAGGATGTCCATCGTGTTGCTGCGCAGCAGGAAGCGCGGCGCGTCCTCCAATTGCGTAGTGATCTTGGGCGGTGCATCCTTGTAGGTGCGGCTCAGGCGGTTGCCAACGGTTAGCGTCACCCAGGTGCTTTCGTTGTGCGCCAGCAGGTCGAGCGCCGTGACGGGCGTCGGCGCGCCCTCCACCACCACCGTCCGGCGCGGATCGTTGTAGCGCTGCTTGAGTTCTATCAGTTCGTCCACGATCACGCCGCGCATCGCCTCCGGGTTGGCGAGCAAGCCTTCCAGGTAGCCAATCGTCACCATCTTTTCGTCGTACTCGTCCTGAATCTTGGCCCGTTCCAGCGCCGCCAGCCGCCGGAGTTGCATGTCCAGGATGGCGTTAGCTTGGATTTCCGTCAGCTTGAAGCGCTCGATCAACCTTTGCCGCGCTTCGTCCGTCGATTGGCTTTCGCGGATCGTCTTGATCACCCGGTCAAGCCGTTCCAGCGCGATCAGCAAGCCTTGCAGGATGTGGGCGCGTTCGCGGGCGCGTGCCAGGTCGAATTCGCTCCGGCGTCGCACCACCTCCAGCCGGTGATCGATGTACACGCGCAGCGCCTGCTTGAGTGTCAGCATCCGCGGCTCGCCATCGACCAGCGCCAGCATGATCACGCTGAACGTGTCTTGCAGTGGCGTGTGCTTGAACAGGTCGGTTAGCACGGCGGCGGGATCGGCGTTGCTCTTGCACTCAATGACGATCCGCAGGCCCTGCCGGTCACTTTCGTCGCGCAGATCGTTGATGCCGTCGATCCGCTCGTCACGCACCAGGTCGGCAATGCGCTCGATCAAACTGTTTTTGTTCGTCTGAAACGGAATCTCGCTGATGATAATGCGCGTCTTGCCGCGCCCCACGTTCTCGATGTGTGCCTTCGCCCGCACCGTCAGCTTGCCCCGGCCCGTCGCGTAGGCTGTGATCAGTGCATCCTCGCCGCTGCGGGCGTCCCCCCGGAAGATCAGCCCGCCCGTCGGGAAGTCCGGCCCTTTGATGAATTCCATCAGGTGCGCAATGTCGATGTCCTCCAGCCGATCCCAGTTGCGCAGCATGTAGATCAGCGCGTCGCACACTTCCCCCAGGTTGTGTGGCGGCACGCTGGTGGACATGCCCACCGCGATCCCCGACGCGCCGTTGACCAGCAGATTCGGCATGGCGGCGGGCAGAACGGCGGGTTCAGTCAGGCTGCCATCAAAGTTCTCGGTGAAGTCCACCGTCTCCTTGTCAATGTCGGTCAGCAGTTCCATGCCCATCGCGGCCATTCGCGCCTCGGTGTAGCGCATAGCTGCCGGGGCATCGCCGTCGATGCTGCCGAAATTCCCCTGCCCGTCGATCAGTTCGTAGCGCATGGAGAAGTTCTGCGCCATGCGCACCATGGCGTCGTATACGGCCACGTCGCCGTGCGGATGATATTTGCCAAGCACTTCGCCGACGATCCTGGCGCTCTTGCGGAACGGTGAATCGGGCCGCAGCCCCATGTCATACATGGCGTACAGAATACGGCGGTGAACAGGCTTCAACCCATCGCGGGCATCGGGCAGCGCGCGGGCCACGATCACGCTCATGGCGTAGTCGAGGTACGACTCGCGCATCTGCTCGTCAATATTGACCTGCCGAATGACTCCTACATCCATGAAGTGTGTGCCTTTTGCTAGCGTTGCCTCGCTGTTGTCGTGGCCTCAAGCAGCGTGGTAATGATAGAGAATAGGGTGAACCCTGTCAAACTCGAACATCGGTTCTAGATTGTACCACGCCTGCGGTTGAGGATCAACGGGCGGGCGGATCAGGGGAATAAGGGCTGAATCTTCTTAACCGTTGGCAAACCTCACCCCTGTCTTGCTGTGCTCGACTCCCCCTCTCCGAATTCGGAGAGGGGGTCGGGGGGTGAGGTCAACGTTCAGATCGCGTTGGAGCTTCGTTGGAACGATTCAGCCCCTTCTAAATCCGAAAACTGGCCCTTGACATGCTAGAACATCCGTGCTATTCTGTCCCCTGTGCGCCCGCTGTCGAATGCCACCCGCGCCCCAATAATACTATTATCGCATCTGTAACGCCTGATCCGCTCACCTGTTTATCAGGTGATCAGGCAGCTTCACTCGCATCGTAAGATGGATAATAATATCAAACTGCCTCATACGAACAGAATGATTAAGGAAGGCGAGTGTGCCAGCCTGCGCAATCCACGAGGGTGGCGGACTCATCCGGCAGGCGCAACCTTATCGGCCCATCGGACGTAGTAGAGCTAGAGGGTACGATCTGTCTTCCACCGAAGGAGCGTCCTCGTGGGCAAATTTCTACTGCGTGTCATCATCAATGCCATCGCCATTGCCATCACGGCCAGTCTCTTGCCGGGCATCCACGTCGTGAATCAGGACCTGGGTACGCTGCTGGTCATCGGCCTGATATTCGGTCTGGTCAACGCCCTGATCAAGCCAATCCTGGCCGTGCTGACTTGCCCGTTTATCATCCTGACCCTGGGGTTGTTCATCTTCGTCATCAACGGGGCCATGCTCCTGCTGACGGCCAGCCTGTCTGGCGGGCGTCTCATCATCGACGGGTTCTGGTGGGCCGTTCTGGGCGGCATCATCATGGGCATTGTCGGCCTTGTGCTGGAATCCGTGCTGGGTGTTCGGGAACGGAAAGACAAGGATGCTTCCACCAGCCAGGACAGGCGATATGGCCGTTCCAATTACCTGTAGCCCGCGAATCCCTTAGCCACCCCGTAAAGCCAGCAGCAGAACGAGGATGGCCGCAGCGACAATGACCGCAGCGACAATGACCGCGCCAAAATTGGCCGGCTCCTGGGGATTCTGCGGTTTGGGTGGGGTGACGACTCGTTGCACCTGGCCGCCGGGCAGTGTGCCAATGCGTCTGGCCGCAATGATGTCGTCGCCATCGTGCTGCAAGACAACAGGCTGCGGCGCTGTGCCCGACGTGGGCGGTTGAACGGGCGAGAGCGCTTTGACAACACCGGGAGCCGGAGGCTTAACGGGCGGTGGCGGACGCCGGGCGCCCGTGCCGATGTAAAAGCCGCAGCGCTTGCAGAAGGATTCGCTGATGGCGTTCTGTGCTCCACAGTTGCGGCACAGGCGCGTGCCGTTAAGCTGAAATCGTAATGGGCTGGCCTTGTCCGGCTGCACGACAACCGGTATGCCGTCAATGGCGCGCCGACCACTGACGACGGGACTGGTGAGCACAGTGTCCTGACTCTTGTCGTCGACGCTGATGGCGTCCAGTGTGTCGCGCCACAGCTTGAGCGGTGGGCAGTCGTCAAGCCGCACGCTGCGCCAGGCCTGTTCAAACGGCTCCGCGACCTCCGGTGCGTACTCGTCGCGCAGCACTTCGACCAGCAGCCGGTAACGCGGACTGTCCACGTCCTGCATTTCGGCAGCCGAGAAATAGTGTTCGTCGGCGCTGTTCTGGCGCACACGCGCATCGGCCCAACCGAGCATCTCGGCCAGCAGCACCGCTGCGCCGAAGCGATCCCCGGCGGCGTTCCACTGTCCCGACTGGCGGCTCGTCCGGTGCTGGTAGCCGTCCTGCCCGGCGGGCATTTCGACAGGCTGTGGCAGGTTGGGGCCGTACATTTCCTCGATGTCCACCAGTTCGATCTGTGCGGCGCGGCGCTCAACCATCACGTTCGCGCCTGCAATGTCACAGTGCGCCAGGTGATGCTCCTCGAAGTTGGCAAGGATTTCGCTGGTGGCCTGCGCCATTTTCAGGCTCTCGCGCGGGGAGATCGGCGCTTTGGTCGTCACCAGGTCGTACCAGGTGACGCCGGGCAGCCAGGGCATCAGCACGCCGTATTCCAGAGCCGGGTAGCGCGCCAGCAGATCGGGATGGGTGCTTTGCGTAAAGACAGTGCGCCTGGCGGCGCGCAATCCGGGCAAGTCCGCGTACTGGCGCAGCGCTTCAGCCACGTTGACCAACGCCGGAACACGGTACTTGAGCTTGAAATACTTGAGCGCCATCCGATCCCCGTTGGGTGCGATCAACTGGATAACGAAGCCGCGCGCGCCGCGCTGTACGTAGGGGATGCCGGGCAGTGCCGGGTGTTCCGCTACACGATACGTAGTGCGGTCAATCGTCATCTTTTCGTTGACGTCGACCCTGATCTGAGCACGGCTCATAACACCCCTTTACTTACCTCACGTAGATCAGCATCCAGCCCACCGTCAGCGCCAGCGCCAGCAGCAGCGCCCCCACCAGAATCACGTCGGTGCGAAAAGGGCGGTAGGCGTTGACGATTGGCTCCGCTTCTGCCGCTGTTGGCATTGCTGGCGCTCCAGTCTCCAATACAGGCATAACCAGTTCGCGGCCCACCCGAATCGAGTCGCTCCACACACTCGGTCTGTGATCGCTGGAAAGAGCCTGAACCCGGCAATCGGTGGGTTCGGGTTGGCCCGGTGGCAAAATGAAACTGGTACTGGTGGTGTCGGCTGTCCACTGACGGCCATCGACGGCAGCAATCATCTCGACGCGATACCACTGCGCGCCGTCCACCGCCTGCCAGCGGATCACCGGCTCATCCATGTCCGGGACGTATGGCTCCGGCGCATCCAGGGGCGGCACATCCACGCTGTCTACTACGATGTCCAGAATGGACACATCATCGCTGGCCGGGGCTGCGCCCAGTTCTCGCGCCAGTTGATCGAGTCGTTCGCGGGTGATGCTCCGTAATTCCTGAGCGCGGTTCCCGACGCCGTCTGTGTGTATGGTCAGGCGAGCTACATCGTCGAGATTCAGGATGGCGGTACGCGGCACGCCATTCTTCGGCCCGATGCGCGTTGACCAGCGCTCCTTCGTCAGCCAGACCGCGCCGGGCAGATCGACAGGCCGGGTGTGGCTGTCCCACAGCCACAGGCGCATGTCGCCCATCCAGCAGACGACCAGTTGTTCCCCGGACAGGTCGAGCAGCCCGGCCACAAACATCGACTCGCTGCCGTTCTCGCGCTTGCGTTCCAGCGCCTCGCGGATCATGGGCGGGAGATCGGCGGCGGGCTGCCTGGCCTGCACAAGCTGGCTGGCCTCGCCCGTCCAGGCACGCAGCACACGATCCAGTTGGTCGGCGAAGTCGCCGCCAACCGGTGCGGTATGTGCCATCAGCCAGGCCACCAGTTTCTCGCCCAGGAAGCGCGCCGCCAGGTCGCCGTAGAACGACTGGCTAACGCCATCACAAACCGCGAAGGCGACCCGTGAGTGGTCGTAGCTGAAGGCGATAAAGTCCTGACCCGGCGCGCCGCTTTTTTTGGAGTCGCGGGAACGGTCATACAGGTAGGTGAGCATGACGCATGGCGCGATCTCGCGCCGGGCAGGCGTGTCACTATCCTGGTTGAGGGTGACGATGGGCAACATGGCTGGCGGCTGCTTCATCCGGTGCTGCAAACGGCGTTCTAGGCGACGGGCGTTGCGCCGGACATGGTGAAGGCCATGCGGATCAGGTCTTTGTTCTGGGCTGGGAACATCATCGGCGCGCCGCTCTGAAGCTGGTAGCCGAATTCCTGCATCTCGCTCAGATAGCTATCCGGGATGGGTGAGGACATGCGTAGCAGCGTCCGGGCGTAGTCGTTGGCGAGATCGGCCTCGTTGACCAGCCCCGGCCACGAGAAGCTGTCGCCAATCGGATTTTTCAGAATCTTGTCGGAGATGAAGATGTTCTCGACCAGCACGTTGCCGTCAGGCACGCCCATCTGCATGATGCGCTGGACGATAGGCGTCGGGTCATCGCCCTGATATTCGCCGTCGGTCATGTGGCAGATCAACGGGGCCGGGTGCGCTTCCATGTAGGGCAGTTCGGCGGCGAGCAGGTTCTCGGCGGCCAGGAAGGCCGCGGCGGTGTTCGTACCACCGCGTGGCGAGAACTCTGGCACGCCGTCACGCACAAACTGGTCAATGGTGCGAATGCCGCCCAGCACGTCGTGCACCTGCGATTCGTAAGCATAGATCGCCAGCCGGTAGCGTGGAGAGACGAGTTCGCCTTTGGTCGAGCGGGCAACCATCTCCGTCGCAATTTCCTGCAAAGCGTCGGACACGATCTCCACACGGCGTTTGTCGCCGAGCATCTGGCTCATCGAGCCGCTGATGTCCAGCAGGTAGATAATCAATACGGGTGTGGTCGAGGTCGCCACAGCAGTATAGGGCATTGCTCAAGCTCCTTTATGTGGGAATGCCACACGTATCCCACGATCCTAAACCAGCACTGCCGACTTTGCGAGTCCAGGACTGAGCCACAGAACTCCTCTGCGCTGTGTACCCAGTCCAGGGTTCAGTTGCCGCGCGTGCGGGCCAGTGTTACAATGCGCCGCCATGAATCTAGCAGCCCAATAGCGTGTCCATCTCAAGGAACCTTTATGCCCATAACGCCCAATGACCAGAAGCGCCTCCCGCGCGTGTTTTCCGGTATTCAGCCGTCCGGCCACCTCCACATCGGCAACTATCTCGGCGCGCTCAAGCAGTGGGTGAAGGTTCAGCACGATTACGAGAGTTTCTTTTGCATTGTTGACTTGCACGCCATCACGTTGCCGCAGGACCCGCAGGCCCTGTGCGCTGGAACGCGCGAGGTCGCAGCGCTCTACCTGGCTGCCGGGATCGATCCACAAAAATCGACGGTATTTGTGCAGTCCCACGTCCCTGCCCATTCCGAACTGGCCTGGATTCTGGGCTGCCTGTCACCCCTCGGCTGGCTGTACCGGATGACACAATACAAGGACAAAGCGGCCAAGCAGCAGGCTGAGGCTTCCAGCGCGGGGCTGCTTTTCTACCCGGTGCTGATGGCGGCGGATATTCTGCTTTACCACACCAATGCCGTGCCGGTGGGCGAGGACCAGCGCCAACACGTCGAACTGACCCGCGACCTGGCGCAGCGTTTCAACCACATCTATGGCGAGGTCTTCACTATCCCCGAAGTCATGATCCCGCTGGCGGGGGCGCGCATCATGGGGCTGGACACGCCCAACGCCAAAATGAGCAAAAGCGAAAATTCTGAATACCACGCCGTATTCCTGCTCGACCCGCCGGACAAAATCAGGAAGAAAATCATGCGCTCTGTGACCGACTCTGGTTCAGAGATCACCTTCAACGACGACCCGGCGCGCGCGGGTGTGAATAACCTGTTGACGATCTACCAGGCGTTCACCGACGAGTCGAAAGAAGCTATCGAGAATCGCTTTGCTGGCAAGGGATACGGTCATCTCAAAAAAGCAGTGGCCGAGGTTGTCGTCGAGGGCCTTCGCCCCTTGCAAGAACGTTATCATCAACTGATCAATGAAAACGGTTACATTGACGATGTGCTGGCCCAGGGCGCGGAACGCGCGGCCACCATCGCCAATCCGACGCTCAAACTGGTGCAGGAGCGCATCGGGTTTCTCAAAGCCCGTGGAAAGACATGACCGAAACTGAAACCATCGAGATTCCAGCGCCGTTACAGGGTTGTCTGTACTGCCATACGGAAGGCTCAATCACGCTGTCCGAAGGCCGCAAAATCCTGGGGTTTGGCTCCGGGCTGCCGACCCTGACCTGTAGTAGCTGTGGCTCGGTGGCATTGTTCGAGGCCGGGCCAACCCCGGATAGCTGGCGCATCCGCTACAAAAGTGTCAACAAAGCGCCCCGCTTCTACTACGTGATGCTGTATCTGGGCAAAGCAGGCTGGCTGACTGCGGAGCAGGCCCTCGAAGCCAGCCGCAACGGCTACGTGCAGCGCCAGCGCATCCAGCAGGCGCAGCGCGGCGATTTCTCCTGGCTGCACCCGGCGCCGCTCAACCCGCCGCCGCCGCTGATGAGCCACGACGAAAACGTGTATGTGACGGTCAACCCGGTAACCTTCCAGCAGGCGATGCGTGCGGGCAGCGTGCTGGCCCAGGGCGAAGAAAATGTGCTGGATTCCGGGCGTTTTTACCTGACCGACAAGAAACTTCACCTGCTCGGCCACCGCCGCGACTGGTCACACAAGCTGACCGACGTGCAGCGCATCGAACACAACGACGAATACTGGCGCGTCTATGTGGGCGAATCCGAACAGCACTACCAGGGCACAAACCTGCCCGACCAGATTGACGCGCAGCTATTTACGACCATCGTCAAGATGCTCTGCCGCCACGACGAATGACTCTCGAAAAACAGCGGGATTTACCTCGCCCCCTGGCCCCCTCTCCGCTGCGCAGAGAGGGGGAATCGATTCGGGCCGACTCCCCTCTCCACCAGGGTGGAGAGGGGTTGGGGGTGAGGCGCAACGGCCTCATTCTGGCAGCGCTGACCGGCGTTTTGCTCTTGGTCGCTGCCAGCCGCATCGTCCGTCTGGGTGGGCTGGAAATGAACTGGGACGAGGTGTGGTCGGTCTGGCAGACGTTTGGTTCGCCCCAGGACGTTTTGCGCTGGACGCCCTTCGACTGGCCGCCGCTGTACTTCCTGACCCTGGCCGGGTGGAAGGCCCTGGTTGGCTTCTTCCCCCTGGTGCTGCGCTATCTTTCCGCGTCGGCCTTCCTGATCGGTAGCGCCTGCACGTACCGTGCCGTCCGCCGCATCTGGGGCGAGCGGGCCGCGTTTCTGTCCGTGCTGGCCTACGGGGCGATGGGCCTGAGCATTTTCCTCAGCCTGGTGGTGCGCGGCTATGCCTTCCTGCTGGCGCTGACGCCGCTGGCACTGTGGCTGACCGTCCGCTACTTTGATCGCCCGACGGTGCGCCGGGCTGTCGTGCTGGCGCTATGCCTGGGCGCGATGTTCTACATTCATTTCATCGCTGCCTTCGTTTTTATGCTGCTCGGCGTGTACACGCTGCTCGTCTACCGGAGCATCGTGTGGCGCTGGTGGCTGCCCGGCGTGATCGGCGGGGCGCTGGCTGCACCGGAATTGATCGCGCGCTGGACGACCATCACCAACCGGACGGGCTATAATGCCACGATCACGCTGCCGCCACTGCCCGAAGCCCTGGCGCGGACGTTTGCCTCCTACGCTGGCCCCTACGCGCCAGGGTGGGCGGTGTTATTTGTCGTGGCCGCCGTCCTGCTGCTGTTCCGGCGTGTCCATCCCTCCACACTGGCCCTGCTGATCTGGGTTGCGGGGCCGCTGCCAATCTACCTGTTCCATTCGCGCCTGGGGCTGTTCCAGGACATCCGCTACCTGTGGTGGGTGCTGCCTGGTCTGGCGTTCTGGATGGGAGTAGGGCTGGCCCGGCTGCCGCGCATGGCCTACGGCGCGGTGTCTGCCGGGCTGGTGATCGTGTTGTTTTTGCCCGCCGCGCTCGATCAATACCAGTCGGACGTTTACCATCACCGCGAGCCGTTCGAGGCCAATTTCAAACTCCTGCGCCAGCACATGCAGGTCGGCGACGTCCTGCTGATCGATCCGAACTGCATCCAGTGTGCGCCGCCCGAAGCCTGGACATACTTCATGCGGCTGTATTTCCCCAATGGTCTGCAATTCGTCACCTCGCCCGAAGGCCACCGGCGCATCTGGTACGTGTCGCGCGACTGGATGCAGGACCCGGCCACCAAAAAGGCGCTGCTCGAAAAGCATGTCGCCAGCACGTTCTTTGGCCCGCCGACGTTCCTTTTCCGGCTATACGAAGGGCCGCCAGATGAGCAGGGTGTCCTCTTTGAGAACGGGATGCGCTTTCACGGCGCGGAGATCGATGGCCTGACCAGCCCGGAAGGGGTCACGCTGTTGGAAGGGCAGAGGCTGCGGCTGCGGCTGTGGTGGTCGGTGGATCGGCCCGTCGAACGCGACTACAGCACCAGCATCCAGGTTCCGAGCGAGGCTAACCCGGTCCAGTTGGACGGGCCGCCGCAGGTGCAGGACGGGCCGACAGCCACAAGCCAGTGGACACCGGGCCGTTATTACATCGACGAGCGCGATGTGCAGCTTCCCTACCCGATGAAGCCAGGACACTATACGTTTTTTCTGACGGTCTACCAGTGGTGGGACGGGACGCGGATTGCTGCGCCAGGCATGGGCCAGGACTTGCTGCTGCCGATCCAGAGCATGACGATTACCTCGTGGTCGCATGGCTGGTGAAATTCACCTCTTTGTGGAGCGGCGAATCGCAATGAAGCCCACCGATCACCAGCCGCCACGCGCCAATCTTGGCAAAGTCGCCGTGTTCGGGATGGGCACAATAGCCGGAATATTCCTGGGACTGCCGCTGATCGTTCTGGTTGTGCGTGGGCTGGCGGCGGGCAGTTCGGAAGGGGTGGCCGAGGCCGTCGTGTTGAGCCTGATCACGACGCTGATCACCTCGGCGCTGACGATCCTGTTCGGGACACCGCTGGCCTACGCGCTGGCCCGCCGGAAAATGCCCTTCAGGCCCCTCGTCCAGGTGCTGGTCGAACTGCCGATTGTGCTGCCGCCTGCCGTCGCCGGGCTGGCGCTGCTGCTCACCTTCGGACGGCGCGGACTGCTCGGCCCGGTGCTCGGCAGCCTGGGGATCACGCTACCTTTCACGACGGCAGCCGTTGTCTTTGCGCAGACGTTTGTCTCGGCCCCGTTCTTTATCCGTTCGGCGCTGGTTGGCTTCCAGCATGTGCCGCGCGAGATCGAGGACGCGGCGCGCGTGGACGGTGCTGCCGGGTGGTCATTGTTTTGCCGCGTGACGCTGCCCCTTGCCAGCCGCGCCCTGCTTGCCGGGCTGATCCTGAGTTGGGCCAGGGCGCTGGGCGAATTCGGCGCAACGATCTTGTTTGCGGGCAGCACGCAGGGCCGCACGCAGACTATGCCATTGTTGATCTATAATATTCTGGAGCGCAATCTCGACGCGGCCATCTTTGCCAGCCTGATCTTGCTGGGGTTGGCGCTGGTGGCTCTGTTGATCTCCCAGTGGTTTGCGCGCGGCTCGCTGCAAGAACACACCTTAGTGTGATCAGGTGTCCATCAGCGGGCACATTCAGTTCACTTCGCCTCTGATCTCCTCCCCGAATTCGGAGAGGGTATAGCTTTATCACTTGGAAAAGGGAAAGACCGTTCTATGAAAAAGATTGTTGTGACAGGTGGCAGCGGCAAGGCCGGGCGTGCGGTGGTGCGCGATCTGGTCGAGCACGGTTACGAGGTCCTCAACGTCGATGTGCTGCCTTCCCGCGAACCACTGGCCCCGTTTTTGAAAATTGACCTGACCGACCTGGGCCAGACGTTCGAGGCATTGCACGGTGCAACGGCAGTCGTTCATCTGGCAGCCATTCCCGCGCCAGGATTGCAGGCCGACGAAGTGACCTTCCGAACGAACATGACCAGCACCTACAACGTCTTCACGGCTGCCCTCAAGCTCGGTTTGGAGCGCGTGGTATGGGCATCCAGCGAAACGACCCTGGGGCTGCCTTTTGACCGTGAGAAACCCGCCTATGCCCCCATCGACGAACAGCATCCCGCCTACCCTGAATCGAGCTATGCGCTGTCCAAAATCCTGAGCGAGGAGATGGCTCGACAAATGAACCGTTGGAGCGGCGTCCCGTTCGTTGGTCTGCGCTTCTCGAATATTATGGAGCCGCAGGATTACGAGCGGTTTCCCGGCTTCTGGCAGGATGCCCGGCTGCGCAAGTGGAACCTGTGGAGCTACGTCGATGCGCGGGACGTGGCACAGAGTTGCCGCCTGGGGCTTGAGGCCAACCTCACCGGGGCGGAAGTCTTTATCATTGCTGCTGCCGATACCGTCATGAACCGGCCTAACGCCGAACTGATGGCGGAAGTCTTCCCGGACGTGCCGCTGCGCGCCGGGACCGGCGATTTTGAGACACTGCTCTCGATTGATCGTGCCCGCGAACGGCTCGGCTATGCGCCTGCCTACTCGTGGCGGACGCTGCCGTTGCGGAGCGCATAGCCGCAGCGCCGACAGCCTGGCTGGATCGTTTGTTGAACAGGCTGGTGTGGCTGTTCTGGCCTACCAGCCTGTTTACATCCCTGCTCAGACGATGGCTCCCGCCAATGCACTCCCCTCTATATACTTCTGTAATTGTCTTATGTTCGTTCCCACATATAATTCATAAGTAGCAAGCCATTCCCCTCACAATCAGGTGCGCATCGATGGGCCAGACGTATCGTGGCGATGCTGTTGAGCGTTGCACGGCTGAAGGGGGAAGCAAATACGCTACAGGCCGATCTCCCGTCGAATCCAGCGCAGGGCAGCAACAGGTGGGCCATCGTGAATGCCATAGAATTGCTAACCGTCATCGCCCAACTTTTCTTCAGCCTGCTCTCTCTCGCTACGCTCATCGATTTTGCACGGCGGCGGGGCAACACACGCCGGGACATCGCGCTGATGTTTGGCACGCTGGGCTTCACGCTGATGATCTCACTGGTCTCGAAGGTGCTCGGCGTGCGGCTGGTCTGGCTCAATACGCTCGGCTCGTTGGCGCTGATCGCGCAGCCGTATTTCATGCTGCGCATCGTCCGTTACTTCCGGCCCCTGCCTGCCGCCATAACCCGTGCTGCGCTCGTCGGCGTCGTGGTCTTGTACGGCGCGGTCCTCGCCTTCGGATCGACTGTACCGGGCATCGTAACCCTTGCTGCCGTCGTATACTTCGCCGGCATCGAAGGCTACGCGATGGTGGCCTTCATTCGAGGAGCGCTGACGACCTCCGGCGTCGTCCAGCGGCGCCTTCGCTTTGCAGCGGCAGGCTCCGGTCTGTTGGGGCTGATGCTGATTATGGCAGGCATAGGTGTCTTTGTTCCGGCATTCACCGGCCTGGCTACGGCGCTTGTCCTGGTTGCTGCGATTGGCTGTGCCCTGACCTTCTACTTAGGATTTGCTCCGCCGCGCTGGCTGAGTCGTGCGTGGCAACTCACCGAGTTGGACAACTTTCTCACCCGTCTTGGCAGCCGTTCTGCTGCCGAGCGCATGATGGTCAGCGAAAGCATGGCCGAACTCTGTCTGGCTGCCCACCGTGCAGTCGGCAGCATGGCTACCGGGATTGTGCAACAGACTGAGCCGACGCTGGAATGGACACTCAGCTACCAGGTTGACCCATTCCCCCAGGTTTCGTTGGATGGCGTGACGATTATCGCGCGGGCCTTCGCTGAAGGTGTCAGGGGGCTTGTGCGGGCGTCCGATAGTCTGCCCCAGGCGGATCGTCGCTTGCTGGAAAGTGTGGGCGCCGACACATTGCTTGCCGTCCCGATTGCGACAAGGGCACGCCGGTGGGGGGTGCTGCTGGTCTTCCTGAAATACGGGTCGCTGTTCGTTGACGATGACCTGAGCCTGCTTGCACTCCTGGCGCAACAGAGCGCCATATTTCTGGAAAACAGCGAGATGGTGGAGCGCCTGCGTACCTATTCGGGGCAGCTTGAGCGCCGCCTGCAACTGACCGAAGCGCTCTACGAGACCAGCCGCGCATTGCTCACTGCAAAGGGGCACCAACAGATTCTAGATGCAGTCTTTACGTATGCCAGCCGGGACAGGGCCGACGTTGCTTCCTTTTTTTTCCTTGAATTGAACGACGAGGGCAAACCAGAGTGGGCGGTCAGTACAGCACGCGCTGGCATGCCGGTTGGGGTCGGGTCGTCAGTGGGCGCGCGCTATCATCTCCCGGATATTCCTGTCTCGAACCTCTGGATCAGCGCCCCAGACAAGGTGCTCCTGATAAGTAATGTGTTTGAGGATGAGCGCTTTGACCCGGTTGCCCGCGAAATGGCTCGCCAGGGCGGATACCGGGCAGCAGCGATGGTTCCCCTGACCCTTCATGGAACGTGGCTCGGCTTGCTGACGATTACCTGGGCACAGCCACACCCGTTCGATCCAACGGATGAGCAATCGTACAGTGCGCTGGCCGCGCTTGTCGTCACGGTGCTCGAATCCGAGCGCCTGCGGCTGGCCGAACAGCAGGCGCTTGAGAAGCTCGCACAGCAGGAAGCCCACTACCGCCTTCTGGCGGAAAACGTCAGCGACATGATCACGCGCCACTCGCCAGATGGCACGATCACTTACGTGTCGGCCAGCAGCCTGCGCCTGCTCGGCTACACGCCGGGAGACCTGACCGGTCACACGCTCGCCCCCTGGATTCACCCGGAGGATGTCGCTGCCGCCCGTAGCATTTTTTCAGGCGAATCATCGCCCGCCGAGGCAGCGGTGTACCGGATGCGCCACCGGGACGGTCATTTCGTGTGGATGGAGACGACAAGCCGCACCCTGCGCGATGAAACCGGTAGTCCTGAGATCGTGGCGACGACGCGCGACATCAGCCGGCGCAAGCAGGCCGAAGAAGCCGTTTACCAACTCAACCAGGAATTGGAAGACCGGGCCAGGCGGCTTGCGGCGGCGAACCGTGAATTGGAGGCATTCAGCTACTCGGTCTCCCACGATCTGCGCGCTCCGCTGCGCGCCCTGAGCGGATTCAGCCAGGCGCTTGAAGAAGATTACGCTGAGAGACTCGACGACGAGGGCCGGGATTACCTGCACCGCATCCGCGCCGCAAGCCAGCGCATGGCCGGCCTGATCGACGATCTGTTGCAGCTTTCCCGGCTGACACGCGCCGAGATGCGCCGCTCCGAGGTCAACCTGAGCGAACTGGCCTGCCAGATCGGTGTAGAGTTGCAGGAGCGATATAAGGAACGATCCGTCGTGTTCCGAGTCCAAGAGGGGTTGATCGTGAATGGCGATGCCCGGCTGCTTCAGGCCATGCTCACCAATTTGCTGGACAATGCCTGGAAATTTACCAGCAAGACCCCCGACCCGCAGGTTGAGTTCGCGGCAGCAATGGAAAACGGACGGCGCGTCTACTTTGTACGCGACAATGGGGCCGGGTTTGACATGGCTTACGCCAACAAATTGTTCGGCGTGTTCCAGCGCTTGCATACGGTCAGCGAATTCGACGGGACGGGCGTCGGGTTGGCTACCGTTCAGCGCATCGTTCATCGTCACGATGGTGAAATCTGGGCAGAAGCGGCGGTTAACAAAGGGGCCACCTTTTACTTCACGCTCGAATCTAATCGGACAGTGTAGAGGACCGGGCAATGGAAATCAATGTACCAAGAATCCTTCTCGTCGAAGACAACCCTGATGACGAGATGCTGACCCTACGTGCCTTCAGGAAAAGCAACCTCAAGAATGAGCTTGTGACGGTGCGTGATGGCGCAGAAGCGCTGGACTACCTCTTTGGTCAGGGAGCCTATGCGGGCCGTGACCCGAAGGATGTCCCGCACCTGGTGTTACTCGATTTGAAACTGCCCAAAGTTGATGGCCTGGAAGTGCTGCAACGTATCCGCCAGGATGACCGCACCCGGCTTGTTCCGGTGGTCATCCTCACCTCCTCCAAAGAACAGGAAGACCTGGTTCGCAGCTATAGCCTGGGTGCGAACAGTTACGTTCGCAAGCCCATCGACCTGAACCAGTTCATCAGTGCCATCCAGCAGCTTGGCCTGTACTGGTTGGTCTTGAACGAATCGCCTCACGACTGAGCGCGGGTGGTTGATGGCTACGCGGTTGAAAGTTTTGTGTGTCGAAGACAGCGAGGACGACGCCACGCTGCTGCGCCTGGAATTGCAGCGCGCCGGCTACGAAGTAATCTTGGATCGCGTTGAGACGGCGCCGGCCATGCGTCAGGCTTTGCAGTCACAGCAGTGGGACGTGATCCTGTCCGATTATTCTATGCCGCAGTTCAGCGCCCCGGCAGCGCTCGAAGTGCTGCACGAAACGGGCCTGGACATTCCGTTTATCATCGTCTCCGGCACGATTGGCGAGGACGCAGCAGTAAGCGCGCTGCGCGCCGGCGCGCACGATTTTTTCGCCAAAGACAAGCTCGTGCGGCTTGTCCCGGCAGTTGAGCGCGAACTGCGCGAGGCCGAGGAACGCCGGGAGCGCAGGCAGGCGGAACTCAACCTGCGCCGCGCAGAGATGCGCTTTTCCAAAGTGTTCCAGGCCAGCCCGGTCAGTATTTCCATTACCACCGTTGCCGACCAGCGCTACGTGGACGTGAACACGAGTTTTCTCAAGATGCTCGGCTACAGCCGGGACGAAGTGATCGGGCGGACGGTGGCGGAGCTTGGCGTGCTGGCTATCTCTGCTGATCCAGTTGAGATGGCTCAGTGGCTGCGCGAGCACGGGGCGATCAGCAACCTGGAAATCCAGCTCCGCACCCGGTCCGGCGAGAAGCGCGATGTGCTG
Source organism: Chloroflexota bacterium (assembly GCA_021325095.1). Lineage (GTDB taxonomy): Bacteria > Chloroflexota > Anaerolineae > Aggregatilineales > UBA2796 > JAJPHV01. The sequence continues at coordinate 3,659 of JAJPHV010000103.1, read as the reverse complement.
CTTTCCCTCGAAATCATCGACGTAGACGATGTGCCGTGTGTGCTGGCGCTCATGCACGACATCACCGAGCGCAAGCAGGCGGAAGCGGCGATTCGAGAGAGCGAGCGTCAGTTCCGGCTGCTGGCCGAGAATTCGACAGATATGATCGCGCGCCAGACGGCTGAAGGTCTCTATTTGTACGTTTCGCCGGCCTGCCAGGCGCTGCTCGGCTATGCCCCGGAAGAGCTAATAGGCCGCTCCGTCTATGAGTTCATCCATCCGGACGACATGGCCGCGATGGTCGAGGCCCATACGTCGGTCCTGAAAATAGGAGAGGCTTACTCAGGGTACTATCGCATCCGCTGCAAAGACCGCAAGTACACATGGTTTGAGAGCACCACGAAAGCGATCCGCGACCCACAGACCGGGCGCATTCTAGAGATTCAATCTGTCTCGCGTGACATCAGTGAGCGCGTTTATGCCGAAGATGCGCTGTCCCGTTATTACCAGCGCCTGGAAACGCTCCATACCATTGATCTGGCTATCCTCTCGGCACGCTCGGTGGAGGCGGTGGCGCAACTTGCGCTCAAAAGTTTGCTGGGACAATTATCCATCCCGGGCGCGAGCATCGTGGCATTTGATTTCGAGACACAGACGGGCCTGGTCTGCGTAGCGCAAAGCAAGACGCCGAATCAGATTCCGGTTGCCACACACTTCGCCTTGACAGCCTGGCCGTCGGAAGACCTTGCAGCACTGCGCACGGGTGATATTCAGATGATCGGGGACGCTTCCACCATGTTGCCGGTTGGGCCAGGCGTGCGCCTCTTGCAGCAAGAGGGCTTTCGCGCTCTCCTCCGCGTGCCGCTCATCGCCAAAGGAGAATTGCTTGGAGCCTTGAACCTGACTGCTGACAGCACTGATGCCTTTACGCCCGAATACAACGATATCGCGCGTGAAATCGCAGCCCAGGTTGCCATTGCCATCCAGAATGCACAACTCTATGACCGGACGCAACGCCACGCCGCAGAACTGGAACAGCGGGTGAGGGAACGAACCGCCGAGTTTCAGCAGGCGAAAGAGCGCGCCGAAACCATCCTGAACAACAGCAGTGATGCCATTGCAATGGCGTGGCCGGACGGCAGGATTCAGCAGACGAATCCCGCCTTCAACCGCCTGATGGGCTACCGGCCCGACGAGGCGATAGGACAACCTTTGATGCCCCTCAGTTCTCCGGCTGAGAAACAGGCATTGGCCGATGCCATCCAGCGTGTAGTCGCCGCCAGCGAGACCAGGGTGGTCGAGATCAATGCGTATCGCGGCGATGGACGGCTGTTTGATGCGGAAGTCGTGCTGTCGCCGATTGTCGGCGAGGCTCAGAAGGTTTCCGGCCTTGTGTGCATGGTCCATGACGTAACCGCGCGAAACCAGGTGCAGCGGGAGTTAGAAGAGTTGAACCGGTTGAAGACCGAGTTTTTGTCGACAGCGGCTCACGAACTGCGCACACCGCTGACGGCGATCCAGGGCTTCAGCGAAATCCTCCTGACCCGCAAGTTGCCGGAAGATCGCGCGGCCTATTTCCTGAACTTGATCAACTCGCAGGCTCGCCAGCTTGGCAGCCTGATCAATGACCTGCTTGACCTTTCCAGACTTGAAAGCAAGCGCCACCTGTCGCTTGAGCTACAACCAGTCAACGTCCAGGAATTGTTAAACGAAACACTGACCCCCTTCATCGAAACTTCACCGTTGCATGACTTTCAGGTGAAAGGCCCCCAGGCCTGGCCGCCCATCATCGCGGATCGGTTCCGGCTCGGCCAGGTGCTCAATAATCTGATCTCGAATGCGGTCAAGTACTCGCCCAAAGGCGGCACGGTCACAATTCACGGCCAGGTCACCGAAGGAATGCTCCAGGTGAGCGTTCAGGATCAGGGCATCGGCCTGACCCGCGAACAGCAAACGCACCTATTCGAGAAGTTTTACCGGGCCGATGCCAGCAATACGGGTATTCTGGGGACGGGCCTGGGGCTATCAATCTCAAAGCTAATTATTGAACTGCACGGAGGCCGGATCTGGGTCGAGAGTGAGTACGGCGCTGGTACGACGGTCCATTTCACGTTGCGGCTGCCGAGGACCGAATCGCCCTAATGACCCGGAGGCATTTGGTCTTGTCAGGGCTGGAAGGAAATGATATACTCTTTCCCATCTGCTGTAGAGGAAATGCTTTGTCACATCCCCAAAAGCGTAGGATGGCTTTACTCCGACATGCGGAGTGTTGAACAGAGGATAGGGGAAGCGCCTCCACCGCAAGGGTAGGTATGTAACGCCCGATTAGCTCAGTTGGTTAGAGCGCTGCTCTCACATAGCAGAGGTCAATGGTTCGAGTCCATTATCGGGCACACCCTTAATTATTCCTTTTCGTGATCGCCGCGATAGACTGCGGCGATTTCGATTTCTCCGAGACTTCAGCTGTTCTCGTGCGTATGCCTGATGGTTGGCGCATTGCCCACGCTCTTTTTTGCCCCATCTCAGGCTTTACGTATCGTATGATCCACTGAGCGCCTTTTCCCTCCCAGGTCAACAGGCTGCCGCCAGGGAGCGAGGGCAAGCTGTTGCGGTGAATCATGAGGCCCTCCTCTTCAATGCGACAAAAGGAGGGCCTCATGACATTTGCAAGTTTTTTCAGCGTGAATCAAGCTCACCTATTGTGCTCTATGGGAGCTTCCACGCTGTGTATCATCGGCGAAGGGTTGTACCGCTCAACGGGGCAGCGTCATAAGCGATTCTATAAGTTGCGAATTTTATCAATCAGACGATGCAGGTAGTTACGGGATGGACGTGCCATGCTCAAGTTGTTCAAACGGTGTGTTTCCGCCCGAAACCACGCCTCATCACGCGCTTCGCCGTTGATAAGCACCTGGCCGCCCGTCCACTGTCCACGCGGCAGACATTTGTAAACACGCTGGAACGCCTGCGTATACGCCTGCAATGCCGCCAGCATGGATGGACTGGGACCTTTCTTGGGTTGACTCAAAAGCGTGTGGGCTGTCCGAGTCAGGTCAACAACTCTAAAGGGTTTAATCAGAAACGCGTCTATCCCTTCCTGTCTGGCTTTCTCCCTGAGAAGGTCATCTGCCGAAATGCCCAATACGGATACATTCGGAAAACTTGAACGGAGATACTTGAGGACTTCAAGCCCTGAACCTGAAGGCAAATGAAAATCCAAGATCAGTAAGTCAGGGCAGCTCTGCTGCAGATAGCTCAGGGCTTCGGGCACGTCTGCAACCACACGCGTTTGATGACCGGCGAAGACGCGCTCGTACAGCCCGGCAATGTCACGGTTGTCCTCAACGATCAATACGGTTGCCATCAGGCTCCTCCACAGTCCGCACTACAGGCAATCGACTGTCTGCCACAGCAGCCTCTATCTGGCCGAGAGCGGCATGTGCCTCCTACTCAAACACATCTTTCTGTGGACACAACGAGCAGCAGAGTGGGAAATCAGCGGCAGTGAGAACAATATGGTGGAAGCCAAAACCTGCGACTGCTGGCTCAACGACTTGGCATGACCCGGGCGAGCTTCATGAACTGCGGTCAGAAAGCTGGACAGAATTTCGGTCAAAGTGAGAGAGAACGGCCTAAACCATAGTTAGCGTCCATCTCAGCCGGAGTAGCATAGTTGAGCG
>JAJPHV010000119.1 GCA_021325095.1 Chloroflexota bacterium | reverse complement strand
CCTTTTGCTCGATGGCATCGCCGCCGTCCTTTCCACCACCGCTACCCTGGCTTTTGTGCGCATTAACCCGTTTCCCCGACCCAAAGGCACTTATGGCTAATCACCAGATCATCACTTGCTTGACAAGCCGGACCGATGTGTCCTACAATTCCTGTAAACGATTGCGTAAAGGTTTACATGCCGACGATCAAAGATGTTGCGGACCACGCCAGTGTGTCGATTGCGACTGTGTCTCGCGTACTCAATCAGTCCGGGTATGTACGACCCGAATTGGAGAGGCGCGTGCGCCAGGCGGTGGCCCAGCTCGGCTACCACCCGAACGGGCTGGCGCGCAATCTACGCCGGAACGAGAGCCTGACGCTTGGGATGCTCATCCCAGATAGCAATAATCCATTTTTTGCGGAAATTGCCAAAGGTATTGAAGAGATTTGCTTTAACAATGGGTTCACCGTGGTCCTGTGTAATACCGATGAGAAACCCGAACGGGAAGCCGCCTATATCGATGCGCTCTACTGGCAGCGGGTCGCCGGATTTGTGGTGGTCAGCACCGGCAAGCTGACCACACGCCTCCAGCAACTGCTGGATCAGGGCTATCCGGTCGTCGTGGTGGATCGCCCGCTGGCTGAACTGAAAACCGATACGGTCATGTCCGATAACTATGGCGGCGCCCGGCAGGCCGTACAGCATCTGCTGGATCTCGGCCACCGGCGGATCGCCTTTGTGGTGGGCGACAACTACCTGCAAACCATTAAGTCTCGCTGGATGGGTGTGTTGGACGTGCTGCATGAGCACGGCCTCGACGTAGCCCCGGATCTGCTGTACGACAAGGGCGATTTTTTGCCACAATCCGGCTACGCCGCCGCCGAGTCGCTGCTCCACCGGCCCGATCCCCCCACGGCCATCTTTACCTTCAACGATTTGATGGCCTTTGGGGTCCTGAATTATGCACAAACGCACGGCGTTTCCGTCCCGGCCAGCCTGTCGGTGATCGGCTTTGACGACATCGTAATGGCGTCGTATGCCGTTCCGGCCCTGACCACCATTGCGCAGCAGAAATATGAGCTGGGCAAGACCGGCGCCGATCTGTTGCTGCGCCGCATCCAGGGGGAACAGACCGCCCCGCGTGATATTGTCGTGGCGACACAGCTCGTCATCCGGCAGAGCACAGCACACCGCGGTTGAGGGTTGAAAAGAGGCTGGTCCGCCCAGCGCCGAAAAGCTTGGTATTTGTCTTTTCTTGAAAACGTTTACTTATAGCTTTGCTGTGAAACTTAGAGGACGTGTCCTATGACCGCACCGACCCTGGAAATGATCAAGATCGACAAGCAGTTCCCTGGCGTCCACGCGCTTGACCAGGTGGATTTCAGTGTTGAACCGGGCGAGATTCACGCACTCATGGGCGAGAATGGGGCCGGGAAGTCCACCCTGATGAAGATCCTGTTCGGGGCGATCCTGAAAGATTCAGGCACGATACGGATCAAGGGTCGCGAGGTCACTATCGAGAAGCCAAGCGACGCGCAGCACCTGGGGGTCAGCATGGTCCACCAGGAACTCAACCTGGTCCCGCAGATGACCGCCCCGCAGAACATCTTCCTGGGCCACGCGCCCGTGACCGATCCCTTCGGGCAGGTCCTGGATCGCGCCCGGATGAAGCAGGCGGCGGGCCAGTTGCTGGATCAGCTAGATGCCCGGATTCCACTCGACCAGCCCGTGCGCACGTTAAGCATCGCGCACCGCCAGATGATCGAGATCGCCAAGGCGCTGGCCTACCACGCCGACGTGCTGGTGATGGACGAACCAACCTCGTCGCTGACGGACAAGGAGATCCGTGATCTGTTTGCGGCGCTGCGCCGTCTGACTGCCGACGGCGTGTCGGTGGTCTTCGTTTCGCACCGCCTGGAAGAGATATTTGAAATTGCGGACCGCATCACCGTTCTGCGCGACGGGCGCACCGTCGGTACGGTGAAGCGGTCCGACGCGACGCCCGACCGGATCATCCGCATGATGGTCGGGCGTGACCTGCAAGAGATGTTTCCCAAACACTTCGTGCCACGTGGGGAGGAAGCCTTGCGGGTGGAGCACGTCTCGGTCCCCGGCGTGCTGGATGACATTTCCTTCAGCGCGTACCAGGGCGAGATTCTGGGGCTGGCCGGCCTGGTAGGCGCAGGCCGTTCGGAGATCGCGCACGTCATATTCGGTTCAGCGCCCAGCCCGAAGGGATTGCTGTTCCTGCATGGCAAGCTCACGCGGGTGAGATCGCCGCAGCAGGCCATCGCCCAGGGCATCGGTCTTCTGACGGCTGACCGGAAGGGGCAGGGTCTGGTCCTGAAGCTCCCGGTGCAGAACAACATCGCGCTGGCGAATCTCGACGCGCTGACTCGTTGGGGGGTGATCAACTTCCGCAAACGGGAAGCGGCAGCCATTCGCTTCCGCAACGAACTGGACATCCGCACCCCGGACGTGCAGCGCCCGGTCAGTTCGCTGAGCGGCGGCAACCAGCAGAAAGTGGTGCTTGCCAAGTGGCTGTTCAGCCAGGCCAAAATCCTCATTTTTGAAGAGCCGACGCGCGGGGTCGACGTCGGCGCGAAGGTCGAGATCTATCAGTTGATGAACCATCTGGTCGAGCAGGGCGTGTGCATCCTCATGATCTCGTCGGAACTGCCCGAAGTGATGGGCATGAGCGACCGGGTCCTGGTCATGCGCTCAGGCCAGATCGTCTCCGAATTTAAGCGCAGCGAAGGCAACCGGTGGCCGGAAAACACCAAGCAGGACATTTTACGCTACGCAATGGGAGAATTTGCAACATGACCATTGAAAGCCTCTCCGAGTCGAGGCTCGTCGAAGCGCGTGGTCTCAGGCCGAGAAACCTTTCCAGGCTGCTGGCGCGCTATGGCATCTTGCTGGCGCTGGTTTTGCTGGCGGCGGCCTTCAGCATTCTGTCGCCCCTCATCCTGGGCGGCCAGTATTTTCTGGAACCCAACAATCTGCTCCAGGTGGGGCTTCAGGCCTCGATCAACGCGATTATCGCCGTCGGGATGACGTTCGTGATCACCAGTGCTGGAATCGATCTGTCGGTTGGCTCGATGGTTGCCTTGGCCGGAATTCTGGTGGCCCAGATGCTGAAGGGCAGCGGGTCGCCAGTGGTCGTGCTTGGCCTGGGCATCCTGATCGGAATCCTGTGCGGTCTGGTGAATGGGGTGCTGATCACGCGGGCCAACCTGCCGCCGTTCATCGCCACCCTGGGGACGATGGGAATATTTCGCGGCGTGGCCCTGATCCTCAGCGAAGGCCGCCCCATCTACGGGCTGCCAGATACGTATGTCAATCTGTTCGCCGGACAGCTCGGCCCGATCCCCATCCCGGTCATCATCGCGGGGATTGTCGCGCTCATTTTCGGCTTCGTGCTGACGCGCACCAAAGTTGGCGAGTATACCGTCGCCCTCGGCGGCAACGAAGAAACCGCCCGGCTGTCAGGCATCAACGTGAACCGATACAAGCTAGTGGTCTATGCCATTTGCGGGGCGCTGTCCGGCCTGGCCGGGGTCGTTCTGACGGCCCGAATGGGCGCCGCCGAACCCATCGCCGCGACAGGCGCCGAATTGGATGCCATCGCCGCGACGGTCATGGGCGGCACGAGCCTGATGGGCGGGGAAGGCACAATTGCCGGAACCATCGTCGGTGCGTTGTTCACCAGCCTGGTGCGCAACGGTATGAATTTGTTCAATGTGCAAGCCTATTGGCAGCAGGTCGTGATCGGCTCGGTGATTGTGCTGGCCGTCATCATCGACCGCCAGCGGAAGCGATAGGTCAGATCACTTAAGCTTGAAGGGGGTGATGCCGGTCAGGATCGGATAGGTGCGTGTCGTTGAGTCTGTCAAAGCCGTCAGTTCAGAACAGAAATTAAGGATGGTCAAGATGTTCCACTTTCGCAAGACTTTTAAGGTTGTGACCGCACTGGTCGTAATGGCGTCGCTCCTGAGCGCGAGTTTTGCCACCAGCAAGACCGCCGCGCAGGCCAAACCGCTGAAGTTCGGGGCGATCATCAAAACGGAAGCCAACGAGTACTGGCAGGCGATGAAAAAGGGCTACGAGTTCGCCGCCAAACGATATGGCGTAACCATCGACGTCGGCTCAGTGCCGTCGGAGTCGGACACGGCGCAGCAGTTGGCACTGGTGGAGTCGTGGCTGGGACGTGGCTACGACGCCTTGCTGGTGTCGCCGATCACGCCCACGAACCTGAACGCGGCGCTGGGCAAGGCCACAGCGGCCAAGATCCCGGTGTTAAACGTGGACGAGCTGATCCCGGCGGACGCGGCCAAATCGGCCAACATCGCCATCGCCACGCGCATCGCCTCCAACAACTACCAGGCCGGGCAACTGGCCGGACAGTACGTGCTGGACCACCTGGACCCGGGCAGCAAGGTCGCCATCCTGGAAGGGCTGGCAGGCAACTCGTCCGGCCAGGCACGCCACGACGGCTTCAACGACACAGTCAAGGACAAGATGAAGGTCGTCGCCAGCCAGCCCGCCGACTGGGACCGGGCTAAGGCGCTCAACGCTACCACCAACATCCTGCAGGCCAACAAGGACCTCAAGGCCATCTACGCCTGCAACGACACGATGGCTCTTGGCGCAATGGAGGCCGTCAAGGCCGCTGGTCTGGAGGGCAAGGTCATCATCCTGGGCACTGACGCCGTCCCCGAAGCCCTGGACGCCATCAAGGCGGGCCGCATGACCGGCACCGTCGCCCAGTACCCGTATGAGATCGCCGTCCTGGCCGTCGAAAACGCCATCAAGGTCGTCGAAGGTCGTCCCATCCCCACCCGCATCGACGCCCCCATCCAGCTCATCACCAAAGATAATCTGCCGAAGTAAGCCAAATTATGACGTAATCTCTCCGCCCGTGAAGGCCCTTCCCGGTCTCAATACGCAGAGACCGGGAAGGGCCACCGGGCGCCGGAGGACGTTTTCTGGGCGTCACTAACCTGTTTACGGAGTCATCATGCCCACTTTTGGTGTTCATGCGTTCGTTTGGAATGGCGACTGGAATAACGACATTGCTCCCGAAACCATTCGCCAGTCGGAAAAGGCAGGCTTCGACCTGCTCGAAATTCCTCTGTTGCGCCCGACGGAACTCGACACGGCCAGGATACGTAAGCTGTTGAGCGACCACCATCTACAAGCGGCGTGCTCGCTGGCGCTGCCCAAAGACAGGCATTTGCCCTTTTATCCTGGCCCGGCACTCGACTTTCTCAAGGTGGCTGTTGACGTGACGGCGGCGCTTGGCGTGACCCGCTTGTGCGGCTGCCTGTACTGCAATCTGGGCACGCTGACCGGCAAGCCGCCCACCCAGGCCGAGCGGGACACTTGCGCTAATGTCCTGGGCGAGGTAGCGCATTACGCCCGTGGGCGTGGGGTCCGCCTGGGCCTGGAACCCGTCAACCGCTATGAAACTTATCTTTACAACACCGGTGAAGATACAGCGGCGTTGATTCAGAAGATTGGCGCCGAGGACCTGTTCATTCACTTTGACACCTATCACATGAATATCGAGGAGCAGGGCTTTTGCGAGCCGATCCAGCAAGCGGGAAAACGTTGTGGCTACATCCACCTGTCGGAAAGTGATCGCGGCGTTCCCGGCAAAGGCAACGTCAATTGGGACAGCGTCTTTAAGGGGTTAAAGGCGATTGAGTTTTCCGGCCCGATGGTGCTGGAAGCCTTTGCCGCCATCAACCCGGATCTGACAGCGGCGACGTGCCTGTGGCGTCCCGGCAGTTACACCGGATGGGACCTGGCGACGCAGGGCCTGGCGTTCTTGAGAGGCAAAGCACAGTCGGTTGGACTGGCCTGATAGAGGCCAACGGAGCAAGAGCGCGAATGATGGCCGTTCCATTACATACCAGAGTCGGTGGAGTATGTGATGAAAGGTTCCTTCAAACCTCACCTCCCAACCCCCTCTCCAGGCTGGAGAGGGGGAGTCGAGCCGCGCGAGACGGGGGTGAGGTTTCGGAAACAATGTAACCTGATCGGATTTCATCCCCGTCACGACGTTGCCTTGAAGATCGCATATCCTCCGGGCTGCAAAGCAACCTGGCCGGCTTCGACGGTGGCTAATTCATCCGCAATGGGCAAGGGAAGCGGCCTGAACGTGTCACCGCCCGCCGTCCAAAAGGCCGGATCGGCGGTCCAGACGGCGGGAGTCCGGCTGAAGTTGATCAGGACCAGGAACAGGGACCGCTCGTCCCACCGGCGCAGAAAATAGAGATCTTTGGCCTCGCCATCGAGTTTGGGCAAATCGTAGTCCCCGATTTGCAGCGCGGGCGATTCGCGGCGCAGCCTGCCAAGCAGGCGATATAGCGCCAGGAGCGAGTCCGGTTTTGCATTCTCTTCCTCGACGCTGATCTCGTCGTTGGCTTTGTTGTAACGATCCACTGGCTTGAACCAGGTCGTCATGCCCGGCCCGCTCTCCGCCGCGTACCAATCCAGGGGTTCGCGGCGGTACTCGTCCCAGTACGGCGAGCCGTTGCCCTTGGAGCCTTTCATGCCGATTTCCTCGCCATAATAGATCATCGGCACGTCAGGCACCGTCGCCAGCCAGACGGCTCCGGCGCGGGCGCGCGCCATGTCCCCGTTTACCTCGCTCATCACCCGGTTGGTATCGTGGTTGCCGAGGAACCGCACCATATACGTCCCGGACGCATACAGCTTGGCCGACACCTTCAGATCGAACGCGGCTATTGCGCCTGATCCGTTGCCCGCCAGCAGACCATCGTTGTTTTGATCCTGGGACGCCTCCAGCGTCTTGTAGGCGGGGAAGTCGAACGCGGCGTCAAATTCGTCGCCCTGCATGTGCGCGCTGATCGCTTTGGCCGACGTCCAGAGTTCGCCGAGCAGGATCGCGTCCGGATTTTTGGCTTTCACGGCCTGGCGGAGCTGCACCCAGAAGTCCGGCGGCGGGCCGACGGCGACATCGCACCGGAACCCGTCCACGCCCTCGGATAGCTTGCCGTCGCCGTTGGGGTCCAGCCAGTGCAGGGCGATGTCGATAGCGAACTGCCGAACTTTGGGGCTGGCGAAATTCAGCGTCGGCATGGTGCGGACGCCGGCAAAGGACTGATACTGGGTATGCTCTTTGTCCAGCCAGTTGTAGTAAAACTCATTGAAACTTATCCGGTCAACGAATTTCGCATATTGATGAGGGCAAACGCCAGGAAAGGGCTACCCATGAAGTAGATTTTCTTGAGATCAAAGCGTACCAGTAAGGCCCGAAACTTGTCAATCCAGGCAAAGGTGCGTTCGCTGGCAAAGCGGTCCTTGTAGACGGTGGGATTGAACAAACGTTTGCGGCCCAGCTTGGTGGTTTTCCGGTTGCGCTTGTTTTCGGCGATGTTGGGGATGAGATGATGAGTGAAGCACACTTTGCGCGCCTGGCGGGTATCGAAGCCGCTGTCGGCGTTGAAGTACGCCCCGGCAATCGAGATGCCAAGCCGTTTGATGGTCTTGAAAGCCTCTTGCAGATGGGACTTAAGGTCATACGCATCGTTATGATTACCGGCCATCATCTCGGTGGTCGCCAGGATATAGCCGTTGCGGTCGGTCACAGGCAGCATGTTGGACGTCTTGGCTTTCTTGCGACCTTGATAGGCCACCGCTTCGCCCCCTTTCTTGGCGACGGCCTGGCTGCCATCCACATTCAGCGCCGAGGTGTCCACCTGCTCCTTGATCAGTTCGACACTGTGCTGCCAGACTTGCTCCAAGCTCCCATCCCGGCTCCACTTTCGGAAGTGGTCATACACCGCCCACCATGTGATCGCGTCCTTCGATTCAATCGGTACTTCGGCCCACTGACAGCCCGTGTGCAGGCGATACAGCACATAATTGAACATCTTGTACAACGGAATTCTGCTCACATAGCCGCGTTTGGCGGTACTGAGAAAGGGCAAAATATGCAGGTTGAACTGCGCTTCGGTTACACTGGTCGGGATAGCGCTCATGGCTGGTTACCTTTGGTCAGGTTTTTCCGGCTATGATGCGCTATTTCTCCTTTTTGTCAAAAGTTTCAATGAGTTCTTGGAGAAAAGTCTCGACCGCGTCGGCGATTCCAGGCGGCGTGGGCGGCTGGCTTTTCGCTTCTTCCCGTCCGAGGCGGCGCGTCATCTGTTTGAGGACGCTCGGTTTGGCTGGCTCTCCGGTGACCTGGAGGACGCCCAGGCGTGCTTTCATGCTGCCCGCCGATGTCTCCGGCGGCGGAATGACCAGGCCAGGATCGCTGACCGCTGGCATGTTCCCCGTACTGCGGGCAGGCCCTCCGCCCGCCAGCGTGTTCAACTCCCTCACCAGCGCTGCGAACCGCCGGGCCAGATCCGCCCCCTGGATGTCGGCCAGCGTGCGATACCGTTGATCGCCCATCTGCACGATCAGGCTGCCATCACTGAGATCGCGCCAGGCGCGCAGCACTTCCACCGCGTCGCCCGGAGGCGGCACGGATTCGGCCACCGGGAGAGCATCCGGAACTGCTGGAAAGGCGGTTTCCGGCCTTGCCGCCACCGGGGCAGGCGCGACCATGCTCACCCAATCCGGTTCGGGCGGTTTGACCGGCGCCTCTGTTCCGGAAACGGTCTCTCCGGCCAGGGGCTGTTCCTGCAAACTGGCCGGGGTAGCCAGCAGATCCAGATCCGGTTCCGGCACGTCGCGCAGCGCCGACGGCACGGTCCACGCCGCCAGTTCAAGCGGCTGATCGGGCAGTTGCCCGCGTAGGAAACTCAGCATGGAGTTGCCATTCCCCGCGCTGGCGGCTGATTCCGGAGCGGGAGCCAGCCCCAGCTCTGCTTCGCGCTTTTTCTTGCGTCGTGCGGCAGCGCGGCGGAAAACAATGACCATGAGGCTGACGTAGATGACCCCGAACACCACCGGGGCTAACAGGATGTGAATCGGCACCTGTTTGAGGAAATCGCCAAAATCGCTCGCGGACACGGTACTACCTCTTCATCACTTCATTGGGCGGCTGCGGTGAGAGTTCCGATAGCACAAGTATGAGGCCGGTCAGCGGCTTTGGCAAATAGGACAGAAGTGGGTCCCGCGCTGGCCGACCCGGATCTTGGCGATGGCGGAGCCGCACACCGGGCACGGCTTGTTCAAGTTGTTGCGTTCCCGATAGACTCGCAGATGATCCTGCGATTCTCCGCGCGTGCCATCGGGTTTGCGATACCAGTTCACGCTGGCGCCTTCGTAGCGGATACCATCATTCAGCGCCTGGCGAATCCCGGCGTACAGCGCAGCGATCTCCACGTCCGTCAGGCTGTCGGCGGTGCGCAGGGGGTGGAGTCGTGCAATGTGGAGGGCTTCGTCGGCGTAAATGTTGCCGACTCCCGCGATAAATGCCTGGTTGAGCAGCAGGCTTTTGATCACCCCGCTGTGGCGCTTCAGGCGCTCCTGGAACACCTCCAGCGTGAAGGCCTCCTCCAGCGGCTCCGGTCCAAGATCAGGCAGGACGTCCGCCGCTTCCCGGCAGAGGTAAACGCGCCCGAAGCGTCGCGAATCTGAAAAGCGCAGTTCCTGGCCGTTATCCAGCGGAAATTTAACGCGCAGCCAGCGGTCGAACGGGTTCGCGATCTCCGGGGGCAGGACGTATAAGTGTCCCGTCATCTTCAAATGCACCACCAGCGTATCCGGGGTGAGCTGGAAAAGCAGATACTTGGCTCGCCGCGCGATCTGCTGGATGCGCTGCCCGGCGATGCGCACCGCCATCTGATCGGGGGACATATTGGTCATCCGGCGCGGCGGGTTGGGAAACACCGCGCCCGCTATCGTGCGCCCGATCAGCGGCTCGCGCAGGGCGCGGACGGCGGTCTCTACTTCGGGAAGTTCCGGCATACCTCACCACCCTGTCTCAATTTCGTCACAAAACGTTCCGGGACTGGCCTACTGGTCAGATCAGATAGCTTTTGGGAGGGTTACTTCCTCCAGTTTCGGATAAAGGCGAGCCAGTTTGGTGCGCGCCTCGATGGTCGTGAAACGCCAGTTGATGGTCGCGTGAGCGGCATTGCGTTCGGTTTGCAGAGCCAGCACGCGGCGTTGAAGGGTGGCGAGGTCAGGGACGCGGCGGCCTAAACCTTCACGTTCAACCAGACCAATCTCAATCTCGGCCATATTCAGCCCACTGCCGGGGGTCGGGGTGTAGTGGAGTTCAAAGCGTTCGGCCAGGCGGCGAGCCTCAGCGGGCGGAAAGACCAGATACAGATTTGCCAGACGGTGGGTATTGAGATTGTCCTGGACCAGCCGAATTTTCTTGGCATCAGGCTAGCGCACATCGGCTAACCACTGCAATTGGCGGGCGTAATCCTCGGCCGTCCGCCGGGCGGTCACCTCGACATGCCGATACCCGCTGAGGCGTTCCACCATGACGAACAGATGGGCCGTGCCCAGGCGCTCATACTCGTAATCGACCCGTTCCGGTTGACCGGGTTGCACGGGTAGCGGTTCCACCACATCCGCATGGAGCGTGACCAGTTTTTCGTCCAGGCACACCTGAGGATAATCCGCATCATATGGCAATTCGTAGGTCGTTAAGACATCTTCCATCGATGCCACAACGCCTACGTCGATTTTCTTCGGTAAACACCAGTGCTCGCGCTGCCACGGCTTAAGTTCATTTTTTTCAAGCGATCCTGGATGGTCGCTGCCGACACGTGCTCCACCACGTCCAACTCCATCAGCTTGTCGCGCAGCATCCGCAGGGTCCAATGGTCGTGGCCCTCCGGCACCGGACTGCACGCGATGGCGACCAGGATCGCTTCCTCCATTCCATCCAAGCCACAACGCCGTTTCGCTTGCGCTTTGTCCTTCAGCACCCCGTCGATGCCCCCTTCCTGGTAGCGCTTGCGGACATTTCCCACCGTTGTCGGGCTGACTCCGAATGTCTTGGCAAGTTCGGGAATGCTCCACCCCTCGGCATCCTTCAATAGAATATGAGCCCGGGTCACGTTGCGCGCGTTCGCTTTACCCCGCCGGATAAACGTTTCAACGGTTTCCCGTTCTTCATCACTTAAGGTGATCATGGACAATCCCTTTCTTTTCTTAAGGATACCCCTTTCCCTCCCAAGACCTATCTGATCTGACCACTAAGTACAACCACAGAAGAAAATAGGGATAAAATGGTGGCAGGAGCAAACGATGCGACGCATACAACTGTCACCGCAGAGTGCTGAACAAATAGCGGCTTTGGATAAGGTCTACCGAACGAGCAAGAATGGACGGCTACGACAGCGTGCCCAGATAATTCTGCTGGCCGTTGAACAAGGGATGGTGGCCGCCAGGATCGGGCAAATCGTGCGCCTGAATGAAGAAAGCGTGCGCAAGTGGCTCAAACGCTATGAGGCAGAAGGCCTCGAGGGCTTAAAAGACGAGCCACGTCCTGGCGTTGAGCCAGTCGTCACGCAGGACTATCAGACGAAGTTAGTGGCTGCCGTGCGCCGTCGTCCGCGTAGCATGGGATTGCCTTTTTCGCTGTGGTCTTTACAACGTCTAGCCGATTATATGGCTCAAGAAACGGGCATTCGGGTCAGTGATGAAACCGTTCGGCGCTATCTGGGGTTGGCTGGAATTGTCCTGAGTCGGCCACAGCATAAGGTCAGCAGTCCTGACCCAGAGTATGTGGTTAAAAAAAGACGATTGAAACGGTCCGCGACTCCCTGAAGGATAACGAAGTGTTCTATTATGCGGATGAGTTCAATGTCAGTTGGTTACCAACTCTACGCGCCATGTGGAGTCCGGTCGGACAACAGGTCATGATTAACACGCCTCACCAACCCTACAAGCGCTATGGCCTGGGCGCGGTCAACTACCAGACCGGTGCAACGCTCGTTTTGGTCCGTCGTCATAAACGGCGCTCTGAAGTGGCCGAACTTCTCCAGGCGCTGCTTGACAAGCATCCATCACAAACCGTGTATGTTGCCTGGGATAATTGCAGTACCCATCAGGACGCCGAGGTTGAGGCCGTCGTTCGAGGTGCTGCTGGTCGCTTGATCCTGCTGTATTTGCCGACTTACAGCCCGTGGCTCAATCCCATCGAGATGCTTTGGCGACATTGTCGTCGTGAGGTCACCCATTGTGAGCTATTTGCTTCAGTCAAGGCGCTTATCCAAGCCACCTATGATTTCTTTGAACGCCATAATCGCTGCCCCGCTACTGTCCGGTCTATTATGGGCGCTCATCCCAACTAATCTCTGTGGTTGTACTTAGTCGTCCACCAAAAAGATCAGTTAGGGTAGAGGCGGGCTAACTTGGTGCGCGCCTCACCGACGCTAAATCGCCAGTTGACAGTGGCTTTGCGGTCATTGCGCTCAACTTGCCAGGCACTGACCTCATGAGCCAGGGTAGGCATATCCGGAATGCGCCGCTTCAAACACTGGTTGACCAGCACCGACAGTTCAATTTCGACCATATTGAGCCAGGAGGCATGTTTGGGCGTGTAATGAAACTCCAGGCGCTTCAAGATGCGCAGGGCTTCATCCGGCGGAAACGTCTCGTACAGTGCGGCAGGGGTGTGGGTGCTCAGGTTGTCCAGCACGACGCGGATTTTCTCAGCCAACGGGAAATGCACATCGACGAGTTCGCGCATACACTCGGCAAAATCGGCGTTCTTGCGATGGGGTGTGACTTTGCCGTGACGCCAACCGGCCAGCGGTTGAAAGAACATGAACAAGTTACAGCTGCCGTTCCGCTGATATTCATAGTCCTGCCGGGTGACTCGACCGGGTTTCATGGGCAAACCCGCCCGAGTATCGGCCCGGAGTGGGCACGGTCGCTCGTCAAAGCACACCACCGGCTGCCAGGGTCGATAGCCTTCCCCATAGAGTTCCAAGACATCCTCCATCCGCCAGACGAAGTCCGCTCCCACTTTGCCTGGAATACACCATTGCTCCTTTAACCACGGCTTCAGGTCGTTTTTTGTAACCGTAACCGCACCGTCTCATCCGACAGACTGCCTTCGACGACGCCGAGCATCACCAGTTTGTCGGCCAGCATCTGCATCGTCCAGTGTTCATGTCCTTCGGGTGCTTTGTACTGCGGGCGGATTGTTGGGCACAGGAATGAGAAGGGATATAAAGGAAACCTGTGGAGGACAAACATGGCCCGCAAACAACGGCAGTTCACTATATGATGGTCAGGGCCTGGGGTGGCGTGGCATGGATCATGGTGACGCTGGGCGCGATCTTCCTGTTGATGATCCTCGGCATGGTGGTCACTCGACGGCGCATGG
>JAJPHV010000099.1 GCA_021325095.1 Chloroflexota bacterium | reverse complement strand
ATTGGGGCCTACCACTGGTATACTTCTGCCAGACGCATGGCCGTTCCTTTCTCGCTGATGGGGATGCGCCTGGGTCTGGCTGTTTTCCCCTGCCCCTCCAAACTGTCGGTGCCTGAAACCAGCGTGGAGAGGCAGGATGGGCAGTATTTTCTTCCCTCTCCACCAGCGTGGAGAGGGGTTGGGGTGAGGCTAAACAGACAACGGAGCTGATAATGCCCCTGGCCGTCGAAATGCGGCACATCCGCAAGTATTTCCTCTCTTCCAACGTCCTGGCCTGCGACGACGTCAATTTCTCGGTGCGCGAGGGCGAGATTCACGCGCTGGTCGGGGAAAACGGGGCAGGCAAGACGACGCTGATGAACATCCTGTACGGCCTGATCGCACCCGATGAGGGCGAGATCTTGATCCACGAGCGCCCGGCGCACATCACGCACCCGAACGACGCGATCCGCCTGGGGATCGGCATGGTGCACCAGCACTTCAAGCTGGTTCCCTCGTTCACTATCGCCGAGAACATCATGCTCGGCATGGAGCCGGACGAGTGGGGCTTTATCAACGGCGCATCCGAAGCGGAAGCGGTGCGCAAGCTGGCCGCTGATTTCGGGTTGCCCGTCAATCCCAACGCCAGGGTGCGCGATCTGTCCGTCGGGATGCAGCAGCGCGTCGAAATCCTCAAAGCGTTGCAGCGCAATGCCCGCGTCCTGATCCTGGACGAGCCGACGGCAGTGTTGACGCCGCAAGAAGTTCACGAGCTGTACACTGTCATCCGCAAGCTGGCGGCGGACGGGCGCACCGTGATCCTGATCACCCACAAACTGCTGGAAGTCAAGGACGTGGCGGATCGGGTGAGCGTGATGCGGCGCGGCCAGATGATCGGCACGCACAACGTCTCGGACGTGTCGATCCGTGACATGGCGAACATGATGGTTGGGCGTGAGGTGATCTTGCAGGTTGAGAAGCAGCCTGCGCAGCCTGGCGCGGTGGTGCTGAAGGTCGAGAATCTATTGGTAGCTGGAGCAGGCGGCATCCCGGCGGTCTTTGGCGTGAGCCTGGAGGTACGGGCCGGGGAAATCCTGGGCATTGCCGGGGTAAGCGGTAACGGCCAGACTGAACTGATCGAGGCCATCGCCGGGCTGCGGCCCATCGACGGCGGGCACGTGGTGCTGCTCGACAAGGACATCACCCACGCCAGCGTCCGAGCGCGGCGCGAAACAGGCATGGCGCACATCCCCGAAGACCGCCTGGTGATGGGCCTGAACCTGAACACCAACCTGGACGAAAACGTGGTTGTCACACATTACATGAGGCCGCCCTATTCGCGGCGGGGCATCTTCAACTTCCTGCCGATGCGCAAACTGGCACAGCAGATCATCGACGCCTTTCAGATCAGGTCGGCGCGGGTGGGCGAGGAAATTAAGACGCTGTCCGGCGGCAATTTGCAGAAGGTCGTGCTGGGGCGCGAACTGGAAGGCAAGCCGAAATTCATCATCGCCAACCAGCCAACGCGCGGGCTGGATGTGGGCAGTATCGAGTTTGTCCACAAGACGCTGATCGAGGAACGGGATGCGGGCGCGGCGATCCTGTTGGTGTCGGTGGAACTGGACGAGATTCTGTCGCTGAGTGATCGCATCGCGGTAATGTTTGGGGGCAGGATCATGGGTGTGCTGGACATTAAAGACGCCAACGAGCAGGACATCGGCATTTTGATGGCCGGGGGCAGCCTGGAACACGCCCCTGCAAAGGTAGCAACGCCATGACTGCGAAGCGACTGCGACAGGCGCTGGAAAGCGCCGCGATACCAATCCTGGCAACGATCCTGGGGCTGCTGGTGAGCAGCGTGATCGTGCTCTTTGCGCGCGCCGACCCGATGCAGACTTACGAGCATCTGTTTTGCGAAGGCTTCGGGCCAAAAGGCTGCCAGACTTTCGGCAACCTGCTGTTCATGGACGTAAAAACCGACAACGGCACGCAGACCGTGTTTTCGCTGTTCTACGGTGCGCAGGGCCACGCGCTCGGCGTGACGCTGGAACGGGCCACGATTCTGATCCTGGCGGCGCTCTCGGCAACGGTGGCCTTCAAAGCCGGGTTGTTCAGCATCGGCATGGATGGGCAACTGGTGCTGGGCGCGATCACGGCAGCTTTCCTGGGCTACGCCCTGCCCGATCTGATCTACGGGCTGGCAGGCATCTCGCAGCCGCAGGCCGCGCCGGGCGCTCTGCAAACCGTCATGCACCTGGTCGTTCCGGCGCTGTGCATCGGGGCGGCCATGCTCGTCGGGGCCTTCTACTCGTGGATCGCCGGCTATCTGAAGGTCAAGCTGAACGTCAACGAATTGATCAGCACCATTGTCTTGAACGCGATTGCCGTGCAGTTGGTTGGCTACCTGATCAACTTCCCGCTGCGTTCCGACTTCAACAACATTGCCCGGACGCGCCGCATTGACGACACGGCCTGGCTTGTGCCCTTCAACCGGGGCCTTTTTCTAAACTCCGAATGGTTTTCAGGATCGCGGGTCGGCATCGGGATCATTCTGGCGCTTCTGGCCGCGCTTGTGATCTGGTTCTTCCTGTGGCGGACGACGGCGGGCTACGAGCAGCGCATGGCGAGCGGATCACGGCTCTTTGCGCGCTTCGGCGGCATTCCGAACGAGCGGGCCGCATTGCGCGCCATGCTGATCAGCGGCGCACTGAGCGGGCTGGCCGGGGCGATCCAGATTCTGGGGGTGGAGCGGCGCGTCGTGGACGGCTTCGCCGGGGCGGGTTTAGGCTTTGACGGTGTGCTGGTGGCGATCCTGGCGAAGGAGTCGATTGGTGGCATCCTCGTCGTGGCAGTGTTCTTTGCGGGCTTGCAGCAGGGGGCAATCAATCTGCAATTCGCCAATTTGCCGCGCCAGCTTGGCGGGATCATTATCGCGCTCATCATCCTGTTTAGCTCGATGGAAAACTTCTTCCGCACCAATCTGGCCCGCATCCAGGCCCGGCTTCGGCCACCGCAGCGCGCAGTGGACGCGGCAGCAGAGGGCGTGGCAGCAGCAGGGGGCGGAGCCACATGATCAAATTCCTCAACAAGCATTCTCGCCGTCTGCGACATGCCCTGCTGATCGGCGGGCCGCTGGTCGGACTGCTGCTGTTCCTGGTGCTGCCGGAAAGATTGGTGCAGGGCGGCATCCGGCTGGCGACCCCGTACATTCTGGGGGCGCTGGCGGCGCTGATCGCCAGCCGCGCCGGGGTCTTGAATCTTGCCATCGAGGGCAAGATGCTGCTTGGCGCATTCATCGGCGTGGTCGTGCTGTACAAAACCGGGCTTGATCCGGTGGTGGGCGTCATGGCCGCCGTGATCATGGGCGGGCTGCTGGGGCTGGTCTTCGCCATCCTGTACCTGCGCATCCGGATCAACCTGATTATCCTGGCGCTGGCCTTAAACCTGTTCGTCGCCAATGCCACCGTGTTTTTCCTGCGTGTATCCTTCGGGGCGTTCGGCACGCTGGCCGACCCAAGCATCCACAGCCTGCCCATCCTGACCATCCCGATCATCAGCGGCATCCCGATCCTGGCCGAGCGCCTGAGCGGGTACAACGCCATCGTGTACCTGAGCTGGTTCATGGTGCTGTTCATGTGGCTGCTGCTGTACCGGACGCGCTTCGGGCGGCACGTGCGCGCCGTCGGCGAGAACCGGGAAGCCGCCGAAACGGTAGGCATCAACGTGACGCTGGTGCAGACCTTCGCGCTGACCCTGAGCGGGATGCTGGCGGGGCTGGCCGGGTCGTTCCTGTCACTGGGCGTCCTGAGCCAGTTCCTGGAAAACATGACCGCCGGGCGGGGCTGGATCGCCATCACCGTGTCGTTATTTGCCCTGGAACAGCCCGTCGGCGCGTTTTTCACGGCGCTGTTCTTCGGGTTCTCCGAAGCGCTCTCGCTTGGTTTGCAGAACACGGGCGATACGAAGCTCTCGCCGGCGCTGGTGGCCCTGGTGCTGGCGCTGCCGCAGATTGCCACGATTGGCGCGCTGGTGCTGGTGGCGCTGCGCATCCGGGCCGCCGAACTGCTCAAGCGGCGCAACTTTGCGGCGCAGTTCGGCCAGGAGCTTGCCAATTTGCGGCGAGGCGTCGTGGTCGGCGGGCAGGATTAACCTCACCCTCTGGCCCCGCCGATGAGTACATCGGTTCCGCTGCGCAGAGAGCGGGAATCAAAGTCCGCACCTTGATTTTTGGCCCGATCCGCATTAAAACTAGCGTGCTGTACCGGTGGGGAGCGCTTGAAGGGCCATGTCGCGGGAACTGTCTCACCAGGAATTGGCCGACATCCTGCGCGTAGCGGTGCGGGTCGGCGTCATGATGCTACAGAGCGGCGCGGCCAGCTTCCGGGCCGATCAGACGATCTGCCGCGTGGCGCTGGCGATGGGCGTGGAGCATGTCGATGCTTACGTGACGCCGACAGTCATCGTGGCAACAGTCTTCAGCGGACGCGAACACCGCACCCAGATCGCCAAGCCGTCGGGCCTGGGCGTCAATATGGATCGGATCGCCGCGCTCGAACATCTATCACGCAATATGCCGACCCCGGCACTGCCGAACGAGATGATGCGATGCCTGGATGAGATCGAGCACCAGCCGCCGCAGTACCCGCGCCCCCTGGTGGTGCTGTCCGTCGCGCTGGCCTGCGGGGCGTTTGCAGCCATCATCGGCGGTGGGACGATAGAGATGCTGGCGGCGGCGGTGGGCGCGGGGGCCGCTCAGACGGTGCGTTTCAGGCTGATCGCCGCGCGCGTCAATCCTATCCCGGTCACGGTGGTATGCGCGGCGGTGGCTACCGCCATCAGCCTGATCCTGGTGCGGGCCATGAACGCGCCACTGCCCCGGCTTGGCGTGATCGCGTCGGTGCTGCTGCTTGTGCCGGGCGTGCCGTTCATTACGGCCATTCTGGACATGATCCGCTTCGATCTGGTCTCCGGCCTGTCGCGGGGGCTGCACGCCGGGCTGCTGCTGATCAGCATCGGCGTCGGGATGCTGCTCGTGCTGGCGCTGACCGGGTTTAACATACTGTAGCTAATACGAGAAACCTCAGCCCCGCCCCCTCTCCGCAAGCAGAGAGGGGAGCAGGGCTGAGGCCAACAGGGAGTGTGTAGGCTTAAAGGCAGCATGAGCGCACTCGATCTGGTTTTCCAGGCTGTTCTGGGCTTTGCCGCGACCTTCGGTTTTGCCGTGCTGTTCAACGTCCCGCGCGGGGCGCTGCTCCCGGCAGCGCTGATCGGGGTGCTCGGCCACCTGCTGCGCTACTCGCTGCGGCAGTGGGGCGCTTCCAACGAGGTCGGGACCTTTTGCGGCGCGCTGGCCGTCGGGCTGGTCGGCTTCTGGTACGCGCGGCGTGCCCAGAAACCTCGCCTGTTGTTCACCGTAACGGGTATTATCTCGATGGTTCCCGGCATCCCGGCCTACGAAACAGTGGTGTACTTCAGCAAGGACGACATCCTGAACGGCCTTCAGAGTGGGGTGCGGGCCGTGCTGGTAGCGGGGGCGATTGCCGCCGGGTTGGGCACGGCGCGTATTCTGACGGAAACGGAGTGGACAAAACATTGAGTGACGGCGCTGGCAAGCTCTGGAAAGTCGAACTGCACAGCCACACGTACTACTCGAAGGACTGCCTGACCCGCTTTGAGCGTCTGATCCGGGTCTGCCAGCAGCGTGGCATTGACCGCATCGCCATCACCGATCACAACACGGCAGAGGGCGCGCTGGCGCTGGCGAAGCGAGTGCCAGACCTGATCATCCCCGGCGAGGAGATCATGACCACCCAGGGCGAAATCCTGGCTTTCTTCGTGCGAGAGACGGTTCCGCCCCGCCTCAGTCCTGCCGAGACGATCCGGCGGCTGCGCGACCAGGGTGCGGTGATCAGCGTGTCGCATCCCTATGATCGGCTGCGCAAGGGAGCCTGGGAGGAAGCCGACCTGCTGAAGATCGTGCCAGACGTGGACGCACTGGAAGTGTTTAACTCGCGCTGCCTGTATGCCGAGGACAATGCGAAAGCGCTGGCACTGGCGCAGAAGCACAACAAGCCCGGCACGGTTGGCTCCGACGCGCATATTCCCTACGAACTGGGCCGGGCCACCCTGCTCATGCGGCCTTTCGAGGGGGCGGGTGATTTCTACGAAGCGCTCAAACGGGCGAAGCCGCTGACCACCCTCAGCCCGGCCTGGGTTCACCTGTTCAGCAGTTATGCCAAGTACAATCGGAAACTTGGTCTGTCCAGACTGCCCGTAGCGGATACGGGTTCGGCGTAGCGACGGCACACAATACCGCCGTCCGAAGCGTCATCGGGAAGCTGCACAACCTCGTCTTGCATTCACGCGCTACGATTATAATTTAGCCTTCTGAGTGAGTTGGGATGTGACATGCTCAAGCGATTAAATCTGTATGTCGTGGGCTGGCTGCTGCTTCATCTGATTATCTTGAGGGTACTGATTGACCACGAAGATGAATTCCCTGTCATTGCAGGACGCTACAGCCTCTCCTACGCGGGAGGGCTGGCACTGATCGCCGCCGCTGGACTGATCGGCGCGGTTGTCCTGGCGCGCACCCAGCGAATCCAGCTACCACGTCTGCTGGTGCGCCTGCGCGATCAGTGGTGGTTCTTGCCTGCCGTCTTTTCGGCCAGCGCCGCACTGATGCTGGCGGTCTGGATGACGCCCTTCCAGATATTCGTCACACCCGTGCAGAAGGAACTGCTGCGCGGCTATGCGACGGGCGCGATCCTCACGGCAGCCTACGTTGCCGTCTTCTGGTGCGGGCGCGATGTGGTTGTGCCCTGGGCTGGCTGGCTCGTGTTGGGGATCGGGTTCGGCGTGGCAGCACTGGTCGTGACCGTCCACTGGCTGGATCGTTACCCGCAGCTCAACCAGATCGACGAGCTGCATAACTGGGTTGTGCAGTGGACGTTCGCCAACACGGGCTTGCTCGGCGACGCGCTGTACCGCCAGATGATCCCGATCCCGCAGCCGATCTATGACAGCCCGCATTACATCCTGGGACTGCTGCTGCGCTTCATCGGGGATACCTTCTGGCAGGCACGCTTCGCCCGCCTCCTGATGGCCTGCCTGGCGCTGCCGTTCATTTACCTGGTCGGGCAGCGTATGTACGGGCGAAGGGCCGCGCTGCTGGCCGTCGTCGTGGCAATCTTCCTGCTGGCTCCGACGGCTTACGTGCGGCCTGACGTGTTTGTGGGAGTCATGCTGTCCGTCGCACTGTATGTCTATTTGCGCGCGCAGACGACGCGCCGCCCCTGGATGCACTACCTGACCGGGCTGACTGTTGCACTGGCAGGCGAAGGCCACCCGCTGGCCTACCGCTTTGGGGTGGCTTTTACCATCCTGTATGGCCTGCGCTGGCTGTACGAAATGTACAGATCACGCCGCCTGTTCATCGATGGGCGGATTTTTGCATTGTGTCTGGGCGGCCTGACCGGTATGTTGATTTACCTGTCGATCCACATCATTCCTAACTTCACGCAGGGCCTTCACTTTGCGCTGAACTACAGCCCGATCAGCCGCACCGCCGATCAGCAGGTCGTCCTGGCCCAGGACATTGTGCTGGAGCAGATCGCGGTCTGGATCAGAACCTCGCCCTTTGAATTAATGTTTGTGGTGGCGGGTGTGCTGTTTGCCATCCACACGTTCAATCAGGGAGATCGGGTGCTGCTGGCGCTGCTGGCCGTCAGCGAGGTCTTGATGATTGCCACGTATGGCTACTATCGGGAGTTTTATCAGGTTCACTTCCTGCCCGTCTTTGCGTTGCTGGCCGGGCGCGTGCTGGCGAACCTGACCACGTTCGGCTCCAACCGCATCCCCGCCGAACGACTGAGCAACCTGGCCCTGGCTCTGGTTATCTTCGTGGTGTCACTGGGCATTATGGTGCAGAACGCGCAGTCGAGCAGCGAGGACACAGTTCGGGCCGAATTCACCGCGATTGCGCGCCGGCTGAAGGCCGATCTGCCGCGCGACAAGATCATCGTCGGCAACGAGAACTACTTCATGGAGATACGCAGCCTGAACTATTATGGCATCCAGACCGTGACGACGAACCAGTGGTTCCTGGTCAACTACGCGGGTTACAAACTCTGGGAAGTCACCCGACCAGACATCTTTATCCTGACCAGCGAGATGGACGTACCTCGATACACTGATACGGTGAGCATCTACCAGTACATGAACGATCACCATTTCCAACTGGCGCGCTGCTATACTGAGACAGGGCTGATCAACGCCCGTGTTTACGTCCGGGAAATGCCGAAGGGCTGGACGCCTGATCTGGTCTGCCACCGCTACGCCGACCAGCCGGGCGACGCAGCTTTGCTCAACTGGCTGCGAAGGTGGTCATGAACGAGTTACCGCCGCTGCGGACTGTCGTCGAAAGGGCAGGCTACCGCCGCCAGCGCGCAATGGGCGGCATCCTGATCCTGCGGCTGCTCGATTCGCGCCGCGAAACCATCGACGCCTGGTTCGAGGACTGCAATACGCTGATGTCCAACTGGCAGCCCGACCAGCCTTTGCGCTACCTGCACGATATCCGGCAGGCCGAGCAGGTAACGCCGCACGCCACCGAGTGCGTGGCGCGTGTGCTGCGGCGGATGCGGCACATCCCCGTCAGCGATGGGCGCGGCGCTATCCTGCTTCACAACCAGACCCTGGCGGCACTGCTCGGCACGTTCTTCAAACGCCGCCCGCAGGCCAACTGGCAGATTCGCTTTTTTGAGGACGAAGCCGAAGCGCTGCGCTGGCTGGCACAGTAACCCCGCATTGATTGGTGTTTTACCAGGTAGAACATTTGGGCGGTGGTATAATGATTGCCCGTCTGTGATTTGGATTCGAGACTGAATGAGGCCAGCCCATGTCTGCTGAACAACCGTTTGTGCACCTGCACGTTCACACCGAGTTCAGCTTGCTGGACGGTTTGAGCAAGATTGACAAACTGGTGGCGCGCGCCAAAGACCTGAACATGAAGTCCCTGGCGATCACCGATCACGGTGCGATGTTCGGCGTGATCAGCTTTTACCGTGCCTGTCAGAAGGCCGGGATCAAGCCGGTCATCGGCATGGAAGGCTACCTCGCCAAACAGGACATGCACGTCCACGACCAGACCGAGCGCCAACCCTTTCACCTGCTGTTGCTGGCCCGCGATGAAACCGGCTACAAGAACCTGCTCAAGATCGCGTCGGCGGCGCAGCTTGAAGGCTTCTACAACCGCCCGCGTATCGACAAAGATTTCCTGGCTGCCCATGCCCAGGGCCTGATCTGCACCAGCGGCTGCCTGGCCGCCGAGATTCCGCGCCTGGTGGCCGATGGGCGCGAGGATGAAGCGCTCAAGACCATCGGCTGGTACAGGGACGTATTCGGCCCGGACAACTTCTTCCTGGAATTGCAGCAGCACGACATTCCCGAAATCTATGCGCTGAATCGCTGGCTGGTGGAGAACCGGGACTATGCCGACGTGCCGCTGCTGGCGACCAACGACGTGCATTACGTGTATGACACCGACTATGACGCGCACGACACGCTGCTGTGCATCCAGACGAGCGCGCTCAAGGCTGACGAGAAGCGGATGCGCATGACAGACAACAGCTACTACCTGCGCAGCCCGCAGGAGATGTGGGCCATCTTCCACGAAGTGCCAGAAGCGCTGCACAACACGGTACGGGTGTCGGAGATGTGCAACGTCAGCCTGGAATCGAGGGGCTATCATCTGCCCGTCTTCCCGGTTCCGGATGGGTATACCCCGGATACCTATCTGCGCTATCTGGCTGAAAAGGGACTGCGCTGGCGCTACGGCTCTGGCGCTGACGATCCGGCAGTGAAAGGACGGCTGGGCTACGAACTGAGCGTCATCCACACGATGGGCTTCGACACCTACTTTTTGATCGTGTGGGACCTGTGCCAGTTTGCGCGCCGGGCCGACATCTGGTGGAACGTGCGCGGTTCCGGCGCGGGGTCGGTGGTGGCCTATTCGCTGGGCATCACCAGCATCGACCCGATCAGCAACGCGCTGATCTTCGAGCGCTTCCTGAATCCGGGCCGCCAGACCATGCCCGACATCGACATGGATTTCCCCGATGATCGCCGCATGGAGATGATCGACTACGCCATGCGTAAATATGGCTCGGATAAGGTGGCGGCGATCATCACCTTTGGCACGCTCAAGGCCCGCGCCGCGATCAAGGACGTGGGGCGCGCGCTGGACTACCCGCTGCCCGCTGTCAACAACCTGACCAAGCTCGTGCCGCAGATTCCGAGCCGGCCTGTCACGCTGGCCGATTGCCTGGGCGACGATCCCGACAAGGCCGTGCCCGACCTGAAAAAGCTGTACAACGAGGACGAAAGCACGCGGAAATTGCTGGATACGGCCATGACCGTCGAGGGCGTGGCACGCAACGCTGGAACGCACGCGGCGGGCATAATCATCGGGGATAAGCCTCTCGTCGAATATTTGCCGTTACACCGGCCCATCGGGGATACAAAGGTCGAGCAGGTGACGCAATTCCCGATGGAAATCTGCGAGTCCATCGGGCTGCTGAAAGTGGACTTCCTGGGCCTGTCCACGCTCACCATTATGCGCAAGGCGTGTGACCTGATCGAGAAGTATCACGGCATTCGCTACACGATGGACAACATCCCATACCGGCCCGACCCGAATGACCCGGAGATCACGGCGAAGGTCGAAAAAGCCTTCGCGCTGATCGGTCAGGGCGAAACGACAGGCATCTTCCAGCTTGAAGGCGGCGGCATGACAAAGATGCTGGTTGAGATGAAGCCCAAGACGTTTGAGCACATCGTTGCTGCCATCTCGCTTTTCCGTCCCGGCCCGATGGAACTCATTCCGACCTATATCAGGCGAATGCACGGCAAAGAGCCAGTCGTTTACCATCATCCGCTGTTGGAGCCGATTCTGAAGGAGACGTATGGCATCTGCATCAGCGGCGATTCCCTGGTCATCGAGGCAAAAACAGGAAATCGCTACCGGGTCGATGCAATTGCCGATAAGCTGGAAGACTTTCACATTCAGGGCGTCGATGAGGACTATCGCCCTGCAATTGGGCGGGTAACACACTGGATCGACAATGGCGTTAAGCCCGTCTATCGAGTTCGGCTCCGCAATGGCGCAACAATCAAAACCACCATCGACCACAAGTTCCTATCGGAAGAGGGCTGGACAGCACTACAACATTTGCAGCCTGGCGATTACGTCGCAGTACCGCCTTATCTGGTTGAGCCTGAACAGCGCACCAATATTGAGCGTGACAAACTGCGCCTTCTGGCCTACCTGATCGCAGATGGGTCGCTGGCGAGCGGGGCCAGTGTGGACTTCGTAAACAAAGACCCCGTGATGCTCGACGAGTATAAACGCTGCCTGGGAATGTTTGACGACGTTGAGCCGGTTTACACGCCGCAGATACATGGTGTCACGAGGATTGGAGTACGTCACAAGCGCGGAACTCGAAACGTGCCGACCAAACTCCTTTTGTGGATGCGCGAACTTGGCTTCAAGTATGATCCGAAACTGAAGAAGCATCCGCGCGGGGTGCGGAGTCAGGAAAAGGCGATCCCTGAGTTCGTTTTTTCGTTGAGCAATGAAGACTTGATCTTTTTCCTTGCGTCACTCTGGGACTGCGATGGCTACGTTGGCCGGAATCTATGTCACTATAAGACGATTTCTGAGCGCCTGGCTCATGATATTCAAACGCTGTTGCTCAGGTTGGGCATTGCCTCAACCATTTATGTCACAAGTTATCAATCCGCTCGCGGCGAGCGCAGCGCTTATCAGGTCACACTCTACGACACTCAGAAGTTTATTGCGTTGATGAAACCGCATCTGTTGACCGATAAGGGCAGGGTCAAATGTACAGGCACGAGCCATCACAACACAGTCAACCGGGGCCGTTTCATCAGTGAGGTAAAGACTTTGACAAGGCTATCGGCAAAGGCTCTGATGGCAACTTACGGCATCGATAGCCAGCACTTCTACAAGGCGCGGCGCAGCAGCCCGCGTATCTCTGCCCACCTTGTACGGGGTGTTGCCGAAGCCGTGCCGCTGCCACAAACGCTGATGATGACCAATATAGGATGGGATGAAATTATCTCTATCGAGCCTGCTGGTCACGAACATGTCTATGATCTTACGGTTGAAGGCTTGCATAATTTCGTGGCGAGTAATATTATTGTTCACAATTGCGTGTATCAGGAACAAATCCAACATATTGCTGCCTCCCTGTTTGGCTACAGCCTCGGTGACGCCGACCTGATGCGGCGCGCAGTCTCAAAGAAAAAAGCCAAAGACTTGCTGACACATAAGCAAATCTTCCTGGATAACGGCCCCAAGCATCCAACTCATCCGGTTAGCAGGGAAGTCGCAGAGAAGATATTTGATGAGATAGAGTATTTTGCCGCCTATGGGTTCAACAAGTGCGTGGTTGGCAGTACAGAAATCATCGATCCAGCGACGGGCCGCTTGTATCGTGTTGATGATCTGGCCTTTGGCAAAGTAAAACTTGGTCAAACACTGACCTGCGACATTGATCATCTAAAGCTGGATGCCGGTTCGATCAGTGGCGTACACGATAACGGCGTGAAGCCGGTTTATCGCCTGACAACACGCCTGGGACACGAGATCGAAGCGACGGCGAACCACCCGTTCTATACCGTCGATGGCTGGCGGGAACTGGGCACGCTGAAGACCGGCGACAAGATCGCTGTGCCGCGCCGCATTCCAGTGGAGGGCAGGAAAGAGTGGCCTGAGCATGAGGTGATCGTCCTGGGCCATCTGCTGGCGGAAGGCAATCTATGTCATCCATCGGGTGTTGATTATTACACTGCCGACGAAGAGCAGTGGCGGGATTACGTTGCCAATCTGGAGAAATTTAAGAATACTGCTGCCACGACGCATCGACGCCGGGGCAATATGCACGACGTATACGGCAGACGGATTCGCGCGACTGAACCCAACGGCGCGATGGTGTGGATCGAGCGATTGGGGCTGCGCAACACCAACTCCTACACCAAGTTCATACCCGATGAAGTCTTTGAACTGACGAACCGCCAGATTGCCCTACTCATAGCCCGTCTCTGGGAAGGCGATGGGCACATCAGTGAGGCAGATCGGTTCATTTATTACGCGACCGCTTCGGTGCGGATGGTACACCAGCTTCAGCATCTATTTTTGCGGCTCGGCATTATTTCCCGCATACGCCGGGTGAAATTTGCCTACCGCGATGGTCGTTATGGTTATCAGCTACACATTCATGGCAACGACAACTTGAGGCAATTCCAGGAAACGGTGGGCTGCCATTTTGTCAGCCGGATACGTCGAGACACGCTGGCCCGAATGATTCTGGATGATCCCGCATCATCGGGGACGAAAGATTGTGTTCCGGCGATGGTTGTTAAGCAAATCGTGCGGCGCGAAAAAGCGGCACGCGGCCTGACGTGGGACGCCGTAGCAGCGGGCGCGGCCATTTCCGTCTCTGAATTTGAGCGCCCGTCGCACAGCGCCAAATCAGGATTTACCCACGCCGTTACAGCCCAGCTCGCCGAGTTCTTTGATTCCGACGAGTTACGCCGCTACGCGAACAACGACATCTATTGGGATAGTATCGTCTCCATTGATTACATCGGCGAACAGCCGACCTACGACCTCACCATAGCGGGTACACACAACTTCATTGCCAACGACATCATTGTGCATAACTCGCACGCCGCAGATTATGCGGTACTGACTTGCCAGACAGCCTATCTGAAAGCCCACTACCCCGAAGAATATTACACAGCGCTGTTGAGCGTGCAGCGCGACGTGATCGCCGACGTGCGCCTGTTCACCTCGGACTGCCGCCGCCTGGGAATACCTGTCCTGCCGCCAGACGTCAACACCAGCGACCTGGACTTCACCATCGAGACGCTCAACGGCGGCAAGCGAGGCATTCGCTACGGCCTGGCGGCGGTTAAAAATGCCGGAGAGAAGGCGGTACAGGCCATCATCGACGCCCGCAAGGAAGGCGGCCCGTTCTCGGACATCACCGATTTTTGCCGCCGCGTCGATTTGCGCACAGTGGGCAAGCGGGCCATCGAGAGCCTGATCAAAGTCGGCGCGTTCGACAAACTGGGCAGCCGCGATCAACTGCTGCTGTCACTGGATCGAATCATGAAGTTCAGCGCTGACCAGCACCGTGCCCAGGACATCGGCCAGATCAGCCTGTTCGGCGGCAGCGAGATGGGCGATACGCTGACGCTGGCCGTTGTGCCCCCTGGCGAGGAAACTCCGCAGCGCGAAAAACTGCGCTGGGAAAAAGAACTGATCGGCCTGTATGTCTCGGAGCATCCGCTCCACAAAGTGATGGATGCCATCCAGCACTTGCCGAACATCCAGTACAGCGAGGGGCTGCGCCGCGACGCTGACCAACTACACGGCAGGCCGGTGACGCTGGTCGGGCTGGTCGTCGCCATTCGCCCGATCATGACTCGTAAGGGCGACACGATGGCCGTCGTGAGCCTGGAAGATATCCAGGGCACGATAGATTGTGTTCTGTTCCCGCGTACCTGGTCGGAGTACCAGGAGTTGATCGAGGAGGACAGGCCGATCATTGTCATGGGCAAGGCCGACAGTTCACGCGGCGACATGCAAATCCTGGTGGACAGCGTTTCGCTGAACTTCACCTATGCGCAGCCGGATTACGGCCCGCACACGGACGAAAACACGAACGGCTGGTGGGCGGCGCCAGCCAGTGGAGAAACGTCAGCGTGGGGCGTGGATTCGTCCGGCGATGAGATGGCGATCAGCGAAGAGGAGGCGCTGGACAGCCGCGATCTGGACGATCAGCCAGACGTGGTTATGGATGAACCGCCGCTTTCGGAGGATGATCGCGCGCCGCTGCCGCCACGACAGCCGGGCAGCCAGCCCGCCCCCGCGCCCGCCGTTGAGTCTATCGCTGTTGCCGTCGAGCAGCCCGCCGAGGAACCGCCTGCCGAAGAACTGGCCGAGGTGGGCGACCCGGCGGAGACACCCAAATCGGAGGCGGTGCAGCAGTTCGAGCACATCCTGGCGGCCCGTGCCGCGCGTCTGGTCGATCCCGACCCCGCTGAACCGGAGCAAACGGCGCCGCGTCTGATCCTGCTCACGATCCGGCGGAACGAAGACTCTGACGCGCGCTTCAAGCGCCGGCTGGTGCGCATCTACGGCGAACTGGTTCAGCGTCCGGGGCGTGACCAGTTCCGTTTTATCCTGATTGAGTCCGCGCGCAAGACGGAAATCCGGTTTGAGCAAGATAACCAGCGCACGCACTATGACGAAGCGCTGGGGGAACATCTGCGCGCCTGCGGTGTCGAGTCGATAGAGGTTCGACCACTGGAATAGGGTAAACGAGCGGCACACGAAAAATCCTGTTACACTTTTCCTGATCAGCATTCACACGGAGTTTGCTCATTGATCGATCCAGGACGCCCGGTAAGGACGCGGCGCTACCAATCGTGGGGCCGCTACCCGCAGGTCAACCATACCACTATCAGGAGCATCCTGTGGCAGAACGAAATCCCCGATCTGGCCGCGTTCAAACAGCCAATTCTGCCGGTTGGCTACGGGCGTAGCTACGGCGATAGCTGCCTGAACGAGGGCGGGGTACTGCTCGATGCGACGCCGCTGCGCCGCTTCCTGGACTTTGACGAGAAGCAAGGTCTGTTGCGCTGCGAGGCGGGCGTGATGCTGGCGGATATCCTGGACGTGATCGTGCCGCGCGGCTGGTTCCTGCCTGTGTCGCCGGGGACGAAGTTCGTTTCGGTGGGTGGGGCCATTGCCAACGACATTCACGGCAAGAACCATCACAAGGCCGGAACGTTTGGCTGCCACGTGACCCGCTTTGAACTGCTGCGCTCCAACGGCGAGCGGCTGATCTGTGCGCCGGACGAAAATGCAGACCTGTTCCGCGCCACGATTGGCGGCCTGGGCCTGACCGGGTTGATCACCTGGGCCGAGTTCCGGCTGCGAGCCATCCCTGGGCCGTTCATCGCCCGTGAGCAAATTCGGTTCTCGTCCATCGACGAGTTTTTCGACATCTCTGCGTCCTCGGATCGGGATTACGAATATACCGTCGCCTGGGTGGACTGCCTCGCCAGCGGGAAGCACCTGGGGCGGGGCCTGTTCATGCGCGGCAACCATGACCGGCTGCGGCCCCTACCCGGCAAGCCGATCAAACCCAGACCGCGCTTGAATGTGCCCTTTGATCTGCCGCCGTTCGTTTTGAACACTTTGACGATCAAAGCCTTCAACAGCCTTCTGTACCATGCCCAGTGGCGCAAGAGGTCAGGTAAGGTCGTCCACTACGATCCGTTTTTCTACCCGCTGGATTCGATCCAGAACTGGAACCGCATGTATGGACGACAGGGCTTCCTGCAATACCAGTGCGTCGTGCCGTATCATGACAATCACCACGCCATCAAAGAAATCTTGCAGCAGATCGGCCAATCCGGCGAAGGTTCTTTCCTGGCCGTGCTCAAAACCTTTGGCAACATTCAGTCTCCGGGGATGCTGTCCTTCCCGCGTCCGGGCGTCACGCTGGCGCTGGACTTTGCCTTTCGGGGCGAAAGCACGCTGCGCCTGCTGGAGAGGCTTGACCGGATCGTGCGCGATGTGTGCGGGGCGGTCTACCCGGCCAAAGATGCGCGCATGTCCGCCGAGAGCTTCCAGGCCTATTTCCCACAGTGGCGCGACTTCGCCAGGTACATTGATCCCAGGTTTTCGTCGAGCTTCTGGCGGCGCGTGACAGCGAAGGATTGCACACAGGATACCTCACGATGAAAGTGCTCATTCTGGGCGCAACTTCGGCCATCGCGCACGAGACGGCCAAACACTTCGCGGCGGACGGGGCAGAACTGTTCCTGGTCGGGAGGAGCGCCGACAAGCTGAACGTGGTCTGCGACGATCTCAGGGTGCGCGGCGCAACGCGCATCGAGACGTTCGCTGTCAATCTGAACCAACTGGAACGCCACGAAGAAGTCATCGACGCGGCGATCAGGGCGCTGGGCGGACTGGATGCAGCCCTGATCGCGCACGGCACGCTTGGCGATCAGCAAAGGGCACAGGCCGACGTGCCGTATATGCTGGATGAGTTCACGACGAATGCGATCAGTTACATGGCCCTGATGACCCGGCTCGCCAACGTTTTTGAAGCGCAAAAACGGGGTTGTCTGGCGGTGATCTCGTCTGTTGCCGGAGATCGCGGGCGGGGCAGCAACTACGTCTACGGCGCAGCCAAAGGCGCGGTCAGCCTCTTTGCGCAGGGCCTTCGCAACCGCCTGAGCAAGTCGGGTGTGGTCGTCGTGACCATCAAACCGGGCTTTGTGGATACACCCATGACTGCCCACCTGAAGAAGAATCCGCTCTTTGCCAAACCTGCGCCTGTAGGCAGGCGCATTTACACGGCCATGCTCAGAGGCGAGTCGGTGGTCTACGTGCCCTGGTTCTGGTGGTGGATCATGCTCATCATCCGGAATATTCCCGAAGCGATCTTCAAGAAGCTGTCGCTGTAAGTTTCCCCACGCACATGGCGTCAAGAAGCCGTAAAGAAGGCCTACAATCCGCAGGAAGGCAGCGTCGTGGTCAGTGAGAAGCCCACCGGCACGAAAGCATCTTTGCTTGAACACTTGAATTTCTTGCCTGTGCCCGCCGGAACAGCCAACCTCGGTCTTGAGGACAAGGTGGCCGAGCGCTTTGTGAACGCTTACGGCAAGGTCTGGGGCGACTTTTTCTGCCGGGAGACGCCATTTCACCAGGTCAGCATCGACGCCTTTGAGCTGGCCCGCTACCCGGTCACGAATGCCCTGTATGCGCAGTTTATGGCAGCCGGCGGTTACGACAACCCGCTCTTGTGGACGCCCGAAGGCTGGGCATGGCGGCTTGCCAGCGCGCGCACCCGGCCTGGCTTCTGGGGCAACCCGCGTTTCGCGGACGACGAGCAGCCTGTGGTCGGCGTCAGCTGGTACGAGGCGATGGCAGTGGCGCGCTGGGTATCGCTCGAAACCGGGCTGAACGTGCGGCTGCCCACCGAAGCCGAATGGGAATGGGCGGCGCGCGGCACCAACACGCGCTCGTTATACCCCTGGGGTGGAGCCTGGGACCCGGACAGATTGAACAGCGGCTTTTGCGACGATACGCACAAGTCGCAGGGCAAACCTGTGCATGTGGGATCGTACAGCCCGGCAGGTGATGGCCCGTTCGGCCACGCAGACATGCTCGGCCAGGTCTGGGAATGGACGAGCAGCGCCTTTAAGCTCTATCCCTACGACCCAGACGATGGACGCGAAGACCTCTACGCACCGGAAAAGCGCATCCTGCGCGGCGGCAATTGGAGCGACGGCAAATATGCTAACCGCGTGACAACGCGCTACCTGTATGCGCCGACCTACAGCGACATGACTACCGGGTTCCGGTTGGCGGCAGGCGGCAACCGCCCACCCGCCGCAGCACGTCCGGCGCACGATCTGGTTGTCTACGGGCGCTCGACGTTCTGCGCCGATCTCCACCTCGCCAGGCCCTGGCTGCGCGCTTGGAACGTGCCGTACCGCCAGGTCAATATCGACCTGAGCGACGAAGCCGCCGCCCGTCTTGATAACTGGCTTGGGTCGCGCACCGTCCCGACCTTTGTGGTCGCGGAGTACGGGAGCCTCGATCCGATCACACCCCCCGACGCCGCCGATCTGTCCCGCCTGCGGAATACGGATCGCGGCTCGATGCTCCACGAGGCTGACGAACCAACGCTATACGCCTTCCTGGTGCGCAACGGGTTCCTCAGATAGCGTGGACGCTCCGCCATCGGAATTATTGTCCCTCAATCGCAGAATTGCCGGGATCAACATACGGCGTCTGAGCACTTCGACGCCGTATGAAGACCTCATGTCCAGGGCCAATGCCGCTCCGCCCTATGGTTGGGGCTTGATGTTCTGGTTGACGTGGAACAGGTTGTTCGGATCGTACTTGGCTTTGACGGCGGCGAGTTTCGGGTAGTTGTCCCGGTAAGCCGCTTTGATACGCTCCTCGCCTTCTTCCATCATCATGTTGATGTAGGCCCCGCCCGCTGAATAGGGATGCAGTGCTTCCCAATAATCCCGCGCCCACTGGATCATTTTCGGGTTGTTCGCGGGATCGGGGTCCACGCCGACGATCACCTCGACGAAATTGGCATCCCGGTAGCTCCACGCCGTGTCATTTTTGCCGACGCGGCTGGCAGCGCCATTGATTGGATACAAGTGCATGGCCGAATGCCCGGTTGGAAGCTGTGCCCCGAACTTCATGTGCTGCTCAATGACCTGATCGCTGATCTCGTTGAAAAGATCGGTGCGCCAGTACCACTGCAAGCCGGGTGGGTAGAGCGCATCGAACAGACTCTGTAAAGCGGGCCAGGGGATCGGGCCGGCGAAGTCCATGATTGATGTCCCGAACTGGCGAATCGGCTTGAAAACTTCCTCGGCCCGATCCATGTCACCGGTGTAGCACCAGGTGATGATGCATACCTTCTTAAAGTGGTGTTCCTGTGGGAACATGGGCACGGGCGGCACATAGTGAAAACCGACCCAGCCGTTGATGTCCGGAGAGGCACTCTTGATGAAGTCGCGCCAGCGCTTCATGACCGTTGGCGCTGCCTCCAGCGGATAGAAGATCGGGCCGCCGTAGACCATATTGACCGGGTTCAGTTTGAACAAGAAGGACGTGACGACGCCGAAGTTGCCGCCGCCGCCGCGCAGCGCCCAGTAGAGGTCGGCGTTCTCGTCCGCACTGGCCGTGACCAGTCGCCCATCGGCGAGCACCACGTCCACCGCCAGCAGGTTATCTATCGTCAGGCCATACCTGCGCGTCAGGTAGCCCACACCACCGCCGAGCGTCAGACCGCCGACGCCGGTAGTGGAGATGAAGCCGCTGGGCACGGCCAGCCCAAACGGGTGCGTGGCGTGATCTACGTCGCCCCAGGTGCAGCCACCCTCGACGCGCACCGTGCGCGCTTTCTCATCAACCCGGATGCCCTTCATCCGCGACAGGTCGATCACCAGCCCATCATCGACCAGGCTCAAGCCGGGGCCGTTGTGGCCGCCGCCGCGAATAGCCAGCGGGAGCTTTTGTTCGCGGGCGTAATTGACCGAGGCGATCACGTCGGCGACATCGACGCAGCGAACAATCAGCGCGGGCCGGCGGTCAATCATCCCATTATAAATCTTGCGAGCGGCCTCATAATCTGCGTCACCGTCACGGATCACCTGACCACGTACCGAGGCTTTCAACGTATCGACGGCTGTCTGATCCATTGCGACCATAACTGTCCCTCCCTGGAACTGTTCGTTGAATAGATTGGCCCTACATTTCAAACGTGAGCATGTTGGTTGCCAGCGGCGATAGCTTGCCCCCGCAAAAAGGGCAAATTGGAGCGACGGCGGCAACCAGCCACACGGTTTCACCCGGATTCACTGCTACTTTCCACAGCTCGGGGTCTTCACCGCTTTTCTGCACATAAAGAATGCTTTGCGTGCAGAAGGACGTATCGCAAAACCGCTGTTCCCAACTTCCCACGCAATCCGAAGTGATTACCTGGTGCCTGTGCAAGATTCCTCCTTTCTCCGTGTTATGCAGGTAGTTCTCACGATGTGCCGGCAAAAACGGTGTGAATGTTTCCCATTGGAGACCTGTCCTTAGTGTATGTGCTCGTTCGAGTGGTTGTCACCACTCGGATGGGGGGAATTTGCAGGGGGATGCGTTTGACACGAAGGGGGGGCATGAGTATAGTCATCTAAACACCTGAGAAGTTCAGTAAGCGATAGTATTACCAGGTAATGAAGGCGTGGATGGTCTGCATCATATCCCCCTAGCCGAACCGCTTACGACCCGTGAGTTGGATATTCTGCACCTGATTGCCGAGGGGTTATCTGACCGCGAAATTGCTCAGAAACTCACGCTGTCGCCAGAGACCGTAAAGTGGTACAACAAGCAAATCTACAGCAAGCTTGGCGTTCGTAACCGTACTGAAGCCGCCGCGCATGTAAAGTCGCTGGATGTGTTCGCTGATGGTGTTCAAGCGGCGGCAGAGAAGACAGTTCTACCTCCTCATAACCTCCCCACACAGATGACTTCCTTTGTGGGTCGCCAGCGTGAACTGGCGGAGGTCGCCCATTTATTGAATAAGGCACGCTTGCTGTCCATCACGGGGCTGGCGGGCTGCGGCAAAACCCGGCTGGCTATCGAGGTGGCGCGTGAGGTGCTACCCCGGTTCGGCGACGGCGTTTTTTGGGTTCCTCTGGCGCCCATCGTTACCCCGGACAAACTGCTTTGGGCCATCGCCGAGCACCTGGAAGTGCAGTTCTTTCCACAGGCAGAACCGCTGCAACAGTTGCTGGATCACTTTCGCAACAAGTCGCTGCTGCTGGTACTGGACAATTTTGAGCATCTTCTGGACGGCGCGGAATTGGTGACGCATATCCTGCAAGCAGCCCCCAGCGTGCACATTCTCGCCACGTCGCGCGAGCGCTTGAGCCTGTATGGCGAGGTCAGCTATCCCATTGGTGGTCTGTCGCTCACCGATGGCGACGCTCCCGGCTCCGCACGCTCAGAGGCGGTGGAGTTGTTTGAGCAGCGCGTACAGGCCATCGTGCCCGGTCTGAAGCTAAACGCGGAGACACTCCATCACGCGGCGCGTATCTGTCAGTTGGTCGAAGGAATGCCGCTCGGCATCGAACTGGCGGCGACCTGGGTGGATGTCCTCTCACCCCAAGAAATCGCCAACGAGATCGAGCGCAGCCTGGACATTCTGGAAGCGGAATTGCGCGATCAGCCGGACAGCCAATCCAGTATGCGGGCCTCATTCGCCCGTTCCTGGAATTTGTTAACTGATGCCGAAAAAGCTGCCTTCCGAAGGTTATCGGTTTTTCGGGGTGGATTCACCCGCGAGGGCGCGGCAGCCGTCACCGGTGTCGGACTGCGAACCCTACAGGCCCTGGTTACCAAGTCGCTGCTGCGGTATGACCCCAGCAGCGGGCGCTTCGGAATGCACGAGTTGCTCCGCCAGTATGCCGAAGAACACCTGATCAGTTCTGGCGAAGCGGCCCCGACGCGCGAAGCGCACGCACGCTATTTTGCGGATTTCATGGCCGAGCGCTGGCCTCAAATGAAGGGCCAGCGACAGAAAACGGCTCTGCTGGAAATTGAGAATGACCTGGATAATGTCCGTGCTGCCTGGGATTACTGGATTGAGGCTGGCAATCTGATCGAACTGCGAAAATTCCTGCACAGCTTCTGGGTCGTCTACGACATACGTGGCTGGTACCTGGCGGGCATCGAACTTTTCGAGCGTGCTGCGGAGGTCGCGCGCCGGGCCAATACTGAAGACGCGCAGGCTGTCCTGGGTTGGTTGCTGGCCGTCCAGGGGTTGTATTATCTGGCAGGTGGTTATCGTATTATTGGGGGGCCTCGAAAGGGTTTCGTGCTGGCGCAAGAAGGCATCGGCATTATTGAGCACGTGCGCGGTTACGATGAATTGATGATTGTGCCCTTAATCAGCCTTTTCATTACGGCCAGCCAGGTCAACGAGGTCGATATGGCGCTGGCAGCCGCGCAGGAGTGCCTTGAGGTTGCGACTCGTATCGATGACCAGTGGGCCATTGCCAAAGCAAAACAGTTCCTGACCATCCGTGCAATTATGGACGCCGATTTACAGACGGCGGAACGTCTGGCACGGGAAGCGCTGGACAGATTCGAGAAAAACGGGGACAAGTGGTCGGAGAGCGTATTTTGCATCGAAGTCATGGGCTTGCTGGCGATTGCCCGGCGCGAGTTTGACCAGGCAATGGAATGGATCGAACGCGGTCTGCGCGAAGCCCAAGACATCAACTTCAAGTATTCGCAGCAGATGGCCTACTGGCAGCTTGGCTTTGTGGCGACCTTGCAGGAGGATTACACGAAGGCCGCGAAATACTGGCGGAAAGCGCTGGAACTGGGCGAAGCGGCTATCGGATCGCCCATCTTGATGGGCTTCGTTGGCACAAGCAACAGCGGGGAATGGGGTGGGCGCAAGCTCATAGATCGATCCTGACGTGTGTCCATCCCGACGCCGATCATCCGACGTCACGACCTGCCCTCTCGAACATTCAGTGAGATCAGGAAAGGAGTTCGTCATGCCGCTCTACCTGGACATTCACCACAAAGTGGAAGGGATGACCTCCGAAGGTATTGAAGAAGCACACAGAAAAGACCTTGAAGTCCAGGCCAAATACGGCGTTCGATACTTGAAATACTGGTATGACTTGAACACCGGACGCGCATTTTGCCTTGTCGAGGCCCCGGACAAAGAGGCGGCGATAGCCGTGCACCGTGAGGCGCATGGTCTGCTGGCCGACGAAATTATCGAAGTCACCGAAGGCAGGTAATCAGTCACCTCCAAAGGCTGTGCCGGGTGACTTTTCCGCATTTCTGGGCAGCAGGTCTTGGACTCGCGCTCCAGGCAGTGTTCGAGAGCCGACCCAGGCGCCGTCAAAATCAAAATCATGCCGTTCCAGCAAATCGATGAGGTCCGCGCCTTCAAGGTGCGGGAAAAGCGTTCGACACGACCATTCCGCTGAGGTTTGGCGGTGTCCGACATGCTAATTCTGGCGATGTCCACAGTTTCGCCCGCATTACCGAAGTCGTCCACCTGGATTGAAGGCAGCCAGACAATTCCTTGACAGTATCAGTCACCTCAGCGTACTATGTTGAGGGTGACTGGAATGGGCTAACCGCCTGTCCTACTACCCACCAGGGGGCTACAGTGGACGCTGCCAGGAAATTCCTACAGGATCTGGGTCTGCCGCCCGGTGATCGCCACGATCTGCCCTCATCGCCGCTGCGATTTCCGGATGGCGCGCATTATCGCATTGAGATTCCCAGCGTCGAAGGGCCTGCCGCCTTGCAAGCCGTCATCGATACGGCCAGGACGTTGGGCGTTACCGTACATCGCGTCTCGCAGGGCAGCGGGATCATGCTGCTCAGTGAGGCCGAAATCCGCGAGATGGCACGGCTCGGCCACGAAAACAGGATGGAAGTCTGCCTGTTTGTGGGGCCGCGTGCGCCCTGGGAAGGCACGGCCCAACCGCTCACGCCGGACGGCAAGATATTCGCCTGGCGGCATACGGGCATGGATCAGCTCGTCTACGCACTGACCGACGTGATGCGCGGTGTGGAGCTAGGTCTGCGCAGCGTGTTGCCTGCGGACGAGGGGCTGATCTGGCTGATCGGCAAGGCGCGCGAACGTGGCATCCTGCCACCCGACCTGATTATGAAGGCGTCGGCGCTGGTCGGGGCCGCTAACCCCATCGGTATCAAGCTGCTGGAAGACGCCGGACTGAACACGATCAACGTCGCCTCGGACATTTCGTTGGCACGGCTGGCGGCGCTCCGACAGGTGATCTCGATCCCGATTGACCTGTACATCGAAGGGCCGGACGGACTGGGCGGCTTCACCCGTTATTATGAACTGCCCGAACTGATCCGCGTCGGCGCACCGATCTATCTCAAGTTTGGCCTGCGCAACGCGCCGAATATCTATCCGAGCGGTGCACATCTGGAAGGCGCCGCCATCCAGACCGGGCGCGAGCGCGTGCACCGGGCCGCCATCGGCCTGGAGATCCTGGCGCGCTACGGCCAGCAGTACATCATGTCGAGTCCGGGCGCGCCGGGCCTGGGCATTCCGGTCATCGCTGGAAAGCTGACCCCGGCAGTTTGAATATCGCTTGAGTCAGGCAGAACCTCACCCTGGCCCCTCTCCGCAAGCAGAGAGGAGAACAAGCCTGGCTACGCCATGCCTTCCAGAGTGAGGCGAATTAATCAAGGAGCATTATGACGACATATTACGGAAAAGACCTGATCCGGCAGATGAACGATCTGCGCGTGCCGCCCGGCTGTCTGGCGATCTGGGGCCTGGGGCAGATGGGCGTTGCGCTTAAGGGCGGCGGTTCGGAAATCATCTACGTCGATCCGTGCCTGTCCGACTCGGTGGCGGAGCGCATTGATGCCACGCTCTTCCGCCGCGCTTTTCCGCCGCCCGTCGAGC
Organism: Chloroflexota bacterium; assembly: GCA_021325095.1. GTDB lineage: Bacteria > Chloroflexota > Anaerolineae > Aggregatilineales > UBA2796 > JAJPHV01. Next base: position 22,684 of record JAJPHV010000099.1, on the reverse strand, counting down.
CGGGCGATGTCACCAATGCTGCTTACGTGCTGTGCTCGCACGAACACATGGATCACGCCGACCCAATGACGCTCGGCCCGCTGGCAAGCGCCTCCCCGCAGGCCAAATTCGTGATCAGCGGTTGGACTCAGGAAGTGCTAGACGAAGCTGACATCGCCCCGGAACGCCGAATCGTCGCCCCCACCGACAAGACCATTCAGCTTGGCAGCGCCCGGCTGACGGCCATCCCCGCCGCCCACTATGAACTCGATCACGATCAGCGCGGCTATCGCTGGCTCGGCTTCCTGATCGAGATGAACGGCGTGACCTTCTACCACTCCGGCGACACGCTGGCTTACCCCGGCTACCTGGAACGCATGAAAGCGTTGCCCCGTGCCGACGTGGCAATGGTCGCAGCCAACGGGCGCGATGCCTACCGCGAGCAGATGAATATTACCGGCAATCTGCTGCCCATTGAGGCCGCCTGGCTGTCGAAGGAACTGGGATGGGACGTGCTGATCGGCGGGCACAACGATATGTACCCGATGAATACAATCCCCGCCGGAGCGCTGGCAGACGAACTGCGCCAGATGAATCCGCGCCAGAAGCACCACAACTTGCAGCCGGGGGAACTGTACCTGTACGTCCGGTGAAGCTGCCGGGTAGTTTGGCCCTCATCCCCGGCCCTTCTCCTACGGGGGAAGTGTGATTATCCGACTCTTTAAGTCCCTCGCCCTTTGGGAGAGGGAGTTAGGGTGAGGGCCTGAGCGCGCTCAGGCTGTCGATGCCTTCTTCGCGCATTCGCTGGCGGAGCCGGGCCAGCGCCTTTTTGACAAACGCGGGGCCACCATAGATCAGGCCGGTGTATGCCTGGACGAGCGTGGCCCCGCTCCGCAGTTTGTCCCAGATGTCGTCGCCCGAAAAGATTCCCCCAACGCCGATAATGCACAGTTCTCCGCCCGTCTGTCGGTAGATGTAGCGGATGATCTCGTTGGATCGTTCGCGCAGGGGACGCCCGCTCAGGCCGCCCACTTCACCTGCATACTGGTTCTGAAGCGCCGCATGATCAGTGGTCGTGTTAGTGGCGACGACACCGCTGATCTGGTAGCGCAGGGCAAGTTCCAGGACGGTATCGATCTCCGCCCAGGTCATGTCCGGCGAGATTTTGACGAGCAGCGGTTTGGCCTGAGAACCATTCGCCAGATCATGCATGCTGGCTTTGAGGCTGGTCAGGATGGTGTCCAGATGTTCCCTGGTCTGTAGCTCCCGGAGGCCGGGCGTATTCGGAGAACTGACGTTGACCACGAAAAAATCGCCGTAGGGATACAGGCAGTGGAGGACCGCGCAATAGTCCTGAGGCGCGTCAGCCAGCGGAGTCGCTTTGTTCTTGCCCAGGCTGATGCCGACGGGACAGCGCTTTCGTAACGCGCGCAAATTGTGGCGAACTGCTTCCTGCCCAGCGCCTGGGAAGCCCATGCGGTTGATGAATGCTTCATCCGCCGTCAAGCGGAACAGGCGCGGACGTGGATTGCCCGGCTGCGGCTGCGGCGTGACCGTCCCGACCTCGACAAAGCTGAAGCCGAGCGCATTCATGGCCGGGATGCACGTGGCATTTTTGTCAAAGCCCGCCGCCAGCCCAAGCGGGTGGGCAAATTGCAGGCCCAGGGCGCTGACCGCCAGGCCCTCGGTATTGGGCGAGAACACCTTTTCCAGCAATGCCCGTGCCGGAGTGATCCCGCCGACACGCCGCAGCCCGCCCAACGTCAGGTCGTGGATCAGTTCGGCGTCCGGGCGTGACAGCAGATGACGGTACAGGAAGCGGTACATAGTGAACCGTGATCAGGTTTCTGCGGCCAAGTAAGCGTCCACCATGCGGCGCTGCTCGGCGGACAGAACACCCTGCCGCTGCCAGGCGTCGAGCAGTTGGCGCAGGGTCGCAACCGCATGAAACCGGTAGCCAGCCGCCTCAATTGTCTGTTTTGCGCCCTGTTCACGGTCAACGACGACCACGATGTCCGTGATGACCAACCCGGCGGCTTTCAGCCTATCCACCGTCTCGAATTTGGTTTCGCCCGTCGTCGCCAGATCGTCCAGCAGCACCGCTGTATCGCCAGTTCGGTAGACGCCCTCGATGTCGGCCTTCGTCCCGTAGCCTTTCACCTCGCGCCGGGGGTAGATCAGGGAGTGGCCCGACAGCAAGGCCGCTGCCGTGCCGATGGGCAGCGCTGCGTAGGGGATGGCAGCAATGTGATCCAATTCCAGGTCGCCGAGCACCTGATTGACGGCGCTGGCAACGGTGCGCAGTGCGTCGGGGTAGGATACCAGCCGCCGCAGATCGAGATAGATAGGTGACACCTTGCCGGATTTTAGCGTGAAGTTGCCGAACTTCACGCAGCCCGCCTGAGCCAGCGCCCTTGCCAAACCGTCGATCAGGCTATCAGGCTGGCTGGGACGATTACGATGAGGCCGCACTTTCGTGCGCAGGTCGTTGATCTGGTTGCGCAGCCGTGCTGCCTCAGCACGCGGATCAGCTGCCTTCGCAATCGAGCGCGATACGTTGATGATCAGCCCGGTATGGGAATCGCCGAGTCCGGCAGTCAGTGCGGCTTGCAGATCGCCGCCTTGCGCGCCAACGCCCGGCACAAGGAGCCATGCGTCCGAAACTTCTCGAATGCGGGCCATTGCTTCAACGTCGGTTGCGCCGACGACCAATCCGACGTTGTGATACTGGCTCCACGACAGCGCCCGCTCTGCGATGACCCCATACAGCGGACGCTTATCCACCGGTAGATTCTGAATCTCGTCCGCGCCGGGGTTGGACGTTTTGCACAGGATGAACGCGCCCTTGTCGGGCCGACGGACGAATGGCTCTATGGCATCCCGGCCCAGGTAGGGGCTGAGGGTGATGGCCGTCGCGCCCAGTTCGTCAAAGGCCGCCCGCGCATACGCCTCGGCGGTGCTGGCGATGTCGCCGCGCTTGGCATCCAGGATGACCGGGATACTCTCCGGCACGTGGGCGATCACATCCTTGAGCGCGGCAAACCCGGCGCTGCCAAACGCTTCAAAAAAGGCACTGTTCGGCTTGAAGGCCAGCGCTACGTCTGCCGTCGCGTCGATCAGCCGGAAACAGAAATCACGGGCAGCGTCGGCAGTGGGTTCGGGCAGCAGTTCGCCGTGCGGATCAAGGCCCACGCACAGCAGGCTGTTGATCCTCTCTGCCCGCTCGCCAAGCATCGAAAAGAAGTCCATCAGGCTTTCCCCAGCACCAGCGCCAGCAGTGCCATCCGCACGTAGACGCCGTATTCCATCTGGCGGAAGTAGGCAGCGCGCGGGTCGCTGTCCACGTCCATACTGATCTCGCCGACGCGCGGCAGCGGGTGCATCAAGACCATGTTCGGCCTGGCCTGCGCCATGATCTCCGGCGTGATGACGTAGCTGTCCTTCACGCTGTCGTACTCGGCCGGGTCGGTGAAACGCTCCTTCTGGATGCGCGTTACGTACAGAATGTCCGTCGCGCCGAGCACCTCGCGCAGATCGGTGTATTCAGCCTGCCGCGTGCCTTTGGCGGCAAGCTGGCTCACCAGGTCGGCGGGCATCCGCAGGATTTCAGGCGACACGTAATTGATCTGCACGTCAAACAGGGAGAGCAGCTTCGCCAGCGAGTGCACGGTACGCCCATATTTCAGGTCGCCAAGCATGGTCACCGTCAGGCCGCTGATCCCGCCGCGCTCCTGCAAGATTGTGAACAGGTCGAGCAGTGCCTGGGTCGGGTGCTCGCCGATTCCGTCACCTGCGTTGATGATTGGCTTGCGCGCATACTGGGCAGCCAGGGCTGCCGAACCGACTTCGGGATGGCGCAGCACGATCACGTCCGCGTAGGCTTCCAGGGTGCGGATCGTGTCTGGCAGCGATTCGCCTTTGGAAACACTCGAATAGCGGACTTCGTTGATCGGAATGGCCGTTCCACCCAGGCGCTGCATTGCCGCCAGGAACGACGACGATGTGCGCGTGGACGGCTCGTAGAACAGGTTCGCCAGGATATAGCCCCTGAGGAGATTCAATGACCCGACTCGCTTGACCATCAGGCGGAATTCCTCGGCCACGTCGAAGACGTAGCCCAGGTCGTCCAGGTTGAATTGCGATATGGACAGGATGGACTGCCCCTTGAAACGCCCGTCGTGTTGGGCCTCGAACGGCAGGCGGTGCGTCTCCACGTTAATCGTACTGGCGGCAAAGGTCATGATTCGCTCTCCTCTATCGATAGGCCGGGGCGACGTTGCGCCCGGTTCCAGCTTTTACGAAAAATTGCCCCCCACGATACACACATTCCCCGCGCAGCGTGACCGACTGCACGCGCCCGCGCAAGACTGATCCGGCGAACGGACTCCAGCCGCAGCGCGAGACGACCTCCTCGTTGCGGACTGTCCAGGTCGCATCTGGATCAACCTCGATCCACGTCTCCGGCTGTTCAGGCAGGCCAAAGATGCGGCGGGGGTTATCGACCATCCGGGCGGTTACGGCATCCAGTTCGATGTTCCCGGCATGAACTCTGGTCAGCATCAGCGCCAGTGCCGTTTCCAGGCCGGGGAAGCCGGGCGGTGGAGCGTTTCCATCCTTTTCGGCAAGGGTATGTGGGGCGTGGTCTGTGGCGATGCAATCGATGAACTCCATATTGTCCCACAACGCCTGCTGATCGGCTCTGGTTGCCAGCGAGGGGCGAACCTGGCTGCGCCCTGGCGAGAGGAAGCGGGGCACATCCTCCTGCACGATGAACAGATGATGCGGTGTCACTTCACAGGTCACGTCGATGCCGTGCATCTTTGCGTCGCGGATCAGTTCGATCTCGGCTTTGCGGCTGACGTGGCAAATGTGCACACTGCGCCTTTCCAGATGGGCGACCATCAGGACCGCCGCCAGGGTTCGTTCTTCCGCGTGGCATAGGATGGGCCGGTCCTTGGGCCAGCGGGCGAAGTGTTCTCGAAGCGTTGCCAGGTCTTGAATGAGCAATGGCCCATAAGTTGCGTCCAGATACATCTTCAATCCACACACGCGCTGCGCCAATGCGGCTGCCGTCTCGACGTTCGATCCACTCGCGCCCAGGTGGAAGCCGTAATCGCACAGCGCCTTTGCCGAAGCTGCGTCTTCCGCGATCTTCAAGCTGGCAGCATCGATTAGCGGTGGCTGCGTATTGGGCATCGCCAGCACCATCGTGAAGCCACCCGCCAGCGCCGCCCGGCTGCCCGACTCGAAGTCCTCTTTATATTCAGCACCGGGTTCGCGCAGGTGAACGTGCACGTCGATCAACCCCGGCAGACGTAATGTGGTCAACGCCCTTTCCTCACCAGTTTCTCCCCAGGCGGGCGGTCAACAGGCAAAAAAAGAGAGCCAGGAATGGCTCTCCGCTTTGAAAAAACATTTCCCTGCTCACGCCTCGTGGGTGAGTGAAGGGCAGGAGTATGCTCAGGACTTGATCTCGCATCGTTACACCACCGCAAGATTTTAAGGAAAACTTACCTTCTGTCAAGCGGAGTTTTCCAGGATATGCCCGAACCCAGGGTCTGACTTCCCATACCCCAAAGCCAGGTGCTCCCCTCGACGGAACTGGTAAGGTTACAGTCATCGGCACTCACTAAAGGACTCACTGAAGGCAGCTTGGCAAATCCTCGATAGCGCGCGGCCACGTCTGACCGTAGAAACTGAGATACTCGGCCACGTGCTGCGCCCAGTAGGCGACTTCGTGCTTACCCACCGGGTTCATCGTATAACCCGGATCAATGTTCCGGTTGGCAAGGGTCTTCTGGAAGATTTCGACGTTGGCGCGTGCATAATCGTCTTTCCCCGCATCCAGCCAGATGCGCGGCTGCAAGCCCGGCGGGAACTGCACCGTTTTGGCGAGACTGAGCGGGTTGTATTGCGGTGGCGCACTTTGCGCGTCGAAAAAGGGGCTGTGTCCACCGACGGCGCTGAACAGGTCAATATGTCGCAGGGCGATCTCGAAGGCCCAGAAACCACCGCGCGAAATGCCGCCGATGGCGCGACCTTCGCGGGCGTTCCAGGTGCAGAAGTTTTTCTCGATCTCTGGCATCAGTTCATTGACGACCACGCTCTCCCACGATGCGCCGTCTTTGAACACATTGGTATTCGCCAGATCACCGCCATAGGGCATGACCAGGATCATCGGCGGCAGCGCCCCGACTTCCAGGCCCGTTTCAAGCGCTTCGTTCACCTTGAGCAGATCCGTCCATTCGGTATGATCCTGGTCGGAGCCATGCATCAGGATCACGTAGGGATAGCGGCGCGTTGTGTCCGCGTAGCAGGGCGGCAAATAGACGCGGTAAGGCACGTCAACCCCGGCGATTTTACTGGTGAACGTAAGCGTGACCACCTGGCCCTGCTTTTCGTCGCAGACGAAGGGAGTAGGGGTGGGCGTCGCGGTAGGTGGTTCCGGGGTGGGCGTATTGGTAGCAGTAGGTTCTGGCGTGGGCAGGGGTGTCCGGGTGGGCGTCGGCGTCAGCACGATGACCACGCGCGTCGGTTCGGGCGCAAGCGGGTCGCAGGCGACGCTGAACAGGACCAGGATCAGCAAAAAAGCAATTCTAAAACGCAGCATAGTTACGTTGGTTCTTGTCGCTCGGACTCTGGCGGTTGGTTATAGCCGAGGTTGCGCGAACAGGCAACACTCTGGCATTTGCCCGTCGTTCAGGTATACTCGTGCGCCTGTACGGAGGACGAGGGTCATGCCGACCCCTTTTATGCATATGGCGCTGGCACATCGCCTGATCAGCGATGCGCGCCTGTCTGGTTCAGTCCACGATCTTTTGTGTGCGGAGTGGGGCGCTTTCCTGCTGGGCAGTATAGCCCCGGACGCCCGCGTCTCATCCGGAATCAACCGTGCCGATACGCATTTCTTTGAGTATCGCCCCGTGATTGAGCCACCGCCCGCAGTCGCCATGCTGAACCGCTATCCTGAATTGCGACGGGGCAGCGTGCAAGACAATGCAATGGCCGCTTTCATCGCAGGGTATGCCGGTCATCTGGCCATGGACGAGATATGGTGCACCGAACTGCTGTTTCCTTGCTTCGTCGAGGCTGACGGCTGGCAGCCACCAGCCGAACGTAACCTGGCGCTGCATCTGCTGCTTGGCTACCTGGATGAACGGGATCGCGCCCGAATACCGGAAAGCGACTACCCGGCGCTGGCAGCCGCCTCTCCCGATCACTGGCTGCCTTTTATCAGCGACGAAGCACTGGTGGGCTGGCGAGACCTGATCGCTTCACAGCTCGCGCCTGGCGCCGCCAGCCAGACGCTGGAAATCCTGAGCAAGCGGGTGGCGATGCCAGCGGCACGTCTGGCGCAATACGTTGGCAGCACGGCGGAAATGCAGGCCCGGCTGTGGGTACACGTGCCGCCCCAGCGGATTCCGGCTGCGGAGGAAGCGATGTACGCCGCGACGTTCCGCGCGGTCATTGACTATCTGGCAGCAAGTTTTTGAGCGAGGACTAGCGTGCGCAGCCGACTCAACGAATTGACCCGGCCCCGTTACCAGGTGATCCTTGTAGCCGTCATCCTGGTCTTGCTGACGGCGACGCGGCTGGTGCGCCTGCCCGGCCTGGAAATGGATTTCGACGAAATCTGGTCGGTGTGGCAGACCTTCGGCTCGCCTTTGCAGATCATCCGCTGGACACCTTACGACTGGCCGCCGCTGTCCTACCTGCTGATCGGGCTGTGGCGCAGTTTCGTCGGCATTCATCCCTTCGTGGTGCGGCTGCTGTCTGTCTATGCCTTTCTGCTGGGCGCGGCCATGCTGTACCGGGTTACGGTCAAGCTCTTCGGGCAAAGAGCGGCGCTGCTGACCCTGCTGGCCTATGGTGGGTTGGGCTTCGTCGCCTATCTGAGTGTCCTGCTGCGCGGCTATATCTTGCTGGCCTCGCTGATGCCCTGGGCGTTGTGGCTGACGCTGCGCTACTTCAACCGCCCCACCGTGCGCCGCGCCGTGCCGCTCGGCATTTGCATGGCGATCATGTTTTACGTGCATCTATCGGCGGTGGTCGGCTATGCCATGCTCGGCCTGTACACGCTGTTTATGTACCGCCGCCGAGTCCTACAGTGGTGGTTGCCGGGCCTGATCGCGGCGGTGCTGGCTGCGCCGGAGATCATTTCCAAGCTGGTCTGGGTTCCCGGCCACATCGCCGGATCGGGAACCCTTCACCACGATCCGTTCGGTATTGCGCTTGGCTATTTCTATTCGGACACCTTCGGCTACCTGACACCGCTGTGGATCGGGCTGGTGGCCGTCGCCGCCGTGCTGATCATCCGGCGCTGCGGGTTCAGCCGCCAGGCGGCCGTTTTCGTAGTGTGGATGCTGGCTCCTGTCGGGATGTACCTGATCGCGCCGGTGATGAACTTCTTCACACCGTACCACCTGTGGTGGGTTCCGATGGGCTTCGCCATGTGGGTCGGCTGGGGCCTTTCGCTGTTACCTGCTATCAAAAGCCTGCCGCGCGTCGGGTATGCTGCGGTCTCGGCCCTGCTGGTGGTGGGCGTGGTCTGGCCTGTGCCGGAAAGCTATGCGATGTACAGTGCAGGCTGGCTGACCAGTTTCAAGTGGCTGGCCGAGCATCAGCAGGCCGGAGACGTGCTGGTCATCGATCCGAGGGTCAATCTGCCTGCGGAGGTGCTGGACTACTATACGCAGGTCTTTTTCCCGGAAGGGCTGAAGGTGGTCAAAGACCCGGCGGGCTATCGGCGGGTCTGGTATCTGGCGCTGGGTGGCGCGCAAACACCCGCGCTGTATGAGGCCGTCAGGCAGGGCCGGCTGGCGGGGCCGTTCGTCGGGCCATGGGACGCGCTGTTCCGCCTGTACGAGGGACCACCTAACCCGCAGGGCGTCCTCTTTGCGAACGGCCTGCGCTTTCACGGCATTGACATCGAGAGTAACGGGCCGCCTTCGGTGACCGTGCGACGGCGGGGCGAGACGGTCAAGATGCGGCTGTGGTGGTCGGTGGATAGACCGGTAGAGCGCGATTACAGCATCGGCGTCTACATTCTGGGTACAGACGGCAGATTGCTGACTTCGGCGGATGGCCCGCCCAAAGTGCCGGGTGTGCCCTGGGAAACCAGCCGCTGGTTGACGGGCCGCTATTACATCGACGAGCGCGAGATCACGCTGCCCTCGGACAATTCCATCGTCACCGGCGCCTACCCGCTGTACATGGCCGTCTACCAGCCCATTGACAACGTGCGCGTGGATGCGCCCGGCGTCGATCAGAACAAGCTCCTGGTCATCGACACCGTCTTTGTCAAGGCGTGGTAGCGCATTCGCATCAGTGCGACAGCTGTTTCAAGTTCCTGATACTCTCCCACAACTAACCGCACCCCTCCGGCTGGACTGGTTGTATACTTGCTCTATTGCGCAGCAATTTGTGTTCTCCAATTGTCCTTGTGAACAAACCGGTTAGTGGCGCTTTGCCGCTTGTGGAGGCTTATGATGGCAGGTAATCCCCCCGTTGATGTCCAGCAATACGGACAGAGCATCTGGTACGACAACCTTAGCCGCGACATGATCCAGTCCGGTGAGTTACAGCGTTTGATCGACGAATATGGCGTCATGGGAATGACCTCGAACCCGACCATCTTTGAGAAGGCGATTGGCGAGGGCAATTTCTACGACGAGCAGATTCTGGAAACGTCTGACCTGGATGCAAACGAAGCTTTCGACAAACTCGCCATCGAGGACATTCAGCACGCCGCCGATTTGCTGCGGCCTATCTTTGACCGCACGAATGGCAGAGACGGCTACATCAGCCTGGAAGTGTCACCGCTGCTTGCCAACGATACGGAGACGACCTTGAGCGAGGCCAAGCGCCTGTTCAAAGCCGTAAACCGCCCCAACCTGATGATCAAGATTCCGGGCACGCCCGCTGGACTGCCCGCCATTGAAGAAGCGCTGTTCGCCGGGGTCAACATTAACGTGACGCTGCTTTTTTCCGTCGCCAACTATATCGAGGTGGCGGAGCGTTACATCCGCGCTCTGGAGCGACGCCTCGACGCGGGTTTGCCCATCGATCACCTGGCTTCGGTGGCGAGTTTTTTCCTGAGCCGCATCGATACGATGGTCGATAAGCAGCTTGAGAACAACATCCGCGCCGCGCAGGGGCGCGACCTGGATCGCGTCTCGGCCAACAACCAATTGCTTGGCAAGATCGCCATTGCCAACGCCAAAGTCGCCTACAAGCACTTCAAGCAGATTTTCTACGGCGAGCGCTTTGCCCGGCTGCGTGAAGCGGGCGCGAGCGTCCAGCGGCCACTGTGGGCCAGCACCGGAACCAAAAATCCAGCTTACCCGGATACGATGTACGTGGATTCACTGATCGGCCCCGATACAGTCAACACTGTGCCGAAGGCGACCCTGATGGCCTTCAAAGATCATGGCAAAGTCGCACCCACACTGGAACAGGACATCGACCAGGCACAGGAGACGCTTGACAAACTGGCCGAAGTCGGCATCGAACTGGATCGCATCACCAGGCAGTTGCAGGAGGATGGCGTTGAGGCTTTCTCCGAGTCGTTCAGGAAGCTGATCGAGCGCATTGAGGGCAAGCGCAAGTTGCTGATGAGCGGCTTCATGCAGCGCCAAAAGCTGGTGCTCGGCGTTTACCAGCAGGCTGTTGAGGCCGAAATCAAACGCCTGCGCGAGCAAAAGAGCATTACGCGCTTCTGGGCGCGCGACGCCTCGCTGTGGAAAACCGAGCCAGAGCACGTCAAGAGCATCACCAGCCGCCTGGGCTGGCTGACCGTCGCCAGCGATGGCCGCGTGGATCGCAAGCGGCTGGCCGACCTGCGTGACGAATCGCGCCGGCTGGGCTGGAAGCATGTGGTCCTGCTCGGCATGGGCGGCAGCAGCCTTGCGCCGGAGGTACTGTGGAAGACATTCGGCCAGCAAAGCGGATTCCCGGCACTGATCGTGCTGGACAGCACCGACCCGGCAGCCATTGAAGAGGCTGAGAAAACGGTTGATCTGAGCAAGACGGTGTTCATCGTCGCCTCGAAATCTGGCACGACGCTCGAAACGCTGTCCATGCAGCGCTACTTCTACGCAAAGTATGGCGCGGACGCGGGTGAACACTTCATCGCCATCACCGACCCCGGCTCCAGGCTCGAAGGCTGGGCCAAAGACCTCAAGTTCCGCCATATCTTTCTGAACCCGGAGGACATTGGCGGGCGCTACTCGGCACTCAGTTACTTTGGGATGGTTCCGGCGGCGCTGATCGGCCTGGACTTCGAGAAGATCATGGACAGGGGCATCGAGATGCAGAACGCCTGCGGGTCGAACGTGACCGGGAACAACCACCCGGGCATCTGGCTGGGCGCGATCATGGGTGTGCTGGCGGGCCAGGGGCGCGACAAGGTGACGTTCATCACCAGCCCGGAGATCGCCAGCTTTGGCGACTGGGCCGAGCAGCTTATTGCGGAAAGCACGGGCAAAGAAGGCAAAGGTATCGTCCCGGTCACGGGCGCAACAGTGGGGCTGCCGCACGACTACGACGATGACCGCCTGTTTGTCTACCTGCGGCTGGACAATTCCAACGGCAACCCAGATACGCAGGTGCGGATGCTGCAAGAGGCAGGCCACCCCATCGTCCGGCTCGAACTGCGCGATACCTATGACATCGGCGCGGAGTTCTTCCGCTGGGAGTTTGCAACGGCAGTGGCGGGCATGATCCTCAAGATCAACCCGTTTGACGAGCCGAACGTGACCGAAAGCAAGAACAATACCAACCGCCTGCTGGATGCCTTCAAGCAAGAGGGGCATTTGCCGCAGGCACAACCTGTTCTGACCGAAGACGGCGTGAGTCTGTTCGCGGATGCATCCACCGCCAGCACACTGCAAGACCTGTGCAGGCAGCACAGCTACAACGCTTCCGAGCTGGCCGGCTTGCTGGCGGGCTTCCTGAGCATGGCCCGCTCCGGCGATTATGTGGCGCTGATGGCCTACCTGCGCATGTCGCCGGAATACGTCGAGTCACTCGAGCTGATCCGCCGCAAGATTCGCCATACTTTCAAGCGAGCCGTCACACTGGGCTTCGGGCCGCGCTTCCTGCACTCGACGGGCCAGCTTCACAAGGGCGGGCCGAACAATGGTCTGTTCATCCAGTTCACCGTCGATGACGCTACCAATCCGGCCATCCCAGAAGCCACGTATGGATTCAGTGTGCTGAAGCAGGCCCAGGCGGCGGGCGATCTGCAATCGCTGCAAGGGCATGGCCGCCGTGTGATACGGCTGCACCTGTCCGGCGACGTAAATCGAGGTTTGCACAAGGTGCTGGACGCCATTGCTGCTGCCGCCGAAAAGCGCAAGTAATATAGGACTGAGGACTGCGTAGTTGACCTCACCCCTGCCCCCTCTCCAACTGGAGAGGGGAACTGAGCGGCATCAGGCAGGTATTGCTCCCCTCTCTGCGAACTCTGTGAAGCGGAGAGGGGTTGGGGGTGAGGTTAATGTCTGTCATTGACTCAGTCCTCATCACTCAGGCTTTATTTCAATGGGGAGAAGGTTTACTTCATGGGCGATTACGACTTCGGGTTGATCGGGCTGGCCGTGATGGGCCAGAACCTCGTGTTAAACGTCGAGCGCAACGGTTTCAAAGTCGCCGTCTACAATCGTACTACCGCTACCAAAGACGAATTCATGGCCGGGCCTGCTGCGGGCAAGCACATTGGCGGCGCGGACACCATTGAAGAATTCGTCTCAATGCTCAAAAAGCCGCGCAAAATCCAGATCATGGTCAAGGCTGGCCCGCCCGTTGATGCCGTGATCGACCAACTGCTGCCTTTCCTGGAACCTGGCGACCTGGTGATCGACGGCGGCAACAGCTTTTTCCAGGATAGTGAGCGGCGCGAGAAGGAACTGGGAGCCCGAGGTATTGGCTTCCTGGGCCTGGGCGTTAGCGGCGGCGAGGAAGGCGCGCTGTGGGGGCCAAGCCTGATGCCCGGCGGCAAACGCGAAGCCTACGACGAGGTGAAAAACATCCTGATCGCCATCTCGGCCAAAGCGCCTGACGGTGCGCCCTGTGTGACGTATCTGGGGCCGGGCGGAGCAGGCCACTACGTCAAGATGGTGCATAACGGCATCGAGTACGGCGATATGCAGTTGATCGCCGAGAGCTACGACATCCTCAAGCGGGTGTTGGGCCTGAGCAACGCCGAACTGGCCGACACCTTCAACGAATGGAACCAGGGCGAACTGAACTCCTTCCTGATCGAGATTACGGCCAGAATCTTCTGCAAAGACGACGATCAGGGGCAGCCGGGCCAGCTTGTCGATTACATCCTGGACAAGGCCGGGCAAAAGGGTACGGGCAAATGGACGAGCCAGAACGCGCTCGACCTGGGCGCACCGACCCACACCATGACCGCCGCCGTCGAAGCACGCATCATCTCCTCGTACAAGGAGGAGCGAGTCGCTGCCAGCCAGCAATTGGCCGGGCCGGGTGCAATTGGCGGCTATACGGGTGATAAGCGGCAGTTCATCGAGTCGGTGCGGCGGGCGCTGTATTGCAGCAAGATTTGCTCGTATGCGCAGGGCATGGCGCTCATCCAGCTTGCCAGCCAGGAATACAACTACAACATCCCGATTGACAAGGTCGCGGCCATCTGGCGCGCGGGGTGCATCATCCGCGCCGTCTTCCTCGAGGACATCACCACTGCCTACGAATCACACCCCAATCTGCTGAATCTGCTGCTGGCGCCCAAGTTCCGGGACGCCATCGCTGCCTACCAGGACGATTGGCGGCAGGTTGTGAGCGAAGCAATCTATGCGGGCGTGCCTGCCCCGGCATTCAGCGCGTCGCTGGCCTATTACGACAGCTACCGCAGCGCCCGGCTGCCCGCCAATCTGATCCAGGCGCAACGAGATTTCTTCGGTGCGCACACCTACGAGCGCATCGACCGACCAGGAATATTTCACTCAAATTGGGAGTCGTGACTATGGCCGACACCCTGCTGAATCACGTTGAGAACCCGCTTCGGGAAGGGCTGGACGAGGCACGGACGCCCGACCCCTGCACTATCGTGATCTTCGGCATCACAGGCGACCTGTCAGATCGCAAACTCGGCCCGGCCCTCTACAACCTGGCGCACGACAATCTGCTGCCGCAGCCCTGTACCGTTGTGGGCGTTGGGCGGCGTGATTGGGATGACGACACGCTGCGCAAGGAGATGTACGAAAACGTCAAGAAGTTTTCACGCACTGGCCTCAACGAGTCGATCTGGAAGGGTTTTGCCGACTCGCTGTTCTACGTAAAGACGGCCTGGGATGACCTGGAAGGCTACAAGCGCCTGGCGCAGCGTCTGGGCGAACTGGACAAACAGCGCGATACGCATGGCAACCGGCTGTTCTACCTGGCGATGCCGCCCTTCCTGTACGAAGAGGTGATCAGCCGTTTGGGGCAGGCCGGCTTGCAGCGCAGCACAAGCTACACGCGCATTATCATCGAGAAACCGTTCGGGCGCGATCTCGACTCGGCACGCGAACTGAACCGCAAGATACGGCAGGTCTACGACGAGGATCAGATTTACCGCATCGACCACTATCTCGGCAAGGAAACGGTGCAGAACATCGCCGTCTTTCGCTTTGCCAATGCCATCTTCGAGCCGCTCTGGAATCGCAAATACATCGACAACGTCCAGATCACGGTGGCCGAAACGGTGGGCGTCGGCACGCGCGGCGGCTACTATGACGAATCGGGCGCGCTGCGCGACATCATTCAGAACCACGTCTTGCAGGTGATGACGCTGGTGGCGATGGAACCGCCCGTCGCCTGGGAAGCCGACGCCGTCCACGACGAAAAGGTGAAAGTGCTGCGCTCCACCCGCCTGATCGACCCGCGCGACGTGGCCGAGTACAGCGTGCGCGGGCAGTACGCGGCGGGATCGGTGGAGGGCGAACAGGTCAAAGGCTACCTGGAAACTGACGAGGTTCGGCCCAATTCCACGACGGAAACCTACGTCGCGCTCAAGCTGTTGATCGACAACTGGCGCTGGGCGGGGGTGCCGTTCTACCTGCGGACGGGCAAGGCATTACCCAAGCGCGTGACCGAGGTGGCCGTTCAGTTCCAGAAGAACCCCTTGCCGCTGTTCGGTCCGGCCAGCGAGGGGCTGAGTGGCAACAGCCTGATCCTGCGCATCCAGCCGGACGAGGGGATCACGATGCGCTTCAACGCCAAACTGCCGGGGCAGGCTATCAAGCTGCGCGAGGTCAACATGGATTTCCGCTACGGTACGTCCTTTGGTGTGCCGACGCCGGAAGCCTACGAACGGCTGCTGCTGGACGCGATGCTTGGTGACAGCAAGCTCTTCGCCCGCGACGACGAGGTGGAGGCGGCCTGGGCACTCATGACACGCTTCCTGGAAGGCTGGGCACAGCAGGGCCTGACGAAGCTGCCGCAGTATCCTGCCGGGACGTGGGGGCCAGCCGAAGCCGATGACTGGATCGAGCGCGACGGGCGGCAGTGGCGGCGGCTGTAGGTGGTGGATAGTGCAGAATCGTGGCTGTTCTCGCATGGGCCAGTGAAGCCGCCTTGTTCAGTTGTCAAGAGCGGTGGACACTCAAATGCCTTGCCACCTGGCTCATGCCCCAATCGCGTCCTTACCGCATCGATCACCCCCGGCCCGTTTCAAACTTGCAGTTGCAGGTTATCCGTTTGTAGGCGGGCGATCTGCAAACGCATTCACTTGAATGCACAACGCCTCTCCGGTTGCGGAGAGGCGTTGTGCTGAGAAAGGAACCGCTTGAGCGATGTGGAATTGACAGAATGCCTGATGACGCTTAATGCGATGCGCCGCCGGCCATCGGGGGCGGGTTTCCAACCTTGAGCACGCCCAGCGCGCCCAGCCCGGTGTAGGCAAAGCTGTGCGTGACGAAGGGGTACATACCCTCGTCGGGGATACGCATTTCGACGGTGTAGCCACCACCCGGCGGGATCGTGACGGTTTGCATCCCGACCTGCTTGTTGGCCGGGTTGCCATCCGCGTAGGCTGCCGTGAAGAGCGTGCCGATCACGTGGAAGGCGCTGAACAGGGTCGGCCCGGCGTTGACGACATGAATACGCACCAGTTCGCCCGGGTTGGCAACCAGCGGATCGGCGGAATACTGGTTGTGGTAGCCGTTGAACACCACAAAATCGGGACGGGCCTGGCTCATCTTGACGAAGTCGCCCCGGCGAACGCCCTTGTCGTCCGGGTCGCTCAGGTAGAATTCGTGCTGCACCAGCACATACTCGTGCGCCGCTTTCTCCGGCCAGCCGTTCTTCGGCTCGACGATGATCGCGCCGTGCATCCCGTTGGCGATGTGCATCAGCACGGGCGGCGTCCCGCAGTGGTACATGAATGTGCCCGGATAGGGTGGCGTGAATTTGAAGGTCAGCTTTTCGCCCACCGGGACGACCTGGTAGTACTTGTCCCAGGGCAGCAGCGCGGCATGGAAGTCGATGCTGTGGCCCATCACCCCCGAATCGTTGATCAGCGTGAATTCGACCTCCTCACCCTCTTTGACGTGCAGGAACGGCCCCGGCGCGCTGCCTTCGTAAGACCAGATTTCAGCCGCCGTATCGGGCGCAATCTGCTTGACGACGTGCGGCGTGTGCAGCGTGATCTGGTTGGTGATGGCGGGCAGCGCCGCGCTCATCTTGTTCTCCGGCACGGCTGTCGAGTTCAGGCGGGTGGTGGGCGGGACATTCGGTCCGGTAGCGGCCAACGCTGCCGAAGTTCCGCTGCTCAGAGCGCTGCCCAACGTGACCGCGCCAGCGGCGACGATGCTGTTCTTCATAAATCGGCGTCTGCTCAAGAAGTTGTGGTTCACAAGTGCCTCCCGGCCCTTTTCGTCTTCGCTTCGATGACTGATAGCTTAGTCCAGTTGGCGAGAGGCTTCTTTGATGCAGATCAAACAGATCTGAGAATCGTTCGCAGGTAGGAGCAAACTCAATGAGGCAAGTCTTCGGCGATGACTACCAGTTGGTGCGGCCTGAGGATCACGATGTGTTCTCGCCCGGCCTCAATGATGCCTTCGCGTTCCCAGGCGGTCAGAGTGCGGCTGACAGTCTCAAGGGTCGTGCCGTTCAGTTGGGCCAGGTCCTGGCGGCTCAGGCGTAAGTCCAGGCGGATGGTGTCACCTTCGCCCTTGACGCCCACTTTGGCGGCCAAGCGCAGCAGGGAGCGGGCGATGCGCTGCTGCACGCGCTCGGCGCTCAGTTCGCGGATGCGATTGTGTGCCTCGTACAGGCGGGCAGCGACCATGCGCAGCACGCGCACGGACAGTTGGGCGTTCTCGTTCATAAGCTGCCACATCAGGTCGCCGGGCAGCGCCAGCACTTCGGCATCTTCGAGGACTTCGGCGCTGCCGGGGTATGGCTCGTGGTTCAGCGCCACCACCAACCCGATCAGATCGCCGGGCACGAAATTCGCCATCGTCACGTCCTTGCCGTCGGCTGTGTGCTGCACCAGCCGCAGCCGCCCGGACACCAGCACGTAAAAGGTATGGGCCTCCTCGCCCTGGCGAAAGAGCAGGTCGCCATGCTGCGCGCTGTGCAGGCGCGCCGCGTCTGCCAGCCTGTCCAGCACAGACGGCGGCAGCCCGGCGAAAATCTCGGTCCTTTTCAGGGCATCCCGCGTACCCGCCAAGAGCACCTCGTCCTGTTTGATCGGCATCAAAGAGGTGGCGTTAATCGCCAGTATACTCACCTTTGACGCCGATCAAAAGTGCACGCGATTTTCTAAGTGAGGGGATTCTCGAGGAATCGGTCTGATGCCAGGATATGCTGTCAACAACGCCGCGAACAGCAATACAGCGCGAGTGCGGCTCAAAAGCATCGCACTGCCCGTCGAGCACGGCGGCTGGCTGTTTGTACTGGAGCCGGTGCTGCTCGGTCTGTTGGTTGTGCCCTCGGCTGGCGGCTGGTGGTTGGGGGTAGCCGCGTTCGGCATTTTTCTGCTGAACCAGCCCCTGAAGTTCGCCATCAAGGATCGGCTGAAGGGCAAGCGCTACCCGCGCACAGCCTGGGCGGAGCGATTCGCCCTTCTGTACGGCGCGCTGGCGAGCCTGGCAGTCCTCCTGGCGGCCTTGACAGCCCGTGTGTCGTTCTGGCCGTCGATCCTGCTGGCGGCTCCGTTTGCCGCGCTGCAAGTTGCCAGCGCAGCCACCAACCGGGGGCGCGACGCGCTTCCAGAGATTTCTGGCGCGCTGGCGCTGGCCGCCGCGGCCCCGGCCATTGCACTGGCGGGCGGCTGGAACCTGATCGCTGCGCTGCTGCTGTGGCTGATGCCAGTGACGCGAGCAGTGGCGTCTATTCTGTACGTGCGCGCCCGGCTGCGATCAGAACGCGGCGAGCCAGCCAATCGGGGCGTCGTCTTCGCCGCGCACGGATTCGGTTTGCTGCTGTTGGGCGGACTGGCCTGGCTCCGCCTGGCCCCCTGGCTGGCAGCGCTGACAATGGCAATCCTGCTGGTGCGGGCGCTGATCGGACTATCGGTGCAGCGGCGGCCCGTGCGCGCACAGGTGGTGGGCTTCCAGGAACTGGGCTTTGGTCTGCTGATGGTGGCGCTGGCGGCGGCAGGATACAGGCTATTCTAATATTACAGGCGCAGCCAGGGGCGTAGAATAGACGGAGGGCGGCAATTAGGCACAATTTTGGACACATCTGAACCGGATGACCGCATCATTCGGCCTATCATGGCGACCACCGCGCCGCGCCTGGATGCCAGAATCGAAATCCGCTACGCGGAACCGCTTGCCAACAAATGCAGCTTCTTCAAGATCGCGCCCTTGATGCAAAGTCTGCGCGCGCTGCTCCTGGCCTCGTTGAAGATGTCCTCGCTCGCCCCTTGCAGCCCACCAATGTGATGTTGACCACCGAAGCCAAACAGACACAGGACGATACCGTATTGCTGAATCTGCCGCTTGACGAATGAGAACAAAAGTTCTATCATGGTATGAGTCTGCCACGCATTTCAAAGGAGAGGGGTATGAGTCAAGTACGTGTTCTGGTTGGCACGCGCAAGGGAGCGTTCATTCTGACTTCGGACGAGCAGCGTAAAGACTGGAAAATCGATGGCCCTCATTTCCCAGGCTGGGAGATTTACCACATCACCGGCACGCCTGCTGATCCCAACCGTCTGTATGCGTCGCAGTCCAGCGGGTGGTTCGGGCAGGTGATGCAGCGTTCTGATGACGGCGGCAAGACGTGGGAAGTCGTCGGCAATGAGTTTGCCTACGAGGGCGTGCCAGGAACTCACAAGTGGTACGATGGCTCACAACATCCCTGGGAATTCAAGCGCGTCTGGCATCTTGAACCGTCTCTGACCGATCCTGATGCGCTCTATGCGGGTGTGGAGGACGCGGGCCTGTTCCACACGAAGGATGGCGGCCAGACCTGGCAGGAGTTGCCCGGATTGCGCAGCGTCAAAGGAGATCTCTGGCAGCCCGGCGCGGGCGGCATGTGCCTGCATACTATCGTTTTGAGTCCCGACAACCCTGACCGGATTTTTGTCGCCATCTCAGCCGCAGGGGCCTTCCGCACCGACGATGGCGGCCAGACCTGGCAGCCCGTGAATAAAGGGCTGAAGTCTGACTTCGAACTGCCTGATGCCACTGCCGAGGTTGGACACTGTGTACACAGTATAGCCATGCATCCGTCGCGCCCGAACGTCCTCTTTATGCAGAAGCACTGGGATGTGATGCGGACGGACGATGCGGGCGAATCATGGCACGAGATCAGCGGCAACCTGCCAAGTGACTTCGGCTTCCCGATTGCAGTACATGCCCACGAGCCAGAAACCATTTATGTCATTCCGATCAAAAGCGACTCGCATCATTTTCCGCCGGATGGCAGGCTCCGCGTGTATCGCAGCCGAACAGGTGGGCACGAATGGGAAGCTCTGACAAATGGACTGCCACAGAGCAACTGCTACGTCAATGTATTGCGTAACGCGCTGGCCGTTGATAAGTTGGAGTCGTGCGGCATCTATTTTGGCACGACGGGCGGGCAGGTCTACGGATCAGTTGATTCGGGCGACACCTGGACGCCCCTTGTGAGCAACCTTCCGAGCGTGCTTTCGGTGGAGGCGCAAATCCTGCCATGATCCGGGTTGTACTGCCTGCACACCTGCGAACGCTGGCGCGGGTCAACAGTGAAGTAGAGCTTCAGGTGGAGGGGCCGATTACCCAGCGTTCGGTTCTGGACACGCTGGAGACGGCTTATCCCATGCTGCGCGGAACGATCCGGGATTTCGCTACCAAAGAGCGCCGACCATTCATTCGCTTTTTTGCCTGCGGTCAGGACCTTTCGGACGAGCCATTGGATGCTCTGTTACCCGCCGCAGTGGCGGCGGGTACGCAGCCCTTCCGGATCGTGGGGGCGATGGCTGGCGGGTGAGTCTGCGCGCTTGTGCGATTTCGTTCCCAATTGGAGCAGGTTTGTATGCGGCACTCCCTACACTTTATTCAGTTCATCCAGGAGCGCCCGGCGGTTGGGGTATTTGCCGCGCAACATATCCTTCACCGCCTCAGCACGGATGATTTGCCCCAACTGCTTCATGCGGCGCAGGTAATCGCAGGCACGTTGGTAGTGTCTGCGATCTCCCGAACGGGCAAGGAGTTTCAGGCAGAACGTCTCATACAGCGCCGCCATCTCGTTGGGGAAGCGCTTTTCCAGCTCGGCGCGGTAGTATTCGGCCAGGGCAGGAACGCTCTCCCTGACCACCGCCAGCAGGCGATCCCACAAGCCCTCACGCGCAAAGATCCACGCACTCATTTCCTGAGGAAAATCGGATCGGTGCGCATCACGAAGCAGGGACTCCACAAACGATGACCACTGCTCGGCAGGGACGGCCTTTTTGAGTGTCTGGTAATAGTCTTCGTCGCCGCGCTGAACAAATCCCTCCCGCGCCAATCGAATGACGGTCTGCGTGTCGCCTTCGCGCTCGGCAATCGTGAGTAGATAGTCCCGGTACTCTGCGGACAGGCTGGGCAACCGCTTTTTCTTCGCATCCTCCATGGCGGACATGATGAGCGCCTTCGCCTGCTCGAACTCGCCGTGCTCGATATGGCGCTCAATCACCAGTTCCTTGAACCGCCGCAAATGCAGGTGCGCCTGGATAAAGGCATCGGCTGCCGCGTCGCCATCCAGCCGTTGAATGACGTTGAGCCGAATCTGGGCGGTCTGTTCGCGCCCGTACTCGGCCATAAAATCTCTCCGGCCCTCACGAGACGCTTTCGCCGGGCCGTCAATCTCATCCAGCATCTCGAACAGCGTCGCGCGTTCCTCCGGCGTTTCGACAATATTCGCTGCGATGTCGAGCAAGTCCCACCGCCAGTCCCACCCGCTGAAGCGCGCGCTCTGCGCTTCGTCCAGGCAGTAGGTGAACAGGGCGCGCTTCGCCGGTGCAGCAAGCCCGGCAGCGCACTTCTCGATGCCTTCCAGGGCGCTGCTGATGCACTCCCCCAGGTAGCCGTTGGAGTCGTCGGCGTTCGCCAGCTCCTCGGCCACGTTACCCGCCACTGCCTGATAGATGGGCAGCGCGGCGTCGGGACGACTCTGTGCCAGCAGTTCATCGGCGCGTTGGAGCAGCTTCTGAACCCCTTTGGCCGCAGCCGACGCCCCCCAGTAATCGATCATGCCATACTCGCCGCGCCCGGCACGCAGCGCATCTTTGACCATGCGGTCATAGCTGCCTCTGGTCGTGTCCGGGCCGCCAAACTGGAGCAGAAGGCGGTTGTAGACGGCCCGATCTTCTCTTGCCAGGTCGAGCACAAAGGCGCGCAGTTCCGCGTCAGATACAGCATCCAGCGCTTTCTGCAATTTGTCGGCACGGGTTTCCCGCTTTTTCCCCTGCTTACGGGGCTTTTTGCCTTCCAGGTACTCCGGGTAGGTCTCCTCGATGGCGTACAGCACGGCAGCAATGTGCTTGCAGTGCTCGCCATACTCGTAGGGACAGGTGCAGCTACAGATCAGTGTGCCGTCGCCACGCTGCTCAATTTGCACGTCGTAAGTATCGGTTCCGGCGACCTGCGCCGACCAGAGGCCCTCCTCTTCCAGATTCAGATCGACGACGTGCCCGCCCCGGTAATAGTCCCGCCCACGTGTCAGGATATTCTGGGGAATCACCTGTTTGAAATTAGTCAGCAGAAGTGACATATCGCCAGCACCTCGACACGCAGAATAACAGCGTCTAGAATACCGAAATCCGCGTGTTTTTTCGAACCGATCTCAACGGCTGAGTCGTTCTGATGAGAAATTAGCGGAGAGAGACGTAAGGATTGGGGCAAGCCCTCTGCCTGGGACGCGAGATTCTCAGCCTTAGATCCGGCCAACCAACGAAGTGCGCGCCCTGGTCATCAAGAAGTATTTCAACGGCCACAAGCCGACAGACAGGGAGATCGCGGCAGTCTGCGATCACTGCGGCAAGTGGAAGTACCTGGCCTACTGGTTCGACTCGGCGTGCTGGGGCGTTCAAGAAACTCTTCGACTTCAAAGTGTATTCGACGACGCTCTCCCGTAACTGGGTGTGGATGCCCAATCTGAGCTGGTCGGCGGATGGCTCGATTATCGCCGCCACCGTGCACGGCAAGCCGCTTGGCTCCGAGCAGGACGAATTCAGCCCGGTCTTCAACGTTGCGCTGGCGCACATGTCAGGCTTGTTCGAGGTTGACCT